>NZ_JALNTJ010000020.1:0-13544 GCF_023161885.1 Pseudoalteromonas sp. 2CM37A
CGGCTTTTTTACGTCCGTAGAAAAGTGAAGTGCGGACAATTAATGCACACTCATCTACTTCTAGAATGTAGGTCGGGCGAGCGTAGCGACTCCCGACGCAATGATAATGTGGATTTGCTATGTGACTCTCTACCGCTGTGGGCACTACGACATTGCCAGGCTCCAAATACAAGAAAGCCCGACTCCAAAGAGCCGGGCTTTTTTACGTCCGTTGAAAAGTGAAATACATGTCTTTACGTAATATCACCACCTCCGTAGCGTGGGTTGAGTATCACGAAACCCGCGGATAAGGCTCGCCGCACATCTTTGTATGGTAAATATAGCGTTTCAGCAGTGAGCTTTACGAGTACTTTAGCGTAATTATGCTTGTGCGTAGTTAGATTTATTACCTAGCCAGCGATGAATTAAAGGGTCTATAAGGTCGGGGTTTTGCTTTAGCATTTGCTGCGCAATGGGCCTGACTTGATTTAGCGTGTGTTTATCTCGAGTAAGATCCGCTATTTTAAATTCTGCTAAGCCAGTTTGTTTAGTGCCGAGCACTTCACCTGGCCCACGTATTTCTAAATCTCGCTCTGCGATGACAAAGCCATCGTTACTGTCTCTTAATACACCTAAACGTTTTTGAGCGGTGTGAGAAAGAGGGGCATGATATAACAGTACGCAATGCGAAGCGGTTGCTCCTCGTCCTACGCGCCCGCGTAATTGATGTAATTGTGCTAATCCTAAGCGTTCAGGATTTTCTATGATAATTAAACTGGCATTGGGTACGTCTACACCTACTTCTATTACTGTTGTTGCAACAAGTACATGAATATTGCCTGCTTTAAAGTCGCTCATGATCGCTTGTTTTTCAGCGGCTTTCATACGGCCATGAACGAGCCCTACATTAAGCTCTGGCAACGCCTCTTTTAATTGTAATGCGCTGTCTTCAGCTGCTTGGCATTGTAGGGCTTCTGATTCGTCAATGAGGGTACATACCCAATAAACCTGTCTGCCTTGTTCGTTACAGGCAAGCTTAACACGGTTTATTATATCGTCTCGGCGTGTATCAGGAATGGCAACAGTGGTTATAGGTGTGCGCCCAGGTGGTAACTCATCTATCACTGAGGTTTCTAAATCGGCATAGGCCGTCATAGCTAATGTACGCGGAATGGGGGTTGCGGTCATGACTAACTGATGAGGGTAACAATTACCAAATTTGCCTTTTTCACGCAGTGAGAGGCGCTGATGAACACCAAAGCGATGTTGCTCATCTATGATAATCAATACTAAGTTATTAAATTTTACCTCGTCTTGAAATAGGGCGTGCGTTCCTACTATCATTTGCGCTTCCCCTGAGGCGATTTTTTCAAGTGTATTAGTACGCTCTTTTCCTTTAGTTTTACCGCCTAGCCAGGCAACGTTAATCCCAAGACTTTCAAACCATTGCTTGAAATTTATTCCGTGTTGTTCAGAAAGGATTTCTGTAGGTGCCATTAGGGCAACTTGAAAACCTTGCGCTATTGCTGTTAATGCACTTAAAGCTGCAACCAGTGTTTTACCTGAGCCTACATCACCTTGTACTAATCGCATCATGGGGTAGGCATGCTGTAAATCCCCTTTTATTTCGGCTACAACTCTATTTTGTGCATTAGTCGGCGCAAAAGGGAGTTGCGCTAAAAATTGGCTCTCTAATGTATTTGTAGGGCTTAGGGAAACTG
The DNA here is from genome assembly GCF_023161885.1 of Pseudoalteromonas sp. 2CM37A. Classification (NCBI taxonomy): domain Bacteria; kingdom Pseudomonadati; phylum Pseudomonadota; class Gammaproteobacteria; order Alteromonadales; family Pseudoalteromonadaceae; genus Pseudoalteromonas; species Pseudoalteromonas sp. 2CM37A. The sequence goes on from NZ_JALNTJ010000020.1 coordinate 1,701, forward strand.
CACTTACTTGCTGCCCTTGCTCGCGTACTTTTAATAAGCTTAAGTTTTGGGCAAGTAGCTCTTCAAATACTAAGCGTTGTTGTGCCGGATGCATGCCTTGTTCAAGCGAAATAATGTCAACATCATTCGCAGGGCGATGAAGTAGTAATAAAGCGTCACTTAATTGCATATGTGAGGGTTGCCATTTTTCAGGGATAAGCTCTTCAACAGAATACTTATGTAATAAATTGATGGCTTGTTCACTTAACGCTCTAATTGATAATTGTTTTAAGCCTTCGGTGGTTGAATACACGGGGGTTAGTGTTGCGGCGGTTGGTTGCTCGTTTGGGGTATCGCTAATGCTGTATTCTGGGTGGCTCATTTCAAAACCAACGCGCCCGCGTCTTACCTCACCAAAGCAACGGATTATTTTGCCACTGCTAAATGCGTTTTTTTGCGCTGCTGTAAAATTAAAAAACCGTAAAGTAAGCCTACCTGTACCATCGTTTATTTGCACCACTAACATACGCCGTTTACCAAAGGTCACTTGGCTTGTTTCTATTGTTGCCTCAACAGTGCAGTGGCTGTGCAAAGTAACATCGTTAATAGCATAAATACGGGTACGATCTTCATAGCGTAAAGGCAAATGAAAGAGCATATCTTGCACGGTAGCTATACCTAGCTTTTGTAGGCGTTCGGCCATTTTTGGGCCTACCCCTTTAAGTTCTGTTATAGGGTATTGGCTTAAGCTAGGTTTAGACAATGTAGGCTCAAATCTGTTTATTTGTGAATGAGTTAAGTGTACTCACAGGTTTGCTAAGCATCAAGCATGTTTTAAAGCTTGCCAAAACTGCTCGTTAGCGACTATTTCACCTTCTTCATCGAGTGGTGGGTAAGGTAGGTTTTTTAATCTACATTGTTTAGCAATAACTGGGTGATACCCTTCAAAATACATAGGGTGTTTAATCTCTTCACTTAGCATATCGCGCTTATATAGCCCTGCTTTTTCTCGTTGCTGTTGTGCTTCAAATAAAATAAGCGCAGCAGCTACTGATACATTAAGTGACTGCACCATGCCTTGCATAGGAATAATAATGTTTTGATCGGCGTGTTTTAGCGCGCGCTCAGAAATTCCCGTTTTTTCTTGACCAACGATTATAGCTGTGGGTTTTGTGTAATCGATTTCTCTAAAATCTACAGCATCTTCGCTCAAATGTGTTGCTAATATTTGTACATCTGGGTTGTGCTTGCGCATCATCGCAGCAGCATCATCAATATTTTTATGCAGGTGTGTTTCTAGCCAGTTTTTACTGCCGCCAGAGGTATTATTGGTCAGCCATTTTTGGTTTTCTGGCCATACAGCATGCACATGATGGCAACCTACTGCATCAGCACTTCTTACAATAGCTGAGAGATTATGATGTTTATGTACGTCTTCTAGGCAGACTGTTAGGTCTGTTTGGCGACGTGAGAGCACGTCTTTTATTCGTTGGTAGCGATTTTGCTGCATGGTGATCCTCTTTTTTGATAATTATACGTAATTTTATCTATTAAGGCATTACTGTGCGGCTAATTGGATTTTGCAAAGAGATTAGGGTCTCGGTTGATTGAATAGCCTCTATAGCTTGTATTTTATTAATGAGCACGTCTTGCAGATGGTCGATAGACTTGGCCATTACCTTTATAAAAATGCTGTAGTTACCCGTGGTGTAATAAGCTTCAACTACTTCTTCTAATGCTTCTAGTTTAATCAGTGTTTCTGGGTAGTCGCGAGCGTTGTTTAAGTTAATACCAATAAAGCAACATACATCGTAACCTAGTTGCTTTGTACTAATGCTTAATTGGGTGCCGGTAATGATGCCCGCTTGTTTCATTTTTTCTACGCGTACGTGAATTGTGCCGGCACTTACAGCAAACCGTTTAGCTAATTCTGCGTAGGCTGTACGGGCATTGGCCATTAGAGCGTGAAGTATCTGTTTATCGAGATTATCGATTTGATAATTTTCCATTATTTTTGCTTACTTAAATTAGTGAATCTACATTTTTATACCGTGTAAATTAATCGATTTTACATATTAAAGCTATTTTTATTATGGGTTATTGAATTAAAAGTTTAAATCGTTACAGTAACCTCATTGAAGGCGCCTACAGGGTGTTTTCTCATTAATAAGCAAGTAACAATAACTGGGAATGAGGCCAATTATTATGAGTTCACACTATGTGCAGCAACAGCAGCAAATAAGTAAAGTTAAGCAGTTTTTTTCACAGCAATTAGAGCAGCAACTAGGGTTAGTTGAAGTTCAGGCTCCTATTTTGGCCAAAGTAGGTGATGGCACACAAGATAACCTGAGCGGCCACGAGAATGCAGTTGCTGTTAACGTAAAAGCAATTACCGATAGCAGCTATGAAGTTGTTCATTCGCTTGCTAAATGGAAACGTAAAACGCTAGCGACTTACGGCTTTTCTGTAGGTGAAGGTATTTATACACAAATGAAAGCGTTGCGCCCAGATGAAGACTCATTAAGCCCAATACATTCTGTTTATGTTGATCAATGGGATTGGGAAAAGGTAATTTGCCAACGTACTGAACGTACGCTCTCTACATTACAAGACACTGTTAAAGCTATTTATACTGGTATTAAGCAAACAGAGCAGTTTGTAAGTGAAAGCTTTGGTATAGCCCCATTCTTACCTAGTGAAATCACGTTTATACACAGTGAGCAATTACGCAAAATGTACCCTGAATTTAGCGCAAAGCAACGCGAAAAAGCCATTGCACAAGAGTACGGTGCGGTGTTTTTAATTGGTATTGGGGGGGCATTAGGTGATGGCAAAATCCATGATGTACGCGCTCCAGATTACGACGATTGGTCTACCCAAACGATTGACGGATACACAGGATTAAATGGCGATATTTTAGTGTGGAACCCTGTGTTAGAAGATGCCTTTGAAATATCATCTATGGGTATTCGTGTAAGCCCTGATGTATTAAAAGCGCAATTGAGCATAACAGGCGATGAAGAACGCCTAGCATTCGATTGGCATAAAGCATTACTAGAAGAGGCTTTCCCACAAACAATTGGTGGCGGGATAGGGCAATCGCGCTTAGCAATGTTATTACTGCAAAAGCAGCATATTGGACAAGTCCAAGTCGGTGTATGGCCAAAGCAAACGCACGATACGGTAAGTGGCTTACTGTAAATTATAAAGGGCGCTAAATGCGCCCTAATGTGTTTTAAAGTTTATTTCTACTTTATTGTTTTGTAGGTTTATATTGCAAGGTGGGTAGTTGCGGGTAGTTTTTAATACTTTATCAAAAATATGGATCTCTACCCCTGAGTGTAATGATGTATTAACGACGAGATTTGCATCGCTTAGTAGGTCGTGGAGTTCATGATCTAGGCTAGATAACTTTTTCTCTAGCTGCTCTGCTTGTTGGCAATAATGCTGCTGTGTTGCGCCAATTTTTTTAATGAGCAGATTCTTTTTTTCTATATCTTTTACTTTATCTGCTTTTTCTAGTGCTGCTTGAAGGGTATCAAGCTGCTCATCGGTTTTTGCTAAATCTTTAAAGCAGTTATCTGTGTCGGCCGTTATTTCAGCGCCGGATGCGGCTAAATTGATAGCCATTTTTGCGCCTGATTCATTGCCTATTTCGCCAGCAATTAACACGGTTGCATCAAGAATCTCTCCACCAAAAATTTTCCCTTTGGGTAACTCTGTTTGGCCAACTTGTAATAAGTGTTTTGCTTTAATCGCACAATGGCTAGCTTGGCGGTCTATAAAAATGTTTTTGCCTTGCATATAACAGTATTGTGCGTGAGATACATGAACATCACCTTCACTTTTAATAGAGCAAGACAAAGTTTTATCTTCGAGCTTTTGATGGCCAATAATGCCTTGCTTTACAGTGATGTTTCCGCCGGCTGATAATTCGCCAGATTCGACCGTGCCAAAAACAGTAATGTCGCCTTTTGCCGTGACTCGCATTCCTGGGTCAATGTTTTTAGTCACAATAACACTGCCTTCAAAATCAATATGGCCGCTTTTAACATCTACATCAGAGATGGTAAAAATATCATCAACTCGCATACCGTTAGGTATTTCTACGGGGACTCCCGCTGTTGTAGAAACAAGCTCGAGCGGATTTGTTTTTGATATTTCGGCGCCTTCGCCTGCCACTAACTTTTTATTTTCGCCGGGTTTAGCCGGTAGTATGTCACCTACTACAGTGAATCCTTCTTTACCGGGAGTTGCAGGTTGCTGGCGGATCAGTACAGTGCCGGGCTCTACGCTTGCTAGTTTACCAAAGTCGCGCATATCAACACTGCCATCTTCCTTCAGTTTTGGTGCTTTTAGGCGATCTTTGAGGGTTTCTACCATAGCTACAAATTTTGTTGCTGTGCCTTCTGCTGGTAGGCGGCCTTTGGCTAGAATCCCTTTTGCCACTGTACCTGGGGGTAAGTTAAATTGTTTATCTAAAAGCTGCTCTAAAAAAGCTTGTTTGTAACCACGTACAACCCCTGCTTTTATGAGTTGTTTTTTGCCCTCTTCTAAAGAAAGTACCTTACCACCATAAGCTAAGGTTAGCTCACCTATGGCTTGCATTTTATCTTCACTTAACGTTACCACAAGCGATGCATCGTGCTTACTTGCTACAACCAAGGTTGGCTCATTATTTTGCGCTTTAAAAAAATTATCAATAGCCTCGTGGTCAATTTTGCATTCGCAAAACGTCGATTTCTCGAGTGCATCAATTATAAAAGCGGCGCTAGGTGGAGCGTGCTTACTAACATCAAGTAATACGTTCCCATTATTGGCAAGCTTAAACACTAGTTAATCCTTTTCTACTACTTAAGTTAAGATTGATTTTATTGCATGATTACAGAGTGCTAGATATTTACATGTGAGTCAAGAAAGGGCGATAAACAAAGGCTAGCAGTAAAAAATAGAGCTATAAAGGGGGTTTATAGCTCTGTATTTATTAATTAGTTGAAGGAAGTTCCATAATGCCGTCAATTTCAACTTGTGCGCCTTTTGGTAGAGCACGTACACCTAGTGCTGCACGGGCAGGATAAGGCTGCTTGAAATATTGGCTCATTACTTCATTAACAGTGGCAAAGTTTGATAAGTCTGTTAGGTAGATATTAATTTTAACAAGATCTTGGATTTTACCACCTGCTTCTTCGCACACCGCTGTAATATTTTTAAATACTTGATGTGTCTGCTCGCTAAAGTCTTCTGAAACCATTTCCATTGTTTCTGGGACAAGTGGAATTTGTCCAGATAAATAAACGGCAGTACCTACTTTAACCGCTTGGCTATAAGTGCCGATGGCAGCAGGTGCTTTTTCGGTAGAAATAAATGCTTTATTCATGAGTTTCCTATTTTACTTTTTACGATAGACTCTTTGCACATCAGGCATCACGCGAATGCGGCGCATAATATTAGCAACGTGGACGCGGTTTTTAACGGTAACGCCCAAGTCTATCACATATAAATTACTTTCTTTTTCGTCGGTAGTGATCTCAACAATGTTGGCTTGGGTTGTAGCAACAACATTTGTGAGTTTAGCCAAAGCCCCTTGGTGATTAATTATTTCCACCCGTAGCGCAGCTATATATTCTTTTTCTGGATTGTCATCCCATTTTACAACCAGGTATTTTGAGCGTTCGTTTTCCCAGCCGCGAATATTTTTACATTCTTGGCGGTGAACGGTAAGCCCTTTACCTTGGCTAATATGTGCAGTGATGGCATCCCCTGGTACAGGTCGGCAACACTTAGAATAATTAACCAACATGCCTTCGGTACCAATAATGGTTGCTTTGGCTTGTTTGCTAATATCTGACAAGTCGTCGCTTTCTTCTTGCAATAAGCGTTTAGCGATTAACACGCTCATTAAGTTACCTGCGCCTATTTCTACCAGTAATTCTAATACTGTAGATAGTTCGTGCTCTTCGAGTACGCGGGCTATGTTTTCATCGGCAATGCTGTCGAGCTTATTTTCACCCAAGGCAGAATCGAGTAAGCGTCGACCTAATAACAATGCTTCTTCTTGGTGTTGGCTCTTAAGATAGTTTCTTATCCCTAAACGGGCTTTACCTGTAACTATAAAGTTTAACCAGGTTGCATTAGGGTGTGCACCCGAGCTGGTAATAATTTCAACACTTTGCCCAGTATCTAAGGCTTTGCTTAGTGGGTAAGGTTTACGGTTTACTCTAGCACCTACACAAGTGTTACCTACATCAGTATGCACCGCGTAAGCAAAATCAACCGCGGTAGCGCCCATTGGCAGCTCTACTATGCGGCCATCGGGGGTAAATACGTATATTTCTTCTGGGAACAGCTCGGTTTTAACGTTCTCGACAAATTCGAATGATGAGCCGGCACTTTGCTGAAGCTCCAGCAAACTTTGCATCCATTGACGCGCACGCTGTTGAGCTGTGTTACCCGCGCCATCACCGGCTTTTTTATACATCCAGTGCGCAGCAACCCCTTTATCGGCCATGTGATCCATGTCATGCGTACGCACTTGTATTTCTACCGGAATACCGTGTGGGCCTACTAATGACGTATGCAAAGACTGATAACCATTTGTTTTAGGTACGGCAATATAGTCTTTAAAACGCGTTTCGATAGGTTTATACAGGTTATGTGCAACACCTAACACGCGATAACAGGTATCCATTGCATCTACGTTTATTCTAAAAGCGTAAATATCCATTACCTCATTAAAAAGCAGCTCTTTATTAAGCATTTTTTTATAAATGCTATAGAGGTGTTTTTCGCGCCCAGAAACCGTAGCCTTAATACCAGACTCTTCAAGACGTGCTTCTATTTCGGTTTGAATGTTAGAAATAACTTCTTTGCGATTGCCTCGCGCTTTTGCCACTTCAGATTTAAGTGCGCGATGACGCATAGGGTATAAAGCCTGAAAACCTAAATCTTCTAGCTCATTTTTAATATCGTGAATACCTAAACGGTTTGCAATAGGTGCGTAAATTTCAAGTGTTTCACGGGCAATACGACGGCGCTTATCAGGGCGTAGAGCACCTAATGTACGCATATTGTGAGTACGATCGGCCAGTTTAATTAAAATAACCCGAATGTCTTGGGTCATAGCCATGATCATTTTTCGGTAGTTTTCAGCTTGGAATTCTTTTTTGTCTTTAAAGCTGAGCTTATCGAGCTTACTTACCCCTTCAACAAGTTCGGCAACCGTATCGCCAAATATTTCGGCTAAGTCCTGTTGGCTAAAATCGGTATCTTCAATAACGTCATGCATTAGCGCGGCCATAAGTGTTTCATGGTCAAGGTGCATGCCAGCAAGAATTTGGGTTACTTCAACAGGGTGAGTAATGTACGGCTCGCCGCTTGAGCGAGTTTGCCCCTCGTGAGCCTCTCGGGCTACCACGTAGGCTTTTTGCACTAGCTCTACTTCAGCAGCAGGCAAGTATTCAGATATTTTCTTTTTAAGACCTTCAAAAAGATACATTCACACTCCAATGTTCTCGTGAAGCAATAAGTAACGGTAAGTAATAGAATATACGATGAAAAGAGGGGATTGCCAACGGCTAGAGTAGAAATACTGAGCCGTTGACTAAATCAAACCGGGTGGTTGATTATTGATTACCGCCAACAATAGCAGCAACCGCAGCTAATTCAGCTGCTTCTTGGTGTTGTTGTTCTTCACGGTCAATAACGTCCATTGATGAACTATCAACTAAACCTTTTTCGATTTCACGTAGAGCGATAACGGTTGGTTTGTCATTTTCAGCGTCTACCAGTGGGTCTTTACCACCAACAGCAATTTGGCGGGCACGACGAGCCGCAACTAAAATTAAGTCAAAACGATTACCAATTGCATCTACTGCATCTTCAACTGTTACGCGAGCCATCTCAGCACTCCAAAATAATTTAAAAGCAAAGGCGTAGTTTACTGCAAGCAGCTTGTTTCGCCAATAGCCAGTGGTTAATTTTTACCAGTTTTCCCTGTAAAGGGCATAAATGGCTATTTAAGTAAGTTTGTAATTAAATCGTGATGACGGCTAGCTTGGGCTTTTAAGGTTAAGCGCTGCGCTAACACGATAGTTTCAATATTGCTAAGGGCGGTTTCAAAATCATCGTTAACCACAACATAATCATATTCATTGTAGTGCGATGTTTCTGATTGCGCTTTGGCCATACGCCCAGCGATGACCTCGGCAGAATCTTGGCCTCGGTTATTTAAGCGCTGCTCAAGCTCTGCTTTAGAAGGGGGCAAAATAAAAATTGTTTGCACGCTTGGCATAATTTCGCGCACTTGCTGCGCGCCTTGCCAGTCAATATCTAAAAATACATCAATACCGGCATTCAGCTGCGACTCAATGGCCTGCTTTGAAGTACCGTAGTAATTATCGAATACTTGCGCCCATTCAAAAAAATCATCTTTAGCAATTAATGCTTTAAATTCATCGGCGCTTACAAAGTGATAATGCACCGCATTTTCTTCACCAGGGCGAGGGCTTCGGGTGGTATGCGAGACCGATACTTTCATATCTGCATGTTTTTTTAATAACGCCGTGATTAAGCTAGATTTACCCGCACCAGAAGGCGCCGATAAAATAAATAAGTTTCCGCGAGTTTGAGCCATGTTTTTCTCTACTTAAAATAAACAGGCTTGGACTAAATCAATAATCCAAGCCTTTAATTACGCTATTGTACTTTATTTAACTAATTGTGCTCAAGTAAGTAGCACACAAGTACAATTACTCAATATTTTGAATTTGCTCTCTCATCTGCTCAATGAGCACTTTTAGCTCTACAGCTGCATTAGTAATATCACTATTAATAGACTTAGAGGCTAGGGTGTTTGCTTCGCGGTTAAACTCCTGCATCATAAAATCTAAACGGCGACCACATGCGCCACCTTTATTAAGAATTTTTTTAGTTTCTTTTACGTGCGATTTTAAGCGGTCGAGTTCTTCGGCGACATCTTGCTTTTGTGCAAGGTAAATAAGCTCTTGTTCAAGGCGAGATTCGTCAATGTCGGTTTTTAAGTCTTCAAGCTTTTGATTAAGCTTTTCACGCTGCCACTTTGCTATTTCTGGTAAGTGACTTTCTACTACAGTAACTTGCTCAAGTATGGCATCAAGGCGAGTGGCAATCATTTCTTCTAAATTTGCGCCTTCATCGCCACGGGCTGATTTAAAATCTTCAACTACTTGGTCAAAGCCCGCTATAAGTGCTTTATTAACAGTATCTAAATCGAGCTCCTGTGCTTCCATTACGCCAGGCCAGCGCAGTATATCAACTGGGTTAATGTCGCCACTGCTTTGTTGCTGCACCCATTTAGCACTATTTATTAGTTGCTCAGCAAGTGACTCATTAATTGATAGCTCACCCACGTGTGCTGGATTTGCAACAAACTTTAAAAATACTTCAACTTTACCGCGTTGCAAATTTTTACGTAAACGCTCACGAATTACCGGCTCCATGCCACGAAATTGCTCTGGTGCGCGAATAAACGTTTCAAGGTAGCGCTGGTTTACTGAACGAATTTCCCAGGTGCCAGTGCCCCAATCGCCTTTAATTTCGCGACGCGCATAAGCAGTCATACTGTGGATCATGGATAAGTTCCTAAAATTTATTAATACAATATTGCGATGATTATACCGTAACACTGCTTAACCTCTAGAGAAAATTTATTAGGCTGAATATTTTACAATCAGCATGGCATCTACCTGCACATGCACTTATAATGTCGCAAATTCAGAATTAAGGGGATCGTCAATGCGTCCAAGCGAAAGAACACCTAACCAAATTAGACCGGTATCATTTACACGTAATTACACATTACACGCTGAAGGCTCAGTACTTGTTGAGTTTGGTAATACCAAAGTACTTTGTACTGCTACGGTTGAAGCAGGTGTACCACGTTTTATGAAAGGCCAAGGTAAAGGTTGGATCAACGCTGAATACGGTATGCTACCGCGCTCAACGCATACGCGTAACGCACGTGAAGCAGCACGTGGCAAGCAAGGCGGTCGTACTATGGAAATTCAACGCTTAATTGCTCGCGCATTAAGAGCTGCAGTAGATTTAAAAGCGCTTGGCGAAAACACCATTACAATTGATTGTGATGTGATTCAAGCTGATGGCGGAACACGTACTGCATCTATTAGTGGTGCATGCGTGGCTTTAGTTGATGCACTTACTCACATGCGCGCTAAAGGAATGATCAACTCAAACCCACTTAAGCACATGATTGCTGCGATTTCGGTAGGTATTTATAAAGGCCAACCAATTAGTGATTTAGAGTACCTTGAAGATTCTGAAGCCGAAACCGATATGAACGTAATTTTAACTGAAACAGGTAAAATTATTGAGGTGCAAGGTACCGCAGAGGGCGAACCATTCTCGTTCGACGAATTAGATGAGCTACTTACACTGGCTAAACATTCAATCCGTGAAATTATTGACGTTCAAAAACAAGCGTTAGCATAAGCGAGAACCCAAATGAAAGATTATCAAAAAGAGTTTATTGAATTTGCTTTAGAAAAGCAGGTTTTAAAATTTGGCGAGTTTACCCTTAAATCAGGTCGTACAAGCCCATACTTTTTTAATGCTGGCCTTTTTAACACAGGACGTGATTTAGCACGTTTGGGTCGTTTTTATGCATCAGCTCTTGAAGACGCCGCAATAGAATACGACGTTTTATTTGGCCCAGCTTATAAAGGTATTCCTATTGCAACCACTACCGCAGTAGCGCTGGCAGATCACCATGATAAAGATGTACCTTATTGCTTTAACCGTAAAGAGAAAAAAGCACATGGTGAGGGTGGTACATTAGTAGGTTCTGCATTAACGGGCAAAATTATGCTGGTGGATGATGTGATCACGGCAGGCACTGCAATTCGTGAATCAATGGAAATCATTGCCGATAACGGCGCAGACCTAAGTGGTGTACTAATAGCACTTGATCGCCAAGAAAAAGGCAAAGCTGAGCTTTCAGCTATTCAAGAGGTTGAGCGCGACTTTAATACCAAAGTGATCTCTATTGTAAAATTAGCTGATCTTATTAGCTACCTTGAGAGCCAAGGTACAATGGACGAGCATTTAGCATCAGTTAAAGCATACCGAGATCAATACGGTATTGCCTAACTAAAAAAAGCCTCGCAATTGCGGGGCTTTATTTTGACCACAGTAAATAGAGCTAATAATGAAAGATGTATTTAAACCTAACGGCCTTGGTATAAAGCGTATATTTAAAGCAACGTATTGTTCATACCTTGGTTTTAAAGCGGCCTTTATAGAAGAAGCGGCTTTTAGGCAAGAGTTGCTACTTAGCATTATTTTGCTACCCATTTCTTTTTGGCTAGCTTCATCGGTATTACATTGGGCATTGTTAGTAAGTACATTACTGATCATATTGATTGTGGAATTACTTAATTCAGCAATAGAAGCGCTCACTGATCGCGTAAGTACAGAGCGCCATGTATTATCGGGGCGTGCAAAAGATATGGGATCTGCAGCAGTAACACTCTCATTAATGATCCTTACGATCGTGTGGGGTGCTAGTTTGTATATAAAGTTATTTCAGTAAACCCTCTATATAAACCAATTAATACACCTAAAATGTTAATAAAGTGCTAGTTATGTTGGGTTTTTGAGCGTTTAGCTCAAATACTCAGCGAACAGTCATTTATTTCAAGTTTTCTTTAAAAAAGGGTTGATCTGTTTTCGGATCTCCCTATAATGCGACCCCACTGAGACGGCAGAGCGCAACGCATAGCGAGGCACGAGCTACTCAGTGAGTTGAGTAAAACTTAGTTTTAAAAACTTTCAAGTTTAACAAAATTAAGTGTTGACAAAAAAATAGGAAAG
>NZ_JALNTJ010000021.1:0-7409 GCF_023161885.1 Pseudoalteromonas sp. 2CM37A
TTTTAGCTTTTAGCTTTTAGCTTTTAGCTTTTAGCTTTTAGCTTTTAGCTTTTAGCTTTTAGCTTTTAGCTTTTAGCTGTCAAAATTGTAAAGCGAGTAGGTTTATATTTACTCGCTTTTTATTTATAAATAAAGTTTAATATAAGCAAAGAAGGAAGAATAATCGCTTTAAAAGGAATTAGACTCTAATGAATAAAATCGAAAACTTTGAAGATATCTTATATAGAGAATCAAAATTAGCATTCACTAAAATTATTCAAGACCACGGTTGCGAGCTTTATGTTATTGGGTTTTACTTCACAGGAAGCTACAGCCTGCTGCCAATGTTTAATATTTTTTCAGATTTAAAAAAAGTCTTTGCAGAACAATACGACAACGAAGACGATGATTTTTTATTAGCTAAATGGAACGTTTCTGATTTCCCCTCCCTTGAAATGTACTCTGAATATTTTAATGATACAGAAGAAGCCTGTTATGAGTTTGATGACATAGACTACACAGCCTCTAGTGAGCAAGTAGATGACCAATGGGAGCAATGGTTAAACGTTTTAGAAAAAGTTTTAATTCGTTTAGACAGCGATGGTTTATTTTCAAATGGCATAAACCGAAATAAAATTACGCTCGCAATCCTTGCTTATGATGAGGAAGAAGCCGTTCAATTTGAAAGAATTAAACGAATAAATCCTCATGCCGCTTTAAAATATATTCAAAGCGATTTCGAAACTATGATTAATAACCGTAATGAGATGGAAAAATTATTAGTAATGGATGAATATGAACGTATTCAACAAGTGCAATAATGGTTATAAATAACACATATTATGCTCTAATAACACATGCCATTAGAGCATAAAACATCACAAATTTGAGCTAGTACAGCTAAACCTGCTCAAGTATTACTGCCAGATAGTTTAGAAGCATGTGAGTAAGTCGGTATTAAAAACTAGCCCTGTCAGGTTGTTATCGTTAACTAACTTTTTGAAATTGTCGGTGCAGTAAAGTGACAGACCTGATTGCATTTTCGATTTAAAAATAAGCTTATTGCTTATATCCTCATCATCAAAAACAAGTGACTTTAACCCATCTTCAAAGCCATCTAGATATGCTCTTTCTGTTAGGCTCAAATCCTCTTGAGCAAATATTAATGGATTGAACAAAGGCTCTGCAACTGGCTACATTCTAAAATACATAGCGAAAAATATAGATGGTGAAGGTGTAGGCGAAGATAAGTTTGGTAACGATTCACTACTTGTAGCGCAACGTATTGACGCGTGGGTATCGTGTTGGTGTATTCGCCAGTTTCAACAAATTGGCGGTGCTAGCGTATCAGTTTGGCGCGAATTAAGACGTTTATGCTCAATGTTTAAGGATAAAAAAGATAGCCTATTGGAACAAGCTCGCTTTGCTGCGGATAATAGCGATTGGAAAGGCTATATACTCGCTATGGGCGGTTTACACAAAAAGCTAAAAGATAGACCTATCAGGTTACATTACGACTTAAACATCGCTGAGGAAACTGGGGAGTGCTTACAAAGCTATTACGATGGTGAACTCACTCTCAAAGTAAAAGGCTTGTGGTTCGCTGGTAAAGCCATAATCACAAGGCATTATTCATGGAAGGTAGAAAAGGCATAACCTAAAGCTGAAACGAGTTAGCTAAAGCTCCCTATTATCTAAAAAGAGCTAAAGCTATCACATTTAGATAAAATTACAGTTAAATACAACATTTCAAATAGCTAAAGCTCTTAGCTAAGCTTTAGGTCATACAAACACCAGTACAAAGCCAAAAATTACCATTTGCCAGAATGGCAAAAAGGCTCTTACTTAAGTTCTGTAAATAACTGTACTAATCATAATTAATTAGTGAAATGTTTACGAATATTTGTTCCAATAACGACTGTCCAAATTAACAGTGAAATTATTTAGCTAAAAGTAAGTGATTTGCTTTTTAGTAGGGTTCAATAAATGACGAAAATAACAGTGGCCGGTCTCTTTTCTGGGTGTGGCGGATTAGATTTTGGTTTCTCGCAAGCTGGTTACAATATTGTATGGGCTAATGAATTGAGTGAGGATGCTGCTTTTTCTTATGAAAAACTTATAGGGCATAAACCTGTAGTTAGAGATATTTGGGATATTATTGATGAAGTGCCTGCCGTAGATGTCATTGTCGGAGGGCCTCCATGTCAGTCTTTTTCTTTAGTTGGCAAAAGAATTCAAGATGATCCTAGAGGCCAATTAGTTTTTGCCTATTTGGAAGTGATACAAAAAGTTATGCCTAAAGTATTTGTTATGGAAAATGTAGCAGGACTAACAGCATCAAAAATCAATGGTGAACGATTACCAGAACATCTGAAAAAACAGTTTGAAGAGTTAGGATATAAAGTAACAATAGAAAAGTTAATAGCTACGGATTACTTTGTACCTCAGAAAAGAAAACGAGTATTTTTGATTGGACACAGAAACGAAAACTTCAATGTAGTTATCCCTAAACTAAAGGATTTTGCAAAAATACTAAATGATCAAAGATTCACTAAAGAAATAAGCGTCTCAGAAGCACTGGATGACCTTCCTTCTCCCACAATCAAAGGGAGTAAAAAATGTATCCAATATAAATCATCGCCTCATTCTTCATACTCTGACTTAATGAGAAATAAAGCAGGTGAGCTAGTTAGCTTACAATCAATGCCTACTATGTCAGAAAAGGACCGAGAGTTCGTTAAGCATATCCCGCCTGGCGGAAATTATATGAATATTCCAGATTCCGTATCTACGACTAGGATTTTAAAGTTTAAACAAACAGGAGGGAGAACAACTACATATGGAAGGCTTCATTCTGAAAAGCCTGCTTATACCATAAACACGTACTTCAATAGGCCAAATGTAGGAGCTAATTACCATCACTCAGAGCAAAGGTTAATTACTGTCAGGGAAGCCATGCGGTTACAATCATTCCCAGATGATTTTACGCCTATTTATCGCAGTCAAAGATCACTGCATATGCAAATAGGAAATGCTGTACCTCCATTAATGGCAAGAGCTGTTGCTGAAGCTGTAAAAGGTTGCTTAAAATAATGTTGAGCGACCTAAAAAGAGAACCCAAACTAGGTCAAGTTTGGACTCCAAATAATCTTGCAAACCAAATGTCTAGAAGTCTTTTGAAACATCTAACCAAAGATGCCAATATAATCGATCCTGCGTGTGGCCCAGGTACTTTTTCGAAAGCATTAGCTAATAATACAAATCAAAACTTTTCTATTACGTGTTTTGATATAGATCAGCGTTTTTCCGAATTAACAGCAAAAATTAATTCAGAACTTAGAATAAAGTCTTCGATAAAAAATGAAGACTATTTATTGGATGATTCGTTAACAAGCTTATTTGATGGAGCAATATTAAACCCTCCATATTTACGACATGAAGAATTAAAAAATAAAAATAAATATGTCACTTTTTTGGAAAAAAAATACGCTGTAAAAATTGATAAGCGATCAAATTTATTTTGTTATTTTCTTTTGAAAACACTAAATGACCTTAAAGTCGGCGGTGTAATGTGTGCAATTGTCTATGATGCAATAAAAGAAACCGCATATGGAAAGAAAACACTTAAGCTTTTAAATAAGCATGCGGAGTTAATTAGTATTGAACATATTAAAACACCTTTTGATGAAGTTCTGGTAGATGCAAATATTCTAATTTATAAGAAAAGACGAGATGTTATTAATGAAAATATAATCTTAGATAATGATAAAAATAGTAACCTCGTAAACTTAGATGAACTTCTAGATACAAAGCGTGGAACATGCTTTATTAAAAGAGATATCTTTTTAGCAAAAAAAGAAGATCCTTATTATTATCTTTCAAGCCCTTTCTTCATAAAACAAGGGCACCTTAAAGGCTATGTTGTGCTTCCTGATAAAAGAGCATATATATTTAAAAAAAATCACCAAATGCCTGAAAGTTTTATTAAATGGATTAAAAACAAAGCTAAAATAAATGGAAAGGAACAATGTCGATTAACAAATAATAACGTTAATGCTCCAATTATTTTTAATTATTACATTAGAAACAATCCCAGACATTTAATAAACAAAAATAATATTAATGTATCTGATAACTTTTATGCTTCAACTCCAAAGCATAACTTTCCAGTTGAAGCAGCGTGGCTACTATTAAACAGCGATTTATTCATTAATAAAATATTAAATGAAGGTAGGAGTCAGGGAAGTGGTCTAATTAAACTCCAATTATTTGAATATAAAAACGCAAAATTACCCAACTGGAATAAACTAAAGCCTTCTGATGTGGATTTCATTGTAAAAGTCGCAAATAAATTATTGATAAATAAAGAGGAAAAGGCGAAAGTAGTTGACCAAGCTAACTCAGTTATAAGGAAGTATTTTAATGAATTCCAATCCTAGCTACCCTTTACCTAAAACAACAAGTGATGAAGTTCGAGTTTTTCATCCCTATTTTAAAGAAGCCACAGAATATGCATTAAAGATTTTAAATCTCGATACTGAATACGAGGTTCTTCATCATTTTACAACATCATCAGGCATAGTTGATTTTGTGATAATCAATAAGCTATCCAAAAAAGTTCTAATTCCATTTGAAATAAAACGTACTACAATGTCAACTCGCTCTTCAGGAAGAAGACAAGCTAGAGATTATTATAATAATTTAGGCGGCACAATGTCTTCTAAATACTATTGTTCAAGTAATTTAGAGTTGTTTGAAGTGTTTAAAGATAGCGACTCGAGAAAAGAAACACATACCCAGCAAGTGTTCTTGAAAAATGAAAATGTTGGAAGTTTTATAACTGACTCCAACAAAGTTTTTTTCAACAAACTTATAATTACTTTAACTGAAGTAATCGAAATAGTTGTTAATGATAACGGTGAATACCTAGATAAACTAACCAATATAAGAATTGAATTAGAAAATAGAATTAATAATATTACTGATTGGCATGAGTTTTTCGTACCAGCAACTTTTGAATATATAATTGGCATGTCTGAAAACTCGGTATTTCTTAAAAATACCATTAAAAAATTAGGCTGGCCTGTAACGGTGGAAACATATAAGTCCACACCAAATAAAATCATTGTAGCTGGGGCTAACTTAGATTTTAAGCAAATTTTTTCCAACCCAGTTCCAACACCTAATGATCCTAAATGTTTTAATTCAGAAGTATTAGAGGAAGCATATAATGCGGGTAAAGCGAGTTCTTTCGGTGAAGATATTGCTGAACTCGTTAACTCAATTTTAAAACCTCATGAGAAAGGCATAGTAGAAACAGATCCTGAACTCGCTAGACTTTTGTCTGTTGTAGCTAAAGACTCATTAGGCGGCCAATTGAAAGCAGATGAAATAATATGGGATCCATGTGCGGGTAGTGGTAGGTTACTTACTTCGATAGAGCCAAGTTTTAATAATGTTTTACCAAACCAAATTTGGGCAAATGAAATCAAGGAACGATTTAAGCAACCTTTGACATTAAGATTAGGTATGTCTTTTATTAATTCTATTTCCAGGACTAATAGGCCACTAGTATCTATAAGTAATATTTCAGAGATTGAGGTCAAGGACTGTGAGCGAGTAAAGGTTGTATTAATGAACCCTCCCTATTTATCGGGTATCGAAAGTAGTGAGAAAAAACAAGCGTTAGCCTCAAAAATTAGAACTCTAACAGGTAAAGCGTCAATATTGAACGAAGGTCAAATTGCTTTAGAGGCCGTTTTTTTGGAATTGGTTTTTAATCAAGTTAAAAACGAAACTGTTATTGCTTGTATTCTCCCTATTCAACATTTAACAAGACAAAGTAAAGAAGTAGAGAACTTTAGAAAATTCCTAATCAAAGATTTTGGACTAACACACATAGTCACTTACCCGATGGAAGGATTATTTTCTGAAGTAATGAAAGAAACGGTACTAGTTGTTGGTAGAAAAAACTCACCTACTGACGATGTTAAACTTGTTGAGATAAAATCAAGTGTTGCAAATGTTGATATCAACAAATTAATTTCTGGGCTCAATGATCCTAGAAATAACTCAGTTAGAGGTGTTAATTTTTCACAAATAAATCGTGCTGTTTTTACAAAGCAATCTAAACCTGGTTGGCGTAGATTACTAGGAGCAGGGATAGCGGCTGCTAGTTTTATAGAAAAGAACTACAAAAATTTCACATATCTTCCTTTATTTAGCGAAGATCCTAGTGATGTTAAAAAAATAATTAGTCGAGGAACACTTGGAAGTAAAGGAAATGCCAGATTAGCATCGATATCACAAACTGATGATGCTATGAAACCAGTGTTAGGGTTAATTCCAAAAAATTGGCAATGTTATGGACTTAATACATCTAAAGATGTGCCTAATATTTGTGATTCTAATACTCTTACTGATATTGCAATATTTCCAACTATAACCGCATATGAGAATGGAACTCCGGACAACGCAATACTTAATACTATTATTTCTAAATATTTAGATGTTTTATCTAATGAAGCAAGGGCAGCAGGTAAACAAGTTAAAGCGTCCAAACCTATTCCTCAAATAGTAAAAGATTTGAAGAGCAATCAAAAGATTTCAGCTTGTAGTGAGGTTTTAATCCCTAGAGCAACTAGGAAGTTTGCTCGTGTATGTATTTTAGAAGAACCGAACACTATCGTGTCAACAAACTTCATCAAGGTAAAGATTAAAGATAGGTTGACTCGAAAGTTAATGGCATCTTGGTTATTAAGTATTTTTGGCCAATTACAACTTGAATTGTTGGCTACACCTCAAGAAGGAATGAGAAAACTTGAACAAGGTACATTATCCAACTTTTTGGTTCCTGATTTTTCTAAAATAAATAAGGGAGATGATACTAAGTTAGCATCTCTCTTTAAGTCAGAAGTTCCATTAGATTTTAAAGATCCGGTAAAAAGAGAGACTGATGAAATATGGGCAAAAATATTAAACCCTATTTCGTCAGATATAATATTAGATGAAGCTTTTATTCTATTTAATCAGCTTGTTGAAGAGAGAGCACCTTAGCTATTAAAACTTTTCATATTTATTTTATATAAATATTTACCGACTACATATTGTCTAAATTAATTACAGGTAAGCGTTTATGTTTCTGATTTTAAATAACAATAGTTTCCGCATAAAATAATAAGTTGTTAGCCTTCAATGCGGCGTCTCCAAAAGCCGCTTATAGGTTGAAAATACATCTTAACAGATGAATATTTCGGGCAATTTTTTAAAAGGTATTTTAACTATATCTGCACAGAACAGTCATGTTGCTGCGCCATCTTTTACTGTAATCCATAAATTGTCAAACGGTCAATTTGGACTTCCCAGCTTTCACTAGACAGTTTCTAACTCAGAAAAATACGCTTCCTCAAACTTAGCTGGTGAAACACCGC
>NZ_JALNTJ010000022.1:0-4282 GCF_023161885.1 Pseudoalteromonas sp. 2CM37A
TACTCAACTCACTGAGTAGCTCGTGCCTCGCTATGCGTTGCGCTCTGCCGTCTCAGTGGGGTCGCATTATAGGGAGAACGGATTTTTACGCAAGCGTTTTATTGAATAAAATTGCATTTAATTTATACCCATAAGAACCTCACATTAAAAACACATGTTACCCACAAAAGCCTGTGGATAAGACTGCTTTTTTGCTTTTAAAACTAAACTCTTTTGATTTGTTATGGTAAGTTGCCAGCACTTTTTCAACTCATGTACTTAGGTAGTATTCATGACAGATATAATAAATAGTATAAGTGCCTTACTTTGGGGCCAAGTTCTCGTCTACTTATTAATAGCAGCAGGTGTCTTTTTTACCATTCGGTTAGGCTTTATTCAATTCGTACAATTCCCTCATATGTTTAAAGTTATGTTTGGCTCACGTAAATGTGGTGGAGATGAGATTTCTTCTTTTCAGGCTTTTTGTACTTCTTTAGCGGCGCGTGTTGGAACAGGTAATATGGCCGGTGTTGCCGTGGCACTTTATTTAGGTGGCCCTGGCGCTATATTTTGGATGTGGCTGATTGCTTTAATAGGTATGGCAACTAGCTTTGCAGAAAGTACGTTAGCGCAAGCTTATAAAACTAAAGACGCTGATGGCAACTTTAGAGGCGGCCCTGCTTATTATATGGAACGAGGTTTAGGCAAACGCTGGATGGGTGTCTTGTTTTCATTATGCTTAATTTTAGCCTTTGGCCTGGTATTTAATGCTGTACAGTCAAACTCTATTGCTGCCGCATTTGAAGTAGCGTTTGATGTACCTAAGTATATAGTAGGCATTGCACTTGTAATTGGCTCTGGCATCATTATTTTTGGTGGATTAAAAACAATATCACGTTTTGCCGAAATGGTTGTTCCATTTATGGCGCTTGCCTATTTGCTAGTTGCTATATATGTATGTGCGATTAACTTTACTGCCCTGCCTGATGTTATTGTACTTATAATAAAAAGCGCTTTTGGTTTAGAGCAAGCAGGCGCCGGTGCAATTGGCTATGGTGTAACGCAGGCTATGATCCAAGGTATTAAGCGCGGTTTGTTTTCGAACGAAGCCGGTATGGGTAGCGCAGCCAATGCCGCAGCAACGGCAACACCTTATCCACCGCACCCAGCCTCGCAAGGGTATGTGCAAATGCTAGGTGTATTTATAGATACTATTGTGATCTGTACAGCCACTGCCTCATTAATCTTACTGTCTAATCAACTTGTGCCTGAATCGGGTGTATTAGGAATAGAGTTAACGCAAGCCGCACTACAAGAGCACGTAGGTGACTGGGGTACTTACTTTATTGCCATTGCCATTTTGTTTTTTGCATTTACCTCTATTGTCGCGAATTACTCATATGCCGAAACAAACCTAATGTTTTTAGAGCACAACTCTACTAAAGGAATGTTTATATTTAGATTACTTGTATTAGGTATGGTTATGTTTGGTGCTATTGGTGAACTAGGTATTATTTGGACACTTGCTGACATTTCTATGGGCCTAATGGCTATTGTAAACGTGGTTGCACTGTTTATGCTTTCAGGCGTTGTTGTGTGGTTATCAAAAGATTACAACGCGCAAAACAAGCAAGGTGTATTACCTACGTTTGACAAAGACAAGCACCCTAAGCTTGCCAAAGAGGTTGATCCAAACGCGTGGAAGTAACGCTAAATTAAAAAATTATTAAGCGAGCATTAGCTCGCTTTTTTTTGCCTTTCAAACTATATAAAAATTTATTAATGTATTTCAGAGATATATACCATAATTAAATATCAGTAATAGGCGCTTTTTGATTTACTTACGTACTATAAAATTGAAGTTTGTTATCTATAATATAAAGGAGTCATGATGGATGACCAATTGAACAAATACAGTATTGACACTACCGATTATCAGGTAGGTCAAGATAACGTACAAAAATGGGGGTTTGATGTTCATAACCCAGTGTTTGGAATAAGCGCATTTTTAGTCATACTATTTGTTGCCCTTACCTTATTGCTTGACCCTGAAGCTGTCAGGGAAGCACTTACCTCAACTAAAGATGCCATTATCAATAAATTTGATAGCTACTTCATGTTGATTGCTAATGGTTTCGTATTATTTTGCTTTGCACTTGCGCTCTCCCCTCTTGGTAAAATTCGCTTAGGGGGTGTTGATGCAAAACCTGAACATGGTTATCTCTCATGGCTGGCAATGTTATTTGCCGCAGGAATGGGGATAGGTTTACTGTTTTGGGGTGTTGCAGAGCCCGCTGCCTATTATACTGATTGGTACTTAATGCCAATGAACGCAGAGCCAAATACCCCAGAAGCTCACTCTTTAGCCATGGGCGCCACCATGTATCACTGGGGCTTACATGGTTGGGCAATTTATGCCATTGTTGCACTTAGCTTAGCGTTTTTTGCTTACAATAAAGGCCTTCCGTTATCTATACGCTCCGTGTTTTATCCCTTATTTGGCGATCGTGCTTGGGGTTGGCTGGGTCATGTTATTGATATACTTGCTGTACTTTCCACGCTTTTTGGTTTAGCAACGTCTCTTGGTTTAGGGGCACAGCAAGCAACAAGTGGTATTAATTATTTAATGGGCACTGACTACGGCACCGCTTTTCAAATTACAGTTATAGCACTCGTTACCTGTATTGCTATTGTTTCTGTTATTAAAGGCATTGAAGGGGGTGTGAAAGTACTTAGTAACATCAATCTCATATGTGCATTTATTTTACTTGTAGCCATAATATCGCTTACTTTTAGTGACTCAATCACAGCAATATGGTTTACTTTTGGTGCATATGTAGAACATATGGTTCCGCTTAGTAATCCGTTTGGCCGTGAAGATGAAGACTGGATGCATGCCTGGACAGTATTTTACTGGGCATGGTGGATATCGTGGTCGCCGTTTGTAGGAATGTTTATTGCCCGCGTTTCTAGAGGCCGTACCGTGCGAGAATTTTTATTAGTCGTCATTGGCCTGCCAACACTATTAAGCTTAGTGTGGATGGGGGTATTTGGTAATTTAGCGATTTCACAAATTATTGATAAAGTAGGCCCACTTGGGCAAAACGGGTTAACCGATATCTCTGTGACGCTATTTCAGGTTTATGAGCAGCTTCCGCTTAGTGGCCTTATTAGTGTGATCTCAATTGTGCTTGTTTTAGTGTTTTTTATTACCTCTTCTGATTCTGGCTCACTTGTAATAGATGGCATAACCGCTGGCGGAAAAATTGATGCGCCGGTACCACAACGTATATTTTGGGCATCGATTGAAGGGGCAATAGCCGCCGTATTACTGTGGGTAGGTGGCTCTCAAGCCTTGCAGGCTCTGCAATCTGGAGTAGTAACCACTGCGTTACCTTTCTCAATTGTGCTTATTTTAATGTGCGTGGCGCTTATTCAAGGTTTAATGAGCGAATACCCTATTTATAAGGCACAAACAAAGTTATAGCATTATGTACTTTAGCAAAGCGGCTTTGTGTCGCTTTGCTTTGCACTTTATTTCCTCCCTTACCTACACTTCAGCTAATACATTAACGACCGTATTTAATTATCAAACTGTTTAGCTTTGGCAATACACCTCTAAAACACGTTGTTTTAAATAAATAGAGCGCACATATCAGCGCATAATAACCAAGCGCTATTAGTTACACCTTTAGCTATCAAGTTTATATCATCAGGTAGTCGCGCATGTATGCAAAATTGATTGATGAACTGAATTGGATTTAGACGGCAGCAGCAAAGGGATATAGGAAAAGTAATGTAGGTTTAATCAACTAACGCTAACGTGTAACAATACGTATGCTTTGCTTTAAGCACGATTGTCTGCCTCAAAATTAGTCACTTGATTAAGCCAATTGCTATTAATCTTTAAGGAATAGGCAAAAACATAAACAAAGTGATTGTTATATAAAAAATGGATGTTTATTTAAAAATAGGGAGTATTTAATTTACTAAAAGGACTTTAGTAAAAGTGGTGCCCGAGGCCGGACTTGAACCGGCACGACTTGTTAGTCGAGGGATTTTAAATCCCTTGTGTCTACCAATTCCACCACTCGGGCATCGAGTTTGCTATTTAAAGCATGTGGAGTAATTAAATGGAGGCGGAACCCGGAGTCGAACCGAGGTGGACGGATTTGCAATCCGCTGCATGGCCACTCTGCCATTCCGCCTTAACGCTTCCAAATAATTTGGAGCGGCACACGAGGCTCGAACTCGTGACCTCGACCTTGGCAAGGTCGCGCTCTACCAACTGAGCTAGTGCCGC
>NZ_JALNTJ010000023.1:0-1170 GCF_023161885.1 Pseudoalteromonas sp. 2CM37A
GGTGACTGCGTACCTTTTGTATAATGGGTCAGCGACTTATATTTTGTAGCGAGGTTAACCGATTAGGGTAGCCGTAGGGAAACCGAGTCTTAACTGGGCGAATAGTTGCAAGGTATAGACCCGAAACCCGGTGATCTAGCCATGGGCAGGTTGAAGGTTGAGTAACATCAACTGGAGGACCGAACCCACTAACGTTGAAAAGTTAGGGGATGACCTGTGGCTAGGAGTGAAAGGCTAATCAAACCGGGAGATAGCTGGTTCTCCCCGAAATCTATTTAGGTAGAGCCTCGGACGAATACTTACGGGGGTAGAGCACTGTTAAGGCTAGGGGGTCATCCCGACTTACCAACCCTTTGCAAACTCCGAATACCGTAAAGTAATATCCGGGAGACACACGGCGGGTGCTAACGTCCGTCGTGAAGAGGGAAACAACCCAGACCGCCAGCTAAGGTCCCAAAGTCATAGTTAAGTGGGAAACGATGTGGAAAGGCCCAGACAGCCAGGAGGTTGGCTTAGAAGCAGCCATCCTTTAAAGAAAGCGTAATAGCTCACTGGTCGAGTCGGTCTGCGCGGAAGATGTAACGGGGCTAAACTATGCACCGAAGCTGCGGATTCATCTTAGGATGAGTGGTAGGGGAGCGTTCTGTAAGCGGTTGAAGGTGTACCGGGAGGTATGCTGGACGTATCAGAAGTGCGAATGCTGACATGAGTAACGATAATGCGGGTGAAAAACCCGCACGCCGGAAGACCAAGGGTTCCTATCCCATGTTAATCAGGGTAGGGTAAGTCGACCCCTAAGGCGAGGCCGAAAGGCGTAGTCGATGGGAAACGGATTAATATTTCCGTACTTGGTATAATTGCGATGGGGGGACGGAGAAGGCTAAGCAAGCATGGCGATGGTTGTCCATGTGAAAGTGAGTAGGCTAGTGACTTAGGTAAATCCGGGTTGCTGTTAGGCTGAGACACGAGACGAGCACCCAAGGGTGTGAAGTTGCTGATGCCATACTTCCAGGAAAAGCCTCTAAGCTTCAGATTATACCGAATCGTACCCCAAACCGACACAGGTGGTCAGGTAGAGAATACTAAGGCGCTTGAGAGAACTCGGGTGAAGGAACTAGGCAAAATCGTACCGTAACTTCGGGAGAAGGTACGCTCCTATCTGTGATGAGA
>NZ_JALNTJ010000023.1:1270-2498 GCF_023161885.1 Pseudoalteromonas sp. 2CM37A
CTCTCTAAGCGGACGGGAGCCGCAGTGACCAGGTGGCTGGGACTGTTTATTAAAAACACAGCACTGTGCAAAATCGCAAGATGACGTATACGGTGTGACACCTGCCCGGTGCCGGAAGGTTAATTGATGGGGTTAGTTTTCGGACGAAGCTCTTGATCGAAGCCCCGGTAAACGGCGGCCGTAACTATAACGGTCCTAAGGTAGCGAAATTCCTTGTCGGGTAAGTTCCGACCTGCACGAATGGTGTAACCATGGCCACGCTGTCTCCACCCGAGACTCAGTGAAATTGAAATCGCAGTGAAGATGCTGTGTACCCGCGGCTAGACGGAAAGACCCCGTGAACCTTTACTACAGCTTGGCACTGAACATTGAACCTACATGTGTAGGATAGGTGGGAGACTTTGAAGCAGCGACGCTAGTTGTTGTGGAGTCGTCCTTGAAATACCACCCTTGTAGTTTTGATGTTCTAACGTTGGCCCCTGAATCGGGGTTACGGACAGTGCCTGGTGGGTAGTTTGACTGGGGCGGTCTCCTCCCAAAGAGTAACGGAGGAGCACGAAGGTTGGCTAAGTACGGTCGGACATCGTACGGTTAGTGTAATGGTAGAAGCCAGCTTAACTGCGAGACAGACACGTCGAGCAGGTACGAAAGTAGGTCATAGTGATCCGGTGGTTCTGAATGGAAGGGCCATCGCTCAACGGATAAAAGGTACTCCGGGGATAACAGGCTGATACCGCCCAAGAGTTCATATCGACGGCGGTGTTTGGCACCTCGATGTCGGCTCATCACATCCTGGGGCTGAAGTCGGTCCCAAGGGTATGGCTGTTCGCCATTTAAAGTGGTACGCGAGCTGGGTTTAGAACGTCGTGAGACAGTTCGGTCCCTATCTGCCGTGGGCGTTTGAGAATTGAGAGGGGTTGCTCCTAGTACGAGAGGACCGGAGTGAACGAACCGCTGGTGTTCGGGTTGTCATGCCAATGGCATTGCCCGGTAGCTACGTTCGGAACTGATAAGCGCTGAAAGCATCTAAGCGCGAAGCAGGCCTCGAGATGATTTCTCACTAGACTTTTAAAGTCTCTGAAGGGCCGTTGAAGACTACAACGTTGATAGGCAAGATGTGGAAGTGGTGTGAGCCATTAAGCTAACTTGTACTAATTACCCGTGAGGCTTAACCATACAACGCCAAACGCGTTTTGTGACAGAAACAAGCGACAGAAGTTAATAGCTA
>NZ_JALNTJ010000024.1:0-910 GCF_023161885.1 Pseudoalteromonas sp. 2CM37A
CGCCTTGTGCCAGCGCACTGGGCACTTCAATATCCCAATGCCCATCCGTACCAACGGTGGTGGTAATGGTTTGCACAACGCCATCACTGTCGGTCACGGTGAGTGTGACCGTGCCGCCAATTTCGTTACTGGTGCCTTGTAATGTCGGGGTTAAGTCGTTTATATCGCCTACATTTTGTATCGTAAGCGTTGGCGCTTGCGTGTCGATAGTCGTGGTTTCACTCACGGTGGTTTCGTTGCCTACGCTGTCGCGTACGCTCACTTCAATCGTGCTTTCACCTTCACTGAGTGGTGTCGCTGGGGTGGCGCTCCACTCGCCGTTGGCATCAACAAGGGCGGTAATGGTTTGTGGGTTACCGTCACTGTCGGTCACCACAATCGTCACTTGTGCGCCTTCGCCTGCGTCACTTGTGCCGCTGATTATAGGCGTGTTGCTATTGCTTTGTGCATCCACCTCAACCGTGAGTGTAGGGGGTGTGTTATCAAAGTCATCTGAGCTGATTGTGCGTGTGTTCCCTGCTGCATCTGTGGCTGTGGCAATCACAGAGCCTACATCCAGTAGTGATACATCAAGCCCCACCAAAGACCAATTACCGTTGGCATCGGTGGTAGTGGTGTAAGTTACACCCACTCCTCCGCCAATAAGTTGCTCGGTGATGGTGATTTCACTGCCTGCTGGCAGGTCAGACGTACCACTGAGGGTAACCAATAAACCAAGCTCGAAGGTTGGCGTAAAGGCAAGGGTTGGTGGCGTTACATCCACTTCACCGCTGTCTGTCCCTGTGCCCGTGTTGCCCGCTGCATCCGTGATGCTCGCGCTGACACTGTAGTTACCTTCGGCTAAATCAGTCGCTGGGGTGGCACTCCAATTACCATTGGCATCGGTTTGTACATCAATAGTTTGTACGGC
>NZ_JALNTJ010000025.1:0-700 GCF_023161885.1 Pseudoalteromonas sp. 2CM37A
TGATTAATTGGTATCTACTTTAGTATTCAATATTAACTTCTGGCGAAGTTAAACTGTCACATAACAAAGACCCGTTTGGGTTGTATGGTTAAGTGACTAAGCGTACACGGTGGATGCCTTGGCAGTTGGAGGCGATGAAGGACGTATTAACTTGCGATAAGCCTAGTCAAGCTAGTAAAAAGCGCTTGAGACTAGGATTTCCGAATGGGGAAACCCACCTGCTTGCAGGTATCGTTAACTGAATACATAGGTTAACGAGGCGAACGCGGAGAACTGAAACATCTAAGTACCCGTAGGAAAAGAAATCAACCGAGATTCCGATAGTAGCGGCGAGCGAAATCGGAACAGCCCTTAAGCTTATTATGTGTTAATGGAAGGCTCTGGAAAGTGCCACGATACAGGGTGATAGTCCCGTACATGAAAAGACATTTTAAGTGAAATCGAGTAGGTCGGAGCACGTGAAACTTTGACTGAATATAGGTGGACCATCATCTAAGGCTAAATACTCCCAACTGACCGATAGTGAACCAGTACCGTGAGGGAAAGGCGAAAAGAACCCCTGTGAGGGGAGTGAAATAGAACCTGAAACCGTGTACGTACAAGCAGTAGGAGCCTACTTGTTAGGTGACTGCGTACCTTTTGTATAATGGGTCAGCGACTTATATTTTGTAGCGAGGTTAACCGATTAGGGTAGCCGTAG
>NZ_JALNTJ010000026.1:0-693 GCF_023161885.1 Pseudoalteromonas sp. 2CM37A
GGTGGCACTCCAATTACCATTGGCATCGGTTTGTACATCAATAGTTTGTACGGCATTGGCTGCATCGGTAAAGGTTACCGTGACGGTGCTGTTTGGTGCATCACTGGTGCCCGTAACTATTGGCGAGCTGTCGTTGGTGAGCGCTGGTGCATCCACACTCACACTTGGCGCGGTGGTATCGATGTTACCGCTGCCGCTGATATCAATGCTGTTACCTGCATCATCGCTAATGCTGGCCTCAATGCTGTACG
The DNA here is from genome assembly GCF_023161885.1 of Pseudoalteromonas sp. 2CM37A. Lineage (NCBI taxonomy): Bacteria > Pseudomonadati > Pseudomonadota > Gammaproteobacteria > Alteromonadales > Pseudoalteromonadaceae > Pseudoalteromonas > Pseudoalteromonas sp. 2CM37A. The sequence continues at coordinate 252 of NZ_JALNTJ010000026.1, forward strand.
GTCCTTCTGCAAGTGACGTCGGTACTTCCACTGAGAAGTTGCCGCTCGCATCCACGGTGGTGGTAAAGGTTTGCTCGGCCCCTAAATCATCGATAACCGTAAAGGTGATCACGGTGCCTTCAACCGCATCACTGGTGCCGCTTAGAGTCGGTGTGGCATCGTTACTTGAACCTGGGCTGGTTAAATCAAGTGTTGGCGCAATGGTATCAACCTCCCCTGCACCTGTGGCGGTCGCTGTGTTACCCGCGGCATCGCTTACGCTTGCACTTACGGTAAAGTTGCCCTCAGCAAGGGCTGTTGTAACCGGCACTGACCATGTACCACTTGCGCCCACTGTGGCGGTAATGGTTTGCGCTGCACCGGCGTTGTCTGTCACAATAATTGTGACTTCACTGCCTTGTGGCGCATCACTTGTGCCGGAGATCGTCGGTGTTGTGTCGTT
>NZ_JALNTJ010000027.1:0-581 GCF_023161885.1 Pseudoalteromonas sp. 2CM37A
CACATAAGTAATATCACTTACCCAAGTTTGATTCGGCGCAGGAGGATTAAACTGACGAGCTAGCAAGTTATCTGCAATGCGCGATGTTTTACCGCCTTTAATATGGCGACGTTTATAACCTATTTGCGCTTTGAGTTTATGTTGGCGCATGATCTTAGCTACGCGATTAACACTACATTTTTCACCAGCTTCACGTAAATCTGCGTGTATCCAAGGACTACCGTAAGTGCCACCACTGGCAACGTAAAACTCTCTAATAAGCTTAAGCAAACGATTATCTTCGATTGCTCTGTCACTCAATGGCTTCTTTAACCACGCATAAAAGCCACTGCGGTGTAGCTTAAATAGTTTACACATCGCAACAATAGAAAACTCATTTTGATGCTCACGAATAAAAGCGTACTTTACTCGGGGTTGCTGGCAAAGTACCTTGCGGCCTTTTTTAGAATGTCGCGTTCCTCCGTGACACGTTTTAGCTCGGCCTCAAGTTTGGCGATCCTTAGTTGTTCATCTGATGATTTGGTTTGTTTGGGTTTCTCTGATAACTGGCTTCGCCAGTGATATAACGTTTTGGTACAAAT
>NZ_JALNTJ010000028.1:0-550 GCF_023161885.1 Pseudoalteromonas sp. 2CM37A
TTGCAGATAACTTGCTAGCTCGTCAGTTTAATCCTCCTGCGCCGAATCAAACTTGGGTAAGTGATATTACTTATGTGCGAACCTATGAAGGCTTCTTGTATGTAGCAACTGTCATGGATTTATTCTCTAGGCGCATCGTAGGCTGGTCGATGGATAAAAACATGGACAAGCACTTAGTAATTAAAGCATTGCTCATGGCAGTTTATCAGCGCCAACCCAAAGCTGACGTAATGGTACATAGTGATCAAGGAAGCCAGTATGGTAGCGCTGATTACTTAGCCTTTATGAAAGAACATAACCTTGTACCCTCAATGAGTCGAGCTGGGAATTGTCACGATAATGCAGTTGCTGAAAGCTTTTTTGCGACGATTAAAAAGCGAATAGTTAAGCGTAAGATATATTCGACAAGGGAAGATGCGAAAGCTGAGATATTCAATTTTATAGAAATGTTCTACAATCCAAAAAAACGCCACTCACACACAGGCGGTGTTTCACCAGCTAAGTTTGAGGAAGCGTATTTTTCTGAGTTAGAAACTGTCTAGTGAAAGCT
>NZ_JALNTJ010000002.1:0-238 GCF_023161885.1 Pseudoalteromonas sp. 2CM37A
GGTAGAGGTTAGCTCCGGCGTTAGTTTGACTTGTAGACGTTGAGCTTGCTCACGTTAGAAACGTAGCTTCTCATGGCCTTAGCAAAGGTGGTTACACTTATGTAAAAGCGCTGCTTTTAAACGCCAACAAGCTGCGCGTCTACAGGATTGGGCTTAGCTCTGGCGTTAATTTGACTTGTAGACGTTGAGCTTGCTCACGTTAGAAGCGCAGCTTCTCATGGCTTTAGCAAAGGTTGTT
>NZ_JALNTJ010000002.1:338-833603 GCF_023161885.1 Pseudoalteromonas sp. 2CM37A
AGCTCCGGCGTTAGTTTGACTTGTAGTCGTTGAGCTTGCTCACGTTAGAAGCGCAGCTTCTCATGGCCTTAGCAAAGATGGTAACACTTAGGTAAAAGCGTTGCTTTTAAACGCCAGCAAGCTGTGCGTCTACAGGATTGGGCTTAGCTCCGGCGTTAATTTGACTTGTAGACGTTGAGCTTGCTCACGTTAGAAGCGCAGCTTCTCATGGCTTTAGCAAAGGTTGTTACACTTAGGTAAAAGCGTTGCTTTTAAGACGCCAGCAAGCTGTGCGTCTACAGGATTGGGCTTAGCTCCGGCGTTAGTTTGACTTGTAGTCGTTGAGCTTGCTCACGTTAGAAGCGCAGCTTCTCATGGCCTTAGCAAAGGTGGTAACACTTAGGTAAAAGCGTTGCTTTTAAACGCCAGCAAGCTGTGCGTCTACAAGGTAGAGGTTAGCTCCGGCGTTAGTTTGACTTGTAGACGTTGAGCTTGCTCACGTTAGAAACGTAGCTTCTCATGGCTTTGGAAAAGGTGGTTACACTTAGGTAAAAGCGTTGCTTTTAAAACGCCAGCAAGCTGTGCGTCTACAGAGCAGGGTTTAGCTTATTATGGCTAAAACAATGCGCGCCCGCATATTCATACACCCATAAAAAAAGGCGCTAAACAGCACCTTTTTAAAATAGTTTAGGCTTTATTTTTAGTTTTTGAAACCTAAAAGCTTAAACCTAAAAACTTATACCTAAAACAGACGCGATATAAAATCGCTGCTACAACTTAAGCGATTTTTTTCTCTTCTATACTTGCTAGGTATTCGTCAAACGTACCTTGAAAATCAATGACCTGCTTGTCCTTAATATCAATAATACGTGTTGCTAAAGACGATACAAACTCGCGGTCGTGGCTTACAAAAATAAGCGTACCCGCAAAATCTTTAAGTGCATTGTTTAGCGCTTCAATGGCTTCCATATCCATGTGGTTGGTTGGCTCGTCCATTACAAGTACGTTTACGTCTTGCATCATTAGCTTACCAAACAACAAACGGTTTTTTTCACCACCAGAACAGTTACGCGCTTTTTTGTTTGAATCGTCGGCGGTAAACAACAAACGCCCTAACATGCCGCGTACCATTAAATCGTTATGCTTGGCTGTTCGCCATTGCGACATCCAATCAAATAACGTTAAATCGTTATCAAAATCTTTTGTGCTGTCTTGCGGGCAGTAGCCAAAGCTAGCGTTTTCTGACCACTTAATTTCGCCTTCATTACTTTTAAGCTCGTTTACTAAACAGCGTAAAAAGGTGGTTTTACCCACACCGTTTTCGCCAATAACCGCAAGCTTCGCGCCAGCTTCTAGTAAAAAGTCGCCGCCGCTAAATAATGTTTCGCCATCAAAACCGTGGCCAAGTTTATTAACTTCAAGCGCTTGGCGGTACATTTTTTTGCCTTCGTCAAAACTTAATGATGGGCTCATACGGCTTGACGCTTTTACTTCATCAAGCTTAATTTTATCCATTTTTTTAGCACGCGAACTGGCTTGTTTAGCTTTAGACGCGTTAGCACCAAAACGGTTAACAAAGTCTTGAAGCTCGTCAATCTCGGCGCTCTTTTTAGCGTTTTCGGCTAATAATTGCTCGCGCTGTAAGCCCGCCGCTTCTAAAAACTTTTCGTAGTTACCTGGGTAAATACGCAGCTCACCGTAATCAATGTCGGCCATGTGAGTACATACCGAATTTAAAAAGTGGCGGTCATGCGAAATAATAATCATGGTGCATTTACGTTTATTAAGCTCATTAGCTAGCCACGTAATGGTATGAATATCCAAGTTATTGGTTGGCTCATCAAGTAGCAGTATGTCTGGGTTTGCAAACAGCGCCTGCGCTAAAAGCACACGTAATTTCCAACCTGGGGCAACGTTTGCCATTAACCCATAATGAAACTCTTTATCGATACCCGCTTCTAATAGTATTTCTTCAGCGCGGCTTTCGGCTGTGTAACCGTCCATTTCGGCAAAAACGCTTTCAAGGTTGGCTACTTTCATGCCGTCTTCTTCGCTCATTTCGGGTAATGAGTAAATACGGTCGCGCTCTTGCTTTACTTTCCAAAGCTCTACGTCGCCCATAATTACGGCATCTACAACGCTGTATTGTTCAAACGCAAACTGGTCTTGGCTTAGGTTACCTACTTTAAGCCCTGGCGTAATCGACACATTACCCGCACTTGGCACAAGCGCACCGCTTAAAATTTTCATGAAGGTCGACTTACCACAGCCGTTAGCGCCAATTAAACCGTAACGGTTACCGTTACCAAATTTAGCTGAAATGTTTTCAAATAACGGCTCTGCGCCAAACTGCATCGTAATATTTGCGGTGGAGATCAAAAAGTTAGTCCTAGAATGAGTACTGACAGGGGCCAACTGCAGCAAAACGCCACAAACAAGACCAAGCAATAGGGTAAATTAGCTGGCGAATTATACAGATCCCCCCATGGTAATGAAAGGTAAAAGATACATACCTAAAATGGCAGCACGTTAGGTTATGAATCTATATAAGTGTAAAGCCGTAGGTTAATAGGGTTTATAAATGCGCTCTATGGCCGCTTTATTATTTTTAATAAGGCCATTAATTACAGCTACTTCGTCAAGCGTGACCGACTGTTTACTCATCATAAAATGTACGCCATTAACATTAATAGCTGGCGCCGTTTTTACCGGCAAAATGGTGCTGTAGCGCTTAGCAAAATATTTTGCGACAACAGAGTCGTCAATCACGTAATCAACTCGTTTTTTGTTAAGCATACCAAAGCGCGTATTTGCATCTGCGGTAAGTACTATTTGGTTGGGGTAGTGTTTTCTTATTTTTTCAAATTCAGCGCCAAAAAAGCTGCCTCTGTTAACGCCAACAATAAAGCCTTGTTCAAAAAGCGCCGTCAAATTAATTACATCTTTGGCGTTTTTATGCTTATAAAGCAGCATAACTTCATCGCGATAAACATCAGTAAAATAAGAGTACTCGGCGCGCTCTTTTGTATAACTTGCCGCAAAGGTAATATCAATATGGCCTGTTTTTAGCTCTTGCTGAACCCGCGATAAGCTCGGAAAATAAACCCACTCAATACAAAAAGGCGAATCGTTAAAAACAGCGTTAACCGTATCTACCTCTGCGCCTACAAAGGCGTTGCCTTGTTTAATTAAATAGGGCGCCCAGTTGGTTTCGTTGGTGCCCATTTTTAATGTTTTAGTGCATGCCAGTACATTAAATTGCGCCACCAAAAATATAAACGCTAACAGTAACATTTTCATAAAACGCCCCTTTATACCAATCCGCATAATTAAGTGATCTATTTTGAGGATGGATAAACGTGTTGATAGCAAGGCAAAAAATTCGCTATTTAGTTGTTCTAAATGAGAATTTTTTAACGCAGATAGCGACACATTTAGCCCCTGAAAATGATTAAGTATTAATGTGGGTTGGTATTATTACTTAAATAACGCCTTAAGCGCCGCTTTATTTTTTACAATATGCGCATTAATAGTGTTAACTTCTTCTAAAGTAATCGTTTTTTTGCTCATCATAAAATGCACATTATTTACGTTAATAGGCGCTACTTGCTCAACGGGTAAAATAGCCGTGTATTTATTAGCAAAATGGTGCGCCACTAACGAATCGTCTACTACAAAATCTACCCGCTTTTTATTTAATAAAGCAAAGCGTTTATCGGCATCGCTGGTAAGTACTATTTGCTTGTTATATTTATCGCTTAACGTTTTAAACGTGTGCCCTAAAAAGCTGCCGCGATTAACGCCGGCTGTTAAGCCTTTTTTAAATAACTGCTCTAACGAACTAATATTTGCCGAGCCAGCATGTTTATACAACAACATTACTTCTTCGCGATAAGGCAAACTAAAGTGGGCGTAAGCTTGGCGCTCACGGGTTTTGCTTGCTGCAAACATTAAATCTACACGGCCGTGTTTTAGCTCTTCTAAGGCGCGTAAGGAGTTAGGTAATAACGTGAAATTTATACAAAAAGGGGAGTCTTTAAAAATGGTTTTAATTATATCTATTTCAACACCCGTTAACGTATTGTTTTTTAGTACCACATACGGCGGCCAGTAGCGCTCGTTGGTGCCTACATTAATTGTTTTATCGCATGCTTGGGCTTTAACGCTAAATAACCCCAAACACGTTACCCACACCAATAAAAATACACGTGTACAGCTCAAAACATTCATTCAAACAGCGCCTTAAGGGCCGCTTTATTTTTATCTATATGCACGTTAATAATTTTAACCTCATCAGGCGTAACTGTTCTTTTGCTTAGCATTAAGTGTATTTGGTCTTTATTAATAGCGGGTATAGTTGGCGCTTTCATTAAGCTGTTACCACGCTTACTTAAATAATTGCCTACTAGCTCGTCTTCTATTGCGTAATCTATACGCTGCTTATTAAGCATTTCAAAGCGCTTACTGGTTGCGCTGGTGTATTCTATTTGTTTTTTATGGCTTTTTTTATACTGCTCAAACTCTTCGCCATAATAACTACCAAAGTTAGCGCCTATGGTTAAACCTTGGTTAAAAATATCAGCCAAGTTTTTAACCGTATGCTGATTGTTTTTGTTTTCGTATAAACGCATTACCTCGGTGCGGTAGGCCTTTGTAAAATGAGCATATTTAGCGCGCTCACTGGTGTAACTTGCCGCCCAGCCTATGTCTATTCGGCCATGGCGCAGCTCGGTAAAAGCCCGTTTAGAATTAGGCAGCATTTTTATTTCAAAACAAAAAGGCGAGTCTTTAAAAATAATAGTTAACGCATCCACCTCTTTACCCTGTAACTGGCCGCTAATGCCCATTACATACGGCGGCCAAAAAGCATCATGCGCGCCAACGCTAAGCGTTCTTTCGCAGGCAAACACACCCCAAGAGGTACTAAACAACACACACAATAATAAGGTTATTAATTTATTCATTAAGTCTCTGAGGTAAGCTTTTTTTGTACGTTATTAAAACAGTATAACCTAGCAAAATAATATAATGGTGAAGGAATCATTAAAGTTGTAAAAAAATGTATCTAAAAAGGTGAGGGTTAAGGCTTTAAGGAGATAATTATTGCTAAATTCAATACAAACAGCGTATTAAGCTAAAAAAACCTACTTATAAGTTCTTTAATTTATCGGCTTGTTCCTGTAGATTAAACAAACATGAATGCAGCATTAACGTTGCAAACTCGCAAAAGCCAAGGAGCGGTATAAGCAGTGCCCAATACCACACTAAATTATTATAACCAAAATGCACAAACCTTTAGCGACTCAACACTTAATGTTGATATGTCGGCGCTTTACCGTGAGTTTTTACCTTATGTTGCCCAAAATGGCCATGTGCTAGATGCAGGTTGTGGCTCAGCTCGCGATGCCGCCTATTTTAAAAGCCAAGGGTTTAGTGTGTCGGCTTTTGATTCAAGCCCAGCGCTTGCAAAGTTAGCCAGTAATTACTTACAACAACCAGTAGAGGTTAAAACCTTTCAAGAGCTTGAGTGTGTTAATAAATACGACGGTATTTGGTGCTGCGCCAGTTTGTTACATGTGCCAAAGGCCGAGTTACCGCAGGTGTTTATAAACCTGCAAAATGCGCTTAAACCCAATGGCGTTTTATATGTATCGTTTAAATATGGCACGCAAGAGCGTGTACATAATGGCCGTGAATTTACCGATTTAACCGAGCAGTTATTAAGTAGTTTGCTAAATCAACACACGCAATTAAGCATAATTAAGCACTGGCAAAGTGTTGATCAGCGCCCAGGGCGCGAAAGCGAAGTGTGGCTAAATGCCATAATAAAGGCTGCTCACATTTTATGATTAGCGCAATGCAGCAACAACTCGACTTTATTGCGTATATTCAACGCATGTTGGTTGAGGGCGATTTTAGCGCTACCTACAAGTTTGCACTTTTACACGCTATTGCCGATGTATGCGTAGAGCAACCGCTGTTATCTGAGCAAAGTGAATTAGTAATAGAGCTACCAACCCTTGCCGATAAACTCATTACCTTATACTGGCATCATGCAATGCCGTTTTCGTCAGAGCACACGGGCGAAAGCGCCTTACTTAAGCAAAATACAGGCGCGCAATCAAAAGTAATTAGCGTATTGTTTGAATGCCAGCAAAACAACATACGTAACTTTCGCCAGCTTAAGCACAGCCCGTTTTATAAGCCCACGTTTAATGCTGCTATGGCAACACTAAAATCAGGGCCGCTTTGGCGCTTACAAATTCTCGCCAAACAAGAAGAATGCTTTTTGTACCCGCACACAAACAGCACTCAATTTATTACATTAAATGCAGGCATTGCTAGCTGCTTTAGACGCTTTTACGACCTAGTGATTTATTTAGCTAAAAATGCGTGGCTTCAAAAAATTCAAAGCATAAAGCACAACCAAGCCCTTATTGGCCCGCAAAGTCAGCTGCAAGAGTTTTTATTTGGGGTAGACCGTAATGCACTTACCAAGGCAAAGCCTGTTTTAGTAGAGCTGCAATCAAACACCTGTTTTTATTGCCAAAAGCCAATGAAAAACGATGTTGAGGTTGATCACTTTATACCGTTTGCCCGCTATGCAAACGATCTTGGCCATAATTTTGTGGCCGCGCACCGCACATGTAATAACAACAAACGCGACTTTTTAGCCGCACAGCAGCACCGTGAACGCTGGCAAAACCAAAATTTGGTCGTTAATAGCCAAACTATTAGTAATGAGCTAAGTGCCTATTTTCATTGCGATGCCGATAAATCTCTCGCTGTAAGCAATTGGGCTTACCAAGTAGCGCAAGCAAACAGCGCTAAATTATGGATTGCCAATAAAGACCATTTCGAACAAGCAAAACCCACCGCAGAATTGTTTACGTTTCCAAATGCACCACAGCCTGAGCTAAATCAAGTCGCTGAACCTGCCATTAGTTTAAAATCAGTTGATGAAGCATTAAAGCTACCTTATTTCCCTAATATTAAAATTGCCTGTGGGCATTTCAAAACTGGCGATAGCAGCGATATGGAATTGATGGACGCGCCAATTGGCGCAGGCAAGCTTGATCCAAACGTGCATTTTTTAGCACGCGCATCGGGCAACTCTATGAATGGTGGTAAACACCCAATACTTGATGGTGATTTACTGCTACTCGAGCTTATAACCTCCGATAAAGCAGGATCGCTACGCGGCCAAATTGTCGCGATAGAGCGAGACGATATAAGCGGAGACGGGCAGTATTTACTGCGCAAAGTTAATAAATTACCTAATGGGCAATATGAGCTAATTGCTCAAAACCCAGATTATGGAGTAATGATTGCAGATGAAAGTATGCGAACCTTCGCACGCTTTAAACAAGTGGTTTTGTAGTCGCGATTTTATATCGCGTTTTAACGTGTAGACGTGCAGCTTGCTGGCGTTAAAGGCGAAGCTTTTTATATAGCTATTTTGCGTGAGAGCTTTAGGGATTTAATAACCTCTATTCGAGGTTTTTGCCAGATTACTGGCGGCAACCAAAGGGTGTTCTTTACCAAGATAAAGCGCCGTCCACCCTTTGGAATCCCACGGCGCCCCGGAGATCACACTGTATCTTCAACTTACGTTAATGATGTGAACGTAACCAGCGTAGATAGGCCATCCATGGCCAAGCTACGCTTTTTACAGCATCCATGCTGTAAATTACTCATCATTAACTAAGTTCCAGGTGTGATCATGGGGAGTTGGAGTGTGTTGGTAGATTGGTGTTTACGAATTTAGGCTTTACAAGTTTCAAACCAACGCAAGATGAATGATAAATGAACAATTATTTGTTCTAATATTTATTTACTGTTACTTTAATAGAAACGTAATGAGAAAGGACTCTAATATGAAACTCAATCAAGTTTTATCAATTGTTAATCAAGTAGAAAAATCAAAATTCATTTCATGCCTCGATCGCCTTTGTTCTGATGCCGCTAAAAATAATAAAAAACTAGCTAAAACTATCGATAATATCGACGGCCAAATAAAAAATGCTTCAGGTAGTGAAATCACTCAGCTTTTTAATACTGTTCGTGATTTCTTCAAAACCTCTGTTCAAGAGCAAATATTGATGAGCAGTGCCCAGCTTAATTTATTGGTAAATATTTTAAGTAGAGACGGGAATGGTGTAGCAAGAATTAGTTGGATAGAGTCGCTTTATGAAAAAGAGTGGGTTGAGTTATCTAAGCTTTCAAAAGAACTCAAAGAGTGTATCCAGGAAGGCGCAGCCGTAAGTATTCTAGAGCGAAACCGAGCTTTAAAAATTTACCATGCTTGTATGAAAGAAGCATATTTTAATGATGAAAAAAATAATCGCGAAGCTAAAGTTACTGATGATGAGCGTAGTGTACTTAACGTTCTAGCTGATGAGCTAAATTTAACTACTGATGAATGCGCTGCTGTAGAGCATTTAGTTGATGTTATTCCTAAAAATGGAGTGCTAGATGCCTTAAATAGCCTCAGAGATATGGGGTTATTATTTATCAGCAAAAAGCGACAAGAAGTATTCATCCCTGATGAAATAGTTACGCTATTGAATGAGATCCAAGGGAAAGATTTAGCTGATAAATACGTGCTAAGAATACTTAGAACACTAACAGATGCCGAACTTTCCAATGCCTTAAAAGCCCACGGTCGTAAAATTAGAGGCGTAAGCCGAACTGACAAAATTCAAACAATTATACATTCAGGAATTAGCGCAGCTAAATTATTATCAGACGATATTCATAACGTTGAAGATAACCAAAATCAACGTAAAGAAAGATTAAAGCAGCTGATACAAGATTTAGAAATTGATACAGAAAAACTAGGAACTACTTTAGATGAACGCATTGGTTTAATACTGTCATCGCTATCAGGCGCTACAGAAAAAGAGTTTGATTCGCTAAGCGCAAGCGGCTTCAAACAGCTTTTAAAAACTCTAGAAGAACATTTCCCAACCATGCAGGCCGTTCTTAAAGAAGCGTTTGAACTTGAAGCGAACGAAGTTATTGATACCGAAAAGTTGCGTGCGCTGAGCATTACTCCTCACGATATTTTATATTTGCTTTCAAACGATGAAGTAAAAGAAGTTCGCGATAGCATGGGTCTATCTAAGCGAGGTAATCCACGTTTCGCCATTTTAGAAAGCTTTGCTAACGCAACTGACAAGTTGATAGAGAATTATGACGCATTAGCGCGACGCGATTTTAATGCATTGAGAGATGTTGGCGCAGATGTAACAGAAGCCGACATTGGCGTTAAGTTTGAAGAAGTTACAAAGGCAATTTTTGAGCTTTTAGAACTTAATATCGATGAAGACTTACGTAAAGATTTAAATACGACCAAAGATAAAGCAGATATCGTAATTTCTCTCAGTGATAACGACATAATTATTGGTGAAGCAAAAACTTGTAAAAATGGTGATTTTGCAAAATATTCAACAACGTCACGCCAAGTAAAAGCCTATGTAACCCGCGCTGAAAATCAGGGTAAACGTGTAGCACAAGTATTGATAATCGCCCCTAGCTTTTCTGATGATTTTATTGAATCAGCAGAGATGGATACCGAGGTAAATATTTCACTACTTGAAGCACATGGCCTTAAGTTAATACTTGATGCTTATAAGTCAAAACGTAACCCAAGTTTCGCGCCTAAGCTACTGACCAAGGGTGGCTTGTTGAAAGCTGAGTTAATAGCGAAGAATATTTAGCAGATTATTATAATTACTCAGAAGTGATCTTATATCGCGCTTTAACTTGTAGGCGTGAGTTTACCTCGCGCGAAAAGCGAAGCTTTTGAATATGTAGGTGCGATTTTATATCGCGCTTTTTAATTGTAGGTTGTGCCGTAGGCGGGAGTTTATCTCGCGCTCATAAATTGGCGTATGAGTTTAGGGTATTAAAAACCTCTATTCGAGGTTATATCGCGTTGGCGATGGCAACTAAAGGGCGGTATTTGAGATTGTACGAGGTAATTCGTCCATGAAGCTGGGTTCCTGTCAGCATCCATGCTTCCACTTCCTCGTGCTGCGAAGCTTCGCTTCGGTCACTCGTCACCCACGGCGCACCCGAGGATCACACTGTATCCTCAACTTACGTTAATAGTGTGAACGTAACCAGCGTAGATAGGCTATCCATGGCCAAGCTACGCTTTGTACAGCATCCATGCTGTAAATTACTCATCATTAACAAAGTTTCGGGTGTGCTCACGGGGAATTGGAGTGTGTTGGTAGATTGGTGTTTATGAATTTAGGCTTTAGTTTAATCAAGAGTTAGTGAGCTTAAAAAATATAATTAAATAATTGGATCAATCACAGAATAAGAAGGATCATTAATGATTAATAAACGCTTAAAAATCTCAAGAAATATGAAAGTTGGTGCGTTAGACGCGGAGACTGATTATCAATTACTAGATAAGTGTTTTGTAGACAAAGGCGATCTTGATCGTTTATTAGATGTTGAAGCGCCTGAGGCTATAGTTTTAGGAAGGACAGGCGCAGGTAAGAGTGCTTTAATGCATCGAATAGAAAAAACAGCAAGCCATTGTTCACGGTTAGATCCTAATGATGTATCGGTACGCTTTCTTGAGTACTCAGACATTATTCAATTTTTTGATGCTTTAGATATTAAACTTGATTTATTTTATAAGCTTTTATGGCGACACTTATTAGTTGTAGAAATATTAAAGTTAAGGTATGACATTAAAAATGAGCAGGATGGAAGAAATTTTTTAGATGGCATATTTACTTGGTTCCATAGAGATAAAGCAAGAAAAAAATCGTTCGAGTATTTTAATGAATGGGGAGATAAGTTTTGGCTAGATACAGATGAGCACCTAAGAGAAATAACCTTAAAGTTAGAAGAAGATACAAAAGCTAGCATTGGAGGAAAATTTCAAGGCGTTGGTCTAAATGTTGAAGGTGTAAAAAAACTCTCTGATCAAGAAAAAATTGAAATAAAACAAAGAGCAAGTCAGGTAGTAAATGGCCTTCAAATTAAAAAGCTTAATGAAGTGTTAGATTTACTTGCTGAATATGCATTCTCGGATAAACAGAGAAAGTTTTATGTAATTATTGATCAGCTGGATGAAAATTGGGCAAATACTGAAACACGGTGTCGTTTTATTCGTGCATTAATCGAAGAAATAAAATCTTTTAGAAAGCTTGAAACTGTGAAGGTTGTTATTGCGCTTCGAAAGGACCTTTTGGAGTTGGTATTTAACAAAACTAGGGACTCAGGTTTTCAAGAAGAGAAATATGAGTCATATATCCTTGAATTAAAATGGACTCAATCAGAGTTATTAAATTTGATTAATTTACGGATAAATGAAGTATTTAAAAGCCAATATACTGGTGAAAGGGTGAACTTTGAAGATATTTTTCCTAAACCAAAAAAAGGTGGAGGGCAAACTGCTAGTGACTTTATTTTAGAAAGGACATTAAAACGCCCCCGAGATGTACTTCAGTTTGTTAATGAAACATTTAATATAGCCGAAGATAACGAAAGAGTTTCATGGAGAGCCTTAATTGCTGCCGAAGCTAATTATTCTGAAAAAAGGTTAAAATCTTTGAAAGAAGAGTGGGGGGAAATGTACCCATCTTTTGAGGACACGATTGAAATCATTCGTGGCTTGCCTAAAACCTTTACCCGTAGCTCAATAACAGCTGAAAGGTTAACAGAAATAATTGGAGCATTGAGTGAAGAAGATAATATAGATCCTTGTGTAAAAGCTTCGAGGCAGTACCTTGAGGGAAGGAATATGAAAGAAAAAGATGTCTTATATATTATTCTTCAATGCCTCTATAAAGTCGGTGTTATAGGTATCAAAGTGAGTTCACTTGACACTTTCTTGTGGTCATATATAGATCAGAGCAGTATATCTAAAGGAGAAGTAAAAAGGGCTAGTCACATGAAAATACATAAAATGCTCTACAGATCTTTAGATGTGGATCATAATGATCAACCTATTTTTCAAACATAATAACCATCACCCACCGCCAACTTTCCTGCCTCATGCCACATTTCGCTTGGCATGGGGCTGGTTAACTCCCACGTTATATTCATCGGTTGGCTACCATTGTGACCTTGGTATTTAACCTCGCCGTAGTTTACAAACCCCATGGTTCTGCCGTTTTCGTCTTTGCCTTGTTCACGCACAAATAACAGGATGGTTTTGCCTGTTTTTTGGTGTTGAATATAGCTTAGGCCGCGGCCGTGTGCTGGGCGGGCGCTATTTTGCGTTTGCCAATGGAACAGGGTAGGGCTGATTGCGTAGTCGTGATACAGCGTGGTGGGCGAGTAGTTTTTTTCACACTTGTTGAGTGTTACAAATAATAGCTCTAAGTTTTGGTTTTTAAATTCTAAAACGCCTTCGCGTGCGGTTGATTTTTTATCAAACGAGTGCGCCCCAAATGCTGCGAGTATTTGCTGTCGCGTGTAGCGGCTGTGTAATTTTATTGCATGATTAGGTAAGCACGCTAAATCGCTTTCTTGCTGGTGTATGCGGTTTATTAATAGCGTAATTGCTTGTGCAAGTTCCTGCTGTAGCTCTTTATGTTTAAGTGCCTGTAAGCTTTGTTCAAGCGTTTTAAACCCTAAACTAGTGCCTGTGGTATCCCAAAAGTTGTAATGCGCCATAAGCGCGTACTGTTGGTTTTGTGGTGTTGGGGTAAAGCTAAAATCGTTATTACATAAATCACGCAAAAAGCATAGATAACTGAGTGAGTCGCAGCCGAGTAATTGGGTGTTTATGGCGTGGTAATATGCGGCATAAACATCGGCTTGTTCTACTGGTACTTCATCGCCTTTTAACCAGTGCCAGCCGCCGAGCTTTTTATCTTTTGGTTTGTATATATCTTCAAGCGTGACTTGCGGGTTTATGCGTAAAAAGCTACTTAGCGTGAGTGCCTCATTAGTGTGTTGCGAGTAGCTATTTATAAGCTGTTGTAAACGTCGTTTAGTGTTTATGGCTTGCTGAATATTTTTTAATATTGTTTGTTGTGTGCGCTTTTGTAGCTCTATACGGCAGCCCAGCGGCAAATGTGGGAAGTTGTTTTCAATCTCGGTTTTTACTGGTTGGTTGCTTTTACCAATAAGCGCGCGAAATTTACTAGCAAAATCGTATTCTGGGCGAGCATTCCCTACAAAATCGAGTACGGTGCAGCACTGTTTTGGCTGTTGTCGGGCAGGCGCAAACCACGGCCGAGTTGCTGCAAAAACAGCGTTAGGCTTTCAGTTGGGCGTAAAAATAGTAAGGTATCGACCTCTGGAATATCGACCCCTTCGTTAAAAATATCAACCACGCAAAGTATTTGTATTTCGCCTTGGCGCAGCGCTTGTTGTTTGGCCGCGCGCTCATTGGTGTTTTTGCTGGTGAGTACATCGGCGTTTATGCCTGCTAAGTTAAACTTAGATGCCATAAACTCTGCGTGTTTTTGACTTACGCAAAATGCCAACGCTTTAATGTTGTGAACATTAGTCACTATATCAGCAAGACTGGATATAATTTTGTTTGCGCGGCTGTTCTCCCCTGTATAAAGGTTACTTAGCTCGGTTATATCGTAACGGCCGCCGCGCCATGTTATTTGGCTTAGGTCGGTATCGTCATCTAATCCAAAGTACTGAAACGGGCATAAATGGCGTTGGTTTATTGCCTCTGGCAAGCGAATTTCGGCGGCTATTACACCGCAAAAGTCATCGAGTATATTTGCGCCATCTTGTCGCTCTGGTGTAGCGGTTAAGCCAAGTAATATAGTGGGCGCAAAGTGATTTAATATAGCGCGATAACTCGCTGCGCTTACGTGGTGTACTTCGTCTATTACTATGTAGTCGTAGTAATCGTGAGTTAAATTGAGCGATTCAATTTGGCTGTTCAGCGTTTGGATTGATGCAAATAATTGGTTGTAGCGCTGTGGTTTGTAGTTACCTACCCACAGCTCACCAAAGTCGTTATTTTTAAGCACGCCGCGGTAAGCGCTTTGCGCTTGTTTAAGTATTTCTTCGCGGTGGGCTACAAACAAAAAGTGTGCGTTTGGGTTTTTATCGTAAACGGTTTTAAAGTCGAACGCCGATATAATGGTTTTACCCGTGCCTGTTGCGGCTACCACTAGGTTTTTAAAACGATTATGTACGCTACGTTCAACGCTTAGTTTTTCTAAAATAGCTAGCTGGTGTGTTTTTGGTGTTATATCAAAATAAAACTGGCTGCTTGATTGCCCAACACCGCGTTGCTCATTAAGAGAATTTATTAGCTTTTCTTTACATTCAGCTTTGCCTGTAAATAGCTCGAAATCTGGCGATTGCCAGTAGGTTTCAAACGTACTTTTGGTTTTGGCTATTATGTGTGGGATTTCTTGCGCTGTAATTTTTAAGTTCCACTCTAGGCCGCTGGTAAGAGCCGAATGCGATAAGTTAGACGAACCAATATAACCGGTATGAAAACCTGTATTACGCATAAACAAGTATGACTTTGCATGTAAGCGCTCTTGCTGATTGTTGTAACTTAGCTTTACCTCGGTGTTTGGTAGATTTGCTAAAAACTCAACGGCTTTAGCATCCGTTGCACCCATGTACGAAGTAGTAATTACTTTGAGTTTATTACCGCTTTTGGTAAAGGATTCAAGCTCATTTTTAAAAATGCGCAGCCCCGTCCATTTGATAAATGAGACAAGCCAGTAAATAGTGTCGGACGATTTAATCTCGCGCTTTAGCTCGGTTTCGAGCGATATACCTGCATTTGCACCGCTAAATAATTCGCTTTGGGTAAGCCCTGTAAGTGGGAATATATCGCTTGAGTAATCTTTAAGGTTTGCAGCAATGGGGTTTTGGGTATTAAACAGCGCAGTAAGTATTCGGCCTTGGCTGTCGATAAGGTTTTCGTTGATCAGCTCGTCATCTCGAATATGATCTTTAAGCCATAGCACAAGGCTATTAGCTAGGCCAATTTGCTCTTGCAAACGCTCGTTAGAGTTAGGAATGGCATTTATTGCATGCTCAACAAGCTTGCCCAAAAAGCGTGAAAGCCATGTTGCGGCCTCTGCCGATTCTAGTTGGCGTTCGCCCACATAAAATTGATCACGATTTAAGTTTTGCTTAATTACTTGTGTAATTAACTGCTCGTAAATACCAATTTGCTGCATTAAAACCACTCCCTGTTTGCGTGCAGTTAGTTTACTAAAATGCGGTACAGCTACAAGTATTAATCGACTAAGTTACTAGTATTTAAGTACAAACGCTTGAGTTAAGTATTAGCCGGTAGGGCAATAAAATGACGATGCTAAGAAATTATCCCCTTCAACCTCACCTGAAAATACATAATTAATGAGTAATCACCTCGCATGGCGGAATTTTGTTCCCGACAAATTCCAAGTACCTAAACCCCTTTAGGCAATGCGAGTAAAGCGATGTTTGCAAATGGGTGAATAACGTAGTTTTGAACGAGAGGGTAGGGAACCCGAACTGGAGAGCGTACATGGATGTGAAAGTTGTGCGTACATCGCGTTTACGTTCATATTAATTTTGTATTTGAAGACAAGTGAAGTTGCGGGGCGTCGAAGGGTTCCAAGGGCCGTTCGGCGCTATGCGCCCCTTGGTTGCCATCGCCAACGCGATATAAGGAACTAAAAATACAGAGCGTCAGCAAGCTTAACGCCTTCGGTCACGAGGCGGTTAAGAAAACTATTCTTAGATAAATATTTTCGATTAAAATTTATATAATGCTTTAGTGATCTTAAACGACTTATCACTACACAGAATTAGACCTTCTTCTTAAGTATTCATTATGTAATGAAAGGCTAGATGCTTTACATATATCAGCAACCTGATCTAACCAAAAAAAGTACTCTGACTGTCGCTCTAGTGACCAGTTAGATGGTATTGCAGCTGCATTAGAGCACAAGTCTGCTAATTTGATACGCTTTACCGAGTTTGATTTAGTTGGAAGTAATCTGAGCGTTTCTTCTCTTCGTTCCTTTAAACGTAGTGATTTGTCGTCTGAGAGAGCTTCTACTAATTCCAGAACACGATGGCCACAGGTTTTATAAACCTCTTCTGTAGTAACGCCTGTGTCTTCTAAAATATCATGAAGTATTGCGGCGCATAGTTCGTCGTCGTCATCAACTCCTGCTATATCAGTAAGCAGGGCTGCAACTTCTATCAAATGATTAATATAGGGCGAGCCGTCTGATTTTCGCTTTTGCTGCACATGATATTTTGAAGCCAGAGCTAGTGATTTAATTAAAAGCTGGTTTGAGCTCATATTGCAACCTTAGAGTAATATTTATAAAAGCTATAGTTAAAAAGCCAAAGTTAAAACTGCAAAGTACAACTTTTTAGGTTGTACTGAAATAGCACTTTGAACGTAGCCTCTAAATTTTAGAAACAGGTTATCCTTGCATAACACCCTAAATTAGCATGTTTTTATGTACCCATCATATTGACGTAGTAGTTCTAACCAAGTTGCAGCGCCAACTTTTGTGGCTTTTTCTAGTTTTTTGGCAAGTGTAGAGTCAAGAGATAAGTTTCCTGCCATAAATTGCTTAAGGGTCTCAATTTTTATGTTTGACTTATCAGCAAGATATTGAATGCCCTTAGATTCAAATTTATCTAAGCAATTTCGCTTAAAAAAGTTTGAAGGGTGTTTTCGAAAGCCACCATCGGGTCGTTTTACTAGCTTTAAATCTTTTGGAGGAATCCTTTTGCTGCGCTTTATAAAGTTATAATTGGTCACGTGATTTCTTTGCGCTCCTTTTTTATAACTTAATGGTTTTTCTAAAAAAGGCCTACATTAAGTAGGCCATGACGAAAAAGTTTCTCACACTTTTTCTTCTGCCCCATCACGGAAGCAACACATGCTAATAATATAAAATACTTGCGACAGAATAAGTCGCAATATCGTTGTTTTTATTAAATATCGATCATTTAGTTACTCAACGCAGCAAGTTTAAGCAGCCCACCCATGCATTATTTGAGTCGGGCATTCTGAGAGTGAAAACTAATAACTCTACGGAACGTCCATTAATGAGCATATTAGTAATTTCTACTAACTGTTCAATGTTTTGAGGCTCAGAAACAAGCGTGTCGTCATCTAAAGGTGTATACACACCTAACTTACTATCAAAGTCTCGACGGTCTAAATTCAAGTAAGCGATTGACTCATCTTTATATTGCGCTCGCAGTTCTTTAATGTCTTTGGGGTGTTCATCTTCACCTAACTCTTTTAAGAGAAAGTCGATTTGATAGTCATTGATGTTAACCTGCCAGCCATGGTCATTTTTAATTGCTTTATTCTTTAATAGATCTTGTTCAAGGTCGTATTTCATTAAGTTTCCTTGCTGAATGTTTATGTGATGCTAGAGAAGCTTGAGGGCTTAAAAACATGATTGCTAGGCTTTTAAACAACTTCCTTATCATCGTAATTACATGCAGATTAACCCAAAGCACTCTACTATAAAAGTGCTTTCATATATAAAATAGTGCAATTACACTATTTTAACCTGAAGGCTAACCTGCTGTTATTGTTTGATTTATGATAATGTGTCGGTAAGTTTAAGTTATGATAGGCCCCAAAGTTGATGCCAACGGCTAAAGGAAAGACTCTCCCTCGCATTATTAATATGATGCAACTCATCCCCATTACTCCTAGATGGACAACGGCCAAAATTTTACAGTCAAGCCTTGAAGATAGAGGCTTTGCAGTGACAAAACGAACTGTAGAGCGAGATTTAGTTGAAGTGGCTGATTTATTTGGGTTAGTAAGCTCAGACTCACCTGATGGGTACAAATGGTCTTATTCAAGAAAGCGTTCTGATATTTACTTACCTTCAATTTCTGCAGAGGAAGCTTTATCACTTCAGCTAGTTGAGCATCACCTTGAAGATTACTTTCCTAAAGAGGTATTTTCTCAGCTTGATGCGATCTTTAAAAAATCAAAAGATACATTGGTGAGATCCGAGTTATTACACTCATGGCCATCGAAAATTGCGAGTTTGCCACATGTTTTAGCTTTTAAACCATTAAACATTGATGCTGGAATTAAATCGCTAATTACCCAAGGGATTTTAGAACAAAGAAAATTGGAGATAACTTACGGTGGTTCCGATTCTGTTCATCTTATTTCACCATTAGGTATGTTGATAAGAGACACTAAATTGGTTCTTATTTGCTACTTTTATGATTATAAAGAACCGAGGCATATTCTTTTTCATCGAGTTAATAGCGCCAAGTTATTAACTGAAACATTCGATACAGACTTTGACACTTTAAAATATGCTCAAACAGGTGCTGTGGGTGTATTAGTAAATGCTGAGGTAATTGATGTAAAACTCGAAGTAAAAGGCTATGTCAAAGATCTATTCCAAGAATCAGCCATTAATGAAAGCCAAAAAGTTAGTGACGAAAATGCTTTGTCTAAATCGACTACTCAAAATGATTGGGTCAGTGTTTCTATTAAATTAGCTCATACTTTGGAGTTGGAGAATTGGCTCATGGGTTTGTCAGATCACATTATTGTAAAGGCACCAGAGCAGCTAAAAGCCAGAGTTATAAGGCGAATGATAAAATCATTGGGGCACTATGGTATTAAGACTGAATAAAGATCTTATATAAATATAGGCATCTCAACTACCCTAGCTAATTTGAATTACTTAGCTATATTTGCCGCTCGATACTTTGAAAATCCTTAACTGCAAATTTAAGCTTCTACGATTAAATATAATACGCGACTCATTTTGTCGTAGTTATGAAATAAGCTATTCATATGGAATGATTAAGGAAAGTGGAGAAAGTAATGTCTTGTTCTTGTGAAGTTAAAAATTTAGAAACAGCCTTTAAAGTAAAATATAGAAGATTGTTCTTTTTAATATTTTTAATAATTTTTGGCGGCTGGGGTTCAAATTATGCCAAAGACAAAAAAATTGAAGAACTAGAAGCTGCAATACAAAAGTTAGATAACTCAGTTCAAACTATCAAAAGTAAAAATAGTTTCTCTTCAAAATAAGGTTGTAGTAAGTACAACAGAAGATGGTATTTACAGCTAAGAAATTATTTAAGTAATTGTATGTAGACTCCACATTATTTTTATTTAGATAGGATAGTTTACTTGTTGCTTTCAAGGAGAGATTACTTGCAACAGAGTCAACTTTGAAAACTTATCTGTTCTTTGGTTGCGGTCGCCAAAGCGGCAAGTATAAGTAAAGGTGACGAGCACCGAGTTGCGGGGAGTGGGTTTCAGCTATTTAAAGCTGCGCTTTAAGCGTCAGCAGGTTTAACGCCTATGGTAAAGTTTAAAGGCCAGGACTAAAACAATATCCCCGTGCTCCCCCCAAACTGGAGAGCGTACATGGATGTGAAAGTTGTGCTTTCATCACGTTTACGTTCATATTAATTGTTTGTTTAAAGATAAGTGAAGTTGCGGGGCGCCGTCGGGTTCCAAGGGGCGTTCGGCGCTATGCGCCCCTTGGTTGCTATCGCCAACGCGATATAAGGAACTAAAAACACAGAGCGCGAGCAAGCTTCGCCCCTACGGTAAACTTGAACGCCGCTACCCAAAACTCATTACGTCTCTATTTAAATAATATTGCAATCATAATAAATACCGCTAAACTAATCATTAGTTTATTAATGACCGATTAGGTAGTCATTTATGAGATCGGAACAAGCATTAAAGTTGGCGCGTCGATTGGGTGATTTAATTCGTCAGCATCGTACTTTACTTTATACCCAGAGCACGTTCGCTAAGATGATTGGTGTATCTCGCTCCACGGTACAAAAGCTTGAACAAGGAGAGGTAGTAAAAAGCGATATATTGTTTGAAGCCCTTGTTGTTCTTCAATTGCAAGGCTCATTGCTGGATGAAATTAACGAGCTAGCCGCAGATGTGGGCGGTTATAATGCAAGACAGCGTAAAAGCAATAAAACTCAGGTGATTAACGATGACTTCTGAAGCTTATGTGTTTATTGATGGTTTAGAAGACAGCCCCATAATTTGTGGTTTTTTTAAGTTAAATCCACAAACTGGCCGAGGTGAGTTTAATTATGGTAAAAGTTACCTTGCGCGCTCTGATGCGTTTGCGCCCCTTGGTTGCCAACGCCAACGCCAACGCCAACGCCAACGCCATCACCAACGCCAACGCCATCACCAACGCGACATAGGGAACTAAAAATACAGAGCGCGAGCAAGCTCACGTCTACAAGCGCGATATAAAATCGCGCCTACATGTTAGTGCCTTTCTTTATGTAATCTTTGCATCTTTTAGCAAATTAAAACTGCTGTGTGTGGTTTTGATTATGCGGTTATTTACTTTGGGTAATTTTATTTAAGTTTTAGTAACAATAAACGCAAACTTTTTGGTTGAGGTGTGGTCATAAAAAGAGTTTTTTTTACAGCTTGTTACAAATAAATAACGTGCTGCCTAGTTGCAAAATGAGCGTGTAGCTATTGCTAGCATTATAATGTGGCGCGCTGAGCTTACCAGTGGTTCATTAAATATTAACATTGATAAAATTGTTCTTTTAATTTGCACTGTCTAGTATTAAAGATTGACAGTACACACCCAAACAAAACATAATATTAACATTGGCTACACTTAAAAAGCATTTCACTTAATTGTATTGCGTAAATTGGTTGAAGGAGGGAAGTATTATGAACAAATTACTCATTGCATGCGCTATCACTGCTGCAACTTTGTACGTGTTTAAAAACGATTTGACCGCCTTGGCTCAAAATAATCTACCCAACTCAATAACTAACACCACGGCTGTGCAGCCTGCTCAACCTCTAGTGGTAGATATACAAGCAATGCAAAGTAGCCACGATGTAACTAATAAAGAAGGCACTGCACTTACCGAGAAAATAGTGATTACTCCTCAAGAGGTGGGTGAATACTCTGAGCTAGAAAGCGCTGCTCAAATTGAAAGTACGCTTGATTTAGCGCAGTCAGAGCAAGTGTTTTTAGATAAAGTGCAAAGCAGCTTTGCTGAAAAGTCGCTATTTTTATACAGCTTTGAGTGTAAGCAAAACGACTGTAATGCAGGTATTGTGGCAACCGACGGGCAACCTAAACACGAGGATATAGCTGGCGTGTTAGCGCATTTATCGGCGTCTGAAGAGTTTGCCAATCACTCTGTGCAATTAGCGGGTGTGGCGGTTAATAACGATGGTATTTTACAATACGATTTAAATATTAAAAACATGCCCCCCGAATAATACTAAGTGTAATAATAGTTAATTATTTTGAGCCGTTAAACTTGGCGCTAGCTGAGTTACAAATACAAAAATGCTAAAAGTACAGCAATGTACAACTAGTTAGTTATAACAACTAAACAAGGCATTTTTTGTAGCAATAAAACGTTTTCTCAGTTTTAAATCCATACTTAAAATAGCTCGCTTAATTTAGCGCATTAATACAACTCTATATTTTTTAACGACAAAGCGGCCTTGTGGCCGCTTTTTTGTGCTGGTAATTGAGTAATAGCAATTTTATCTTTAAATAGCGCACTTGCTGCGTTAAAAATTATTTGTTTAGAGCAATAAAATCAAGCTTATTTGCTCGGCTATTCTTTTGTTTGCATGTTTTTAGCGCGTTCTTCTGCCTCTATTAAGGCTTGTGATTTAGGCGCTTTCTTTTTTTCCTCAATCACGGGCTTTTTATCTGAATTTGGGTCCCAGCTTTCATCTAGCGAAAGGTTTGCAAATGGGTTGCTAGAATTACTTTGCTTGGGCGTACTTTTAGGCTCTGGTTGCGCTGGCTTTTCTTGGGCTGGTTGTGGTTGGTGAGTTGTTGATATTGGCGCATCTAACGTGGGTTCGTTATTTGGTTTTGCTGAAACTGTAGCTTGTGCAGACTCTTTACTTGGTTTTAAAGGCGCATCTGGATTGTAGGTACGAATTTCGGGCTCTTTAAAGTCGTGTTCGCTATTTAACGTGGTTTGATCAAGCTCACTGTTTTTATCGGCTGTATGCAGATGCGCGTTGGTATTAGGCTCATTGATAGGGTTACTAGGCGCAGCCGGTTCGTTTATAAGAGTAGACTCTTGTGGTTTTACTTCTTCAACGGGCTCTGCTTTTGGCTGTTCTACTGCGGCGGCTTTGTGCTTACGCGTGCGCTTAACCGAAGGTGCGTCTGGGTTAAACTCTCTTACTTCGGGCTCTGCAAAGCCTTTTGCATTTTGAATACGCGCTAATGTATTTTTTGCGGCAGCTTCAAACTCTGCGGTGTTTGGCTCTGGCGCTACTTTTTTAGGTTCAGGTGCTGGTGCATCTTCTTCTGGTTTAGCTTGTTCTGGCTCAGCCTCTGTGGCTTGCGTATCGGCAGGCAGCGGCTCGTTAATTGCCTCGTTTTTTGGTGCATTAGAGCTTGCAGGCTCTGGCTCGCTCGGGGCCGAAACCGTTGGTATAACTGGTTTTGAAAGCTCATCACTTGGGGCTGGAGCCGTTTTGGGTGGTGCTGCTTGCTCTTCGCTTTTGTTGTTTTTAGTCATCGCTTTAGTTGGGGCTGTAGCCGGTGGAGCAACAGGCGGCTCGGGCTTATTTTGTTTAGCGCGGCGTAAACGTATAACCACCATGGCGCCAATTAATACCACAATAAGCAGTAGCAAACTTGGTAACAATAATGAACTTGGTGGCTCTGCAACTGGCGCAGGTATAAGTACAGGTGCGGGTTTGGGCGTTGTATTAACCGTTGGCTGCTCTTTTTTAGGCTCTATTTTAGGCGCTGCTTTTGGGGCTGTTTCAGTGGCCACCGGCTGCGCTTGGCTAGTGGTAGGTATTAACTCGCTGTTATTAGACTCAAGTTCACCCTTAGGTGTGCTTGGCGCATCCTTTACTGTATTAATTGGCGCAGTCTCTGGCTCGTTAGTTTCTGAGCTTTGCTGGCTTATTTGATTTGTAGGCTGAGAGCTTGTAGTTGCTTTGCTTGCGCTTTGTTTTATAGCTTTTTCGACCGCAGTTATTTGCTCAAGCAGTTGTTGTTCTTGCTCGGGGGTAAGGGCAAGTGGTTGTGGCTCTTGTTCAACTACTGGCGGCTCTACAGGTTTTGGTTTTGTTTGTACTTGCTTGGGTTTATTACAGTTTCTTTTAAAATCGCGTGCGGCGCTGCGGTATTTGGCACTGGCTTTATTATTACTGTACTGCTGCATTTCTTGCTTAATTAAAATACACATGGCTTCGTTATAGGCAGCACTTTGGCTGCTGTAAAATAAAGCAAAGCAAAAAATAAGTTGAGAGAGTCTAATAATCATAAAACACGGCGCTTAAGTATCAATAGTCTGATTTTAAGCGCAAAATTAAAATATATCTAGGCACTAAAGGCGTGTTGGCCTTTGTGGATTGAAAATTTGTTCAATCTAAGGGGGTTAAATCGCGGCGTTAGGTTTGTAAAAACCATCCAACAGCACGCCCTCGTTAGTCAATCACCATTAGGCTGCGGTACTCGTCATAGGCAAATTGGTCGGTCATGCCACTTATGTAATCTTGAATTAGCCTACAACGATAGTAAAACTCGTAAGCGGCAAAGTGGTCGGGCTCTTCTTGCATGGCATCTATGGCGTGCTGATAACTATTTAAGTGCTTTTTAGAGAGCTTTTTAACCAAACGCGATTCGATTAATAATCGTGAGTCGCCACTTAATGCGCGTTTAAAATCGTCGCTGTTAAGTTGTAGCAGTGGTTTATAACAATCGAGCAGACCGTTAATTATGCGATAGCCTTGTAGCTCGAGTTTTTCTACCTCTTTGTGAGAAAACACATGCTTAAGCGCCACCTGTTTAAGGGTTTTAGTAACGGCATGTAAGTGGCTGTTATCTTCTAATAGTGCTTGGTTAAAGTCGCCGTGGTAAATAGGCTCAATGTGCTCTATAAAACGCTTGGCGGCGTGGTTTACAAGTGGGTGAAGCAAGGCCACGCGCAGGTAAATAAAAAATTCGCTATTAAAGTTGTAAGGTTGCGCGTTGGCGCGCTCTAGTGCGTAATCTACCGCTTTATCTACAAAATTTAGGTGTTCGGTGTCGTCAATGGTTAGGTTTATAAGGGCTTTTTTATATTCACTTTTTAGCTGCTGACAAAGTAGCTCGGTGGTTATTATGTCTTTTTCTACGGCGTCTTCTATGTCGGCTAAGCAATACGAAATATCGTCGGCGGCTTCCATTATGTAACTTGCCGGATGGCGGCAGTATGGCTCTATAACCAGCTCGTTTTGCAGTGCCTCTACAAAGGTTTTTTCGCTGTAGTAGTAACCTACTTTTTTCATTAAGTAGTTTTTATTTTGCGGTATGTCTTTTGCGTTTAACCCCGCGGGGCGGGTGTACTTTAAAATGCCCGCGCTTTGGCAATAAGTTAAATTTAACCCCAGTAGCGAATGTATTATGCGTATGCCTTGGGCGTTGCCTTCAAAATTACAAATATCGTGCGCTAGGTGCTTAAAAATAACACCTATACCGGTATTTTGCTCTTGGCAGCGCGCTGGTGTAACACTTGCTAAATTATTATTAAACCAGTGGTTTATGGCAGCTTCGCCAAAATGTCCAAAAGGTGGGTTGCCTATATCGTGCATTAGGCAGGCCATTTCTACTAGGCTTTCTAGTGGGCGCTCTAGCCCTTTTAAGCCAAACTCGGTTTGTTGCTCAAAGCTTAAATTTGCAAAAATACGCTGTACTATAAAACGGCCAACTTGCTGTACTTCTAGTGAGTGAGTTAAGCGCGAGCGCACCGCAGCGTTTCGCTCTAGCGGAAAAACCTGGGTTTTTTGCTGCAACCTACGAATAGCAGCACTGTTAATTATACGACCGCGATCGCTTTCCATCGCCATTTGTAAATTGGCAGTCGTGCGATACATGCGCGCTGGGGTTATTTTTTTACTAAAGTCGATAGTCATCGGAGTCCTTGCTTAGTGGTGACGACTGGCAAAGTAAATGCGCGTTGTCATTCGTTTTAAATACTTACTTGTTAATATATACATCTAGACGAGTTAGGTACAGGTGCTTGTATCATTTAAGGCCTGGCAATTGTATTATAAAGCTATATTTTTCAGTATTTAACGCATTTTAATGTAGGCGAGTATTTGTAATGAAGTATGTATTTTTAAAGGCCATGATGTTGGCTCTTTTAGTGTTAACCAGCCAAGCGACATATGCGGCAAAAGAGCAAACCGTTGTACTTATATCAATAGATGGCATGCGTTGGGATTATATAGAAAAACACGGCGCGCCTAATTTAAAAGCAATGGCTGCTAAAGGTGTACGCGCGCAAAAACTAATGCCTGTTTACCCAACAAAAACGTTTCCTAATCATATTTCTATTATTACAGGGTTGCTGCCGGTAAATCATGGCATTGTAGATAATAACTTTTGTGATAAAGCCCGTAAAAACGAGTGCTACAGCATGGGTAAAGGCATGCGCGATAGCACGTGGGTAAACGGCATTCCACTTTGGAATTTAGCAAAAATGCAGGGGCTAAAGTCGGCTACTTATTTTTGGCCAGAGTCGGATGCGCGCTTTAACGGTATGACGCCCGACTATTACTTTCATTATTCTAAATACAGTGAGTACCAAGGCCGTGTTGATCAAATAATACAGTGGCTAAGCTTACCTAAAGCGCAGCGCCCACGTTTTGTGGCAAGTTATTTTTCGCTTGTTGATAGCATGGGCCACGAGTTTGGGCCAGACGCACCGCAAACTCGCGATGCGGTAAAACAATTAGATGAACTAATGGGCCAATTACAAACCCGTTTAAGCAAGCTAGAGCAAGAGATTAACCTTGTTATTGTATCCGATCACGGTATGGCGCATGTAAACCCAGAGCAAAGTATTGATGTTTCTACATTGCCTAAAAACGATAATTTTATAGTTAAAAATACCGGCCCGCGTTTACTTATTTATGCAAAGCCTGCTGTAACAAGCGAGCAAATTGCAACTTACAAACAACGTTTGCAACAAGTAGCAAACGGGCGTTATACGGTATTAAACGACGAGCAATTAGCGGCATATCACTACAATAAAGGCACTCGTGTGGGCGATATTGTTGTGCAAACTAATGCGCCTGCGGTATTTACTAATGAAGGCAAAGCAATGTATTTAGGTACTCATGGCTATGCCTATACCGATGATATGGCGGCTACGTTAATTGCAGTAGGGCCTGCTTTTAAGCAAGGGCTAAGCCTTGAAAAGGTAAATAATCTTGATATTTACCCGGTACTTGCCAAAGTAATGGGGCTTAAGCTTTTAAGTAAAGTAGATGGTGACGGTAAAACGTTAATGCCTGCTATTAAACAAAAAATAGTAGTGCATTAATTAGCTGCGCACTTTTAGGCTTTTAGTGACTTAACCTTGAAAGATCAACAAACCTTAAGCTAAATAAAAAAGAGCGCAAATGCGCTCTAAAGGGAAATAATTATAAGTGGGCTAAATACAGCCTGCTTTAAATCACTTACTTAAAGTTAGCAATGCTTGTTTTAGTGTCGGTAACCGTACGAATAGCATACGCTTGGTTAGTTACACCAAAGGCTAAGCCATTTACGCTCCAATTAGGGTTAGAGAAGTAATCGTACTGCGTTGCGCTACCGTAAACGTGCGGGTAAGCCATAATGCTGGCAAATTCATTTTGTACGCCGTGGCCCATACCATCAACATACACACCGCCCGATGTATCGCCTTGTTTACGTGAGTGCGCCAGGCCTTGGTTATGACCAAGTTCGTGTACAAACGTAGTGGCGCCACAATCAATAGCAGTAATAGAGTACATACGGTCGCTCATCGAGCTGTATAAATTACCGTTAGTGCCTTGGCCAACCCAA
Organism: Pseudoalteromonas sp. 2CM37A; assembly: GCF_023161885.1. NCBI lineage: Bacteria > Pseudomonadati > Pseudomonadota > Gammaproteobacteria > Alteromonadales > Pseudoalteromonadaceae > Pseudoalteromonas > Pseudoalteromonas sp. 2CM37A. The sequence goes on from NZ_JALNTJ010000002.1 coordinate 27,113, forward strand.
GCTAAACCACACGAGATTAAACCATTACCCGCACTTTGGCCGGTACCAAGTACGGCAACCATGTCGGCTTTCCAGCTAGTGCGTAAACCATCTACGTAGCTGCTGTTAGTTACTGCATCTAACCAATCTTCAGACGGTGTAATTGCGTAATCGCCTAGGTTTTCTGTGCCGGCTAAACGCAGTGTAATGTCTACCCCATTTTGGCTATAAACCTGGTTACTAAAGGCGATCAGCTGGTTTATTTTAGTATTTATGTTACTCGTAGCTGCGGCCGATTGGTCGGTATATAAAATACCAATATCAATCGTTACTGCCTGTGCTGCACTGGTTGCAAATAGCGCGCTGGCAATGGCTGCCGTAGTGATTAGTTTTTTCATTTTTATATTTCCTTACTTATGTAGTGGTTGGAAGTTTTACTGCTGATTGATTTAGTTGGGTTACTGCGTGTTGGGTTGTTCAGTTTTTTTTGGGGCAAACATATCTATGGTTTTAACTGTTTTTGGTGTGGGCGCATCTACGTGATGCTCTATGTGGTTTTGGTATAAATCGCGTTTTGCTGCAATCCAGCCATATTTACCTTTACTTTCAAAAACGTAATTGCCGCTAGGTGCGGTAAATTGCCCATAAATTGCATCGTTTCCTACGGTCATAACCGTGGTGTGCAGTTGCCCATTGGCACCAATAACTTGGCCAAATATACTTTTATCGCCATTACTCGCCTCCGATAACGATGTGATTTCGGCGCTGTAGGTTTCAACGGTTTGCGGAATTGAAATATCAAACGAGTCGCCAGTTTCAAGGGTTTGTAACGTATTTAGGTCGAACTCTATGTAGGCTTCGTTGTTTAAATCGCTTGGTAGTACGTTGGCGTTGGTAAGTACCTCTTTAGCTTTTTCAGATACCTTGTTTATAGCCTCAAACTGGTTGCTTTTCGCTGGTGCCTCAATGGTTTTAGGTTTTACGTTAACGGGATCTTTACTCATATCTATGGGCTGTGGTGCTTTTTTATTTGCTGCAAATTGAGAGTCAACGGGCACTATATCCACTGCAACAGGCGCCGTTACCTGCTGAGGTTTTTCGGTATTAAATAGCAGCTGATAAATAGCAAATGCAGATAGACCAAGGGCAACAATTATTAAAATAGCGCGTTTCATTTGTTTCTCTTACGGGGTTTTTAGTTAACTAATTGTTACGTTTTATATCATCTATAGGATTAGATCAAGTTAGTAGTGGTAGTATAAAAGTGCTAATTATTTGCATTGTAAATGATTGTAAATAAACAATTTACCTATAATGGGTTTGGTTTGTTGAGCTAAAAAGGATGGGTTTTTATAGAGTTTTAGCGGGGTGTAAGCGTAAGCGAATAATTGTTTTTGTTTTTAATTTGGCAATGAAAGGTGTGATCTTTATAGGTAAAAAAAATTTTAAAATAATGAATATTTTTCACGCTTAATAGCGTAAACGCTAATTGCAAAGCGTAAATAGGCAACGTATGTTGTTGGCTTAAAAATCTAAAATTAAGAGGGATTTTATGACGTTTTCCGATCAGCTGCTTAATCGATCAACCGCAGGGTTGGTGGCTGTTATTATTGGTTTTTCAAGTTCTATTGCGCTTATTTATCAAGTTGTTATAACCCTTGGCGGCACGCCCGATTTAGTCGCAAGCTGGCTTTTAATGCTAGGGCTGGTAATGGGTATAACCACTATTGGGTTGTCGTATTATTATAAAGTGCCCGTTTTAATTGCATGGTCTACCACTGGGGCGGCTTTACTTATTTCCAGCGCGCAGGGCTACCATTTAGGCGAAGCCATTGGTGCATTTATGTTTGCCGCTACATTGGTTTTTGTGTCTGGGGTTACCGGTTGGTTTGAAAAAATAATGAACCGTATACCGAGCGAACTTGCCTGTGCCATGCTGGCAGGCGTATTGGTCACCTTTGGTATAGATGTATTTAATTTTATGAATGAGCTACCACTGGTTATAGGTCTAATGGTGCTTATGTATTTTTTAGGAAAACGATTTTTTGCGCGTTTTGCCATGCTTAGCGTTTTAGTTGCAGGCGTGCTACTGGCGTGGCAAATGGGGCATATTGATACTGGCGCTATTCATTGGAAAATAAGTGAGTTTGCATACATAGCACCGGTGTTTAACTTGCAAGCGTGTATAAGTATTGGCCTACCGCTTTATATAGTGACCATGACCTCACAAAACTTACCGGGTATTGCTGTACTAAAGGCTCATAATTATAAAGCGCCTATCTCGGCTACGCTTAACGTAACTGGTTTTATTAATATTTTAACTGCGCCGTTTGGTACGTACTCTATTAATTTAGCCGCTATTACCGCTGCTATTTGTATGAGCGATGAGGCCGATAAAAGCCCCGATAAACGCTATTGGGCAAGTATTGCAGCAGGCGTATTTTATATTGTTATGGCACTTTGCGCGGCAACGCTTGTTGGTTTAGTGGCAAGTTTACCGCAGGCATTAATTTTAGCCTTAGCGGGTATTGCGTTGTTTGGCACCATTGCTAATAGCTTGCAGCAAGCTTTAAGCTCAGCCCAATACACAGAGGCTGCAATAGTTACGTTTTTGGTAACCGCATCTGATTTAACCATGCTCTCGGTAGGCTCTGCGTTTTGGGGAATAATTGCCGGCGTTTGTACGTTGATGATCACCCGTAAAAGTTAAATAAAAGTGCCTATGAATAGGTTAAAACAGGTAAAAGCGTTGCTTTTAAAACGCCAGCAAGCTGCGCGTCTAAAGGGGAATTTACCTCGGTGTTAATTTTGTCAGTAGGTGCGAAGCTTGCTCGCGTAAATAGTGGCTATGACATTTAATAAATGCTTATCTTACAATTAAAAAAGCGGTGTTGAAATTTAACACCGCTTTTTTACTTTAAGGCAATAAAGATGTGTTTAAAGCATTGGTTTTAGCACATCATATAAAGCGTTAATGTGATCGTCTCTGTCGTTTAAAGCGGCTATGTAACGGTACTTTTCGCCGCCTGCATTTTCAAAAATTTCGCGGTTTTCTTCTTCAAGCTCTTCGAGTGTTTCTAAGCAATCGGCGCTAAAAGCAGGGCTTAAAATTGCTACGTCGGTAATGTTTTCATCAGGTAACGATGCAAGCGTGGCGTCGGTGTATGGCTTTAACCATTCGGCTTTACCAAAACGGCTTTGAAAAGTGCTAATTACTTTATCTTTATCAAGGCCTAGTTTTTCAACCACTAAACGCGTGGTTTGCAAACATAGGCAGTGGTAAGGGTCGCCTCTATCTAAAAATAGCTTTGGCATACCGTGGTATGAAAAAACTAATTTTTGTGGCATGCCGTTTTTTTCTAAATCTTCACTAATGCTGCTAGCTAATGAATCAATGTAAGCGGTGTTTTTGTGATAACCATTTACAAAGTGTAGCTCTGGCACCCAGCGCCATTTTTGCAATACTCTTGATACGGCATCAAATGTTGAGCCGGTGGTAGGGCTTGAATATTGCGGGTAAAGCGGTAGTACAATTATGCGCGTTAGGCCTTTATCGCGCAGCTCTTCAAGGCCCGCCTCTATTGAAGGGTTGCCGTAACGCATGGCCATAACAACTTCGGTATTGGTGTAACCTTGCTCTTGGAGTAGCGCGTTTAGTTTGTCGCGTTGCAGGCGGGTAATATGTGTTAGCGGCGAACCGTTTTCGGTCCAAATGCTTTCGTATAGTTTTGCTGAGCGCTTAGGGCGAATACGCAAAATTATACCGTGTAGTATTATCATCCACACTAAACGTGGAATTTCTACAATGCGCGGATCGGATAAAAATTCACGTAAGTAGGTACGCAGTGCCGCAGGGGTGGGCGCGTCTGGACTGCCTAAGTTGGTAAGTAAAATGCCCGTTTTTTGATTAAAACGTCCGTCGTGGGGATTGTCAGTGACTGCAGAAAATCGCGACACGCTGTGCTCCTTAAAGCAATGTGATACCTATTCGCAATAATACTTAATCATTTTGCGGGGCTAAACGTGTCGCTATCAGCGTTAAGCAATTCTCATTTAGAACAACTAAATAGCGAATTTTTTGCCTAGCTATCAACACGCTTTTCCACCCTCAAAATAAATTACTTAATTAAGCGGATTGGTATTAAACAGTTTAAAATTTATACCCAGATTAACAGGTACCTGTTTGAATTAGTTTAGCTTATTTACGGTAATTGTAACGAAAAAAGCCACAGTTTAGATCACTCATTTAGCGCTTTTTACCATTATTCTAAACGGGGTCGGTTTTTTGGCTTCTAGTTGCTGTAGTTTTTCGATGGATTTTTTACCAAACACATGGCCTTTAGGTAACAACATAATACCGCTGTGGCTGTGTAACGTATGGCCTAAAATCATATTGGCTTTTAGCTCTTGAGCGCTGCATATAATGATAGAGCCCGCATTATTAAGTTGCTCATTTAATTTGCTATGGCTTGCCTCTAGTGCGCGCACAATTTTAGGGTGGTAAAAAGTGCCACTGTACATTTTTACGCTTTCGAGTGCATCGCTGTGGCGCTCTTTGTCTGTGGGGCTTTGGCTTTGTTCAAATGCGTTCCAATAATCGCGAGCAACACTAAGCACCATAGCGCCAATAGGAATGTCGTTTGCTGCTAATCCTTTTGGTAAACCGTTACCGTTAAAGCGCTCATATTGATGATAAATTGCATCAGATACATCATGTAAATGTATTGCAGGCATCAGCATTAATTGTGCTGTGCTTGGGTGTGTATAAAAGGCTTTGCGCTGTTGCTCGCTTAGCCGGCTCACTGGCTTTTTATAGAGCTCTGGGTCCATAGCAAGCAAACCTATTTGCGCTAAGTAACCCGCCATGGGGGCTAAATCTATACTTTTTTGCGAGAGGTTTAAGTACAGTGCTATTTGGGTGCAGGTGTCGGCAATTTTTTGCGCTTTGTTGCCATCTAAGTATGGGTTGGCGTTTATAAAATTATAAAGTAGCTCTACGGTGGCTTTGTGTTCGTGTTTTTCGCGCTCGTTGGCATCTTCTAGCTGTTTAAGTACCTGCTTAATTTGCTTTGTACGCTTTTCTACTCGTTGCTCTAATGAGTTATTTAATTCGAGAAGTTCTTTGTTTTGCTGTTTTACTTGCTGCTCGAGTTGCTTGTTTTGTTTTTTTAGCTGAAATTTTTCGATGCTGTCGTTTATGCTGCGCAAAAGCATATCGTTTTGCCATGGTTTTTGAATGTAGCCGTTAATTTGCGCTAGGTTTACAGCGGCTAGGGTGGTTTCTATTTCAGCGTAGCCGGTTAATAAAATACGTTGTGTTTCGGGGGCTTTGTTACGGGCTTGCTCTAAAAATTGCGCACCATTCATGGTGGGCATTTTCATGTCGCTAATAATTAAGCTAAATTCGTGGCTGTTTAAAAGCTCAAGCGCTTGCACTGGGCTTTTGCAGGTCATAAAACTAAAGTTATTATTTTTTAATAAGGAGGTTAGTGAGCGCAGAACAATTTCGTCGTCATCAACACAAAGTACATCTACGGCAGTGATTGAATGTGCAGCGTCTGCTGGTTTGGTCATAGTGCTACCTTTTAAAATAATAAGCATAGCCTAAAAATTGCCCCTAGTTTGCATAATTACGTATGGCAAACTAAACGTTATACATGGATGCGTATTTATGGAGCGAATAGGATGAGCACTTTAACCGACGACTACAAACAAGCTTTTTTAGATGAGCAGCAAAAGCGTATAGCCGCAGAGCAACTGCTTGCCGATAAAAGCCAATTGTTAGTTGTGTTAAATGGCGAACTAACCAAAAACGTTGCTGAGCTGTCTTTGTATCAGCAAATGTTTGTTCAGGCCGACAAAATGGCAAGTGTGGGTGTTTTGTCTTGCAGTATTGCGCATGAAATAAATAACCCGCTTTCGTATGTAATTAGTAATATAGAAAGCTTGCAATATGTTAGCCCTCTTTTATCAAAATCTCTTCACTATAACGAGCAGTTTTTAACCGGCCAATTAAATGCAGGGCAATTTAAAAACGTGTTGGTTGATCTAAAAAAACAATACGAACTGGCATGGAATGGACACGAAATTTACTCGCAGTTGAGCGAAAGCCTAGATGGTTTAAAGCGCATAAAGCAAACCGTGCATAATTTATTAAACCTTAGCCAATTTACAAGTACCCATAACAAGCAATATTTAGATGTAAGCGAGGTTGCAGGCTCTGCTTTAGGCGTGTTGCAAGGGCAGCTTAAATACTGCGAAATAAAAACCAATTTTGAGCAAGTGCCGCTTATTTGGGGGGAGCTGTCGTCTATTCACCAAATTTTTGTTGAGCTGTTATTAAATGCTCAACAAGCGTGCGAACATGAATTAGAAAAAGGCACCATTATTGAACTAAGCGTAACGCAGCAAAATGAGGGGGTATGTATAAAAGTGAAAGATAACGGTTGTGGAATGGATGAAAATACCCAAGCGCACCTGTTTAAGCCTTTTTTTACTACACATAAAACAGCCCACTCATTAGGAATAGGAATGACCGTTGTTAACTTTATTTTGCAAGATCACGGCGGAAAAATAGAAGTTAGCAGTACTTTAGGAACAGGTACTACCATTTGTTGTTGGTTACCCGTAAAAGCACAAGAAAGCGTGATAAACCCATTGTAAATAAAGTGTTAATTTAATTTAAGGTTGAAATTAAAATCCTTAATTGTATGTGTTTTAAACAAGTTTAAGTGTTATTTTTTAGTATTTACATTTTTTTGCATAGTTAGACCTATTATTTAGTTTTTTTCATTTCTTTTTATTTGCATATGTTGCTAGGATGTTCCCCAGTGCGATGCGTTACATCGCAATAACAAATATTAAAGAACACACTAAACAGGGTCGTCACCATGTCAACATACCGTTTAAATACATTAGCTGCCGCTGTTGCGTTTGCCGTAAGCGCACCAAGCATTGTAAGCGCTCAAGAAGCACCTGTTGAGGCTGCACAAAATATCGAACAAATTTCTGTATTAGGATCGCGCGTTTCTAACCGCACCTCTACTGAGTCTTCGTCACCTATTGATTTAATAGATGCTGATGATTTAAACAAAGGCGGCTTTACAGAACTAGGGCAGAGTCTCCAAGCTACTGCCCCGTCGTTTAACTTTTCTCGTACGCAAGTATCTGATGGCTCAGATTTATTTAGACCAGCAACGCTGCGCGGCTTACAGCCAGATCAAACGTTAGTGTTGGTTAACGGTAAGCGCCGCCATAATCAATCTATTTTTGGCCTTAACGGCACTGTAGGTGCAGGCGCTGCCGGCACCGACATGAACGCCATTCCGCTAACTGCGCTTAAAGGTGTAGAAGTACTACGCGATGGCGCAGCAGCTAAGTATGGCTCTGACGCGATAGCTGGCGTAATTAATTTATCGCTTAATAATTCAACTGGCGTAACAACGGGTTACGTACAGTACGGCGGCACCAGTGAAGGCGACGGCGATACGCTTTCTGCAGGTTTAAACCGTGGTTTTGACTTAGGTAACGAAGGCGGCTTTATTAATTTATCGCTTGAGTATCGTGATGCCGATGGCACTAACCGTGCAGAGCGCGATACCGGTGGGTCGTTAAATGTTGAGCCAGGCACGCTAAGTGAAGATGTACGTTGGGGCCAAGGTAACTCAGAAAGTGAATTTACCTCATTGTTTTACAACATGGCTTTGCCAATGGGCGACAGCGAATTGTACTCATTTGGTGGCTACTCTGAGCGTACCGCACTGGGTAATGGTTTTTACCGTAACTTTAACGAAGCATCTAAAAATGTAACGCAAGTATACAGTGATGGCTTTTTACCCCGCATTTATAACGAAGCTGAAGATATTTCAGTAGCGGTTGGTTTTAGAGGCGATATAAACCCAGATTGGGGATACGATGTATCGGCAGTGTATGGCGAAAACAAATACGACTTTACCTCACGTAATACTATAAATGCCTCTTATGCGGCGGAGTACGTATTTAATAACCCAGATGCAAGCGATGCCGATATAGCAGCAAATGCAGGCCCAAGCGGCGGTTACTCTGGTGGTTTTAGATTTGATCAAACAACAGTTAATGCTGATTTTAACGGCATCGTTGATATTGGCCGCAATGAGCCTTTATATGTAACTATTGGTGCAGAATACCGTAAAGAAAACTACGAAATAGTCCCTGGCGATGAAGCCTCTTACGCATGTGGTTTAGCAAATACCGATGCTTCGTACCCTTCAGTAAACGATCCTGAACAATTTGCTGAATGTGGTTTTCAGGCTTATAACGGTTTGCGCCCAGAGGCAACAAACAAGAGCGATCGCCACAACTACGCGTTTTATGTAGATGTAGAAACCATGGTTACTGATGCATGGAACGTAAGTGGTGCGCTGCGCTATGAAGACTTTTCAGATGCGGGCGATGACTTAATTGGTAAATTAGCAACACGTTATGAATTTAACGATGACTTTGCAGTACGTGGTGCGGTTTCTACTGGTTTTAGAGCGCCATCGCTTCAGCAAAGTGGTTATACCGCATTTACAACTAACCTGGGCTCAGATGGCACACTTACGCAGTCGTTCACTGCAAATACGGGGATTGCTTTTCCAAGTGCGTTAGGTGTAGATAGCCTAGAGCTTGAAACCTCAACTAACTACAGTGCTGGTTTTGTTTACGATGTAACAAGTGAGCTTTCGTTAACGGTTGATTTTTACCGCGTAGAAATTAAAGACCGTATTACGCTTGGTAGTTTACTGTCTGCAGAGGATGTTGCCTTTAGCGATGAAGCCGTAGCCGCGCTTCAAGCAACCGGCGCAGTGCAAGCTAACTACTTTTCAAACTCTGTAGATTCAACTACACAAGGTGTTGATATTATTGCCTCTTACCGTACTGATGTAGAGGGCGGTAATTTTGGAGTAACCTTTGCGGGTAACTTAAACGACACTAAAATTGATAACGTGAACGCAGAAGAAGGTATTCCTGAGTCGGTGGCGTTTGATGATTTACAACGTAGCTTTTTTACCGACGGCCAGCCAGGTGAGCGCGCAACTTTAACGTTTGACTATGAGCGTGATGCGTATGAAACAACGCTTCGCTTTAATTACTTTGGCGAAACAGACGTTAAATACTTTGGTAATGACCACATCCCTTTACCAGGTGAGCTTTCGCCTACGGGGTCGTTTAAACCAACTAGTACAGTTGAATCAGCAGTACTAGTGGATTTAAACGTTAGCTACCAAATTAACGAAATATTTAACGTATCGGTAGGGGCTGATAATATTTTTGATGAAACCCCAGATGAGCTAGGTGATGACGAAGTGCTTAACTTTATTACCAACGGCGCGTTTAAATACCCTGTACGTGCATTGCCTTACGGCTTTGACGGGCGTACTTATTATGCAAAAGTAAGCTTTGAATTTTAATTAATTGAGCTAAACCTATTTAACCTGAATTCTGGTTAAGAGATATACCAACATATTTTATTATCCAGCGTTCAGGTTACTCAGCGCAGTTATTTACTGCGCTTTTTTATGTTTAGTTATTATGAAAAAGAGCGTTAAAACACTTGCAAGGTTGAAAATTAGGCATACAATCGCCACTTCTTAAGGTTCTTATTGTTATAAATAGTTAGGAAATAAAATGACTAAAAAATCGAAAACCAAAGCCGCAAATAATAGTGCGGTAGACACCGGCCGAGGTGTTATTAATCATAATGCGCTGGCGGCGCTAGTAACCTCTAAAGTGTTTAAACCTCAAGTGGTTAAAGCTAAAAAAGGGAAAGGCTCGTTTAAGCGCAATAACAAACACGTAGGACGAGAGTCTTATTTAATCGCGGCTTAAATAGCACCGATCAAATAAGACTTTTAACTACCTACTTTTTGCCAAGCATACGCGTAAGGGTGTTGTCTTTATCAATAATATGGTGCTTTAAAGCGCCCACAATATGTAAACCTAACGCGATAAGAAGCGCATTTGCTGTAATACCGTGAACGGTTTTTCCTATCTCTGCTAAGCCTTGGTTAAAAGCGAGGCTTTTTTGTGGGTTTTCTGGGTTGGGGTTGTGCGGAATAAGCTCTAGCCCGAACATCTCTACGCCATGCCCACCAAAGCCCGACATAATCAGCCCCGAAATAGGCATAAGTAACATGCTTATTATAAGAACGTAATGCACAATTTTAGCTAACACTTGCTCATAATTTGGGTGTTTAACATCGTGCTTTGGCCAGCCATTTACAATGCGCCATGTTACTCTTAATAACGCAAAAGCAAGCAGCATTACGCCAAATGACTTGTGCCAACTCATTAGAAAAAACGCTTTAAAGTTTTCCATATATAGGCCTGAGCCTAATAACCCAATAATTAAAATAGCTACAATCCAATGCAGGCTTATGGTGGTGTTGCTTAACGTACTTGTTGTATCTTTTGTAAGTTTCATTGTGGTTATTCCTAACTTAAAAAGTGGCGCTTAGTTGCGTGTACAATTGAATAATCTACATTAATGCAGCTAGCTTAAACTATAGAGGGTTAAAGTAGGGTTAACGAAACTTATTTTTACATTTAAAAGGATAAAACCGCAACGTGAAGTGAAAGTTGTAGGCGCGAAGCTTGCTCGCGCAAGATGTAAGTTGCTTCTCTAAAAGCGACGCGGCTCTGAACCTCTTAATGATTTATTGATCTTTAATACAAAAATACACAAAGAGAAGGGATAGAGAAGTAAATGAGAAGTGAAAGTTGTAGGCGCGAAGCTTGCTTACGCAAGATGCTCGTTACTTCTCTAAAAGCGAAGCGCCTCTAAACCTCTTTGTGATTAATTGAGCTTTAATACAAAAATGCACAAAGAGAAGGGATAGAGAAGTCAATGAGCAGCCAAAGTAAATTGGTATAAGTTATCTGTATATCACCACCGAGTACACCGAGGCGCTTCGCGCTACATAGAGAAAACACCCGTAACGATTAGTCACTTTTCCAGGTATTCTCCTTCGCTTCTCTGTGGTGAAACAATCGCTTTATACCTCGGTTAAAGCGTTGCTTTTAAACGCCAGCAAGCTGCGCGTCTACAAGGTAATTTACTTCGGTGTTAATTTTGTTGGTAGGCGCGAAGCTTGCTCGCGCAAGATGTTAGTTACTTCTCTAAAAGCGAAGCGCCTCTAAGCCTCTTTGTGATTAATTGATCTTTAATACAAAAATGCACAAAGAGAAGGGAATGAGGAGTAAATGAGAAGTGAAAGTTGTAGGCGCGAAGCTTGCTTGCGCAAAGTGCTAATTACTTCTCTAAAAGCGAAGCGCCTCTAAACCTCTTTGTGAATGCATTGGTTTTATTTACGAGCTATGGCGCATCTAACAATCTAAGGAACCTTCTTTTAAATTATTGGCGATGGTTTGAGATGGGTTTTCGCCAAATAACTGCGTGTAATCTTTAGTAAATTGCCCTGCGTGCCAAAACCCCCAATTGGCCGCTATGATAGATATAGGTTTAGTTAGACCAACCACTTTAAGCTCGCGCCTTACATTGTTAAGTCGGGTTAAACGTAAAAACCTAAGCGGGTTAATACCTAAAATGCTTTCGAAACTGTACTGCAACGTGCGCCTACTAACAAAAGTAAGCTCGCAAAGTTCGGTTATGGTTATTGTTTTTTGTGGGTTGGCTGCCACGTACTCTTTTACTTTATCGACCACCGCTTTACGGTGTTTGTAGCTTGGGGCTATGTTTTGCTGCGGGTTATCGGCTTGCAATAAGTGTAGTGCTAACATACTAAGCATATCTTGCTGAGACTCTGGTTTAAGCCCAAAGCCCTTACAGGCAACCATACTATTAATAATTTGCCTTGCTGTTTGCAGCGATGAGTCACTTACTGTTAAACGAGCAGATTGTGCAGATGATAGGTTTTTAATTGTTACGCCTTGTAACTGCGCCATGTACTCAATGGAATGCCAATCAATAACCAAACCGTAAATATCAAATTGTTCAGGGGTAATTAGCTCAAAGTCGCTGCTGCTGGTACGGCACATAAATTGATTGCTCGCTACATCAAGACCATTAATTTTGCTTTGTTGCGACTGACTCGGTATGCCAAGCCAAATAGAGTTAGGCGCTATGTTGCATTGCTGGCGCAGCGCACGCTCGGTGTACTCTTTAAAAGCATGAATATCGTTGTAATTTACGCCTTCTATACAGCCATAAAAGCGGCCATCGCTTACTTGGTCGTACTTTTGCTGCCATTGAGTGAGGTTATGGGCTTGCTCGTCAATATCGTGCGTGTATACCTTGCTCTTTTGTGGTGCGTTGTTGCTGCCTTGCTGCGCCATATAGGTGATGCTCTTTTAAAGTAAACATATTTTTAGTTTAAGTGAATGCCAAATAAAGGCATTAACTTACTGAAATAAAATAATAAAACGTGATTTGCCAAAACTCGATAGCCACTTGGTACAAATTAAGCCTTCTTGTGACTATTCAAAATTGATTTATAGCTTATATGAGGCAAGACCTATACCAAGGTTTGTAATATTAGTTATGCGGAGTAAATCATGGGGCATATGTACAGTTATACTTTAGGAACACATACTTATCAATTCAAGAGCTTAGCGCAGTTAATGGCTAAAGCTACGCCGCAGCGCTCGGGTGATAGGTTAGCGGGAGTTATTGCACAATCGGCACAAGAGCGCGCTGTAGCGCAGATGACATTGGCCGAAGTACCGCTAAAAACATTTTTAAACGATGTACTTATTCCCTACGAGCAAGACGAAATTACACGCCTTATTATTGATGAGCACGATGCAAACGCTTTTAAGCTTATATCGCACTTAACCGTGGGAGATTTTAGAAACTGGTTATTAAGTGATTTTGCAACGCCTGCGGTACTTGCAAGTGTTAGGCAAGCTATTACCCCTGAAATGGCGGCTGCGGTAAGTAAAATAATGCGTAATCAAGATCTCATACTTGTTGCTAAAAAGTGCCACGTAAAAGGCGCGTTTAGAAACACCATAGGTTTGCCTGGGCATTTATCAACCCGCTTGCAACCTAACCACCCAACCGATGACATAAATGGTATAGCTGCCTGCATGCTCGATGGCCTTTTATACGGCAATGGCGATGCGGTAATTGGCATTAATCCCGCCACCGACAACGTAGCGCAAGCCATTAAGTTAATGACACTGATGGATGATGTAATTCAAAAATACGAAATTCCAACACAAAGCTGTGTGCTTACCCATGTAACTAACACCATAGAATGCATAGAAGCAGGTGCGCCGGTTGATTTAGTTTTTCAGTCTATAGGCGGTACAGAAGCTACTAACTCAAGCTTTGGTTTTAATTTAAATACACTAGCTGAGGCGCAAGATGCTGCGCTGAGCTTAAAGCGTGGCACGGTTGGCAATAATGTAATGTATTTTGAAACCGGACAAGGCAGCTCGCTTTCGGCTAATGCACACCATGGGCTTGACCAACAAACCTGTGAGGCGCGTGCCTATGCTGTAGCACGCAAGTTTAACCCTCTATTAGTTAATACCGTTGTAGGCTTTATTGGCCCCGAGTATTTATTTGATGGTAAAGAAATTACCCGCGCAGGGCTTGAAGATCACTTTTGTGCCAAGCTTTTAGGCATACCTATGGGGTGCGATGTGTGTTACACCAACCACGCCGAGGCCGACCAAAACGATATGGATAACTTACTCACCTTATTAGGCGTGGCGGGTTGCTCGTTTGTAATGGGGATTCCAGGCTCGGACGATATTATGCTTAATTACCAAACTACCTCATTTCATGATGCCTTATATGTGCGCCGAGTTTTAGGCTCGCGCCCAGCGCCCGAGTTTGAAGCGTGGCTTAGCAAAATGAAAATTATGGAAAATACCGCCGAGACTATTTTATCGAACACCTTACCAACAGCCTTTGCTAAGCCATTAAAAGCAGTACAAGGAGGGATATAATGAAAGCGGTTAAAAGCATAAACACGCAAAGCAGCAACGATCACAATAATGGCAAAGTGGTTGAAAACCCATGGAGCGATTTACGTCGTTTTACCGATGCCCGTATAGGCCTTGGCCGGGCAGGCATTAGTTTACCTACATCTGAAATGTTAGCGTTTCAGCTATCGCATGCTCAGGCGCGCGATGCGGTTAACTTTCCGTTAGATATTAGCGAAATGACAAAAACTCTCAGTGCTATTGATGCGCTTAGCGAGGTTGAAAAACCGCTAAGTGTACAAAGTGAGGCTGTTGATCGTGTTACCTATTTACAGCGCCCCGATTTAGGCCGAAAGCTAAACCAAGCAGGGCGTACAACGCTTTTAAATACTATGCAAAGTAGGCAAAGCAGTACACAGGCGCAATACGATTTAGCCATTGTGGTAGTTGATGGGCTTTCGTCGTTGGCGGTACAAAAAAACGCAGCGCCATTTATAAGCGAGCTTTTAAAGCAGCTTCCTACTGAGCCCTCACCTTACAAAATTGCGCCAATTACCCTGGTAGAGCAAGGCCGCGTAGCGATTGGTGATGATATTGGCGAGCTGCTAAACGCACAAGTTGTAATGGTATTAATTGGTGAGCGCCCAGGGCTTAGCTCCCCTGACAGCCTTGGCCTTTATTTAACGTGGGAGCCTAAAACAGGGCTTAACGATGCCTGCCGTAATTGTATTTCTAACATTCGCCCTGCAGGGCTTAGTTACTTTGAGGCTGCCCGAAGAGCCGTATATTTACTGCAAGAGGCCAAAAAGTGCGGGCTTACTGGGGTTAACTTAAAAGACAGAACACAAGACGATGTAATAGAGCATCAGGTTCAAACCACAAATTTTTTAATCGCGGAATAAAACCATAAAAAGAGGTCAATATGTCTAATAACAATAAAGAGTATCTTGCACAAAGGCAGTTAAAAAGTGGCACTGCGGGCTGGTTATTGCTTGCAGGGCTAGGGGTGTCGTATGTAATTTCGGGCGACTTTGCAGGCTGGAACTTTGGCATAGCCGAAGCCGGCTGGGGCGGATTTGCCATTGCTGCAGTGTTAATGGCAATAATGTATTTAACGCTGGTGTTATCGCTTGCTGAAATGTCGGCAGCAATTCCTGCGGCGGGTGGCGGTTACAGTTTTGCACGCCAAGCTATGGGCCCAGCTGGGGGTTATTTAACTGGGCTTGCGGTATTAATTGAATATGCATTAGCCCCCGCCGCCATTGTTATATTTATTGGCTCGGCGGTTGAGGCGTTAACGGGTTTTAATGGCCCGTGGGTATATGCACTGTTTTATTTAACGTTTGTAGGTATTCATTTAGCGGGTGTGGGTGAAGCGCTAAAAGTAATGATGGTGATAAGTGGTTTAGCAGTATTGGCTATTATTGCCACCGCCGTGGCGTTAATTGCTAATTTTGACGCGGCTAATTTATTTGATGTTGCGGTAACTAATGCTGCAGGTGCAAATGAATTTTTACCACTTGGTTGGTATGGTGTGTGGGCTGCATTGCCTTTTGCTATGTGGTTATTTTTAGCAGTAGAAGGCGTGCCGCTTGCTGCCGAAGAAGCTAAAAACCCAGCTAAAGATGTACCTAAAGGCATTATTGGCGCTATGTTATTTTTACTGTTTACCGCCTTACTTGTTGTGGTATTAGTTCCCGCTGCCGGTGGTGCAAACGCAATGGGGGCCAGTGCAGTTCCTTTAGTTGATGCGCTTAACGCCACGGGCAATACAAGCTTAGCCACTGTGGTAAATATTTTAGGATTAGCTGGTTTGGTCGCGTCGTTCTTTTCGATTATTTATGGTTATAGCCGTTTAGTGTTTGCGCTTTCGCGTGCGGGCTATTTACCGCGTTCGTTATCAATTACTACAGAGCGCAAAGTACCCGCGCGTGCGTTAATTGTACCCGCTATTTTTGGTTTTATTGCCTCACTGAGTGGTGAGGGCGATTTAATGCTAGCCATGGCGGTGGTAGGTGCAACGGTATCGTATGCGTTAATGGCGCTGAGCCATATAATGTTACGTATTAAGCAACCTAATCTAGCTCGCCCGTATAAAACGCCAGGTGGCGTGGTTACATCGGGTATTGCGTTAGTGTTATCGCTTATTGCATTAACGGGTGTGTATGCGTTTGACCCTCGTGCATTTTTATACACCGTAGTGCTATTTGTGATTGGTGCAGCTTATTACTTTGGTTATAGCGCTAAGCATTTAGTCGCTAAAAGTGCAGATGAAGAGTTTGCCATGCTTGCCGATGCTGAAGCGGACTTAGCCGCCTCAAATTAAGGAGGTTAACACTAGGGTAAAAGCGCAAAATGCTAGTTGCTTCTCTAAAAACGAAGCAACTAACATCTTTGTGAATGCATTGGTTATATTTATGAGCTATCGCTCGTCACGCCAGCAAGCTGCGCGATTACAGCCCATTTAACTTATGCGGGTTACTTTTACTTTTATTTTCCCTGCATTGGCGCCGTAAAATCGGCTTAAGTCATTGGCAAAGGGGCTAAATTCACCTGATTTAGTAATCGTTACTGTAGCGCCATTGGCTATTTCAAATAAATATTCGTCGTTATTGTTAATTGCGCCAACCAAAGAGAACCACTGCGCTCTTGGAAGTCGTCTAAATGGTTCAAGCAATGCCATGGGGATTTCTTTAACCCCTAATTGCACATTATCGCGGTGCCAGCCGCTTGCGGTGCATTTTATACCGTCGTCATACCAAAATTGATTGGGATAGGGTTCAAACTTATAAGTTGCGCCTTCAACTAACATAAGCCCTGTATTGTTATGTGCCTCGCTGGCAAACACCATTACATCTTGGCTTTGCGAAACTTGTAATACGCTCATGTTTTGGTTTTCAAGGGCAATGTGTTGGCTTAAACCTGTAAAGCTTAATGTGCTGTTATCGTTATACCTAATTTTGTAATGCAGGTTTTTAAGCGACTCTGGGCGATAGCTAGTTAGTTTATTAATTCGTGTAGCTACGCTTTGATGTATATGTGGTTCTAGGTTGCTGGCTTCGTTATCAATAAGTACATAGCACTCCCTATCCACCAATTTAAAAAAGGGATTAAACCAAAAGTAATTTTGCTGATGGCTTAAAGCTAAAGGATCGGGCGTTACGGTTACATCGTCTTGGTCAACTAATTTACTACCAGGCAATAAGGTTTCGTAGTCAATATCGTGACTGGTTAATAAACTAATATTAAGTGGTTGATCAATTAACCATTCAAGCGCATAGCGCAGGCAAATATCAGCTAGGCCATCGCGGTAATAACCGCCGCCAATATCTGAATGCGTCCCTGCAAACCAAAGCTCGGTAATATTATTTTGATGGTTCATTAGGGTGGGTTCAAACGCACGGCGTTTTTCATCAAGTGCTACACAGTGCAGTGCCTGCGAAATATTATTAGCAATGGTGTGGTTTTCAAATATTACATGCTCGGCACCGCGCGTTGCTTTACTGACTTTTGATAAACCTATTGAGGCCACGGTATCAAATACACAGACGTAAACATTATCGCTAATTAAAGGCTCTAGGATTTTTGCAAAACGCCTAGCGAGTGCGCCGCCTCGGCTAAAACCGGTAAGTAAAAGGGTGTCGCCTAGTTGGTAATGCGCTTTAAAATCACTCATGGCTTGATTTAAAATACTGGCAACATCGTCACCACGTGGCGCTATAGTTTGGTTTAAAATACGTTTTAAGCGGCTACCTTTAGTGCCAATACCTTGATAATAAAAACTAAGCTGGTTTGTAAATGGGGTGGTGGGGGAGTCATCGAGTTTGCCGCCTAATAATAAATGCAGCTTAAGAATATTAGAAATACTGCTGTCTTCTTTAAAATGGTCTGAGCTAAATTGCTCTGCATCGCGAGGCTCGCCACCAGTACCATCAAAATTAAAAATTAGCGTTTTACCCGTCATAGCCCTAATCCTTTAATTGTTTTAAATACTCTACACAGGCAATGTTAAATATTAAAGACATTAATTTTTCAAATAGCACGCTAAGAGGCGTTAGCGTGCTTAGCGGGTTATTTAGTGATTATCAAACATATAATGATTTAGCTCTGTGCCCTGGGCAGGCTTAAGCGCTGGGTTTAGCTGAATTAACTGCTGATAAATCGCAGGGTAAAACATTTTTAATCGTGCTACGCGGGCTAAGTGGTTTGGCTCAAATTTTTCCACAAGCTGCAAAGCTAAAGGAATCATTGGGGTTAACTCACCTTTTGTATAACTTTGCTCTAGTGCTAAGTCGAGTATATCTACGCCAAGCTTACTGGGAACAGTCGGGATTTTATTATCAATTAAAAACTGTACTGCCTCAACAGAAGACGATGCAGCTTGTGTATAAACGTCGCGCCCATGTATATCGGTAATCGAAAAATCAAAACCCGCCTGTGCGAGTGCTTGCCAATGATTTAGCGAAAAGCGGCTTAATCGTGTTAACTCACGCGGTGGCTTAGGGTTTATGCGGTTTTGCCAAGTAGTGATTAAATCATCAGGGTTTAAGAGTAATAAAGAAAAAAGCGTATCGGTTTCGACTTGAGTTAATACCGTACTGAGGCTGTATTCATAAGCTTTTTGATATTCTTTCTTAGATAAATATTCGTTAAATGTGCTTTGGCTTCTATCGTTTGAAAGCTGGTTACTCAGACTACTCCACCAATAATTGACTAAAACAGGGTCTATATCGTGCAAAACACGTACAAAGTTAGATCCGTGCTTATTTTTAACCTGTTGAACTTTGTCATAAGCTTGCATTACTGTGTGCAGCTGCTCTGTATCTTTTAACTGTTGTTGTAACAGCTCACAGTTTTGCCTTTTATTGTTTAGCTGCGCTTTTTGCTGCTTTAAATCTACTAAAAAAAGGGCAACATCAGAATTATCAGGCTCAGTTATTTCGGGTAACGCGTTATTGTTAATTTTACCTATAGAGCTAAAGTAAGCGTATTGCGCTGGGTTGTCCTGCTTATTAATATAGGCCCCTTGCTGGTAAATAAAGTCATTTACAAAAAATACCCCTTTGCTATTTAGGTCTTCATTCGCATTGCCGCTATGTGCTTTGTAACCACGCTTTTTAAGATAATCTAAAAGCAGGGTGTGCTTAGTATCTAATGGGGCTAGGGTTAAGTTACCGCTTTTAGGCAGGTTTACAATAGCCACGTCTAAACCTGTAAATAGGCCTGGCTCGTTGGTTGGCGTAACGCCTTTTGTTTGCAGTGCTTTTACAAGAGGTAAATTAAATTTACTGACCGCAATATCGGCTAAGTTATATAAAACAGTGTTTTTTTCGTATAACGGCATGGCATCTAGCACGGGAACTTGCTGTAAAAGCGCAATAATATACTCATTTGGAATATCGTTTTTTATAGCGGTAGCCACTTCATTCACTGTAAATTGGTTAGATGAAATTGCCTGTTCAAACTCTTTTGGCGTAAATTTATTTGCATTAAGCACAAACAATGTAGCCGGAGAAATTACCTCACTGCCTTCAAGTTTAATAAACGTTTTAGAGTAAGTGGTAAATGTATCGGTGTTGCTTAATAAAGCGTAAAGCGTTTCTTTTTGTACATTTTCATCAAGGGGTACACTCAGAGTAAGTCCTGGAGGGTTATGCTTATTATCTCCAAGCTGTTGTATCATTTCTTTTACTTTATCATTGGTGAAGCCCTTAATTGCCTCAATACCTTGCCAATTAGCTAACTCGTTTAAAGAGCTAGTAATGTTAAGTTGCTGCTTTTGCTCTGCAATAATGGCATCTTTTAAAAGGGCAATGTATGTACGCTGATTGATTTTTGATAAATCTGTATACTTTAAAAGCGTGGATACCGATGTCCCTTTTTTAAGCTCACTTACAAAAAATGAAACAAGCGATTGATTCAATGTTTGTACTTTATTGCTTTGTTGTTGTGACTGATCTCTACACAGGCTAATCTGTTTTTTTAGTTTATTAACTACCTGTAGCGGTGAGTCCTCATTTGGCTGCTTTTTATTAACTACGCTGGTCTGAGAGGTGGTTGGTTTAACTTGTTCTGCTTGCTCTACAGCTACAGAGTGCGGTTGAGTTTGAAAAAAATAAACAGCTAAAGCAGTGATTATTACAATCCCAAAAAGTACTTTTTTCATTAGCGTCAATCCCTTGAATTACAATTACATCTAACTGCATGGTACTATTTTAGATACGCATAAAGCAAAAAAGCTTTAAAAGATAATTTACATTACCTATTAAAGCTTTTTGACTATTTAGCTGCTGTTTATGTTCTAGTGCAGTTTCATTTTAGGGCGCACTACGCGCAGTACTTTTTCGCTTATCCATAATGCAAAGGTTTTTGCGCTGCCGTGTATGGCGCGCTGGTGCATGCGATACAGTGATATATACATAAAGCGAGCAATTTTACCTTCTATAAAAAAGGTATTGCTAGTTAGGTTGCCCATTAAATTTCCTACCGTACTGTAGCGCGATAAGTTAACGAGCGAGCCATGGTCGCTATATTTAAAGCCGCACAATGGCTGTTGTTTTAACGTGGCAATGAGGTTTTTTTCTACACATAGCGCCATTTGATGCGCCGATTGCGCACGCGGTGGAACAAGCTTTCCGTCTTCTTGGGTAAAGGCGCAGCAATCACCAATAACAAAAATGCTTTCATCTACGGTGCTTTGTAAAAACTCGTTTACTTGAATTTGGTTGCTACGAGTAAGCTCAAAAACACCTAAATCTTTAATAAAATCTGGCGCTTTTACACCTGCAGCCCATACCATTATATCGGCGTCTATGTGTTCTTCGTCTTTTGTTATAAACCCTTGTTCGGTGGCTTCTTTTACCAGTGTTTGCTCTCGTACGTTTACGCCGAGTTTTAATAACTCGCGTTTTGCGCTATCGGCAATGCGCTCGGGTAGGGCGGGCAAAATACGGGGCCCTGCTTCTATTAAATGAATATGTAAACGCTTAGACGACATATTTGTAAGGCCGTAAAGCTTTAATAATTCAGATACATGGTAAAGCTCTGCCGAGAGCTCAACGCCGGTTGCGCCGCCGCCCACAATGGCAATATTTAATGATTGCTGTTGGTTGTCGTCTTGGTGAAGGCGAGTAAAGCTGTCGAGTAGAGAATGCTGAAAACGCTCAGCTTGCTGATTTGAGTCTAAAAAGTAGCAATGATCTTTTATGCCTGGGGTATTAAAGTCGTTGCTTACGCTGCCAATGGCAATAACAAGGTGGTCGTAGCGTACGCTGCGCTGTGGCAAAATAGTATGGCCTAGCTCATCTAGGTGCGGTGCAAGGGTAATGGTTTTATTGCTTTGGTCTATATCGCAAAATGTACCAAGCTGAAAATTATAATGATGTTTTGCAGCATGGGCTGAATACACAACGCCATCTAAATCGGGGTCAATAGAGCCTGTCGCTACTTCGTGTAGTAACGGCTTCCATATGTGGGTGCGGTTTTTATCGATTAAAAGAATTTCTGCTTGTTTTTTCTTCCCTAATTTATGCCCTAATTGTGTTGCCAGCTCTAGTCCGCCTGCGCCACCGCCAATAACGACGATTTTAGGTTTAGTTATATTCATAGCAATGCCCTTAAAAAATAATATACCCAAATAATCTGCTTATAACGCTTATAAAAAATCACTTGGGTATACAAAATTAGCTTGGCTGTTAGCACCATTGAGCATCTGCTGCGTATTTTGCGCCTAAATAAAACATATGTCAGCAATTGATAAGCTTATTTGTTGTATACTAAGGTCTAAATTGCCTCAATATGAAAAATTTAGCGCTTTACAGGGGCCTAATATAAAGGCGCTACTTTACATAAAAGGCAGCTTGCTTTTAATAGGGTATAACGCTGTCACTAAATGCTTTTAATTATTTTAATCTATTGATTTAAAGCAGGTTTTAATACTTTTTTGATTATTGCAATAAAGCCGCTAATACTTACAATCTATGCTTTATCTAAATTGCTTTTAATGCCAACAGACACTCTTATATTGAGATGCTTTGGGGTATATGCAAATATTTCATTTACGTTGCACTTTTGCTGTTAAAGCCTATTCCCTAGCCAAAAAGGATATTTATGACCACGCCATTAATTAAATCACTTGAGCAGCATTTTGGTTTTAGCCAATTTAGAGCAGGGCAACAGCAAACCATTGAACAGCTTTTAAATGGTCAGTCGTCATTGGCTATATTTCCTACGGGGTCGGGTAAGTCGTTGTGTTATCAGCTAACAGCTATGCATTTACCAAACTTAACATTAGTGGTGTCGCCTTTACTTGCATTGATGAAAGATCAAATTAGCTTTTTAAATAGCAAAGGCATTTACGCGGCAAGCCTTGATTCGAGCCAAGACCAAATGCAAAGCAGCACCGTAATGAACGATGTGCGAAATGGTAAAATTAAAGTATTAATGGTGTCGGTTGAGCGTTTTAAAAACGAGCGTTTTAGAGAGTTTATAAGCCAAGTTGCGCTGTCTATGCTGGTGGTAGACGAAGCGCACTGTATATCTGAATGGGGCCATAACTTTAGACCCGACTACCTTAAACTACCGCGATACCGCGAAGAGCTAAATATTCCACTGGTACTATTACTCACCGCCACAGCCACTAAAAAAGTAAAACGCGACATGAGCGAGCGTTTTAATATTGCCCCAGAGTGTATTGTACAAACCGGCTTTTACCGCGCTAACCTCGATTTAAGTGTGCTAAGTGTAAAAACGGCTGACAAAAACACTGAGCTTACAAACATAGTGCGTGCGCAAAATGGCCCAGGTATTGTGTATGTAACGCTTCAGCAAAGTGCCGAGCAAGTGGCTAATACGCTAAGTGCGCAAGGTATTCAGGCGGTTGCGTATCATGCAGGGCTTGAAGATACACTACGCTGGCAAATTCAAGATGATTTTATGGCGGGTAAAATTAACGTTGTTGTGGCAACAATAGCCTTTGGTATGGGCGTTGATAAATCAGATATTCGCTTTGTTATTCATTACGATTTACCAAAATCAATTGAAAACTACAGCCAAGAAATTGGCCGCGCAGGGCGCGATGGCAACCCATCAAACTGTTACACCTTGGCTAATTTAGATGGCCTAAACACAGTAGAAAACTTTGTGTATGGCGACACCCCTGAGCTGAGCGGCATTGAATACGTAATTAACGATATTAAAGCCCAGCCGCAGCAATGGGAAATGCAAGAATACAGTCTTTCAAGCGAAAGTAACATTCGCCAATTAGCGCTTAAAACCTTGCTGGTACAACTAGAAATGCAAGGTGCAATAACGCCGCAGTACGCCTATTACGCCGATTTTAAATACAAGTTTTTGGTTGATAAAAACGAACTACTGAGCCAGTTTGACGAGCAGCGCCAAGCCTTTTTAACGCAAATATTTAGCCACACCGATTTTAAAAAAATATGGGGCACGCTTAATTTCGACACCCTTACCCAAGCCGCCCAAGTTGACCGTAAACGCGTAGTGGCAGCGCTTGACTACCTAGCCGAAAAAAAACTAATAACCCTTGAAACCAAACGTATTACCCAAGTTTACAAAGTGCATAGTGAGGTTATAAATAACCCTGAACTTGCAAAACAATTACACAGTTATTTTATCGAAAAAGAACAAGCTGAGATTAAACGTATAGCTGCATTGGTACGCTTTTTTGAATTACAAAGCTGCTTAAGCTATAACTTGGCACGTTATTTTGACGACCAAAATGCGCCAGCGCAATGCGGGCATTGCAGTGTATGCCGTGGTAATGCTGTAAAACTTGAGTATTCAATAGAGCCTGCTCACATTGCCGATGACGTTGTTTATCAAAAAGTGGATGAGTTTTTAGCGCACATGGCAACAAAAGGTATTCACAGTGTAGGTATTGAAACTCAGTGCCGCTTTTTAGCGGGCATGAGCGTGCCATTATTTGCACGTAATAAAGTGCGCCAACTGAGTGGTTTTGCGCTTTGTGAGCAGATGCGTTACAGCGATATAAAAGCAAAACTACTAGCGCGCTAATTTATAGCAATTGGTATGAGTTCCTGTATCCTAGTGGCTTATTAAAAAAAGTAAGTCACTATGCCTAATACTGTTATTCCAAGTAAAACTATTTCCTCTACACCTGAGTCCGTAACCTGCGCTAATTGCCAGGCATGTTGCTGCCAATTAGAAGTGCGCATAGTGACCGACACGGGCGTGCCTTTTCAGTACATTGATTACGACAAATGGGGCAGCGAAGTAATGAAACGCGCAGACGACGGCTGGTGCCAAGCACTCGACCGTAACACGCTAATGTGTACTATTTACGAAAACCGCCCACTTACGTGTCGCGAGTTCGAAATGGCCTCAAATGAGTGTATTACTGAGCGCGAAATAGCGGGTATTTAATAAAAACATATGCACTAAAAAAGGGGCTTAAAAAGCCCCTTTGGTTTATCTGTGGTTTGTACTTTAATTAATCGTATTTAGCTTCTAACTCATTAGCTGTATGAAACTTCTCGTGGCTTTGTAATTGCTCATCGTACTTTACAAGGTGTTTAAAGTGGGCAAGTTGGCCTGAGTTTTTAACTATTTCTACAATAAACGACATCATAATATCGGCACCGGTTAACGTGTCGCCGACTAAATAACGTTTACCTTGGAGTCGGTCGTTAAAGTAGCTAATTACTTTTACGGTTTCTGCATCGGCGTAATTTTCTAAAAACTCTGTTTTAGCGCCATCTTTTAAAACAAACATTTTAAGCAGTAGCGGTAAAATAGCTGAGCTTTCCGCAAAGTGTAGCCATTGTTGATACTCAACATATTCGGCAGTGCCGGCTTTTGGTGCAAATTTACCGTTACCGTATTTAGTAATTAAATAATCGGTGATCGCGCCAGATTCGGTAACAATTAAGCCATCGTCTTCAATCACTGGTGACTTACCTAATTGGTGTACTTTTTTAAGTTCGTCAGGCGCTAAAAAGGTCTCTGTGTTGCGCTGGTAGGCAACAATTTCGTAATCAACATCCAGCTCTTCTAAAAGCCAAATAATACGTTTTGAGCGCGATTTATTTAAATGGTGTAGTTTAATCATGTCAGTCCTTGTTGGCGTTACTGCATGTGCAGTAACGCTTTGTAAAATTTAAAGTGGCTCGTTAATTTTAACAACGGTTTTACCAAAGTTTTTACCATTTAGCATATCGTTAAATGCGCTAATGGTGTTTTCAATACCTTCTACCATGTGTTCGCGGTATTGTACTTTGCCATCTTGTAGCCATTTTTGCATGTCTTGTGCAAATTCGTCGTAGCGGTGGCCGTAGTCGTCAAAAATTATAAAGCCTTGCATTTTAATACGTTTAGTAAGCAATTGCCCCATTAGCATTCCCATACGATCAGGCCCATCTGGAAGGCTGGTAGAATTATATTGCGACACTAAACCACACAGAGGCACACGGGCTGCGGTATTAAGTAGAGGTAATACGGCATCAAACACTTTACCGCCCACATTTTCGTAATAAACATCTATGCCGTTATCACAGGCTTTTTCTAGCTGCTCTGCAAAGTCATCCGCTTTGTGATCAATGCAGGCATCAAAGCCCAGCTTTTCAACGGCATGTGTACATTTTTCGCTGCCACCAGCAACGCCTACCACTTTACAGCCTTTAATTTTAGCTATTTGGCCAACGGTTGCGCCAACCGGCCCTGTTGCTGCGGCTACTACAACGGTTTCGCCTTCTTTAGGTGCGCCAATATCAAGTAAGCCCATGTAGGCTGTAAAGCCTGGCATACCCATAATACCGAGTGCGTACGATGGGTTTTCTGGCTCTTTACCTAATTGCATAAGGCCTTCGCCGTTAGTAATGGCGTAATCTTGCCAACCGGTGTAGGCAAGTACCCATTCGCCTTCGCTGAATTTATCGTTTTTAGACTCTTCTACTTGGCATACGGTAGCGCCTACCATTACATCGCCCACATTAACTGGATCGGCGTACGACTTTGCATCGCTCATGCGGCCACGCATGTATGGGTCAAGCGATAGGTAAATAGTGCGCAGCAGCACCTCGCCATCTTTAAGCGCTGGTAAATCTACTGTTTTAAGTTCAAAGTTTTCATCGGTAGGGGCACCGTGCGGGCGTGATGCTAAAGTAAGTTGACGACTAGTTGCAGACATAAAAATCTCCTCTTAAGAGTGAATTTACTTAGCGAATGTTTACGCGTTTAAAACCAAGTTGAGCCTAAACAATAATGCGCGCTAAGTTATACGAAAATAAAAATTTGTACCTTAATACACGAGCTTTGGGCGCGAGGCTGGTAATTCAAGCTTTGCAGAGTATTTATTCTAAACGGTTTATCTTAGCTTGCTAAAAATATGGCTATCGTAAAACACACCATTTTTATAAAAGGCTTGTTTGAGCACAGCCTCGGCCTTAAAACCGCATTTAGTAAGTGCCTTTATAGAGCCAGTATTGCCAGCAAATACAGCGCCAAAAATACGGTTTAGGTTTGAGCTTTTAAATGCGTCATCGCAAATTTGCGAAATAGCATGAGTCATTACTCCTTGCCCCCAAAAGTGGCTATTAAGCCAATAGCCTATTTCGCCACTGCGGCTATATTCAAATTCTCCCGGCGTTATACCAATACACCCCGCAAATTGCTCATCTACAACAATGGCCTTAACTATTCCACTTTTAGAGCCTTGGTTTATCCACCAGTCGGCGTCGGCTTGAGTATACGGAAATGGAATTTTAGAGGATAAAAAGCGCGTAACCTGTTCATCGTTTAAGGTATTAATAATGTGTGGCGCGTCTTTTGGTTTAAAGTCTCTTAGGGTGATCATTGTTTTAATTAAGTGTCTGTTGCATACGGGTCAACTTAGCAAGCAATTAGAGATTGCACAATCACAAAGATTAACCGTTTACGCCTATAACTTTGTTTTAAAGTACTCTAATATAAGCAAAATATGATACCTGTTTAAGATACTTTTATGCACCCACACATAGCCGCCCTTTATAATAGTGCCCAAAAACCAAGCCGTTTAATTATAGGTTTAATGAGTGGTACCTCCTTAGATGGGCTCGATGTAGCACTGTGTAAGGTAACGGGCGCAGGTATAAATACGCAAATTGAAGTGCTGAACTTTACCACCGTTGACTATAACAACGAGTATAAAAGTAAAATAAAGCAGGTATTTGCCAAACGAGAGTGTGATTTAGAACTTGTTACCTTACTGCATCCATGGGTTGGTAAACTCCATGGCGATATGGTTAATCAGTGCTTACATACTTGGCAGGTAAATCCAGCAAGTATTGATGTAATAGCCAGTCACGGGCAAACAATTTACCACTGCCCACAGTCGCAGCATAATCATAAAAGCTTTACTAATGGCACATTACAAATTGGCGACAGCGACCAAATAGCCGTTACTACCGGTATTACAACGATTGGCGACTTTAGGCAAAAACACATAGCCGCAGGAGGGGAAGGTGCACCGCTTGCGGTATATGGCGATTACTTATTTTTTGCAAACCCCAATGAGAACCGCATTTTATTAAACATGGGTGGTATTGCTAATTTAACGTTTTTACCTAAAAGCGGTGATACAAATAGCGTATTTAGTAGCGACATAGGCCCAGGTAACACCATTATGGATGCGTACGTACAGCAGCATTTTAAAGGCATGCACTTTGATGATGGCGCAAAAATAGCAAAAGCGGGCAAGGTAAATACAGCCTTATTAAATGCAATGTGTAGCAACACTTTTTTTGAGCTTGCGCTGCCTAAAACAACAGGGCCTGAGGTATTTAATTTAGGCTATTTATATGCCGCTCAGCTGCAAACAAATACACAGCACTTAAGCCATGAAGATGTTATGGCAACTTTAAATATGTTTAGCGCGAGGGTAATTGCAAATGCGTTAAACGAATGCGGGCAAAGTGCTAAAGAGTGTGTGGTATACGCAAGTGGTGGCGGTATTCATAACCCATTATTAATGGCGCACCTTAATGCGCTGTGCCCGACTATTAAAGCGTTTAAAAATACCGACGATTTAGGCATAAACCCCGATGCCAAAGAAGCCGTACTATTTGCCATTTTAGCCAACGAATGCCTAGCAGGTGAGCAGCAGCACCTAAATAATACTGCGCAGGGTATTGCAGGGGTCACTATGGGTAAAGTGAGTTTTGCTGATTAAGTTTTTATAAATTTGTATACCAACAGATTAAAAAAACGAAAATAAACTTGAGCTCATATTCCGAAAGTATTTTTTAACGCCGTGTGGCTTAGTTTGGCTTTTAAGGGCTTGCTGATTTTTATAACCAGCCTCAAACGCATTTACTTGCATATCAAACTGTAAACTATTTTTTAAAGTGGCATTTAAGCCATGCAGCATCAATTGCATTACTAAGCAGTGGCTTTGGGTAATTTTACTTAATGTTAAATACACATAACCACGCTCTAAGTCGGCGTTAGTGAGTACTTTTTCAGTAAAGTATTGCGCATCACGGGCACTGGGATACGTTGCGCTCAGCGAAATAATATCGTTTTCGTGGGCGTCGTCAGGCAATACGCATTGCAGCGTTATTTCATGCATAGCACTGGCTTGCAAGGTTAACTGCTCGTATTCCATTGTGTGGCCCATAGCCGCAGAGAGAGGATCTTCAAACGATTGTAACGCAAATGTGAGTTGCGTCATTGGTGTGCTCATTTACTTCAACTTCTAGATTATAAAAAATACAGTTCGAGTTTAAATTATCACCTATTAAGGTTACAGAATTATGACTGATGTAAAAATAAGTATAAAAGGGTAGATGAGTTGAAGGGGTATAATTGCAAAAGTAAGATTGCTATTATCTAATTGCTTGATAACCAAAAAGTATGCAATATACATACTAGTACTAATTAATAACTATAAACAGAATGCTCCGCATTTTTACATATGTATTAATTATTTTTTAAATCGTTGAAATAATGGATATACAGCTTAATTCGAAGTATGATCATATAAGTAATATTAATATATAGATGGTTGTATAAAAAATGTTATCTCAAAAAAGGAGTTTGAATTGAGTTCTTCAATTATTTTAAATAATAGAAATGTTAAAAAAAATATAAGTAAAGGCCATTTAAGAAAAATCTGGAGCAGCCAAAGCGTACCAGATTTATTATTAGATGAAGTTGCAAGGGAACTAAATGATAGTCTTGTTATTGGACTAATAAATAGTGAATTAAGGCTTTGTCATTTTTTGGCACAAGCAAGAAAGGAGGTCGGGGCGAAGTTTTCTTTAGAGGAAAATTTAAATTATAGGCCTGCAATATTAAAAGCTACTTTTTCTTATTATCGAAATAATCCAGCAGAAGCTGATAAACATGGCTATGATCCTGTAAATAATCAACGAGCAGATACAAAAGCAATAGCTAACAATGCTTATGCAAATAGAATAGGTAATGGTGATGCAGTATCAGGGGATGGCTGGAATTTTAGAGGGAGAGGTATAATACAGCTGACTGGTAAAGCAAACTATACCTCAGTACAGGCATCACATAATTCATATTGGAATGAAACTAAAAACTTCATATCTTCACCTCAATTATTATCCACACCAAAGTACGCTGTTAGATCTGCATTAGCATTTTGGCGAATTAATGAATTGCATAAATTAGCTGATAAAGGCTCATCAAAGAACGTTACGGATTCGATTACAAAAAAGGTTAACAAATATACTAATAGTTACGACAGTCGTCATAAAATATTAGCTGAATTAGTTAGAAATAAGGTGTTTAAAGATGTTTTTTAATAGATCCGTGTTTTTAGTTTTTACTTTATTATCGGGCTGTTCTATAGCTAAAAGCGTTGATACATTTTCTTTAAGTGAAATGAATGAAACACAATACTTGCTTGAAACAACAACGCAGCCAACTATTAAAGTTATTGCTGATATGCAAGGAGCTGACGAGCTAGAATTAGTAAGGGTTCATGATTTAACGTGTAATGGTATTAACTACCAAGTGCCTGCCGTTAAGGGAGATATCGAAAACGCGGAATCTATTGCTGAACACATAGAGTATTTTATATTTAAAAACGTAGGCGATAATTTATCAGCGATTAAAACAATCGGATCTATTAAGGTTAAAAGGCGAAGTGACGGTATTGTAGTTAATGAGCACACCATCGACCCATCACTGGCCAGTTTTAATAAAAACCTGTGTAACAGTATTAACCGCAGCGGCGATATGGATTACCCAATACAATTTGCAGGCGCTGGTAATTAGTATTTATAAACTAACTTAAATATTATTTACTAAGTAACTACAAAGCCCTGTGCTAAACGCAACGTTTAACACAGGGCTTTATAGTTTTGCTAACCTACTAAACACCAAACGCATTAAAACGAATACTGTAGCCTTAATGAGATTGCATTGCCCGATGTGATAGTACCGCCTGCTTCAAAGTAGTCGGCTTTAATGTAGTCGGCCATAAACTTTATGCTTTTGTTTACGGTGTAGTTAACACCAAGGGCGTAGGTTTTTGCGTCTTGGTTTTCTTGCTTGAGCTTAAGTAGGCTGTAGCGGCCTGTAATTTCCCAACCTGGCTCTGAGCTTGCGCCTAGTTTTGTGTTTTTATACTTACGGTATCCGCCTGATAGCTGATAACCAAATTGCAAATAGCCGCCTTCGTAATCATTGGTTGTATTTTCAATACTGGTTACTTGTGCTTGTTGCCACTCGGCCATCATGGTAAATCTGTCTTTTAGCCATAGTAGCTCTACGCCTTGTTGCGAAAGGCTATCGGCATTAATTTTATCGCCTTCTATTAATGAGTCGGCGGTATAAACTTCAAGAGGTTCATTCACTCTAAATTCGTTACCGTCGTACTGCCTCTCACTAAATGCGACGCCTAGGTGTAAAAGGTTGGTGTTTTGCTGCCATGGCACCCAGGCTACGCGCCCTGTAATAGCAGACGTTGCTTCGTCTTCATCGGGCTCGTAATAACCTAGTTGCCAATTTACTGATGCTATGTCGCCGGAAAGGCTAATACCTAAGCTGCGTCCTGGTGAAAACGCTTCGCTTATCATGCTGCGTTCGAGCATTAGCAATTTACGCGAGCTGGTTAGTTTTTCTAGGCCAAAACTTTCTTTTTGCTGGCCTATGGTTAAATCGGCATATTTCCAGCCAGAGTATTCTAGGTAGGCGTCTTTTATTTCGGTTTCGCCATCGGCAAAGCCAAGCTGAAATTTACTTTTCCAATCTTTACTTATGTCTGATTTAAAACTTAGGCGTGCGCGGCGTATTTCAGAGGTACTTTCTGAGCTGCTGCTGTCGTATTGCCCCTCTAACAATGAGGTATCAAACTTGTTGTAGTCGA
This sequence comes from Pseudoalteromonas sp. 2CM37A, assembly GCF_023161885.1. Taxonomy (NCBI): domain Bacteria; kingdom Pseudomonadati; phylum Pseudomonadota; class Gammaproteobacteria; order Alteromonadales; family Pseudoalteromonadaceae; genus Pseudoalteromonas; species Pseudoalteromonas sp. 2CM37A. The sequence continues at coordinate 58,365 of NZ_JALNTJ010000002.1, forward strand.
GCATGATATAGCCGCTTAGGTCTATGTCGTCGTTAATTTTGGCAAAGCTTGCGTTACTAACAAGGCAAAGCGCTGAAAGTGCCGCATAAGTAATCGTTTGTTTAGAGATCATGTTAGGCTGCCTTTGTTTGTTTCTCGGCTAAGTAACTTACTTTTAGTTGCGCTACGTCTCTTAAAAAGTCGATGTGCTCTATATCTACGGCAACGACGTTTAGGCCTGTGCGCTGTTTTAAATCATTGATGAGAATGGCTTGGTTTTGTGGGGTTATGTTTTCTATGCGCTCGTAGCAAACGCTTTGTACTTCGTAGCGTTTTACAAATACGCTTGAGTCAATCAAAAAGGCAATTAAGCAAATAATGCCATTAAGAATACCTAGCTCAATTAAGCTCATTTGCCCTACAGAGGTCAGTAAAGCAATGGCAGTAACAAGGAATAAGTAGGTCATTTCTTTAATCGAAATAGACTCAGTGCGGTACCTTAGCATGGTAAATACGGCAAATAGGCCAAATGCAAATTCCATCGACATATCAACGCCGTGCAGCAAAAAGGTAATAATAAAGACGCCTACGCCAAATAAAATAAACGAGCCTGCCACCACTGCATTTTTACTTACGCGAAAATAACAGCCATAGCAAAGTACAGCCAGCGATAGGATGTTTACTAAAAAGCGGGAAAGAAAAATAAGATCTAATTTGGTCATTTAATTATTCTCTAAAGGTAAAAGCGGGTTAGTGCGGTTAAGGTGTTTTAAACGGGCTAAAACAGGTTTAAAGCGGTTTACTTTTAATCGCTCGGGGTAAAGCAAAGCACAGCCAATGCAGTATTTACTAAACGAGGCTGGGAATATGTGGTGTTTGCTCATAAGTTTATAAAATGGCGAGCGTTTTGTTTTTTTACTTTGTTTAAGCTCGGCAATAAAAAAGCCCGGTAAGGTTATTTTGTTATCGCCTTTTGGGGTGTTGTACCACAGGTTAAAATCAAGCGTTAAACGCTCGGCTTTTTCTTCGTTAGCTAGGGCTATGCGGTTATAGCCGCTTTGCTGGGTTACGTTTAAATGTGCAAAGCTGTTTTTCATTTGCTCTTTAATAAACGCCGTGCTGTTAGCTTGCTCGTTGTTAGTTTGTGCGAGCTTTATACGTGTTTTTACGGTGCGGCTTTGGTTGTTTTTTAGTTTTACTTCTAGGTATTGGGTGGCGGTATCAACGTAGCGCCTTTGGCGTACTTTGTAGCGATTAAGCTTACCGTTATGGTGGGCTTTATATAAATCAAGTTCGGGCGTATCAAAGTACTGATTATAATAAGAGAATAAACGCTTACCTTGTATATCAAGTACCCGATACTGGCCTTGTATATGAGTAAGTAGCTCAGGTAAAAACGATAGTGGCAGCATAAACTTGCTGTCTACACGGTTCATTAAATTAGCGTTATTAAGATCGTTTAATCCGTAACCTTCAAACGGAATAAGTAACTCGTTAATTAAGCTTGTTAATGAGCCATGCGCGTTTGACTCTTGAGGCTGAGCCTGCTTATTTTTAGTGTTTATAGCAGTAATTGCTACTGGTGAGATTGAAGTATCCTTTTCAAAAAGTTCATCCTTAAAACGTGCTTGAATTGTCATAATTTTCTCAGATTATTAAATTGCAAAGTAATAGAGTGCAGTGCCAGCGTGCTGACACCGCATCAAGGATGGGTTGTTTATCTAGCGCAAAATCCGCTGCCATCACCCGCTGAGGGCAATGTGCCATCAAGCTGCGCGGCCATATTTGCTACGCGGTACTCCATAAACGAGGTTAAGCCGTAAAACTGCCCCGTGGTAGAGGTTAGGTTTTGCTCAAAGTAGGTTGAGCCATAAAAGCTAGTTGGGTCGTTTTGTACGTGCTCACGAATTAAATCGGCTATTTCATTTACGCGTGCGTTAAATGTGTCGCTTGAAAGTGAGCCATTAATAAGCTGTGTTAAGTAACTGTGGTACGTATCGAGGTGGCTTTGCTCGGCAAATACATTAGCAATTAATGGGCGCTCGCTTAATGCCCCGCTTACAGGCTCATCAATGTAGAGCTCTCTTACATCTACGCTATTACAATCCATGTTAAATGTGCCGAATGACTCGTTAAAATCCCACGGCAAAATGCTAAATACGCCATCGTCATCGTAAATATAATAGTTATGTGCAAGCGGGCCGTGGTAGCTATCTAAATTAGACAGTGAAGTACTTACCGACATATAACGTAAAAGTGTGTCTACTTCTATGGCGGTGGTTTCGCCTTTATCGAGCGATTCTACAAAGTTAATAAAGGCGCCGTTATCGGTGGTGTCTTCGTTGGTTTGCAGGTTTATATCGGTATAGCTTTGTATGTCGTCACCTAGCCATAATAAATCGCTGCCTGTGCCATCTGGCTTGTATAAATCGCCATTACTGTTGGCAAAGTGTTTTTCAACAAATTCGCCATCTACGGCTTCTACCATTAAATACAAACCAAATAGTTCGCCGTTTACATAAAAGTTAACGTAAGCATGCTCAGGCGTTGGCACGCCCATTTCATCCATTAGCTCGTAGGCGATTACTTCACGCATGTACGACGGGTCGTTAAACGAGTTTTGTAGTGTGAATTTTTTTAGCCCAAAAAACTTTTGCCCCGACACATATTCGTTAATATCAACCTTAAAGCTGTAACGGTCGCTGCTAGAGTTGGCAACGCTGCTTAAACTTGAGCCGCCTTTAGTGCGAATAGCCACGCTATCGAGTGTTACCCCGTTAAAGGTAATAGCGGTTTCGTGGTACTGCTCATCAAGTGGGTTATCTAGAATGTCTTGCCAGTTTTCGTCGGTAATTGTAATAGAAAGAGTATTAACCGCTGTGGGTGTAAAGGCGGTTGCAACTGTATTTTCACTACTTGGGGTGGGTGTTAAAAACGCATGAGTAAAGCCTGTACTGCTACTTAGGCCGTAACTAAAGCCTGTGGCTACATCACTTTCGTCCCAGTCAATGTAGTCAATTACTTCATCGTTGAGTATTAAGTTTAGCTCGTCTTCTTTGCCTAGTTTAAAAGGGACGTAGTAAGTGCCTGGGTCTTCATCGGTGGCATAAATAGTAATGTATTCACCTGCGTATAAATCTATGTCGGGAAGGGTTACGGGGTCTATGTCGTCGCTTTCATCAATAACGTGGTAGTTGGCTAAGTTTATTGTATTTTCGCTGTTGTTGTATAGCTCAAACCAGTCGTTGCCATCGTCTGCGGCGCTTGCCACTATTTCGTTAATAACGAGTGGCCCGTGGGTTGCTTGGCTGTTTGAGCTAAGCTCTGTTGGAGTGAGTACCGCAGTTGCATCGCTGCCATCTGGATAGCGGCCATAGCTGTAACCACTTAGCGCTTGGCCTTTATTCCACGATAACTGCTCTATAATTACATTGTTACTGTAAAGGCTGACGGTATCGCTTGCGCCTAATTTAAACGCTACGCTTGGCAGGTCGCCTAAATCATCGGTGCTTGCGTAAATGCGGTAAAACTCACCAGGCGATAACGTAATATCAGGTAGAGCAAATTGCTCGTTATTGTCATCACTTAGTGTGTAGTCGGCTAAATAAACATCGCTACTGCTTGTTACATAAAGCTCTATCCAGTCCTCGCCGCCGCTGCTGTCTTTTGCTACTACTTCGTTTATACGCAGTGGGGCATCTTCAGCAATTAGCGTTGTAACAAGCGTAGAGGTATCGGCTGTTTGGTTAGCTGCGCCCTCTGTGGGTGTTAGTGTTTGCGCGGTGCCGGTGCCATCGGTGTATAAGCCGTAACTAAAGCCTTCTGCGGCTTCGCCTTCTTCCCAATCAAGTACAGACACCGCAGTGCCGTCCTCATATAATGTAACCGCATCGTCACTCCCTAGTTTAAAGGTAACGTAATAACCGCTATCGGGCGGCGTGTCGGTTTCATCAATGGCTTGAATAACAATAAACTCACCTTGCGAAAGCGCTACTGCGGGTAAAGCTTGAGGCACTCTATCGGCGTTATCATCAACAAGCGAAAATACCGATAAGTCGGCAATATCTTCAGTGGCGTATAGCTCAATCCAATCGTAGGTGGTATCGCTTGGGCTTGCGACAATTTCGTTAATAACTAAGCCCGTGGAGGTGGTTGTTGATGATGAGTCAGTTTGCTCTGTGCTGCTATCGGTTGTTTGCTCAGTACCGCCACAGCCATATAAAAATGTAGTAGAGGCGATAACTGAATAAAATATAAAAGGTTTTATATTCATGTATGCACGCTTATTATTTTATTAAAGTGGGCAAACTATAAAAATAGAAGGTGCAAACAATGTGTAAACATTCAGTAATATTCAGTATAGTGAGCTTAATTACTCACTTTAAAAGTTACTTTAACCTTATGTTTAAACAATTAATTTTATTGTGCGCGTTAAGCATGCCGCTTGTAAGTAATGCCGCTACTGCGCCATTTTCGGGCGATATTACAACTGATGTACTATTAAGCGATTACGATAAGTTTAATAAGCAGTACAACGCATTTACGCCAACCGAGCAAGATATAGCCTTAATGCAAAAGCTAGAAGGCAAGGCATTAGTTGTATTATTTGGCACTTGGTGTCACGACAGCCAACGCGAAGTCCCAAAGCTTATTAAGTTACTTGATGAATCAAAGGTAAAACTTGCAAGCGTTAAATATGTGGCCGTGGGTTATAACAAGCAAGACGACGCTGGAATAGCACTAGCGCACGACTTGCAATACACCCCTACGTTTATAGTAAAAGACGAGGGTAAAGAGTTAGTACGCGTAATTGAAAAACCAACGGGTACATTGGCACAAGATTTAACGCAGGGTTTGTGAGTAGAGCTTGGGGGTATAAGAGCTTACGGATTTAGCTAATAGATTTATGGGTAGCTGGTGAACTGCTATGAGTGAGCTCTTAAAATTACAATGCGTGAAGTCGGGTTTGATCCATTTGGCTATCTTTGTTTTTTGCATTATGGGCGCACTATAAATTGTTTCTTCTAGAATGAGTGGTAAAGGTGAACTTAAAAAAAATCAAACAGCTTAGGAAAACTCACTCTCTCGAGAAATTTGAGTTGATTGACTGTGAACGAAATATTACGGGGCTAAATACCCATTACAACGTCTCAGTGCGGTTAGGTGATTCTGTAACAAATTTCAATATACTTGCGGATGCTACTGATACCGTTTTATATGTTGAGCGGTGGGCTGATGAAGTGAGCTTGGTGCGAACAGAGCGATTTGAAGAGATTTCCAAAAATGTTTTTCAGCCATTTACGAATGGCGAAACCCTAGATGATGATACTGTGATTTGGAAGTATATGGATTTAAGCAAGTTTATTTCTTTACTTTCAAGTCAATCCCTTTGGTTTGCAAGATTAGATAAAAATTGGGAAGTTGACCCGTTTGAGGGGAAAGTTCCAACTGCACATTGGGAATCACTTGTAGAAAGAATTCTAAATACCAAATTTGCTCCTCAGTTTTTTGGTAACAGTAAAGTACAGTTTGGTGGAATGCCAGAAGTAGGAATGGCACAAGTTCCGCAATCCGAACAAAAATCGAGGGAGATCGATTTACAAAGAAATATGTATGAGGCTGCCATCTACAATTCTTATGTGACTTGCTGGAATATCAGCACTCATGAGTCTTATCATATGTGGAAGTTATACTGTAATCATCACAACGGAATTGCAATTAAGTCTACTATAGGTCGACTTAAATCATCATTAGGAAAAAACAAAAACTATACTGTACTAGGTGGACTGATTGAATATTTAGACTTTAAAAACCAAATGCCAGCTAGAGGCGACAATCTCTTAACACACATTTATTGCAAAAGCATGCCATATTCTTTCGAGAATGAATTTCGTTTATGTTTAAGAGACTTTGGTTTTGTTAATGATGTCATAGGGGCAGACGCCCCGTACTCAGTAGATCCAGAAGAGATTAGAGCTAACTTAGATTCCTACAGATCAGGATATACTGTCAAGCTGGATTTAAATACTCTCATTGAATCAGTCGTAACATCTCCACACTCTGACCCTTGGTTTTTTGACTTAGTCACTTCAATCGTAGGAGATGGTCGAGAATTCCCGAATTCACTTAGTGATTTAAATGCGATTAGTGTAACTTCCTCTAACATGAATTAATACATTAGATAAACGCAGTAACAAGCGCATGTTTTCGAATTGGCTTTCCGGTGCGCTCTAAAGCAAACTCGAATGTGGGTATAACCAGTGTCTTTAAACCAAACATTCGCAACTTACAGCTCAATTCTAATTTTACTCACATAATCACTATTCACTAAACAAGCTTTTTTCGAACGCTTGTGCAGCATGCGAAGACGGTCTGTCTTTATAATGCAGTTGGTATAGTGGGCGAGAGAGTTGCTCGTTATTTTTTTGGCTCAGGCGCGTTAATTTACCTAGCTGCACTAAATCCTCTGTGACTACGTTTGGCAATAAAGCGACCCCCATACCTTGAGCAACAGCTCTTGCTATTGCTTCGTTGCTGCCTAATTGCATACTTTGCTCTGCTTGTACGTCATGTTGTGCTAATAACTTTACCGACATTTCTAACGTGCCAGAGCCTGGCTCGCGTAATAACCAAAACTGCTCGTTTAACCACGCTTTTAAGTCTTTAGTGGGCTTAAAGTTGCTCGGTATAACCACACTCATTAAATCATTTTGCCAGTGCTTACTAATAATGTGCGGCTCGGTAGGTGTGCCTTCAACCAGTGCTAAATCGATAGTGCATTCTAGCAATGCGTGCTCAATTTGCGCGGTATTAGCCACTTGTACTTCTACTTTTATATGCGGGTACTGCGCACCAAATTTGGCTAAATAAGGCGGTAGCCAATAACTGGCAATGGTGGTGCTGGTGCCTATAACTAATGTACCGCGCTTAAGCCCTGTGCGCGATTTAATATCTTCAATGGCGGCTTTTTCGATAGCAAAAATACTGCGGGCGTGATCATATAGGGCTTGACCGCCTTCGCTTAAGGTGAGCTTTTTACCCTTAGATGCACGTTCAATAAGTTGCATATTTAACTGATGCTCTAGCTCTTTTAGCGCTTTAGAAACAGCGGGCTGGCTTATAAAAAGCGCTTCGGCTGCGCCTGAAAAACTACCCAATTTAGCCACTGTATAAAACACCCTAAGTGCATGTAAGTTCATTGAACAACCTTAAATTGCATAACTCTAAATTGTATAACTTTAAGTTATCAAATCATGATTTTAATATATTGGAGTTATATTTTGAGCTTTCTTACAATTAAGTCAACACATCAATATGGTTTAAGTGAGGGAATATTATGCTTAGCGCTATTAAAAGTAGTTTTCAGCCTTTGGGTATTAATACTAAGCAGTACGGCGATACGCGCTGGTGGTTAGGTATACTGCTGGTGGTTGTGTTAGCGGGGGCATCTGTTGCATTAAGTAAGTTACCTATAATGCAAAGTGCGCAATTTAGCTCCTTAACAATTGGTATTGTGCTTGGCATTATTGTGGGTAACAGTGTGTTTTCGCGTATAGCTACGCGTACAGATGTAGGCGTTGATTACGCTAAAAGTATATTACTCAAAGCGGGCGTTATTTTATTTGGGTTTAGAATTACTTTTGCGCAAGTAGCGGGTGTGGGCTGGCATGGCCTATTAACCGATGTGGTAATGCTGCTTGGTACGTTTATATTAGCAGTACAGCTAGGTAAGCGAGCTTTTAAGCTTGATGAACAAACAACCATACTAATAGGTGCGGGTAGCTCTATTTGTGGCGCCGCAGCGGTAATGGCAACTGAGCCAGTTATAAAAGCACAAGCGCATAAAGTATCTGTAGCGGTGGCAACGGTTGTGGTGTTTGGCACGTTAAGTATGTTTGCCTACCCCATTATGTTTGAATATATGGGTGTGAGTGAGCATGCGTACGGTATTTTTGTTGGTTCAACCATTCATGAAGTTGCACAAGTGGTAGCAGCAGGGACTGCGGTAAGTGCCAATGCGGCCGACACCGCCGTGATTGAAAAAATGCTCCGTGTAATGATGCTTGCGCCATTTTTAGTAGGCTTATCGTTTTGGCAAAGTAAAAAGCATGCAAACATAAACGCACATGGCGGCGAGCAAAAATCAGGAATTACAATCCCTTGGTTTGCAGTGTTATTTATAGTGGCAAGTGGCGTGCATTCGTTATCGGTTATTCCACAAGGTACTACAAGCGCTATTATATGGTTTGATAATATACTACTTACCATTGCCATGGTCGCACTTGGGCTGCGTACCCACGTTGGCGCTATTCGCCAAGCGGGTATAAAGCCACTGTTATTAGCAGGTTGTTTATTTTTGTTTTTAACCTTAGCTGGCTTTGCCATTAATATAGGTATTGCGCAGCTGTTTTAAATATAACCTGGTGGAGGGAGATTGGCTTAAATAGGCCAGTCTACTTCGTTTAAGTGATCGAGCTGCTGCGTTTTATTACTGTGCCCGTGCCATTTATTGGTGTAATTACCATTTGGATCAAACTGCGCCGTTTGCTTTTGTATATTAAAGTGGCGGCCGCCACGTGGGTCAACCCCCACACCGGCTATGTACTGCCAGTTGCCCCAGTTTGCTGCTACATCGTAATCAATCAATTGTTGCTCAAAATAGGCTGCGCCGTATCGCCAATCAAGGCCAAGCTCGTTTACTAAACAGCTTGCTGCAATTTGCCTTGCTCGGTTTGAAATGTAACCCGTAGTGTTTAGTTCTTCCATAATGGCATTTACAAGCGGGTAAGGCGTTGTGCCGTTACACCAAGCAGCAAAGCGTGTAGGTGTAAAAGTAGTAAGCGGTTTAGTTTTTTTTTGCCCTTTAAAGCTAAACAGGCTGTTACCTGCTTTAAGTGCGTGCCATTTAAAATACTCTCGCCATAGCAATTCAAATTTAATCCAGTAAGTAGACTCGTTTGCTGTATTGCATTGCTCGTAATTTTCTACGGCTTTGTAAACTTGTTTTGCACTTATACAGCCAAAGGCAAGCCAAGTACTAAATTTGGTGGTGTTGTTAAAGCCATCAAGCTCGTTGCGAGTCGTTTTATAAGTACTTGGCATTGCGCCTGCAAAGTATTGCTTTAAATGAGCTTGCGCACTGTTAAGCCCGCCATGCATTACGCCTTTATTTGTTATACGTTCTATAGGTTTTTTTGCGCATAAAGTTATTGGCTTAGGCAGCAAGCCGTTTGGCAAAGTTGTTGGTGTAATAGGGCTATTAGCTGCCTCTACCTTTTTACGAAACGGGGTAAAGTGCTTAGGTAATTCGCTTAAATCAAAGGGGAGATCACTTTGCTTAAATAGCGTGTCTTGCTGCGACCCTGTAAATTGTGTATTGGGGCAATGTGCTTTGAGTAAGTTTATTTGGCGTTGCTCGTACACGCCAAATTGTTCGCTGTATACCACTTCATCAATATTTTGCTCATTAATACGCGCTTTTAAAAGCGATACGGGTTCGCCCTCAAGCACATTCAGGGTTTGCCCGCGCTCAATAAGTGCTTGTTGTAGTTCGTACAAGCTTTGCATTAAAAATTGCTGTTTGTGTATGCCGTAAGGTTTTTGTTGGTAATTATTATTTTTAAACCAGTGCGGGTTTATAACAAATACAACATCAAGCGCGCACTGCCTAGTAGCAAGGTCACTAAAAACTGGGTTATCGGTTAGGCGTAAATCGTTTTGTAGCCAATATAAAATGCGTTTGCTCATACTTATGCTCTGGTTTTTGTAATCATTAAGTTTACGAAGCAAAAGCGGGTAGGGATTGATTTTCACTTGTATTTAATTAAGAAAGGATGAGCAAGTGTGACTTGCTCATATAAGTTTACTTAAGAGATTGAGTGGCTTGGCGTATATTTTCAGATATATAGGCAATTAAATAAACAAAAACAGTGAGTGGTAAACCAAATATAAATAAGGCAATTTTGTACTTATTAGCAACAGTTGATTTAGGTAATGTAATTGCAAAGCAAACGCTCATGGCTAACCAAAATAAAGCTAAAAGTGGTGATATGTTTGATTGAGGGTTAGATAAATCACAAGTGCCAAATGAAATACTGGCAATAGATGCGTTACCTATTTCTATACACTCGTTGCTGTTAATAAGGCTTAATGTAATTACTGTTATGATTAATACTAGTAATAGAGGTAATAAGTGTTTCATATTTTCTTCCTTAATTATTTAATTTTATGGGTCGCTCTATAGCGCCTAAACAAATTAAAACGATTGGCAAAAAATAACGATAACAAAGCCATTAACTAGTTATTATAAAGTTATAACCATGGTATTACCTTGGTTATAACTTTTATAAGTCATTACTATTCAATAGGTTGTGTTTTTACTTCAGCTATAAGCTGATAACCTCGTTTCATTACAGATTTTATATATGTGGGGTTTTTTGTGTCGTTATCGTTAAGGGTCACACGTAGTTTGCTAATAACTCGCCTAACTGCGGTGTCGGTTACAATTTGATTCTCCCATACATTATTGTGTAACTCTTCAAGGCTAACTATTCTTGGCTGTTGTTCTATTAAGTAGCTAAGCACCTGCATGCATTTAGGCTCTAATGTGTAGAGGTTATCTTCTTTTATTAAAGACTGCTGCAGGCTGTCAAAAGTGTACTCGCCAATTGTTAGCTGATTAACACTCGGCTTTTCAATAACAGGTTCTGCGCAAACATGGTTAGCTTGGGTTTTATTTGCTGCTGGGTTTGAATACTTTTTATAAACGCGAGATACCATCATTCCAGTTAAATTCATTAAAAGCACTAGCGGGCTGAGTGGAAATGCACAAAGGAAAAGTAAATACTTAAACCCCACGTGTACATTTGGTTTATTAAGCATTTGCCCAAATAACACATTTAAAAGCATCCATATAATAAAATAAGGCGTAAGGGAAATTGAATCTGTTTGCTCCCCACAAACGCCATATTTTACGCCCTCTATGTAGTTTGATGCTTCTAAACAAAACGCATTAGCTTGGTTGCTAAATAAAATGAATGATATAAAAATAAGTAGGTGTTTCATTAAAAAGCCCGTTTAGAAAGAGGCGGAAAATAATACCGCCTTCATTAATGTTAAATAGCCAATTTTTGTTTTGCTATCCAATCGTTTATAACGTCTTCAAGCACTGCCATAGGCAATGAGCCTTGGCCAATAACAGTGTCGTGAAAGCTGCGTATATCAAATTGTGTGCCAAGCTCTTTTTCGGCTTTTGCGCGAAGCTCTCGTATTTTTATTTCGCCCATTTTGTACGAGAGCGCTTGGCCTGGCCATGAAATATAACGATCTATCTGATCTTCCACTGCGCTTTGTGGTAAAGCGGTGTGACTGGCTAAGTAATCAATTGCTTTTTGGCGGCTCCAACCAAAGGCATGAATACCGGTATCAACCACTAAGCGCACTGCACGCCACATTTCGTAACCTAAACGACCAAAGTCGCTGTACGGGCTTTGATAAAAACCAGCTTCTTTACCTAAGCGTTCTGTGTATAGTGCCCAACCTTCGCCAAATGCAGAGTGGCTAAGTGTGCGTCTAAATTCGGGTACATTTAGCTCCATAGCAATGGCGTTTTGTAAATGGTGCCCGGGTATGGCTTCGTGCAGACTAAGTGCTTCTAAATTATATAAAGGCTGCAGTTTAGGTGTTGAGGCTAAAAAGTAAGTACCTGGTGAGCGGTTATCTGGTGGTGGCATATAAAACGCACCACGACTTGCTGAGCCCTTAATAGTAAAGGTGTTACGCGGTAAGTGGCCAAAGTAAGTGGGCAATTTGCCATACATTTTTTGCGTAATGAACGCGGTTTTTTCTAGCAAGTCTTGCGCGTCTTTTGCGTAAAATTGCTCATCGGTTGCTAAAAATTCTAAAAACTCACTATAGGTGCCATCAAAGCCTACTTCATCAATAATATTTTGCATTTGCGCCTTAATACGCGCGACTTCTTTAAGGCCTAGTTGGTGTATTTGTTTAGGTGTGGCGTTTGTTGTGGTGTAGTAATTAACCGTGTACTTGTAGTAGTCAAGCCCGCCTTTCACGCTTGCTATGCCCGGCTGCGCTCTACAGTGTGGCATATAGTCATTTTCAAAAAAGTCGTAAAAATGCTGATACGCAGGAATTACTTTATCTTTAATTACGGCTTGTGCTTTTTGTTTTAAGTTTGATTTTTGCACTGCACTAAAGGTATTAGGTATACGCGTAAAGGGCTCGTAAAGGGTGCTGTTTTCGGGGTTTTTAACTATGTGCGCGCTAATGCTTTGGCTGTAATTTTCAAAGGTTTTACAGTAATGGGTAAATCCTGTTTTTATTCCTTCTTTCATTAAATCAATATTTTGCTGATTAAAGCGCGGGTAGTCGGCAAGGCTGATTAAAAATGCGTTGTAATCATCAGCTGTTAAAAAAGCCATATTAGCGGGTGCTTCTGCAAAGTAGGTATGCCAGCCACTTAAAAAGTTTACCGGAAAATACTTATCTTGATAAAGGTAGCTTTGCTGCTCGGTTTCTCGCTCATATTTAAATAAGCGGTAGTTCATTAGCTGATCCTTGTTGAGCGTTTTTGGATCAATGTTGGCTAAGCTTTTTAGTACGCTGCTGTTATACGCTTGGCGCTTTGCAATGGCTTGCTCGCTCCAATTTGGTAATGTGCCGTTTGGTTTCCAACCGTCTGGATCGGTTCGAAAAAATATTTTTTCAGCTTTGGCATTTTGCCAGTGGTTATCAATAATGGTTTTTAAATCGCTGTTACTGTCGGCAAGGCTTGGTAGCGAGGTGGCTGCTAAGCAAATAGCTAAAATACGTTTTTTAAACATAGTGATCCGTTATTGGCGAGTTAGTCGCGCTTTTTTATTTTAATTTGTGCTCAATATAGTACCAAGTTAACTTAATCAATGCGCTTACTTTTATAACTTGTACCTCTAGGCTTTACTTTTTGATTGAACAAATTTCACTGCGTAACTGAGTGGCGCACTAGTTTATTGTTTTATCAGCGTTTAGAATGATTAAAACTTATTATAAAAAAATGACCGTCATGTTTAATAAAGTAATCGCCTTAATTGATGAAGCAAACAACCAAGACCCAAACAGTGAGCAATTTAATGGGGAGAGTGTTCCTAAAGAGTATTTATACTCACAGCGTATGAGCGATATGCTTAGCCGATTTAACCCCGATGCCGATGAACTCATGCAAATTGCAGTGCGTGGGCAGCATATACAACGTTGGAAGTCGCCGCGTAGCGACTTTGCAATGAACAAGCAAGGCTATCATCAGTGGCGTAGTGCGCTTTATATATTTCATGCAAGTAGTGTTGTTGCGCTTATGCAGCAAGCTGGGTACAGCGATGCTGAGCAAAACAGAGTGTACGATGCAGTTGCTAAAAAAAATATTAAACGTAACCCAGACAGCCAATTAGTAGAAGACGTAGCAAGCCTGGTATTTATTGAGCATTACATGCTCGGGTTTGCTAATAGTAAGCCTGATTACGATGAGCAAAAATGGATAGGTATTATTCGCCGTACATGGCAAAAAATGTCAGACGACGCGCATGAGTTTGTACTTGCAGGTAATATTACATTGCCAGCGCCGCTTGTTGGGCTTATTCATAAAGCGCTTGAGTAAAAGAACATAAATAAATAAAAAGGAATTTTAAATGTATTGTCCTCGTAGTAATACGCCACTTGAACCTTTACTTGTTGGCGGCATTACTGTTTTTACGTCAGCGCAAGGCGGCGTATTTTTTGATAACAGCCAAATTTTTAAGTTTAGCTCGCCTGAGTTAAAGCATGGTCAGGTTCTAATTAAGTATTTGAGTAATTACATTGAAGGTGAGGGCGATGTATCATCGCGAGTAAATTGCCCAAAGTGCCCAAGCATAGTAATGATGCGCCGGTTTTTTTCGCCGCTCAAAGTGGTTGAAATAGACGAGTGCCCAGGTTGCGCTGGCATATGGCTTGATAGCGGCGAGCTTGCAAAAATACACGAAAACCATTTAACACCCAAAGAGCGAAAACTGTTAGTTCACGAAATGGCCACCAATCATGGGTTTATATCTATTAAGCCGCCAAAATCTAAGTACTCCCCCAAAGCGCCTAAAAATAGCCAAGACACCACCGTTGAGCGGTTGGTGCAATTGGCATTACTTAATCTTTAATACCAAGCCTCAAAATAGATCACTTAATTAAACTAATTGGTATAAAGCATAAAAAAACGGCGTACTAAAAAGTACGCCGTTTTTTGTAATAAATTAACGCTTATGCCGTTTATTTATTACGGTTTTCTTTTGCAAAGGCACGTATTTTACGTTTTTGCGAAAGCGTTACTTTGTTAGTACGCCCTGCAAATGGGTTATCACCTTCTCTAAATTCAATTTTGATTGGGGTGCCCATAATTTTAAGTGCTTTACGGTAGTAGTTCATCAGGTAGCGTTTGTAGCTATCGGGTAAATCGTGAACTTGGTTACCGTGAATTACAATACGTGGCGGGTTATAACCACCGGCATGCGCATATTTAAGCTTAACACGACGACCACGAACAAGTGGCGGCTGATGATCGGCCTGTGCCATGTCCATAATACGGCGTAGCATTGCGGTGCTAATACGTTTAGTTGCTGACTCGTACGCTTCGTCAACCGATTCAAATAAATGGCCAACACCTGTACCGTGAAGTGCAGATATAAAGTGCAAGCGTGCAAAATCAATAAAACCTAAACGGCGATCAAGCTCTGTTTTAATGCGATCTTTAACGTAATCATCAAGCCCATCCCATTTGTTCACGGCAATAACCAATGAACGACCTGAGTTAAGCGCAAAACCTAATAAGCTTAAGTCTTGATCAGAAATACCATCGCGAGCATCAACAACCAGTAATACTACGTTGGCATCTTCAATGGCTTGAAGCGTTTTAATTACTGAGAACTTTTCAACTACGTCGCTTACTTTTTTACGCTTACGAACACCTGCGGTATCTATTAAAATATATTCTTTGTCGTTACGGGTCATCGGAATATAAATAGAGTCGCGGGTGGTGCCTGGCATATCGTATACAATTACACGTTCTTCACCGAGTATACGGTTTGTAAGTGTAGACTTACCTACGTTAGGGCGGCCAATAATAGCCAGTTTTACTGGTTTATCGGCAAACGCTTGATGGTCTGTATCGTCGCCTTCAGCTTCTTGATAAAGGTCGATTAACTCTTCATCGTCATCAGCAACGTCTTCATCTAGTGCTGCAAGCTCTGCAATTACAGGTTGTAAAGTGTGCTCTAAAAGCTGTGTAATACCACGCCCATGTGCTGCTGCAATATGGTGAATATTACCTAATGATAATTGATAAAATTCTGCACAGTTTGAGTCGGCGTCAATGCCATCTGTTTTGTTGGCAACCACAAAGCTTTTTTTCTCTTGCTTGCGCAAGTGATTAGCAATTGCTTGGTCAGCAACGGTCATGCCTACGCGGGCATCAACCAAAAACAACACAATATCGGCTTCTTCAATGGCAAGTAACGACTGGTCGGCCATTTCGGTTTCGATGCCTTCTTCAGAGCCATCAATACCACCCGTGTCTACCACGATAAATTCATAGCCATCGTAATTAGCTTGGCCATATTTTCTATCTCGTGTTAAACCTGGAAAATCGGCTACGAGTGCATCACGAGTACGTGTTAAACGGTTAAATAATGTGGATTTGCCCACATTGGGTCGCCCAACTAGGGCGATCACGGGAAGCATAAACTACCTCTTTAAAAAACAACAAAAGGCTTCGCAGTGCGAAGCCTTACAAAAAACCTTTAAGTGTTAGCTAGTTAGTTAGGGGTGTTTACCACACTAACTTCACCATCACGGGTGTATAAAATTAGCTTGTCGTCGGCTACAACCGGCTCAACAAAAAAGCCTGAGCTGTCAAATTCTTCACGAGATACTAACTCGCCAGTGTCTTTGTTTAGCCAATGTAGGTTACCTTCTTGGTCACCTAAAGCTAAGTGGCTACCTGCAACTGCAGGGCCTGTTAGGTACCATCCACGTAGAGCGGGTTGGCTCCAACGTTCAATACCTGAATTTTTATCTAATGCGTAAATTACGCCTTCGCTATCTACTAGGTAAATAGTTTGTGCATCCATCGCTATTTCGCGGTAGCTGCTATATTCACGTTTCCAGACAACATTGCCTGAGCGAATATCTACTGCTGCTAGGTTACCGTTGTATGCAATAGCATAAGCGTAAGGGCCGCTAATAATTGGTTGTGTGTCTACATCAACCAAACGCTCAAATTCTGATGCGCCTTTAGCAACGGCAATTTCTGCACTCCATGCTGAATAACCGCTCTCAGAAATGAGTACACTTAATTTACCTGTTTCTAAGCCTACTAACACACCACCGTTTGCAACTGTTGGCGAGCTTTGGCCACGCAATGTAAGCGGGGGTACTTCTTGTTCGAAGTTCCAGCGTTCTTCGCCTGTATCTGGGTGCAGTGCTAATAGTTTCCCCGAGCCTAAATTAACAAAAATTAGGCCATCGCCCGCAGCTGGTTTTGATAACGCTTCGCCTGGCACATTTTTACGCCATACTTCTTCACCCGTTTCGCGGTCAAGGGCAATAATAAACCCGTGCTCAGAGCCTACGTAAATTTTACCATAAGCTTGTAATATACCGCCTGATAATTTTGCTGTGCCGTTATCTGACCATGGCCAAAACGATAAGTCTTCACGTACGTCGGTTTCCCATAACGTGTCGCCATTGGTAAGCGAAAGCGCTTCAATTTGGCCTTCGCGGCTAGCTACATAAATAGTGTCTTTGTATACAGCAGGCGATAAGCGAGAAAAATAATGTTCTACACCACTGCCAACCGACTCTTGCCACACTACGTCTGTTTCAAATTGATTAACAATTTCAGGAAGTACTAACTCGTCTTCGTCATCACTTGATGAACAACCCATTAGCGTTGCCATGCACAGTGCGAGAGTTGCTGTTGTTATTTTTTTCATACCTAAAACCTTATGCCGCTGGGCTAGTTACTGCTAGGTCGTCTAATTTAATTTGTAATAAAGGGTTTGTAGTTAAACCGCCTGCATCGGCAGCTGCTTGATACGCAGTGCGAGCTTGGTCTTTATTACCTTGTGCAATGTAAATATCGCCTTTTAGCTCAGCTACATTGGCGTTATATGCCTCTGGTAGTGGCGAGTTTAATGTACTTAGGGCTTCGTCAAATTTACTTTGCGCAAGTTGAATACGTGCTAAACGCGTAATGGCAATGGCTTTAAGCTCTTCGCTTTGGGCGTTTGTAACGATCCAGCTAAGTTTTTCGCTAGCAAGGTCTAATTTTTTTGCATCAACAGCGTCTTTTGCCGCAACAAAAGCGGCTAAAGTTGCATAGCTTGTGTCTTGGTTGTTTTTAATGAATGTATCGGCTGCGCCAAGTACATCGTCACTTTGTACAAGTGTTGTATATTCGTCAGACGCTTGCTCAGCAGTTGTAATTTGGTTTTGGTTGTATGCTTTCCAACCGTATAAGCCGCCTAAACCTACAATTACACCTAGCGCAAGTGAAATACCGTTTTCGCGAAAAAAGCGCTTAATGGCTTCTGCTTGTTGTTCTTCTGTTGAATAAATGTCCATTATTACCTCTTAAGTTAGCTTAGCTATTGATAAGCTCAGCTAATAGCGCTTTAGCTTGTTCTAATTCTAGTGTGACTTGCTCTTTACGCTCACGTAAATATTTGATGGTCACAACGCCTTTTTCTAATTCATCTTCGCCAATTATAACGGCCACTAGTGCATCGCTTTTATCAGCTCGTTTTAGTTGTTTTTTAAAGTTACCGCCGCCGGCATGCACCATAACGCGTAAACCGGGTACGTCGCTACGCAGTTGCGCTGCAATGGCAGGGGCTTGTACGCTGGCTTTGTCGCCCATTGCCGCTAAATATACATCAGCATTACGGCGAATGTCACCTACACACTCAAGTGCTTGGAGTAACAGTACTAAGCGCTCTAGACCCATAGCGAAACCAACTGCGGGCGTTGCTTTGCCGCCAAGTTGCTCAACTAAGCCATCGTAGCGTCCGCCAGCACACACTGTACCTTGTGCACCTAGGCTATCTGTTACCCATTCAAATACGGTGCGGTTGTAGTAGTCTAAACCACGTACTAACTTTTCATTAACCGTGTATATGACGCCAGCTGCGTCTAAACGTTCACATAAATTTGCAAAATGTTCTTTTGATTCAGCATCTAAATGCTCAGACAATTTAGGCGCATCCACTAAGATTGCTTGCACGTCTGGGTTTTTGCTATCAAGTACACGTAATGGGTTTGAGTACATACGGCGCTTTGAATCTTCATCAAGCACGTCGGTATGCTGTTCAAGGTAGGCAACGAGTGCATCGCGGTAATCAGCACGTGCTTCGTTAGAGCCTAACGAGTTAAGCTCTAAACGTACGTGTTCGTTAATGCCAAATGCTTTCCATAATTGCGCGGTAAGTAAAATAACTTCTGCGTCTATGTCGGCTGTGGCAATACCAAATGTTTCTAAACCAAATTGGTGAAACTGACGGTAGCGGCCTTTTTGAGGGCGCTCATGACGAAACATCGGGCCCATGTACCACAGGCGCTGCTCTTGGTTATAAAGCAAGCCATTTTGGTTACCTGCACGTACACACACTGCGGTGCCTTCTGGGCGAAGGGTTAGCATGTCGCCGTTACGATCGGCAAAGGTGTACATTTCTTTTTCTACTATATCGGTTACTTCACCAATAGAGCGTTTAAATAAGTCGGTTGATTCTACAATAGGAAAACGAATTTCTTGATAACCGAACGATGCTACTGTCTCGCGTAAAATGTTTTCTACTTTCTGCCAAACTTGCGTGTCGCCCGGCAGACAATCGTTCATACCGCGAACTGCCTGAATTTGTTTTGCCACTGATAAATCCTAATTACTGTTTATGTGTAATAAAAAATGCTTACACAACAAGAATGCTAAAAATTGACCCGTCATTATATACCCAAATGACCCCATGATGCGAGCGTCGTTGGAATTAAAAGCGATTTAGGCAAGGCATTGATTGAAAGTAATAGTGGTTCTATTGTTAAAATCAATAACGCAGTATAAATCGCTGAATTCTGTATCTTGGGGTCGTTTGGGTATCCTCTAGCTATAAAGCTAAACGCCAAACACCGTGGTTTGGCGCTTTATACGGTATTTATTCGACTATTTTAATGTCGATAGGTGTTTGCTGCTCTTTTTGAGCAATAAAGTCGCGCACGTAGCCTTCAAGCTGGTCAACAATATTGTTGTTATCAATACGCGCTTTTTGACGCTCGCCATTAATGTATAAACCTGAGCGGCGGTTTGCACCGGCAAGGCCAATATCACTAACTAGGGCTTCGCCTGGGCCGTTAACGACACAGCCAATTACCGAAACAGACATTGGCTCAACAACATCTTCTAGGCGCTCTTCAAGCTGGTTCATGGTGCTTACTACATCAAACTCTTGACGTGAGCAGCTAGGGCAGGCAATAAAGTTAATACCGCGAGAGCGTATACGCAGCGATTTTAAAATATCAAAACCTACTTTGATTTCTTGAACTGGGTCGGCAGCAAGTGATACACGTAGCGTATCGCCAATACCTTCGGCAAGTAACATGCCTAAGCCTACAGCCGATTTAACCGAGCCTGAGCGCATGCCGCCGGCTTCGGTGATCCCTAAATGCAGGGGTTGATCTATTTCTTTAGCAAGTAAACGATAAGCGCCTACAGCTAAAAATACGTCTGATGCTTTTACCGATATTTTAAATTGGTCAAAATCAAGGCGGCGTAATATATCTACATGGCGCATTGCTGATTCAAGTAATGCTTCGGGAGTTGGCTCGCCGTATTTTTCTTGTAGGTCGCGCTCTAATGAGCCGCCATTTACACCAATACGAATAGGAATATTATGCTCACGTGCTGAGTCTACAACGGCTCTAATACGCTCTTCACTGCCTATATTTCCTGGGTTTATACGTAGGCAATCTACGCCGTATTTTGCCACTTTTAACGCTATGCGGTAATCAAAGTGAATATCGGCTACAAGCGGTATACTAACTTGCTCTTTTATACTTTTAAACGCTTCTGCTGCATCCATAGTTGGTACAGATACACGCACTATATCGGCGCCGGCATCTTGTATTGCTTGGATTTGCGCTACCGTGGCATCTATATCCATGGTGTCGGTATTGGTCATCGACTGCACGGCAATAGGGGCACCGTCACCAATAGGTACGTTGCCTACATTGATGCGGGTTGATTTTCTGCGTTTAATTGGAGATTCTGAAAACATAGCGACTACTCTGCTAATGGTAATTTAAATTTGGCTAAACGATTTTTAGGATAACCAGAAATATCAACTGGCTCGCCGTTTAGAGAAACACTAACTACGTCGTGCTTACCTAGCACAACTGAAAAAGGCGGGGTACCGCTTACAGCCATTTTATAGCCTGCTTTTTTTACGCCAAATGCTATGCGCTCACCTTCGCCATCGTGTATTTCTACCCAGCTCTCATCGTTAAACACCATGTTAATTGTACTGGTGTTACTTTGCGTGTCGGGCTCGTTAGTGGCTGTTTGGGTGCTAGCGGCAATAGGCGCCGTGGCATTAACGGCTTCATTTAAGGGGACTTGTTCAGCGCTTATAGGCATTACAGCCGGTGTGCGCTCAACTGCCTGTGTTGCTTGCATTTGCGAGGTGTTCTCGCTTTCGTTATTTAGCGCGTTGTTATTTTGCTGGTTATCTAAAATTGAATTTTCAATATTGATTGTGCTTGTTTGCTCATCGATAGGCGTAGCATTTTGCCAAAACCATAAGGCAGATGAGCCAATAACAATGGCTAAAATAATGTAGCTCACCAGCATTAGGCGGCTGTCGTGGGCTTCTTTTTCTGTGCGGCGCGAAAAGCTTTGCATGTTAGCCGGCTTTGTAGGCTCGGGCGGTGCTGGCAATTTAGCTAATATAGGGGCGCTATTGACGTGTAGTTCACGGCAATAGTTTTTAATGTAGCCTTTTACAAAGGTAATAGGGCCTAACGTTTGGTACTGATCGCTTTCTAAGCGTTGCAGCTGCGAAATAGAAAGCTTAAGTGGGCCAGTAAGTGACTCTAAGCTTACATTAGCCTGCTCTCTGTGCGCTTTTAATAGTTGCCCAACACTTGGCTCATCGCTTTGTTGCGTAGTTTCTTCTGTCATAATAGGTACGAATTTGGATCCACTAGTAATAGTCTGTGCCCAGGTGTAAGTTCTATATCTGGACTTAATTTATTCCATCGCATTAATTCATCAATTAATACATGCCGCTGGGTAGCTATGTCGTAAAGGGTATCGCCAGCTTTAATCTCGTAATAAATATTAGGATCGTTTAAATAAATTTTACTTCCGTTGATAACACGATCCGACTCCTTTAGACCATTCCACTGCAGGAGTTTTTGTAGTTTAACATTGTATCGCACTGAAATGCTAAATAGGTTTTCACCAAACTCAATAATATGAAAAGGCACCTTTAAAGGGGGTACTTTTGGATTAAGCATGGGAGGCTCTTGTTTTACACTTGGTTGGTAGTTTTTTAGTGTAATGTCGTTACTGTCGCTGTATGGGTTATTACTAAATACCGCACTGTCTTTTTTAGCCTCATAAAATACTACCGAATTATTTAAGCCCGTATTCTGTGGGCCATTTGCAGCAGGGCGTGTATTTTGTGGGGTGTTAAAGTTAGCTTGTTTGGGCGCACCAAATGAAATTATTTTTACTTCGTCATCATCTTTGGGTGTTTGTTTAGCGACGGCTTTTGGTGGCTCAGCTGTGGGAGTAGACGTTTGTTGCGCTTGGTGATCCGTTGTTAAAGCCAAAAGCACCGCTGCGGTATCTGTTTTAGACTCTGCAGGCACATATGTTGTAGTTGCTACTTGGGCAGTATTTGTTACGGTTGGAGCCGCTGCCGCAGCTGGCACTACTGCTTTTGTTGTTGTAACTACTTCAGCCTGCGTTGGTTGAGCCGCTGGCGTGAAAGTGCTAGCGTCATCATTTTGCTCAGCTACGGTTTTTTGTTTGTTTGCTGCGGCAATGGTTGCCTGTGCTTTTGCCGTCTCATTTAATACTGGGCTTGAAGGCTCAACCCCTGGAGAAATTAAGCTGGTCGAATTATCGGTAGTTGGGCGCTTTTTTCGGATAATTTTAATTTTTGGTTGCTCAACACTGATTTGCTCTTCGCCATACTGCTCTTGAAGCTCTTCGAGCTGCGCTTTACGGTATTTTTCGCGCAGTATTTCAAACTCAGTTTGTTTAGTTCGATTATCGCGAATAGCATAGGCTTGCTTACTTGTTGGGTAAGTTTGCATTATGGTGGCGGCAATTTTTTCTGCTTCTTCTATTCTGCCCATGCGCTGCTTAATTAAATAACCAAGCAATAAAGCACGTGCAGACACTCGGCCGGTGTCGTCATGGCGCTTTAATACTTCGCTGGCTTTATGTAAATCGCTTTTAGCATAAAAAAGGGCGGCTAAGCTTATTAGGGTCGATGTACGTTGCGAGCTGTGATTAAGTGCTTGTTTAAAGTAACTCTCTGCATTTTCAAAGTCGTTAAATTCTATGGCACATAATGCAAGGTTTTCGTAGCTTTCGGCAACGCGAATATAGCTTGGAATATCAATTGCTTTTAAAAATTGATCGGTCGCGCGGTCATACTCTTCAATACTACATAAAAACACACCGTAGTTATTAAGCGTGTTCGGATCGTCAGGCTTAATTGCTAATGCTTTTTGATAGGCTTTATCGGCACGCTCTTTTTCGCCTACTTGTTGGTAATAATAAGCAAGAGAGTAATGTACTTCAGGTAGATTTGGGGCAAATTCTATAGCTCGCTCAAGGTTATACTTTGCTTGCGAGTTGTTGCCAGTTTCTAAGTATTGTAAAGCGAGGGCGATACGAGTGCGTGCTGCGCCTGCATTATTGATTTTGTTTTCGACGACGGGTTTGTCACTGCCGTTATAACTACTTTCACTTACGCACCCTGTAAGGGCAAGTGTTGAAAGTGTTAAAGCAAGTAAAGATCGCATTACCTTGTCTCTGTTTTTCTATCCATAGCGCCTATCTTACCTAAAACCCTTAGTGTTGCATCATTTATTTAAAAATAAACAACTTAACCACCCTGCACAGGGAATATACGCAGGGTGGTTACAGGCTTATGCTTGCTGGATATTTACGCTAATTGCGTTATCGTCGCGCATTTTCTTTTTCGCCATACGTTTAGTACGGTCAACAACATCGCCGGCTAATTGCCCACAGGCGGCGTCAATATCATCACCACGAGTACGACGAACAATACACGTAATACCCGCAGCTTGTAAAACCTTAGAAAAACGGTCAATACGGCTGTTGCTAGAGCGCGTGTATTCGTTACCCGGGAACGGGTTAAACGGAATAAGGTTAACTTTAGAAGGTGTACCTTTAAGCGTTTTAACCAGCTCATGTGCTTGGTCGGTGCTGTCGTTAACGCCATTTAGCATAACGTATTCAATAGTCACGTCTTTATTTGCTTTAGAGCCATCGATATAACGACGACACGCGGCTAAAAATTCTTCAATTGGGTACTTTTTATTGATTGGTACAAGTACGTCACGCAGAGCGTTATCGGGAGCGTGAAGAGAAATAGCAAGTGCTACGTCTATTTTTTCTTTTAATAAATCTAGGGCAGGTACAACCCCTGAGGTACTTAATGTTACGCGGCGCTTAGATAAGCCAAAGCCCCAGTCGTCCATCATTAGTTCCATTGCCGGCACTATGTTTTTAATATTAAGTAGGGGCTCGCCCATACCCATCATTACTACGTTGGTAACTGGGCGTTTTTCGCTGTTGCCATCAAGGCCTATGTCTTTAGCTACACGCCAAACTTGGCCAATAATTTCAGACACTTTAAGGTTACGGTTAAAGCCTTGTTGCGCAGTTGAACAAAACGTACACTCAAGGGCACAACCGACTTGCGAAGATACACACAAGGTGGCGCGGTCTTTTTCTGGGATCCATACAGCTTCAACTTCTTGGCCGCCATCAAGCACTAATGCGTACTTAATTGTGCCGTCGCTTGCTTGCTGGCGAACAGAGATTTCTGGCGCAACAATTTCACATTCGTTTTTAAGCTTTTCTTTAAGCTTTTTATTAACGTTGCTCATGTCGTCAAAGTTATCAACGCCAAAATGATAAATCCATTTCATCACCTGGTCGCCACGAAATGGCTTTTCACCGAATGATACAAATAGCTCGCGCATTGCATCTCGGTTTAAATCTAATAAGTTAATCTTTTTTTGCTCGGTCATGAAACAACCTCAATCGGTGACGGTGGAGATAAAATTTACAAGGGCGAATTGTACACAATTCACCCACTTTAATCATTAAGTAAAATATCAAAAATGCACTTAAGGATACTTTACGTAATGACTAAAAAAGGGCTCGAAAGCCCTTTTCTTACTTTGCATTACAGCGTTAACTGTAAAACTCGAATTAACGAGTACGTGGGCAAAGCTCTTCGTCAGCGAAGAAGTACGCGATTTCGCGAGCAGCAGATTCAACAGCGTCAGAACCGTGAACAGCGTTTTCGTCGATGCTATCAGCGTAGTCTGCACGTAAAGTACCAGCTAGTGCTTCAGCAGGGTTAGTAGCACCCATGATTTCACGGTTTTTAAGAACAGCGTTTTCGCCTTCAAGAACGGTAACCATTACTGGACCAGATGTCATGAAAGATACTAAAGCACCGAAGAAAGGACGCTCGCTGTGCTCTGCGTAGAAACCTTCAGCTTTCTCTTTTGAAAGGTGAACCATTTTAGCTGCAACGATTTTAAGACCCGCAGTTTCGAAACGGTTGTAGATTGCGCCGATGTGGTTTTTTGCTACTGCATCAGGTTTTACGATTGAGAAAGTACGCTCTAAAGCCATCTTTATGCTCCAATAATTTTTAAATAAAAGTGTGAATATTTACGGGCGCGAATTATACGCGTTTTAATTGAAAAAACCTAATTTTATTAAAAACCAGTTTGGTTGCAGTTTTATGATCTTGATCAAAAGCACAATGTTTGTCGCATTTATAATGCCGCGCTTGTAAATTAATTAATCATGTAACCGACGTGTACTCGGTTAGCTGTATGGAGCGCATATGCCAGCTGTTTCTTCTGTAACCTCTTTTATTCCTGAACTGTTATGCCCTGCGGGGAGTTTAAAAAATATGCGCTACGCCTTTGCATATGGAGCCGATGCCGTTTACGCCGGCCAGCCTCGCTACAGTTTGCGGGTACGTAATAATGAGTTTGATTTAGAGACATTACAAATAGGGATTAATGAAGCCCATGCGCAAAATAAAAAGTTTTATGTGGTTTCAAATATTGCTCCGCATAACGCAAAGGTTAAATCGTATTTACGTGATATAGAACCAGTGATTGCTATGGGACCCGATGCGCTTATTATGTCAGATCCTGGGTTAATTATGCTGGTACGAGAAAAGTGGCCAGCCATGCCTATTCACCTATCGGTGCAAGCAAATGCAGTTAATTATGCAAGTGTTCAGTTTTGGGCAAAACAAGGTATTGAGCGAGTTATTTTATCGCGCGAGCTCTCGCTTGAAGAAATAAAAGAAATACGTACGCTTTGCCCAAATACTGAGCTTGAGGTGTTTGTACATGGGGCGTTATGTATGGCGTATTCTGGGCGCTGTTTGCTCTCGGGTTATATTAACAAGCGCGACCCAAACCAAGGCACCTGCACGAATGCCTGCCGCTGGAATTACGATGTAAAACCGGGCGTTGAAAACGAAACGGGCGACATGGTGCATAAAATTGACCCTAATCAAGTTACACCAAGTCTGGGTGAAGGTGCGCCAACAAATAATATTTACATGCTTGAAGAGCAAGGTCGCCCAGGTGAGTATATGCCTGCATTTGAGGATGAACACGGCACGTATATTATGAATTCAAAAGATTTGCGCGCTGTGCAATACGTAGAGCAGTTAACAAAAATGGGTGTACATAGTTTAAAAATAGAAGGGCGGACAAAATCGTTTTATTACGTAGCGCGCACCGCGCAAGTGTATCGACAAGCAATAGACGATGCGGCATCGGGTAAACCATTCGATACTCACTTATTTAAAACACTTGAGAACTTAGCGCATAGAGGCTACACCGAAGGCTTTTTAAAGCGCCATGCCCACCAAGATTATCAAAACTATGAATACGGTCACTCTGTATCAACTAAGCAGCAATTTGTAGGTGAAGTGCTAGGGCGTGACGAAAATGGATTAGTAAACATAGACGTAAAAAATAAATTTTGCACAGGCCACTCACTTGAACTGATGACACCACAAGGGAACATTATTTTTGAACTTGAATACATGCAAAACAAAAAGGGCGAAAGTATTAGTGATGCAAAAGGCTCTGGGCATCACGTTAAAATTCGATTAGATACACGCATTAATTTAGAGCACGCAATATTAATGCGCAATTTAGATGAGCACCAAGATACCCGCAACCCCTATAAAAAAGTAGCAAGTGAGTAAGCGCTAGCATGGCACTATTTATAAATAATAAATGCATTAACTGCGATGTATGTGTAGATGAGTGCCCCAACAGCGCGATTTTCATGGGGTCAAAAACTTATCAAATAGACCCTGATAAGTGCACCGAATGTGTAGGGCATTACGATAAACCAACGTGTGTCATAGTGTGCCCCATTAATTGCATTAAAAGCGATCCTTTAAATAGGGAGTCACTTGAGCAGCTAGCACAAAAGTATGTAAACCTAGTTGAAAGTGAAGGCTGAACACATAAAAAGGAACATATGCTTACAAATTTAGCAATAAATTAGCTTAAACTACTTATTAATTATCGCGTTATCATTAATACCTCCTATACTGGAAGTAACTTGATTTAGTGTTTTTTGGTAGGGAAATTAATGTTTTTTTCAAAAGGTAAGCAAAACGAAATAGCCGCTTTAAAAGCTCAGTTGTACCCTTTAGAGCAAGTGTGGGAAGGGCTTTACAAAGAAATGCTGGTACTTAATGTACTTTATGATGGGCGAATTTCGCATGCTAACGATAACTTTTTAAACGCATTAGGGTATAACGAAGATAATTTAACAAATAATCAGCTAGGCGATTTTATTGCTGATCAGTCGCGGTTATCACCTGAATACGCAGAACTTGAAAAAGCATTCCAAAAAGAAGGCCACTGGAGTGGGGCTATTGAATTTGTTCGCCAAGATGGTGATGCAGAATGGCTAAGATTAATTGTGCACCCAGTGGTGGGTGAGCAAAATCAGTTATTGTATTTTTCGGTGTTTGGCACCGTACTTACTAAAACCATTACAACCTCTCGTGAACAAAGCGACACAATAAAAGCGATTTATCGTTCTATGGCTGTGATTGAGTTTGATTTACAGGGGCATGTATTAACGGCAAACGATCAGTTTTTGTCAGCCATGGGGTACAATGAATCAGAAATAATTGGCCAGCATCACCGGGTATTCTGTCAAACCGAAGAAGCTAATTCGGCTGAATACCAACAGTTTTGGAGCAAGCTTAGGCAAGGCCAATTTATTGCCGACAGGTTTAAACGTATAGATAAATATGGCAATGTAATTTGGTTAGAAGCCACCTACAACCCTATTTCGAATGATGCGGATCAGCTTTATAAGGTAATGAAATTTGCCACCGTAATTACTGAGCAAGTAAACCGTGAAATTGCTATTTCGCAAGCAGCCGAAATAGCCTATGGCACCTCTACAGAAACAGATAAAACCGCAGAGCGTGGCAGCTGCGTATTACAAGAAACCGTATCTGTTATGAACGAGCTGGCTGTAAATATGGAGCAAGCAGCTAACGAAATTTCGGCGCTGGATCAACAATCACAACAAATAGCCAGCATAGTGCAAAGCATAAGTAGTATTGCCGAGCAAACCAACTTACTTGCACTCAATGCTGCAATAGAGGCTGCGCGTGCAGGAGAGCAAGGGCGCGGGTTTGCCGTGGTTGCTGATGAAGTAAGGCATTTAGCGTCAAGAACATCAAAAGCAACAGAAGAAATTGTGGAAGTGGTGCAGCGTAATCAGTCACAAACTCAAAGTACGGTAGCGGTTATTGAGCAAGGCAAAGAAAAAGCAGAGCAAGGTTTAGCGCTTTCTAAAGAGTCGGGTGAGGTTATGGCAGAAATTCAAGATGGAGCCCAAAAAGTGGTTAATGCGGTGGGCCAATTTACCAGCCAATTAAACTCTAATAACTGATTGAGTAAATACGTTAAAACAACAAGCATAAAATAAAACCGCGAAAGCGGTTTTTTGCTTTAACAAGAATGCGTACCGGCACATATTAAATAATTTGAACTGTGGGTAATAAACCTATCTCTGGCTAGAGAAAATAAATTTAACTATCACTGGAATTCAATTTGTTAGTAAATCTCTTAATCGGAGTTCAGGTGAAGTAAAGCGGCGGGTAATATTTTTATAACAAGGGGTTATTTCCACTTTAGGTAGCATTAAATAGCTTAAAAACGGGCGCATAAACCCTAATAAGAATAAATAGTGAGGTGTGAGTTATTTTTTAACCACAGTTGAGACTAAATTAAGCCAAGCGTTAACAATACATTAAGTTTCGCCATGTAAACTTTGCAGCAATTTGCCATTACGTACTGCAATACGCTAATGGATCACTGATTTGCTTAGCCTAAGCAATGTAAATGGAATAGCTGTAAAAAATGATTAATTGCCTACGTCATTATCCTTTATCTAAAGTATATAAATCTTTATTTTGTGCATCACTTATTACCTCAAGCCCATTTAGCTTAGCTGATGATGCTGCCTCACAAAACGCTAAAACACTGCTTAAAAAAAATATGGAAGTAATTGAGGTACGGGGTATACGCTCAAGCATGGCTGAGAACTTAGATGTTAAGCGTATGTCTGGCTCTGTGGTGGATGCAATTACTGCCGAAGATATTGGCAAATTTCCTGATAAAAATGTAGCGGATTCGTTGCAGCGTGTCCCCGGCGTTGTTATTGAACGCGATGGCGGAGAAGGGGCATCGGTGAGTATTCGTGGTTTATCATCTGAGCTTACATTCACTCAGCTTAATGGCAATTTTATAGCCTCATCACCTGGAGAGCCTTCACGCTCGTTCGATTACACTTTACTGCCCTCTGCCATGATAGAAAGCGTAGAAGTGTATAAATCGCCCGAAGCGCGTTTAGATGAAGGCGGCGTGGGCGGCACAGTATTAATGCATAGCCGCAAGCCTTTAAGCATGGAGGCAAACTCAGGTGTATTTAACGTTGAATCTACTTACGCCGATGTGACAAAAGAGTACGAGCCGCAATTTAGTGGCTTATATTCGTGGAAAAATGACGAAGACACCTTTGGCGTATTAGTGGGTTATACCTATCAAGAGCGTACTAATCGCACTTTAACAGGCAGTACCGATGCAAATGTATGGCGTTACACGGGTGGCGGTCAACCGACTGATATTAATGGTAATGCCGTTGATAACAATAACGGGTGGGATACGATAAGTGATGCCAGCGGTAATCGTTATGATGGCGTGTGGTTTCCGCAAGTTGTACGTGGCTCTGTGCTTAATGAAAAACGTGAGCGTGAAGGTATTCAATTTAGTACACAATGGCGCCCAACTAATCGCTTAGAGCTAGGGTTTAACTACTTTGGTTTTACACTTGGGCAAGACCGAACCGAATCAGTCATTGATATTCCCGAGTGGTCACTCAATCCTGACTTTTTAAGCGCAGTAAACCTGGATGAAACAGGCACCATTGCAACGGGTATGCAATACAATGCCAGTGCTAGCGGTGTTGAAAACGATATGCAATTTCCGTGGATGCGTGGCAGTTATGTACGAGAAGAGTCTACCTCCGATACTATCGTTTTTAATTTAACCTACGAAGGCGATAGCTTTAAAGCCCGCTTTGTTATTGGTAACACTCAATCTGAGGGCGGTCCTGAAGAAAGTTGGGAAGCCGCATATAAAAGCTCAAACGCCGGTGAAAACGAAACCGTTATTCAAAACGCATCGCAAAGCGCAGCGTGGTCTTTAAATGAAAATAATGTATCGCTGAGTATTGATTCCAACACATTAGCTAACTTGCAAAGTGGCTTAGGCGGCGGGCGTGATGCGGGTTCGTCAAATTCAAGCTTTGTGCGCAGCGAACTCGAAGAGGATTATTATCAAGCCGACATCGACTTTTATGTTGATTGGGGATTTTTAAAAACGATTAGAACCGGGGCTAAATACCGCCATGCTAACTTACACCGCGAGACCGGCAATACGTTTTTTTTAGATCCTAACTTTGATATTGCTGCAGGTGAAGCGAGTGAGCAAGGTATAACGCAATTTGATAGCTACCAATGGAATGGCGGTATGCCACTTGCCGAGGATGTGTTTATTAATCAAACCAATATAGTTGGCGGGTTTAATATAAACCAAATGCCCAGCATAGATTGGGATAAATACCGAGATTTAGTAACCGACAACTACACGCCTTATACCCGCATAGAAGATAACTTTGTATACGATATTGAAGAAAAAATATCAGCGTTTTACATTCAAGGCGATTTTGAATTTAGTGAAGTAAGAGGTAATTTAGGTGTGCGCGTAGTACAAACTAAAACATTAACCTCTTCTACCGATTTATATACTTATCAACTTGATCACACCAATGATGAAACAGGCGAGCCGGTAACTGGCGATGCGCGTTTTGTAGAAGATTATCAGTTGGTTACACAAAAAAATACCGACACACAAATTCTACCAAGCTTTAACATAGCGTGGGATGCCACCGACGATTTAGTGATTAGAGGCGCTATTGCTAAAGTGATGGCACGACCAGATTACAGTGATTTAGGCTCGCAGCAGCGTATTACGTTTGTATCAAATGAATGGGCAGAAGACAGAGCCGCATTCAACGAACTTGCAGGTTTTAGTGGCAGTGGCGGTAATAAAAATTTAAAACCTTTTGAATCAGTGCAGGCCGATTTATCTATTGAATATTATTACGCCGAGGGCTCTGCATTGGGGTTAGCGTTGTTTCATAAAAAGGTTGATAACTTTGTTGTGCCGCTGGTAATCGATATGCAGCAAGAGTTTGCAGGTAAAGAAAATATAGTAGAGAGCGGTGTAATTAGCGTTGCGCCATACAGCACAGTGGGTAACGGCACCGATGCGGTATCAAAAGGGGCTGAAGTATTTATTCAACATGCATTTGCAGGTGGCTTTGGTTTTTATGCTAATTACACCTATAACAAAACCAATAAAGCCGATGTAAGTGTAAATGGCGAAGAATTTGGCCAATCGCCATTAATTGGAAGCGCTAAATACCAGTACAACACCTCTGCTTATTACGAAGGCGAGTACTTTACTCTTCGCGCGTCGTATAATAAACGCGGCGAAACAGTACTTGGCTTAAATAGCGGTTTAAATGTATACCAAGACCCTTACGAGCAAGTTGATGTAAATGCCGCCATTAATATATCTGATGGCTTAAGTTTAACAGCCTCTGTTATTAACTTAACTAAATCGGAAACTGTTACGCGTTTAGGTGATGACAGCGATGCGCGTTTATTAAGTTCAAGTTACTCAGGTAGACGCTACTACGCGGGTATAAATTATAGTTTTTAAATAAAAGCCCACTATACGTTTTTAGCACACTAACCTTGTTAATGAATAGCATGACCATTATGATGAAATTATTATAAAAGGATGAAGAAAATAAATTAATGAGTTACCAACCGTTTATAGATGATTCTGCTTCGCTAATCGAATTTACGCGTGTGTATTTAGCGCTTTTTTATACGTTTGTGGCGGGGTTTTACACCGTTAGAATTATTTATAAAAACCGTTCAACGCCTGCGGGTGTTATTTTTCCTGGCGCTAAGTTTTGTACTAGCTGGTGGAATCATATGGCGTTTAAGTTTTTTAGAGCTGCTATATGGTTTGTGTGTGTGCTGCGTGTGTTTGTGCCTGCCACCGATAACTACTTAGGTATGTTTTATACCTTAAATGGGTGGCCGGGGGTTATGTTTGGCAATATTATGCTCACGGCGGGCTTTGTGCTCAGTATGGTTGTTCATTTTCATATGGCGTCACTTTGGCGCTCGGGTATAGACCCAAATGGGCCTCAAACACTTAAAACTACCGGGTTATATAGTTTTTCGCGTAACCCTATGTATGTTGGTGTGGCAACTGCTCAGTTGGGGTTCTTTTTAGCATTACCAAGCTTATTTAGCTTAATTTGCCTTGCTGTGGGCTTATATGCGCTTTATAAACAAATAGCGGTTGAAGAAGCGCATTTAGTAACGCGTTTTAATAATGACTACCTAAAATATAAGCAAACCGTACCGCGCTGGTTGTAGGTTATTCAACGGTTGCTTTTATTTGCAGATGGCTATTTATAAAATCTTGCTTTGAAAGCGGTTTAGAATATAAGTAGCCTTGAATGTAATCACAGCCCAACGCGATTAATTGTGCTTGTTGGGTTGGTGTTTCTACCCCTTCGGCGACCACTTCTACCCCTAAGTTATGCGCCATAGTAATTATGGCTTTAATTAGCGCTATACTGCTGCTGTTGGCTTCAATATTTTGTATAAACGATTGATCTATTTTAAGTATATCAATGTCTAACTGCTGCAAGTACGCAAGCGATGAGTACCCAACACCAAAATCATCAATGGCAATGTCTATATCAAGCGCATTAAGGCGTTTTAAATGATGCTGAATCGCGTTATCTGGGTCCATTAAGCTGTTTTCAGTTATCTCAATTAATATTGTATGAGGTGGCAAATTATAAAGTTTGCACGCCTCTACCCATTGGGTAGCCCAAATACCGTCGCGATCAATTTCTAAAGGTGAGGTATTTACACTAATTTGCACCGGTGTATAGCTTAGTTTATTAAACTGCACCGCATCGCGAACAGCTTGCGATTTAACCCATTCGCCTAGCTCTTTTATCAAGCCATTTTGCTCTGCTATATCGATAAACTCAACAGGGCCAATAACGCCTCGCTCTGGGTGGTTCCAACGGATCAGCGCTTCAGCTTTTTTTAACGTACGTGAATGGGGGTCCCATATTGGCTGATAGTAAAGCTCAAATTGATTGTTATTTAAGCCAATGCGTATTTCTTCTATAAGGCGGCGCTTTTCAATCGCCAGTTCTTCCATTTCGTATGAGAAAAACTCAAACCTATTTCGCCCCTTACTTTTTGACAAATACATCGCTTGGTCGGCTCGTTTTACTAAGGTTTCGACCGATATGCCGTCATGCGGAAAAAACGCCACGCCTATACTCGCGGTTACCTGCACATGTTCGTTTTTTATGGTTATCGTTCGGGTCAGGCTTTTCATTACATCGTGTGCAATGTGCGAAACCGCTGTTGTATCGCTTATTCCTTTTAGTATTAGGGTAAACTCATCACCGCCTAAGCGCGCCACTATGTCTTGCTGTTTTAAGCAGCGGCGAAGTCGCTTAGCCACTTCGTGAAGTAATAAATCACCAAAGTCGTGGCCTAAGCTATCGTTTACTTCTTTAAAGCCATCTAAATCAATAAATACCAAAGAAAATGGTTGTTCAGGATTGCTTACAAGCTGTTGCAGGTGCTCATAAAAAAAACGGCGGTTAGGTAGGTCGGTTAAGCCATCTTGATAGGCATATTGATGCAGCTGAACATTGGCATTTTCGAGCTCTTTTGTTCTTCGTTTTACTTGGTTTTCTAGCAGGTTATCGCGTTGTTCTATAGTTTGCAGCATGGTATTAAAACAGCTTGTTAGCTTACCCACTTCGTCCTTTGAAAGCTCTTTTGCACGTAAGCTATAGTCGTTAGATGAGGTAATTTGCTCTGCTGTTTGTGCTAAATATAAAATGGGGTTTAAAAAACGCTTTCTGAGCATTAGCGATACAAGCAAACTTAAAATAAAGCTAAAAATCATTAAAACAATAATAAACCGGCCATAAAAAGCGGCTCTGTCGTTTAGGTCACTGTCGTCGGCGCGCACAATCAGCGTACCGTAGCGTTGAGCGTCAATTGTTAATGGTGTTTTTACTTCTATTGTATGCGGGGCTGAGCTTTCTTGGCTGTATTTAGGCGATGTTACGCTTGCAAGTTGTTGGCTAAAATTGTTTATCACTTCTACCGATACAATATCGGAGCGCATTAATAACGGCTCAATCAGCTCTTTTATTGCGGCGGTGTCGTAAAATATTAAAGCAGTACTAATATTGGGGGCTAATATTTGCGAGAGTGATTTTAGGCTTTGTGTTTGTTCTTGTTTTGCGGTTTTTAGCTCATACGCGCTAAAAACAGCAGTAACGGTAGCGGTAGAAATAAGCGCAACGCTCATTAAAATAAACAGCAGCTTTTTACTCATTGAGTTGAGTGAGAAGTAGTTTTTCATTGTTTATCCCTCAACAACACGTGCGAGGCGCAGCACTTTTGAGCTCATAGTAATGCCTGCCTTTTTAAGCTTGCTTGGGGCAACTTCAAAGCGCACCTTACTACTTGAAAGGAAAAATCGAATATGTCCTTGTGCGGCTATAAAGCCATCGGTTTCGCCAACTATCATTGTATTTTTTAAATTAAGCGCGGGGTGGGCATCTAACCACATGTTATAGGTATTATCGGTAATAAATACTATATCACAGCCCTCAAGTGCAGTTGTCTCCAGGGGAGTTAGTTTATTTCGTAAGTGGCGATTATGTACTTTTCTGTTTTCTAGGGCGGCATTTGCTATTGCTATAAATTGGCTGTCGGGGCTACAAATTAAAAAGTCGGAGCCGTTTTCGGGTGCAGAATGCCATTGCCCTAAGCGGGCAAAGTTATATAAAAAGCCTGCTTTAAGCACATATTCTTTTTGCACCGCAAACGCGCTTGAGCTTGTACAAAGCGCAAGGCAAAAAAATAGGTAAAGCAATCGATTTAAAGGCTTAAGCATTGGCTCTCTTAAAATGTTGCACTAACAGAAAACGTAACGCACTCGTCTATATAATTAGGAACTGTAAATGTTTCGCGAGTATTGGCGTATTCTATGTGTGAGCCTGCAAATAAATTTTTGCCTGATACTGCTGTGGCCCAGCTATTGTTTATTTTCCAGTTCCATGTAAGGTCTACAGCGGTGTAGTTATCTGTATTGTAAGTACTTGAGTTTTCGGCTCTTAGCGTGGCAAAAATAGAATGCTGCTCAGTTAATTGGTAATTCAGTTTAGTAAATAATTGTCTGTTTACTGAGTCGTAGCCAATAGTAGGGCGCGTTGCATTAGGTAAGTCGTAATCTATTTTTGTATAGCTGTAACCAACTTCGCTGCTTAAGTCGTCAATTAATTGCATCGAGAACAATAAATCACCGCCGGTTGTGGTGGTTTCACCTACCGAAACAAAGTCGTAATCTAAGCTTGTTGTTTGAAGCGCCGCAAATGCTTGTGACACTTCCCCGGCTAAGTAAAAGTTTAATGCAGGTATAAATTGTTCTACATGAGGGTTTAAACTAATTACGGCCACATCATCCGCTTGCGTATTAAATGCAGAAACATCTAAAGACCACTCCGCCTTTGATATACGGTAGCCTAGCTCGTACGAGATATAATTTTCGGCTTTTACGTTATCGTTACCATTTAAAAATGTAGCTATATGGTATTGATCAATTTCAGCAATACCCGACTGCATGCCAATAACGTCTGAGATTTTTTGGCCATTTACTCTAAAGTTATCGTTAAATTCAATTAGTGTAGGAATACGCACGCTTCGTGAAATTGAGCCCCATGCTAGGTGCTCGCTATTTGGCTGATAGGTAAAGCGGGCAAGGGATTGGTTTTCCCAACCGGTTAAATCGTTATGCTCTATTTTTGTGCCTACAATGAGGTTTAACGTATCTGGAATAACACTGTATTGCGCTTGCAGCATGGCACCGTATTGATGAAGGTCTTCTAGGTCTTTATCGCTATTAATAAAAATGCTGTCTTGAAAAGAAATATCATTAAATCGATAATTAAGCCCCCAATCTACTTGGAGTGCTCCGGTAATAAAGTTCATTTGATAATCAACGTCAATCGATTCAAAATCTTCATTTATATAGGGTTGTTCACCATGTTGTTTAAGCCACGACATTTGCAGCATTTGGTTTGCATTATCTGAAAGGCGATGCTCAACACGGGTCATTAATCGCGTATCGCGCCTATCTGCAATAGTTGGAAATTGCTGACTGCGGTTAGACGCATCTACTACCCCAGTAAGGTTTTGGCCGTGCTCTGTGTGGGTATGATCCCCTTGCAGGAGGATTGACCACTCATCGCTTGGCGTAAAATCAGCTCTAAAGCCGCCAGCGTGCTGTTTAGTAAAGTCATTAGGTTTAATGCGGCTGCCTTTTTTAGAAGGTGCGGTATTTTTAGTATTATAGTAGCCCCTGTAACTACCAATATCAGAAATATCACCACCATGGCGAAGGCTTATGTCGGCATTTATTTGATTACCTGTAATTGCTTTAGCGTAAGTGTTGCGTGTATCTAAGCTATTTTTAGTAATGATATTGATAACACCGTTATTTGCGTTATTACCCCATAACAACCCGCCCTGACCACGAATAACCTCAATGCGTTCAATATCGTATAAAGGCACATGCAACGACTCCCAATACACAGCCGCAAATTTGGGGGTATATAGGCTTTGCCCATCTATCATTACTAATAATTTGCTGGAATACCGTGAAGCAACACCGCGTGCAGAAATAGCCCACTGATTGTTATCAAGTTGTCTTACGGTAAGGCCTGGCACCATTTTTAATGCCTCAGGAATAGAGGTAGCGCCCGAGCTGGTAATTTGCTCTTTGCTTAGCACATAAATAGAAGAGGCGGTGTTAAAGGCCGATTGTGCTCGTTTCATTGCAGAAGTTGCTTGAACATCCATTCCCATTAACGCGTCAAGGTCTAAGTCATCGTCGTTTAATGGTTCTGCAGCAAGTATTGGTGAGGCAATAATTAGTGAGCACAATAACTTTTTAGGTATTTTCACCTAGGTTTCTCCACAGGGATCAAAAATCAAAAACAGGATATATTTTTGTAAAACATTTGTTACCACAAAATATTAGCATACTTTATATTGCTAAAAGTACACTTTATTAGGCTAACTAGCATAAATTACTAAGTAGCAAGGATGTTTTAAAACTTAGCGCTAAATTATTAAAGTTTTGTAGTTTTTAAATAAAATTAATAAATAAAGCCTCAAAATCAAGTGATAAGGCGTGTAAATTAGGCGCTGCTTGTAAATTCGCTTATCTCATTTAGCTCGCTGGCTATATCATTAATTATTAGATGGTTTGTAAAACGCAGCACACCTAAACACACGCATTAATAAGGTAAATTACTTATAGTTAGCTGGTTCATACAGGCAAAATAATTTACCCTAAGTGTATTAGTCACTTTTATATTATTTGTTTTTATGAGCCTTCTTTTTTCTATTGCGTTAGCAAGCCTTCCTGCTTTACCCGAACCCGTTGCAAACAATGCCGTAGCTAAGGTAACTGTTGAAAACCAACGCTATTTTTTGAGTTTTATGGGGCTTGGTAAAAACAAACAACATAGCGATGTACACAATAAGGTATTTTCACTAAAACTAGGCGACAGCGCTTGGCAGCAACAAGCGAGTGTGCCTTCAAGTTTGCCATTAAAGGGGCGCTTAGCCAGTACTGCTGTTGGCTTAGGTGAATACGCTTATATTTTTGGTGGTTATACGGTAGATAGCGATCATACTGAAATTTCAAGCCCCGATGTGTACCGTTTCGATATAAAAAACAATACGTATAAACACCTTGCAAGCATGCCAGTACCAGTTGATGACAGCGTAGCGCTAAGCTACAAAGAGCGTTACATATACCTTATTAGCGGCTGGCATAACGATGGCAACGTAAATTTAGTACAAGTTTACGATACTAAAAACAATACATGGCAGCAGGCGTCGCCTTTTTTAGGTGAGCCAGTATTTGGCCAAGCGGCTGCTATTAGTGGTAATACTATTGTTATTTGCGATGGCGTTAAAACCCAAGCAAATCCAGATTCTCGCCGCTCGTTTGCAGGTGTTGCTCAGTGTTTAAAAGGCACAATAAATGCCAACAATCCGCTAAAAATAGATTGGCGCACGTTACCTCATCCTACAGGTGAATCGCATTACCGTATGGCTGCTACTAGCTACAATAACAATATTTACATGATTGGCGGCTCTAATAACCCCTATAACTACAACGGTATTGGTTACAATAAACAGCCAGCTCCGGCGAGCAACCATGTATGGCGTTTTAATATAAAGCAAAACACGTGGCAGGTATTACCTAATGTAGCTGTTGGCAGTATGGATCACCGTGGCCTACTTGAGCACAATGGGGCTTTATATCGTATTGGCGGCATGAATAATCAACAGCAAGTAATAAGCGATGTATTAGGGTACGAGGTAACACAGTGAATACACTTTATATTACCGGTGCAGGGGTAAGCGCAGCCAGTGGCATACCTACATTTAGAGGCGAAGATGGCTTTTGGACTATAGGCAGTAAAAATTATACGCCCATGGAAATGGCCACGCGCGCTATGTATCAAAACAATCCGCGCGAGTTTTTAGCCTGGTATTACAACCGTTTTGCTGCCTATCGTAACCATGGCTCTAATGAAGTACACCATTGGCTGAGCGATAAAAATTTAATAACCCAAAATATAGATGGTCTTGATGGCAAAGCCGGTAACAAAAATTACATTGCTATACACGGCAGGCTCGATCAAATGACGTTATTTCATGA
The DNA here is from genome assembly GCF_023161885.1 of Pseudoalteromonas sp. 2CM37A. Classification (NCBI taxonomy): domain Bacteria; kingdom Pseudomonadati; phylum Pseudomonadota; class Gammaproteobacteria; order Alteromonadales; family Pseudoalteromonadaceae; genus Pseudoalteromonas; species Pseudoalteromonas sp. 2CM37A. The sequence goes on from NZ_JALNTJ010000002.1 coordinate 97,197, forward strand.
GCAAGGCGAAGCCGTTAAACCGCTTATGACCCCGTGGGATAGTGTAGATGAAAGCCGCCTGCATGAGTCTCTTTTTGAGCTATTTAATATTCAAAACCAAACACCTGAGCTTAATCATTCGTTTAAGCCTTTTGTGTTGTTGTTCGATGAATTTTACACTGAGCTTTACAGAATAACCGAAGCACAGCAGCGTATGCTCAACGCCGATAAAATTGTATTTATGGGCACCTCGTTTAGTGTAAATATTACCCAAATGGCATTAGAAATAGCCCGTAATTACGACATACCTGTAGAAGTGGTAGACCCTAACCCTGTTCACATAATGCACAGCAACGTAACGTACAAAAAAATGAATGCATTAGAATACATCCAATCTAATTAGAAAGTGCTATATTTTAAAGAGATTGCTAATGTTTTCTTAAATATTACAATCTCTTTATATAATATTAACGAGACAACAATGTTATTATTATCCTTATTATAACAATACTAAAGAGACTTGAATGAGCGACCTAACTGCAATAGCAAACTTGTCCATTTTACTTGTAGAGCCTTCAGAAGTTCAGCAAAAAATAATAATAAAATCGCTTGCAGAAAGTGGTGTTAAACAAGTAGAAACTGCGGCTACCCAAGCGCAGGTTTTATCGTTACTTGAAAGTTACCACCCAGACCTAGTAATAAGCTCGATGTACTTATCAGACGGCACCGCCGACTCATTATTGCAAAAAATAAGACTTAACCCCGCCACTGAACATCAACCCTTTATGCTTATATCGAGCGAGCGTAATAAAAAGTACCTTGAGCAACTACGCCAGTCGGGTGTGTTGGCTATTTTACCTAAACCTTTTAGCGCAAAAGCCATTACTCGCGCACTCAAAGCAACTCTCGATATAATAAGCGAAGAAGAGGTAGATCTTGATCATTTTGATGTAACGCTACTTCGCGTACTTGTAGTAGACGACAGCCGCTTTGCTCGTAAACACATAATACGCGTACTTGCTGGCATGGGGATCCCCGAACCGGTAGAAGCCGAAAACGGAAAAGAAGCCATAGCGCACCTTAGTGAACAGTCGTTCGACTTAATCGTTACCGATTACAACATGCCAGAAATGGATGGCCGCGAGCTAACCGAAACAGTACGTGGCTCAAATGCTTACTCGCATATTCCTATTTTAATGGTGAGCTCAGAGGCAAACGACACTCACCTAGCTAATATTGCGCAAGCAGGAGTTGATGCCATTTGTGATAAACCGTTTGAACCGGCCACAGTGCGAGAATTACTTTATAAAATAATGTCTTAGTCTTTTAAAAAATGGCTAACAACACCGGTAGTTAAATACATAACTACCGCTGTTTTGGCTTATTGGCTTGGCACGTTATATAACTGAAACGCCACAAAACATAAAATAACCGCAATACAGCTATCAAATACGCGCCACCTAAACGGGGAGCTTAAAACCTTTTTTAATTTTGGCGCAAACAACACTAAGCTACTAAACCAAATAACAGAGGCCACACAAGCACCAATAGCAAAGTGCATAGGCGCGGGTTGTAATGCGCCAATGCTGCCAAGTAGTAATACGGTGTCTAAATAAACATGTGGATTTAGTAAGCTTATAGCAAAGGCCGCAAGGGCCGTTTTCCACCAGCTCACTTTTATTACCTGAGTTACTTTTAACCCCGATGTGCCTTTAATTGCGCTGCGCGCAGAGCCAAATGCTAAGTAAAGTAACATAGCTATACCGCCCCACGTTAACCACGGTAATAACCCCGGCAGCCATAGCTTTAACTCATTAGCGGCAAATACACCTACAATAATTAATGTGGCGTCGCAAAGTATACAAACCGCAGCTAAAACAAAACGGTTAGCGCCCGCCATACATTGGCTTAAAATCCAAATATTTTGCGCCCCAATGGCAATAATTAAACTTAGCCCTAACATCACACCCGACAAAAACGACATACTTCTAATCCACTCAAATAAAACCAGTTACCCAATGCCTTGCAGGGTAGGGGGTATTCTGTTACAAATCCAATGAATATATTTATTGTTATATGCGTAAAACTCATGATTGATTACCAGTTACTCAATGCGCTTAGTGCCGTTATAAGTGAAGGCGGATTTGAAAAGGCCTCAAAAAAATTATTTATTACCCAATCGGCGGTGAGTAGGCGTATTCATCAGCTTGAGGCCAAACTAGGCGAACCCGTATTAATAAGAACCCAGCCGCCATCGCCAACAGCATTAGGCAAGCGCTTACTTAATCATTTACAGCAAGTATTACAGCTAGAAGTGGCCCTTAATGTAGAGGCACTTAACGAGCACACAGATTTAAACACCCCGCTTAGCGTAAAGCTTGCTGCTAATGCGGATTCGCTTGCCACCTGGCTGCCCGAAGCACTCGCCGTATTAGATACAGAGCTTGCGTGCAAATTACGCTTTGAAGTCATTAGTGAAGATCAATCCATTGCCCATAAAAGAATGAAAGACGGCGAGGTTATGGTGTGTATTAGCTCATCCCCCGAGCCCGTTAATGGCGGACTAGTTAGCCCGCTTGGCGCCATACGCTACAAAGCCATTGCAAGCCCCGATTTTATAAAACAACATAAGCTTACTGAGCTTTCGCAATTAGCGCATTTACCGTGCTTGGTATTTAGTGAGTATGACAAGCTACAACACCAGTTTTTAGAAGATATTAATGGCTCAGCCCCACTGTTTACCCATATTTACCCTTCGTCAGAGGGATTTAAACAAGCCATGATAGCAGGCCTAGGTTATGGGCTATTACCTACATTACAGCTAGGAGATTCGCTGATAAAAGGCGAGTTAGTCGATTTATTCCCAGAATATTATATTGATACACCTTTATACTGGCACTATTGGCAAACCGAAAGCCCGCAGCTTAAAACGTTGCGTAAGTTTGCATTACAAGTAGCAGGCAAACGGTTAGAGCCTATTAACCCATAAAGGCTAAGCCTGCGTCTATAACTGCCCTAATCTGTAAATAAGCAGTGCTGTTTTAGTGGTGTTTTTATTAAACGAGGTTAAATCGGCGGTTTCGTTTTTAGTGTGTGCGCCACTGCCCATTAGGCCTAGGCCATCAAGCGCCATATCAACATGGTTTGCAGCAAACGAAATATCAGCAGCACCGGCATTACGTGGGTTTGCAGCCTCCACTTTGTTATAGCCTAAGTCTTGGCTTGCTTGGCTATACAGTGCGAGCAGCTTTTTATTACCCTTGGTGAGCCCCATTGGTGGGTAGCCGTCTTCAAAAATAAGCTCAGCGTGGCTACCATTTAAGCTTTTAGCCACTATTTGCTGCATCACTTTTTTAGCGCCTTCTACCTGCTTTGGCGAAAGCGCCCGTAAATCACCCGCTACATGGACGGTTTGCGCAATTACGTTACTTTTACCAAACGCCGTGGCTGACGAGTTAGCACTATCGTAATCGGCATTTGTACCGCCTACAATAAGCCCGGGGTTAAAGGTTAAATTAGGTTGTGTAGCTAGTTGCTCTCTAAAGTCATTTAAAATACGCGACGCCTCGTAAATAGCGCCATAGCCCACATTGTCACTAAATATTTGCGATGAATGTGCAGCATTGGCCGTTACATTTAACGTCCAGCCGGTATAGCCACGGCGCGCCGCCATCGCGGTTTTAATATTGTTATCGCCGTTCTCAAAACCTAGCGCTACGTCAGCCCAAATTGCGCCATCAACAATCGCCTTTTTAGATAAACTAAGTGGGCGGCCGCTGCTTTCTTCATCGCCGGTAAGCAGCACTTTTACGCTTACGTTTTCAAGTAAATTGAGCGCTTGCAGGCTTTTAAGTGCGGTAATTATAATAGTGTTACCACCTTTCATGTCGGCTACACCTGGGCCTCTGGCGGTGTGTTCATCAATTTGTTTATAGGTAGTAAAGTTATCGTGTTTAGCAAACACGGTATCAAGATGGCCGATCATCAGTATTTTTATTGCATCGGGATCATTACTCTCATGGGTTGCTAATACATGCCCTGCGCGGTTAAACGCACTGCCATCTAACCACTCAACCTTAAAACCAATGGCTTTTAGTTGCTCGCTTGCCAGCGCGCCTACCTTTTTTACGCCTTCAATATTTAGTGAGCCGCTATTAATGTTTACCGCTTGTTCTATTTCTTTAAGCGCTTGCGGCATGTTTTGCTCAACTTGTTTTACTATTTCACGCTCGTTTTTATTAAGCGCCGCATAGCTTGTAAGCGACAGGGTACTTGCAAGGATAAGAATAAGTGCTTGGCTAAATTTTAAAAGTGACATAACAGCCTAATAATTGAAGAAAAGAGTATTTAATATGAAGTAGTATTAGCTTATATTCAATATGAAATATTGCTGAGAGGCTGATTTAAGATTTATGGATAGAAAAAAATTAGATGCTTGGCAAAAAGCCCCTGTAAAAATAGTTAGTGAGGCAATATATCATGCAGCAAAGCGGAATGAAGAAGATAATCTAATAGCATTCCTATTACTGGATGTTGGTGCTGAGATGTTATTTAAAACTTATCTAGGGTTGCCAAAACATATTACAGGCTCAACTACCCCTGAAGATGAACGGTATAATATTCTTCGTAAAGGTTTTCATCATGTTATTGAAGGGGTGAAAAATAGTAGGCAAGGTATTAATGTCAAAGAGCTTGCTAGGGTTGAGTTTTTCCACGGGTTGAGGAATAAACTTTATCATCAAGGGAATGGTCTTACTATAAATCGTAGCCACCTAGATGAGTATGTACTTCTTGTTAAATCACTTTTTAAACAGCTGTTGAAGGTTGATATTGAAGAGCAATTATCAACTAATAGCCTGACAAAGGATGAAGTTGATCAAATAGCTAAGTTGAAGGAGGAATTTAATAGTTTATTAGAGTTATCTAAAACTAAAAATAATACTCTGAAATTATTGTGCAGTTTAATTGTCGAAAAAATTGCTCCACAACTACTTTTACCCTCATTTGTCAGAGAGTTTGAAACGTTGAGAGACAGAGCTTTTAGCGAAGAAGGCTTTAGCATAAATCAGGGTGAGATAACGTCTTATAAGACATTACCCAATGACAATAATTTGAGAATGGATATCTTAGGTTGGTTTGAAGAGCTTGTTCTACCCATAATCAAATCATCTCCTTATTTTGATAGCTTACATAAAAAGGTTGAGGTTGGTAATAAGCTCCATATAGATTCACTCTCCAGTCACCTAGGTGTGAAAAATGTTGAAGTGGTTAGGCATGAAGTACCTGCTATATTAAGCATTATTTTTGATGATTTTTTTAGCTTAGATAAATTTTATTTTAATATTGCTGAAATTGTTGTATTTAAAGAAATTGACTTTCAATGGCAGTTGAACTTTATGTGTTTTACTCTAAAAGATTTTTATCCAATGCAGCATAATGAGACCGAATTGGAGTATTGGATATCTACATTGGATACATGCAATTCACAAAATAAAAAGTTAGATGGCTTTATTAAGCAGGGTAACTATTGGTTGGAGAACAGTTATAGATTTTGAATATACAAAAAATTTAGCTTCAAATTAAAAATCCGAGCCATCAGGTTTAACGCCATTGGCATTAAACCTGATGGCTCAAACTCAACCAATCATCGTTAATTAGTCGGCATTAAATATATCTCGCGCACGTTGTTGCGCTGGTTTGCTTCAATGGCAAATAGTACGGCGTCGGCCACATCTTATGGGTCGAGTTTGTCGGGTTTAGCTTCATCAAAAAATGGGGTGTTTACCATGCCAGGGGCTATGGTGGTACAGCGGCCGTTCCACTCGCTCATTTCCTCAGCTAAGTTTTGGCCAAACCCGTAAGCAAACCATTTAGTTGCACCGTAAATAGAGCCTTTTATTGGCTTACGGCCAGCGGCTGAGCTGGTTAATATAAAGTGGCCTTTGTTTTGGCGTAAATGAGGCAGGGTTGCTTTTGCCGTCCACAGCAGGGCTTTAATGTTTATGTCTATCATGGTTGACCATTCATCGGGGTCGCCTTTTTCGGTGCCTGCGGTTGAAACGCCCATACCCGCGTTGGCGAATGCGGCATCTAGTCGGCCAAATTTTTTAAGCCCTTTTGTTACTACGTTTTCAAGTTCGGTAAAGTCGGTGGCATCTGCGGGTACACTCAGTGCGTTATCTTCACCTAACGACTCAACTAGTTCAGCTAATTTATCTTCACTTCTGGCGGTAAGAATGACTTTATGGCCGTTATTAACCAATGTTTTTGCACTCGCTTCACCTATGCCACTAGAGGCACCTGTAATTAGAACTACTTTTTCTTTCGCCATGATTATTTCTCCTATGTTTACATATTCGAAATGATAAGGACGGTTTAACTAATACGTGCTATTAACTGTACCAGTTCTGGGTTAACGGGGCTTGAATGGAGAGGCCTGTTTATCATTTGAGGTTGAATTTTCAGCTGTGTATAGTATTTAGATAAGGCTTAGACTAGGTAGTGTGGGTGCTACCCATAAATAGGCAATATGATAAAAATGCTAAGCCTGCACAATTTTCAGCGCTAACTTTTAAGGTGCTTTAGTATAAAGTCACTCAATTTAAAATGATGACATTTTTTACTTCAACTAATTTTAATCGTTTTTTACGTTGTGTGGTATAAAAGATTACCTAGCGACTTAATATAAATATTAGGTTAAATTAAATCGCTTGCATCAATAATAGCGTCAATAACATACTTTATACGCTTAGGCCGGCTGCTTATTTGAGGGTATAAAATATATACATCTTTTGTCTCTATTTGGTAGTTATCAAACAAACTTATTAAAGCCCCTCTTTCTAGCTCTTTTTGCACCATATAGCGTGGTAAGCGCGCTATACCTTTGTGTGCTAAGCACGCTTTTTTCAAAACCTCGTTGTCTGAAGACATTAATTTACCTTGTAACTGGATATTTAAAGCTAATTGCTCTTGATGAAATGTCCACTCTCTCCAATGCGAGAGCACTAAGCATGGAAAGTCTATTAACTGCTCAGGTGTAACAGGGGAGTTATTTAGTGCAATAAACTCTGGTGAAGCACAGCATACGTATTTCACTTGGCCGATTTTTTTGGCAACCATATCCTCTGGTGGGGCGTTACATATTCTGACTGCAAAATCGTAATCATCAGCTATTAGGTTATGAGTAGGGTTTCCGGTATCGAGGCAGATAGAAAGGCCTTTATGCTTATTCATAACGTCAGATAAAATAGGCCACAAGCTATATTGAGCAAGGCCTACGGGTGCTGTGCATTTTACTTCACCTGCAATTGAATCTTCGTTGTTATTTAATAATGTTTTGGTATCTGACCAAAATCGGGTTAATTTTCTCGACTGTTCAAAAAGAACCTCGCCAGCTGATGTAAGGCGCATAGTACGCGTATTTCTTACTAATAGCTGTTTTTCTAGCTGGGCTTCCAGTTGTTTTATTTGCTTTGATAAATACCCTTTTGAAACACCTAAGCTAAGTGCAGCTTTCGAGTAACTTCCTTGCTTAACAACTTCTGCAAATAATCGTACATCATCTAGTTTCATAATGGTGGCTTGGTGTGGTTTGTATAAAAACATTATCAAGCATTGTTTCTATATGTAAACAGTGATTTTGTTTTTAGCCGGTTGTTCTTGTTTTTAAATACTCGACAATAGTGCCACTTTTACTCAACAGAGATCATTAATGGTACTTAAAAATATAATATTAAATAAAGCGCATGCTTTTACTCTTTTTGTTTCGTTGTTATTTTTAAGTGGATGCAATACCGTGCAACCACAAGATAAATTGCATGCTTTTGAACCCCAACCGTATGTAGAATTAACACATCCTCAGTGGAGTAAAAATGCCACTATTTATGAGGTTAATATTCGTCAATATACGCCCGAAGGTACTTTTAATGCGTTTGCCTCGCACTTACCTCGATTAAAGGACTTAGGCGTAGATATACTGTGGTTAATGCCAATCCAACCCATAGGTGAAAAAAATCGTAAAGGTAAACGAGGAAGTTATTACGCAGTAAAGGATTACCAAGCTGTTAACCCTGAGTTCGGCACTATGGATGAGTTTAAGTCGCTAGTTGATCAAGCGCATGAACTTGGCATGTACGTAATACTTGATTGGGTGGCTAATCATTCTGCATGGGATAACCCACTCACAATAAGTAACCCCGAATGGTACACAAAAGATCATAACGGTAGTTTTCAGCCTACCCCATGGTGGGATTGGACCGATATTATTGATTTTGATTACGAAAACCCACAGCTGCGTAAATACATGACTGACTCATTAATTTATTGGGTTGAAGAAGCAAATATTGATGGCTATCGTGCAGATGTGGCTGGGTTTATTCCTACCAACTTTTGGGACACTGTTCGCATTGAGCTTGATAAAATAAAGCCTGTTTTTATGCTTGCAGAATGGGATGCAAGAGATTTGCATAAAAAAGCGTTTGATATGACCTATGCATGGGAGCTACACGATACGCTAGTTGATGTTAATAAAGGGCATGGCGATGCATCAACAGTTTATTCTCATTTTGCGCATGCGTTGAGTGCTTGGCCTGACAATGCAATCAAAATGAATTTTGTTGATAATCACGATAAAAATTCGTGGGAAAAGTCTATGTTTGCGCGCCATGGTAAATACCTAAATGCGGGTATTGTATTAACAGTGACTGCAGAGGGAATGCCACTCATTTACAGTGGGCAAGAAGCTGGGTTGGACAGGCCACTGGCATTTTTTGAAAAAGATGAGATCACTTGGAAGGCTCACCCTGTGGGTGATTTATACAAACAATTATTTAAACTAAAGCATAAAAATCAGGCACTTTGGAACGGTAATTGGGGTGGTAAAATGATTCCTGTGCCTAATAACAACAGTAAGGCTATTTTTTCTTTTGCTCGGCAAAAAGCTGAAGATAAAGTATTTGTAGTTATTAATTTTTCAGATAAAGCGCAAAGTGTCTCTTTTAATGAAACAATTCAATTAGGTGAATACACCGAATATTTTTCAAATAAGGCCACAGTTATCAATGCAGATACTCAGCTATCTGTACCTGCGTATGGCTATAAGGTATTCGTAAAATAAGTGTGCAGTTTAAAAATGTTTTTTATAACTGACGCCACACGTTTTCCACTTTAAATAGCCATACTACTACCGCAATTCGACATGGTTAGTGTTTGGCTATTCGCTATTTTTAAAATCAAAGTTAAAGGATCTTCTATGAGTGCAGATGTTGCGTCGGCATCTAATCAGTTAAATAAAGCTGCTATTTTATTGGTGTTAGCACTAGGTACGTTTATTTTAGGATTATCAGAATTTTCAATGATGCCTATGCTGCCGCTGATCAGTGAAACGTTTGGCTCAACCCCTTCGCAAAGTGGCTATGCAATTAGCGCCTATGCTATTGGTGTTGTGGTAGGCGCGCCGGTATTAATGCTTACAACGGCCAATATGCGAAAACGCAAAGCTTTGCTGATTTTTTTAAGCCTAATGTGTATTTCTAATGGTTTGAGTGCATTAGCAACCTCATTAGAGCAGCTCGTTATTTTTCGCTTTTTAAGTGGCTTACCTCACGGCGCTTACTTTGGTGCCGCTATTTTGCTTGCCTCCGATATTGCCCCTTCGGGTAAACGCGCAAGCTTTATGTCAAAAGTATTTATGGGCTTAACCATTGTGACCATCGTTGGCGTGCCTATTGTTACCTTGGTGGGGCAAAATCTAAGCTGGCGTTATTGCTTAGGTGGCGCTGCGGTTTTAGCGTTTATTGCGTTTATATTTGTATACAAAGTAGTGCCAAATATTGATAACGCTAAGCCATCTAACTTACTTAATGAGTTTGGCGTACTTAAAAATAAACTGGTGTGGTCTATTTTAGGTATTGTTGTTATTGGCTTTGGCGGCGTGTTTTGTATTTATACGTACATTGCCGATACAATTTTAGATGTAACTAAAACAGCCCCTTACACTATTTCTATCGCTATGGTGATGTTTGGTATTGGTTGTACGTTAGGTAATTACATATTAGGTAAAGCGGCCGATAAATCTGCCATTAAAACCACAGGGCTTGCACTTGTGTGTACCATTGTATTTGCAATTGCCTACGTTAGCGCAAGTTACAATATTTGGCTGCTTTATACGGTTATATTTTTAATTGGCTGTAGTATCGGTATAGCAACACTTATTCAATCTCTATTAATGGATGTAGCCCCAGAGGGCCATGCAATGATTGGTGCTTTAGTACAATGCGCATTTAACACCGCAAATGCTATCGGCCCTTGGGTTGGCGGGGCTGTTATTGCACAAGGTGCAGCGCCTAACCAAACAGGCTATGTCGCAGCGGCGTTGTTTTTAGGTGGCTTAGTAATGTGGTTTTTAAGCTACCTGCAATTAAACCGGCAGCAAGCAACAGCACAAACGTGTTGAATATACTCTTGTATTGACGAACTTACCCTACTGCTTAACGGTAAAGTGTGGGGCGACAACATTAAAAACGTTTAAGTGCATGGGCTGTAAATGGCGATTACTGGCAAACCATGTGGGATTTAAATAAACGCGTTAAAGAGGCCATAGAAGGCGCGGGGCTGAGTCGATGGCATCGGCAGTAACGGTTAATAAAGGTATTTAAACTCTATTAGCACAAACACAAATAAAAATAGCGAGCCTTGGCTCGCTATTTTTGTATCAGCTTTTTGCTGACGAGTATTAACCTTCTAATTGAAAGTCGTACACTGAGCCTAAGTTAAGCAGCTGGGTGAGTTCATCCAGAAAGAAAATTAAATAGACACCCACCCTAAGTTTTGCATTAAGTGAGCCGCCAGATTAAATAAAGTGGGTGCCATCTTAATTATTTTAGCCGTTAACTTCGATTTTTAGGATGATAAGCGCGTAAATTTAGTTTCAAAATTTAATTCGATGGCAAAATTTGAACAGATTAAATAAAGTGGGTGTCATCTTAATTAAAAGGAGTTGAGTAAATTTGCTAGAAACTAAAAGACTTTTGCTTCGTCCATTAACTAGTGACGATATTAAACCTTTATCACTAATTTTATCTGATCCTGAGGTTATGCTTTATTCTTTAAATGGTGTTATGGATGAAATAGCAACATCAAATTTTGTCCAATGGTGTCAAAAAAGCTATGAAGAATATGACTTCGGGCCTTGGGCAATAATTGATAAAAATAATAACAAGTTGCTTGGTTTTTCAGGCCTAAATAAAGAAACATATAATGATAAGCTAGTCGTAAATTTAGGATATAGACTTGGCAGAGAACATTGGAATAAAGGCTATGCTACTGAAGCTGTTTGTGCAGTTATAGAGTATGCTTTCACTAATTTAAATATTTCAGAAATAATTGCGATAGTGGAGCCTGAAAATACGGGATCAATTAGTGTCATCGAGAAGCTTGGGTTTGGTGTGTTCGAGCTTGGCCAATATCACAAAAAGGCAGTTAAACAGTACACCCTAACCATTAAACAGTGGCGATGCTTTAGTAACTCATTGGATTAGACGCTTTACTACTGCAGGCTCATCGTGTCAGGTAGGCAGCCGTCATATCCCAATGGAGAGTACATTGTAGTGAGTGATCCATAATAAAACCCATTAAACTATTAACCACTTATAGTGTTCACTTTGATAGGCTAAGCTTCAGGCTTTTGTTTGTATAAAAAGCAAAATATTACATGGCAGTGCCTAAACAACAGGCTTACTTGTCACTTTTAATTTTTACAGGGAAGTTAAATGAACTTAAATCAAATTACATTACCCGTTACGGATATGGAAATTTCGACTAAATTTTATCGCGACTTAGGTTTTACCCAAATTGTAGATACCCCACATTATGCTCGCTTTGAATGCCTAGATGGGGATTCAACTTTCTCATTGTCTTTAGATCGAGGTGAGTTTGATTGTGGCACGGTAATATATTTTGAACATGAACAATTAGATGAACTGGTTGAGGCTTTAAAAGTTAAAGGTTTTGTATTTATACAAGAACCTACAGACCAGAGTTATTTATGGCGAGAGGCCGTACTGCATGATCCGTCAGGTCATAAAATTAAGCTATATTGGGCTGGTGAAAATAGGATTAATCCACCTTGGCGTGTAGAAGTACGCAGCTAATCAGACCTTTAATTATGCAGTGTTCAACCTTACGCTATTAAAATCTAACCTCAAAATACAAACAACCATCAGGTTTAACGCTATTGGCATTAAACCTGGCAGCTCAAATTTAACCAATCAGCGTTAATTAGTCGGCATTAAATATATCTCGCGCACGTTGTTGCGCTGGTTTGCTTCATCAAAAAATGGGGTGTAGGGGCTATGGTGGTGCAGCGGCCATTACACTCATTCATTTCCTCAGCTAAGTTTTGCCCAAACCCGTAACAAACCATTTAGTTGCACCGTAAATAGAGCCTTTTATTGGCTTACGGCCAGCGGCTGAGCTGGTTAATATAAAGTGGCCTTTGTTTTAGCCCACATGTCCGTGCGCTTTATTTAGAAATTTGCTACCACGACAAAGTAATGCACAGTATCCTGTACATGTAATAATTTTCCAGCTAAACTTGTCTTATATAATGTACAAGTGAGGTGCAAAATGAGAATAGTGTCTTTTACCGAAGCCCGAAATAGTCTAAAAACCGTTTTGGATAATGTAATTAATGATGCAGATACGACAGTAATCACTCGTCGTGACACTGAAGATGCGGTTGTAATGTCATTAGATTACTACAACAGCCTTATGGAAACTGTTCATTTACTTCGCTCTCCAGCGAACGCTGAGCATTTAAACCGTTCAATTGCGCAGTATAAAGCGGGCAAAACGACTCCACGAGAACTTATTGATGAGTAGCAGGTTATTATCATGGACTGATGAAGCTTGGAATAGTTACGTCTACTGGCAGACTCAAAATAAGAAAACCATGAAACGTATAAATAAGCTAATTGTCGATGTTAAGCGCTCTCCTTTTGATGGGATTGGAAAACCGGAACCCCTCAAAGAAAATCTTTCAGGCTTTTGGTCTCGTAGAATTGATGATACAAATCGTTTGGTATATGCCGTGGATGATACAGCAATTACAGTTATCTCGTGCCGTTACAATTACTAAATAAACAAGATAAATAAACAAGACACCCTCTGAAATTATTCATTCTATCCAGCCAGTATTTATTAAAAAAACCATCAGGTTTAACGCCATTGGCATTAAACCTGAAAGCTCAAATTCAACCAATCAACGTTAATTAGTCGGCATTAAATAAATCTCGCGCACGTTGTTGCGCTGGTTTGCTTCAATGGCAAACAATACGGCGTCGGCTACATCTTGCGGGTCGAGTTTGTCGGGCTTAGCTTCATCAAAAAATGGGGTGTTTACCATGCCTGGGGCTATGGTGGTACAGCGGCCATTCCACTCGCTCATTTCTTCAGCTAAGTTTTGGCCAAACCCGTAAGCAAACCATTTAGTTGCGCCATAAATAGAGCCTTTTATTGGCTTACGGCCAGCGGCTGAGCTGGTTAATATAAAGTGGCCTTTGTTTTGGCGTAAATGAGGCAGGGTTGCTTTTGCCGTCCACAGCAGGGCTTTAATGTTTATGTCTATCATGGTTGACCATTCATCGGGGTCGCCTTTTTCAGTGCCTGCGGTTGAAACGCCCATACCTGCGTTGGCAAATGCGGCATCTAGTCGGCCAAATTTTTTAAGCCCTTCTGTTACTACGTTTTCAAGTTCGGTAAAGTCGGTGGCATCTGCGGGTACACTCAGTGCGTTATCTTCACCTAATGACTCAACTAGTTCAGCTAATTTATCTTCACTTCTGGCGGTAAGAATGACTTTATGGCCGTTATTAACCAATGTTTTTGCACTCGCTTCACCTATGCCACTAGAGGCACCTGTAATTAGAACTACTTTTTCTTTCGCCATGATTATTTCTCCTATGTTTACATATTCAAAATGATAAGAACGGTTTAACTAATACGTGCTATTGACTGTACCAGTTCTGGGTTAACGGGGCTTGAATGCAGGTCACTTTTCGAATGAATTATTTGGATGATCTTAGATGAGTGGCTTTAATGGGTTTTTGCAAAGGTGGAGTGTTCGTTTTTGTTATACTTTTTATAAAAAAAAGCGCACCTTAAAGTGCGCTATACGTTTATTGTGTTACGTCAAAGCTAACTGAAAGGTCCTCAGTTTGCGGTACACTAATTTGCTTAAGTTGATAAACAGTGAAATCAGTATCTTCTAGCTCTGCATCGTCTATATGTGCGGTGCACGTATAGCCAAGTTGGTAGTCTCCCGGTGTAATGAAAGCAAGCTCAAACTCATATTGGTTATCGTCTTGATCAAATACAACATTTGCGGTCGCAAGTGGAGCATCTTCTGGGGTTTGCTCATCTATTTCGTATATATCTTTAGGTACTTGAGCATCTGATGAATATAAATATACGGCGTGTCCAAACGTTGAATCTGCAGCAGCAGTGGCGATATTATCTGTTTCACAGTTATTAATAAGCGCTTGGCTTACTGTGCCTTCAATTTCTTGTGACTCAGAAAGATTTTGTAATCGTACGCCTCTAGGTTTTAAAAAGATCTCCTCATTATTTTGGGGATCGACCAGCGATTTTTTTAGGTCAAATTCTAAAACAAAGTCGTTATCAGTTTGGTTAAGTGTAAAGCCATCGAGTTGTATTTCGCCTACACCATCATTCCCTTTTCTTTTAACCACGAGCGGAGCAATGCTGTCGTCTTCGTATACTACGTGAGATGTAAAACTAAGGTTATTAGTATCGCCATTTATAACCTGAGCGCGGATCCACGAGTATTCGCCTGCTGGCACTTCTTGATCGTCAAGCAGCTCAAAAACATCGTCCCCGGTGTAATCGAGTAAATTAACCATTTGTGGTTGAGATGCGTCAGCTTCACTTCGGGTTTCAAAACTAAATTCTTCATCGCCTTGTGTTTTAATAGTGATTGAATCAAATACGACGTTAACCGCTTTTAAACCACTAACCGGCGCATCTGACACACCAAGGCTAAAGGTTGATTTGTCGCTAGATTGTGGCGGTGTTGTGTCATTGTCATCACTTGAAGAGCCACACCCGGCTAATGCAAAAAGAACGGCGCTGCTGACTAATGTTGATTTAAAATTCATGATTTACTCCTTTAGTTTATAAAGCGGATTGTAGAAGGGCTAAGCTGAATTTAGATTGAACTGGTTTTTAGAATAGTTACTTGAAATTAATCTTTATTTTACTTTGCGCATTTTTGAACAAAAGTATGTACGCCATAGGTTAACTAGTTTGTGAGCACTAAGGTTTTAAGTGTGAAAATTTAAGCGAAAAAAAGAAAAACTTTGCCCAATTAATTTGCTGATATAGGCACACCTTCCACTTATTTTAATGCTATCGCTTTAAAATTTTTACTATATACTCCCGCCACTTCTTTTGAAGTGTATAGATTTAATTCTTGCTGATAATCAGCCCATAGTTGGAATATGTATGAAAGATAAACTTATTGCGTTTTGGCAAAGCCATTCAGAAACAATCATCACTTTAGGTTACAAAGTGGTATTAGCTTTGGCTATTTTAGTTGCGAGTGCGCTTATTGCGCGTTCAGTAAAAAAAGCGATTAAAAATTCTAAGTCGCCATTAAAAAAAGTAGACGAAACGCTACTGCCGCTTTTATCGAGCATTGCCGGGTATTTAGTTTACATAATTGCTGGGCTGTTTATTTTAGATATTTTTGGCGTTAATACGGCAAGCTTAATAGCGCTAATGGGCGCGGCGGGTTTAGCGATTGGTTTGGCGCTTAAAAACACCTTAAGTAATATTGCCGCTGGCATTATGCTACTCATACTTAGGCCATTTAAAATAGGCGACTTTGTAGATGCGAGCGGCACGCTTGGCACAGTAAACGAAATAAACTTATTTACGACCATTTTTAAAACCACCGACGGCCTGTATATCGCATCGCCTAACGGTAAAGTGTGGGGCGGCAACATTAAAAACTTTACCCGTAACGGTAAAAGGCGTATGGATATAGTGGTGGGAATTTCGTTCGCCGACTCTATTGATGTAGGCTTAAATGTACTTAAAGAAGTTGCCGAATCAGAAAGCCGATTACTCGCAGAGCCCGCGCCTAAAGTAATGGTTACCTCAATAGGCGAAAGCGCAGTAAATATTCAATTACGTGCATGGGCTGTAAATGGCGATTACTGGCAAACCGTTTGGGATTTAAATAAACGCGTTAAAGAGGCCATAGAAGGCGCGGGGCTGAGTATTCCGTTTCCGCAGCGTACGCTGCATATATCTGAGTCGATGGCATCGGCGGTAACGGTAAATAACGGTAAATAAAACCTTTAAACACTATTAGCATAAGCACAAATAAAAATAGCGAGCCTTGGCTCGCTATTTTTGTATTAGCTTTTTGCTGACGAGTATTACCCTTCTAATTGAAAGTCGTATACTGAGCCTAAATTAAGGAGCTGGGTGAGTTCATCCAGTGCTTGGTAGCTTTCGGTAAGTAGGGCTGAATCGGCAAAGTCGCTTGCACCTAGCTTATCGCGGTAGTTACGCTTTGCCCAGTCACAAAGCTGAGTGTATTTAGTATCGGTTAAAATAACCTCAGGGTTTACTGCGCTTAGCTCTTGTTGGTTAAGGGCTACACGTAAACGCAGGCAGGCAGGTCCGCCGCCATTTTGCATACTTTGGCGCAGGTCAAAAAACTGCACTTGGTTTACTGGGTTATCGGCTAAAATCATTTCTTCAATGTAGGCGTTTACTGCGCTATTACGTTGGCACTCTTGTGGCGCTACTAATAGCATTGAGCCATCATCTAGGCTTACTAATTGGCTATTAAATAAGTAACTGCTTACTGCATCGCTAATGCTTACTTTATCGGTAGGTACTTCAATTATGTATAGCTGTTTGCTGCCGGTGTAGGCATCGCGAATTTCTTGCAGGGCATCGTGTTGGTTTAAAAATGCTTGCTGGTGGCAAAGCAATACGTTTGCGTTACCTACTGCAATTACATCGTTATGAAACACGCCTTGGTCTATAACATCTGGATTTTGCTGCAGTAAAATTTGGCTCGATTCTTTTAAATTATGTAATCGGCAAATGGCTTCTGAGGCTTCTAGTGTTTGCCTTGCAGGAAACTTAGCCGGTTTTGGTAACTGGCTGTTAAAGGCACTTGCGCCAAATACGAACATTTCTAGGCCTTGCTCGCCGTGGCTGTCGCAAAGTCGGGTGTGGTTAGCCGCGCCTTCGTCGCCAAAAAAGCCCTGATCGGGTAAATGCGTGTGGTGTGCAAAGTAGCTATCGTTATTAAACATGGCTTTTAGTAAGCGGGTAGTTGTAGCAGGCTCTAGCGAGCGATGAAACTTATTGTTTAAATTAGCTGAGGTAAAGTGCACTTTGCCATCGAGGGTGTCTGGCGATGGAGAAACAGTAGCGGCATTGGCAGTCCACATTGCAGAGGCCGAGTAACACGCGCGCAATAAAATAGGGTCGGCTTTAAATGCTTTATGAATAACTTGCGAGTCGTTGCCGGTAAAACCTAGGCGACGTAGTACGTTTAAATCGGGGCGTGCGTGGGGCGCAAACACACCTTGTGTTAGGCCTTTGTCGTGCATGGCTTTCATTTTTTCAAGGCCCTGTAACACAGCTTCTTGAGGGTTTGAAAAACTTGCCGCATTATTTAACGAGGCAACGTTACCATACGATAAACCCGCATAGTTGTGAGTAGGGCCAACTAAGCCATCAAAATTTACTTCTAAGGCGTGCATACACGTTCCAATCATATTGTTTTTAGTTACTTAACAATACAACGCAATGGCCGCGCTTGCAAAGCCTATAAATACGAAATTTATCGGCTGTAAACTCGCTCTTTGTCGCACGTAGTATGGGTATTACTCGGATCGTTTACCTGCCATACGCTAATGTCTAAACGCCATAGTAGGTAAAGGGTGTGGTATAGGTTAGCCATGGTATTTTCCTTGAAAGTTTCACTGAACACATCTCTACTGTGGAAGAATTATGCCAACTGTTAATTGAATATTTTATGAATACAAATCAGATATTTATTAAAACACTAAAAATAACTTTTGAGCGCTTAGCACCACTTTGGGGCTAAAAGGCTTAAAAGTTGCACCAAAAAGCCACGCAGCGGGTGCGTGGCGTATGGTTTATACGCTGTATTTAGCGCCCTACTTTACCCTTTACTAGTGGGTCGAACGACAGCACACTAAATTTTCCTTGGCTGGCATTTTTACCGTTATTTAATACTGGCGAGCGGTGTAACTCATCTACGGTAAAATATATTTTATGATCGGCGCCATAACTAAAGCC
Source organism: Pseudoalteromonas sp. 2CM37A (assembly GCF_023161885.1). Taxonomy (NCBI): domain Bacteria; kingdom Pseudomonadati; phylum Pseudomonadota; class Gammaproteobacteria; order Alteromonadales; family Pseudoalteromonadaceae; genus Pseudoalteromonas; species Pseudoalteromonas sp. 2CM37A. The sequence goes on from NZ_JALNTJ010000002.1 coordinate 115,545, forward strand.
ATCAGGCCAGCTTAAGCGCTCGTCTTTATATAATACGTGGTATTTACCGCTTGGTTTTACTACACCAATTGCGCCGTTGGTTATGTCGGTAACATACACATTACCGCCGCCATCAACAATAATGCCATCTGAAATTGGTTTAGTGCCGTAACGCGTTACTTTACTTTCAAGGGCGCTTGCGCTCAGGCTTTTATTGTTAATATCGCTTGTGGCAATACGGTAAACCGATGTGCCAGACATAGAGCCAAAGTAAAGCCACTGTTCGCTTGGGTCGAGTGTGATTGGGTTTACGCCTAAACGTGCTGGTTGGCCGCCTAGTTTCATGGTGCGCCCTTCAATGACCATGTCGATGTTTTCGGCTGTGGTGTATGGGCTATTTTGTAAGACTCTGCGCGCCTCACCTGTTTTTAAATTTACGGTAATAATAGCGGCTTGGCTGCCTTGTGCGGTGTCGGCAATGTATACAACGCCGTGTTTATTATCGATAACTAAATCGTTTAAAAACGAGGTGTCGGTAATGGTGGGTTTAGCTAAATAAATTATTTTATGCAGCTGCTCTTTGTTGGTATCCCAACCGACTAAACGCCCAGCATGATCAGGGCCTGATGTATCAAGCATCCATAACACGCCATCGGCAGATACATTTATGCCAAGTACGTCGTAAAACCCTTTGCCGTTTTTGTACGCGTATGCCCATTCTTTATTAGGGTAGGGTTTGGTGGTGCCATCGTTTAATAGCTCCATAATTTTTTGTTTTTGGCCGTAAAAACCATGTACCGATAAAAACTTACGACCCGAGGGCGTAATAGCAATATTACCTGGTGGGTGCTGCGCGTCGAATGTAGCTACTGTTTTTAAATCAGCATTTTGATTAGCGGTATTAGCAAACGCACTGCTGGTTAAAAACGCAGTGCTACAGGCTGCAACTAAAAGTATTTTTTTAATCTGGTTCATGCTTCAAAGCCTTCTAAAACAAGTTTACCGCGTGAGGTGTGCGATTCTAAAATTTGATGCGCTTTATATAAATTAGCAGCGTTTATTGGGCCTAAATTTTGCCCAAGCGTGGTTTTAAGTGTACCTGCATCTATAAGCTCACTAATTTCATTAAGTAAGGTGTGCTGCGCTGTTATATCGGCGGTAGTAAATAGCGAGCGGGTAAACATAAACTCCCAATGCACTGAAATACATTTACGCTTAAACTTTAAAATATCGAACGATGTAGGGTCATCTATTAGCGCAAATTTACCTTGGGGTTTAATACACTCAACTATTTGGTCTTGGTATTGGTCGGTGTGGGTTAAGCTAATAACGTAATCAAACTCAGCTAAACCAAGCTCTAGGCGCTGCTCGTTTAAGTTTTTAGTATGATTGAGTACATGATCCGCTCCTAACTCTTTAAGCCAAGTTACGCTTTGCTCGCGCGATGCAGTACCTACCACCTTTAGCCCAGTAAGTTGCTTGGCAAGCTGTACTAAAATAGATCCAACGCCACCTGCGGCGCCAATAACTAAAATAGATTGCTGAGTATTTTGCTTATTTTTAGGCACTTGCAGGCGATCAAATAGCATTTCGTAGGCGGTAATACCGGTTAGCGGCAGCGCTGCGGCTTGTGCGTCGGTTAATGTTTTAGGCGCACGCCCTACAATACGTTCATCAACCAATTGAAATTGCGCATTACTGCCTTGGCGCGATAAATCGCCAGCGTAAAATACACGATCTCCCACATTAAATAACGATACCGACTCGCCAACGGCTTTTACAACGCCTACGCCGTCCCAGCCTAATACTTTGTAGCCTTGCTCTGGCGCTACATTTGCACGTATTTTTGTATCTACAGGGTTTACCGAAATAGCCTTTACTTCAATAAGTAGGTCGTGCCCGCTGGCTGTTGGGGTATCAAGCTCAATTGCTTGTATAGAGCTTGCTGTAAGCGTTTTAGTGTTTTTGGTGTAGCCAAATGCTTTCATGTACGTTCCTGATGATTTTAACCAAGTGTTTTTAACTTATAAGCACTATAGCTCAGTTGAAAAATAGAAAAAGACATGAAAAACTAAAGCACTTTCAAATTTTAATTGAAAATATGCGATCATTTAACGATATTCAAACTTTTATAGATGTAGCAAGTTGCGCCAGTATTTCGGAAGCCGCACGGCAAAACGCGCAAACTCCAGCGGCGGTAAGTGCAGCTATTAAGCGCCTAGAAAAAGATTTAGGAAACGTGCTGTTTATTCGCTCTACTCGCAGCTTACGCTTAAGTGTGGCAGGGGAGCAGTTTTTAAGTTACGCCAAAGACTCCCTTTCGCTTATTCAACAAGGGGTAGCTGCAGTACAAACCGCAGTGGGCGAAGTAACGGGAACGCTACAGGTATCGGCCCCGTGCGACTTAGGGCGCAATAAACTAAGTGAATGGCTTAATGAGTTTTTAGCACACTACCCGAATGTAAAACTTAAACTGCACTTAAGTGACGAAGTAAGCGACATTTACAGCCAATCAATTGATATTGCACTGCGCTTTGGTGTACCAAAAGATTCACAGTTAATTGCAGCGCCACTTTTTTTAAATAATGCGCGTATTTTAGTGGCCTCTGCTGAGTATATTGCTAAAAATGGATTGCTTACACATCCACTTAATTTAACGCAGCACACCACCATTACCTTTATGCGCTTTGGCGAAGTGTTTAAAGAGTGGCGATTTTATAAAAATGGCGCAGTGCAAAAAGTGCAGCTAAATTGCCAACACATAGTTAACGATGGCGAAATGGTTAGGCGCTGGGCGCTAGAAGGCAAAGGTATTGCGTATAAGTCGTACTTAGATGTTATTGATGATTTAGCAAGCGGGCAGCTCGTTCATTTATGCCCCGAGTGGCAAAGTGATCCGCTACCGCTTTATATGATGTACGCCGATCGGCGCCAAATGACCCCGGTGATCAGCGCATTTAGGGCGTTTATTCAACAAAAAATAACCGCGTTAGTTGGCTAACTCATCATCGTTTTTAGTTGTTAAATCGCTTATTACTAAATCAAGCAGCTGCATTAGCTGTTTGGCTTGTGTGGGGTCTACACTTTCAAACTTACATAATATATTTTTTGGAATATCAGCAGCTTCGTTTTTAAGGGCTTGCCCACTTTGGCTAAGCTGAATTAGGCGCTTACGCTTATCGTGCTCATCTTTAATAACAGCCAGCAGAGACTTTTCGGTCATTTTTTTGAGTATTTGGGTCATAGCGCCACCATCAATAGCGGTTTTATCTATTAGCTGCGCTATGGTTATTTTGTCTTGCTCCCACAGCGCCATCATTACTACATACTGCGGATACGTTAAATTAAGTGCAGCTAAAGGCTCACGGTAAGCACGTGCAATGCTATTTGATGCCATATATAACCTATGACACAGCTGATTTTTTAATTTTAATTGCTCAAATGACATACCCAACTCCTAGTGCGTTAATACCTTCAACTCACAAAACATTTTAATTTGCATACAAAGTATTTGCAATCTCTAATTACTTGCTCTATTATTTTGCATGCAAACTAAATTAATTGATAAACTTTGGAGTTCACTATGAATGTATTACAAAACGTTGCTTACACAGCAAAAGCAACTGCAACCGGTGGTCGTGAAGGTGTAGCTAAATCAGACGATGGCCGTTTAAATGTAAACTTATCAACCCCAAAAGGGCTAGGTGGCGACGACGGACAAGGCACAAACCCAGAGCAATTATTTGCAGCTGGTTATGCAGCGTGCTTTATTGGTGCACTAAAATTTGTAGCCGGTAGCGAAAAAATTGCGCTACCAAGTGATACACACATTAACTCTGAAGTATCTATTGGCGCGATTGAAGGCGGTTTTGGCATTGCAGTAAAATTAGCTGTATCACTCGGTGATATGGATAAAACAGCAGCGCAAGAGCTGGTAAATAAAGCACACCAAGTATGCCCATACTCAAACGCTACACGCGGTAATATTGAAGTTGAGCTTTCGGTTATTTAATTAACTGATCACTTAGCATTGTAATAGCCCAGTGGTTTGCCACTGGGCTTTTTTGTATGCAAAGTTTATTAAAAAATAACGTTATAAATATATGAAAACAGCATGATTAAATTAACCCATATACCAGCAACTGACACAGCTGTATTTGTCTTGCAGTGATTAAGTAAGCAGCTCTTTAATGCTGAAAAATGTTGGGAGGATGAAAAGGGTTAAGGCGTTCTGCAAGAACGCCGATAGAGGGCAAACTTTATCGTTTGTATCGGGTGTATTGGGTGTGCTTACAACCCTAACTCCGATAACCCTGGGTGATCGTCGGGGCGGCGTCCTTGAGGCCAGTGGAATTTACGCTCTGATTCTTTGATGGGTAAGTCGTTGATGCAAGCGAAGCGATTTTGCATTAAGCCGTTTTCATCGAATTCCCAGTTTTCGTTGCCGTAGGAGCGAAACCAGTTGCCGCTGTCGTCGTGCCACTCATACGCGTAACGCACGGCAATACGGTTTTCAGTGAAAGCCCATAACTCTTTTATCAGCCTATATTCCAATTCTTTTTCCCATTTACCTTTTAAAAATGCAGCGGCTTCTTCGCGGCTGTTCACGAAAGAGCTGCGATTACGCCATTTGGTATCCACTGTATAAGCAAGTGATACCTTTTCAGCGTTACGGCTGTTCCAGCCATCTTCTGCTAGGCGCACTTTTTCGATGGCGCTTTCGCGGGTAAAAGGGGGCATTGGTGGGCGTGTACTCATGTTTAAATCCTCTTTGGGTAAAGTAACGTTGAATAACTTGTATAGGTTTCATCAATAAGTGACTTTGAATATTAGCCTGATTAATTGAGCTACAAGTCTAATATAACAATCTCGGAATCTTTCGCTGGCACAGCGCAGCATAACAATACGTCTGATGGGTCAATATGGGCACTTGGCTTGGTGCGATACGTTACAGCACCACTTTTTAGTTTAACCGCACACGAGCCACATTGGCCGTTGCGGCAACTGTATGGTGGCGTAAGCCCTTTGCTTTCGGCTACTTCTAGCAAGGGGCTATCACCTTTATTCCAGCTTTGTTCAATACCAGATTGGGCAAACTTTATCACAGCGGATTCAGCCTCTAGCTCAGCGTGCTTGCTGGTATCTGTTGATTGGCGTGCTAAAGACGACGGCCCAAACGCTTCGGCATGAATATCTTCATCTTTTACCCCAATGCCAATTAGTAAGTCATACATACTTTGCATAAAACCCTGAGGACCACACAGATAAAAGTCTTTGTCGAGCAGCGATGGGAAATCGACGCTATGCTCTGTGGCCATTGCATTGAGTACGTCCATTACCAAGCTTTGGCTAATTCGTCCTTGGGAAGTGTAATTGTTCGACGCCGCAGAACTCTCTGTCTGAGCGTAGTGAATATCACTTAATACAGAATAATACTGAATACGCCCAGCGCTGCGCTTTGCAATGTTGCTCAGCTCTGCATAAAAAGCGCGTTGCTCACTATTTTTTGCGGCTTGAATAACTGCCATCGGGCGGATATAGCGAGTGCGTGTACCTTCATTAACTGCATCATTTGCCATGGCTACCATTGGCGTTATGCCCACACCCGCACCTATTAAAATGGCTGGGCGCTGATGTGTGTTATCGATAAAAAAATGGCCGCTTGGTGCTTTAATCTGTATTTCACTGCCAATCAATATTCGAGAATGCAAGGTACTTGATACCAGACCATACTCTTCACGTTTTACTGAAATACGATAACCACTTTGCGATGGGGCACTGGATACAGTGTAATTGCGCACAATCCAACTGTCAGAGTTTTGCTGTTTAATACGCAGGGTTAAATGTTGCCCAGGGGAAAATGGCAGTACGGGAGAGTCATCTTTTGGCTGCAAGTAAAATGAGCGGATTGTACTGCTCTCGTCTTCGATTTTACTGACGGTAAATGCGCGCCACTGGTTGCGTTTAGCTTGTGCTTTAACGATTGCTTCTGCCTGTGACCAAGTACCCGTTGCTTCAGAATTGGGAGAATAGCTATCGAATTGAGCGCGAAATGGAAGTGCCGCTTTTAATGTCACCCCTTGGGTTAGGGTAAATTGCCAGCCGCGCTGCGCACCTTGAAACCCTTTAATTATCGGTGAGTCACTCTCCAGCAAGGTAACCGTGCCGGTTAACATAAAAACATCGCCGCTGGTAAAATCAACAAACAGTAAACCCGCTTTGGGGTTGACTAAGAAGTTGCCCAGCGTATTGAAGAAGTTATTCCCTGCATAATCAGGAATGGTGAGGGTGTTTTCGTCAACCTTTATAAAACCTGGCATGCCGCCACGGTGTGACACATCAACCCCCATAGCATTATGGGCAGATAGCTGACGGTTTACTTCGTTTGCAGGTTCGTGACCCGCAGAACTGGCAACAAAAAACGTATCCGCTTGGCGGATAAAGGTCTTTAGGCTATCACTTAGTTCAAAAAACGTTTCAGCGCGCGGGGCCTTGTATGGCGCATCTGGCGAACGGATAAAGTGAAGGTTGCGAGTTTGAATATACTGCGGACAATTCCCAAAAGATTGCTCAACTTCTAAAGCAAATTGGTTGTTCGCTGCGCTAGTAACACAAGCGTTGACGCGGTTTCTACGCCGGGTCGACATTTCTAACCCCAATAAACCCAATCGAGCACCTTGTGTGATTGCTGCTGCTAATGGATCACCTGATAAAATTGGGGTGTTTACTGTGAGCTGAGTCGGGGAAGGGGACTGCACGAAGCCCGGCTTTCCAGGTAAAATTGACGCCCAAAGTTGCCCCTTATCTGCTGTACTACCCAACACCATGAAAGGCAGTTGCTGGAAAAACTGCCTGTGTTGATCAGGCATAAATTCGCGTATCGCGCGGCGGCCAATAGTACGCATTTTTTGGTAACTTCCGGCACTTCTTTGCATTTGCTGTTCACCTTCGTGAAAAGCACTTGAAGTAATGTGTGTGTTCATAATGACTCCATTAGCGCAGTGCGCCGGAAAAGCACTTGCCAAAAATATTAAACTGGTGATGCAAAAGAATGTCGGGCTCAAACCTATTCATTGAAAGGCAGAGCCGCTAAAACAAACACTTACTTTACCAGTCCCGCTTTTGTAGCCTGCATAGGAACGAAACCGCTTAACCCTTCTACGTTAGATAACCAGCGACGTATATTTGGATATGGGTCAAGAGATACATCCCCCTCGGGAGCGTGGGCGACATAGCTGTATATCGCAAAGTCAGCCAAGCTCACTTTATTAGCCACTAAGAAGTCATTGCCATCGAGTTGCTGTTCCAGTTTTGTTAGGGCTTTTGCTGCTGTTTCTTTAGCGAAAACAGGGTCAACCGGCGAGTTGAAAACATTAATTAACCTCGCTGCACCAGGACCATAGGATATCTCTCCTGCAGACATGGCAAGGAAACGATGCATCTCAGCTTCGTTGGCAAGATCTTGCGGAATATATGAAGGGGCATATTTGCGTGCCAAGTAAATCAAGATTGATATTGAATCGTGAATTACCACGTCTGAATCCTCTATTACTGGTACTAAACCCAATGGATTGAGAGCCAAAAAGGGGGCTTGTTTATGCTCCCCAGCGGGTAAGTCTACATAAATAACTTCATGGGCTATGCCTGCAACACTTGCAAATAACTCTACTCGGTGGGCATGGCCGGATAATGGAAAACCGTGAATTTTAATGGCGTTTGACATGATATTTACCTTATTTAATCGTTAACTGATGACTTTTGCTGTTAGCCACTGACCTGTCATGACATGGGTAAATATTAGGCGTTGCGTTTCTTATGAACAATATGTTGATTTATGGAATCACTATGTACAGAATGTTCATAAATTGGGCGAAGCATTACACGAAGCAATATAAGGAGCTCTTATGGATACACTTGACGGCATGCGCACGTTTATTGCGGTGGCAAAGCAAAAATCTTTCACAGGTGGTGCTAAGCAACTAGGCATAAGCACTAAACTGGCGAGTAAATACATTGCTCAGCTGGAGCAAAAACACGGTGCTTTGTTGTTCCACCGAACTACGCGCAGTGTTACGTTGACCGAAACTGGGCTGGCGTATTTTGTGCGATGCGTTCCTTTGCTGGAACAATTTGAAGAGCTAGAAGATGTCATTCAGCATCGGCAGTCTGATCTGTCTGGCACAGTTCGCTTAACCGCACCTACCGCATTTGGCAGTACTAAATTAGTTGATGCACTGGCCCCATTTTTAGCCAAGCATCCGAAAATTAATGTTGAGTTGAACCTGTCTGATCAGTATGTGGCTATTATCGATGAAGGTGTGGATGTTGCTGTGAGGTTTGGGCCGTTGAAGGATTCAACGCTGATCGCAAAAAAATTGATGGATATGCGTATTGTTTTCTTTGCCTCTCCTGAGTATTTAAAGCGCAATGGCAAACCAAGCCATCCCCGTGCGCTGGCGACACACAATTGTTTATTGCAAACTTCTCAAAACGACCCTGAAAACTGGAAGTTCAAGGAAGATGGCAATACGTTCACCGTCAATGTTAGCGGTGATTTTGCTTCTAACTCCCCCAGAGCAGTAACCCACATGGCTTCACAAGGGCTGGGAATAGGCATGGGCCCACAATACGTGACTGAGCCTTACGTAAAAGACGGCTCATTGCAGTTGCTGTTCGAACCCTATGAAGCAAGCATATTGGAGCTAAATGCAGTGTATGCTTCAAACCGCCACTTACCGGCAAGAATACGAGCATTACTTGATCATCTCGCGCTTTCTTTTGCAACTTAGTGGTAATTACCTCAATAGCTACTGTGCAGGCACAATGTATAACGTATCTGCTTATTGATTTAGAATTTGCTCGTGAAGTAGAGCAAAGCGTAGGGCATCTTTTTATCGCACAGACCTGCGTAAATACCTTGTTAGCATAAGGCTTTAAATGGCAGTAGCGATAAAGCACACCAAGTATGCCCATACTAAAACGCTACAAAAGCCCAGAGGTTTGCCACTGGGCTTTTTTGTGCGCTGCAATTTACTAGAGATCACATTAATTGAAGTGGGCTTTTAAATAAATATACGAAAAATCGTATATTCACTATTTCATATATTATCATTTTGTTTTATTGTATGCACACTAACTAAACGAGGATGCTATGGAACAACTCAACCCACTTCAATTTTACAAATGCTTAGCCGACGATACGCGCTTAAAAGCCATGTTATTAATTAGCCATGAGCAAGAGCTGTGTGTGTGTGAGCTTGTTGCTGCGCTTGAACTGAGCCAACCTAAAGTGTCGCGCCATTTAGCGCAACTTAGGCAATGTGGCCTATTGAGCGACCGTAAGCAAAATCAATGGGTGTATTACAGTATTAATAAAGCCCTGCCACAATGGGCTCTTAGCGTACTAACGCAAACACGAAACGAAAATTCTGCGTTTTATAACGATGATTTAAATCGACTCAATGCAATGGGTAATCGCCCTGAGCGTGCAGCAAGCTGCTGTTAATTAAGTAAATTGATATAACTTTACTAAAGGTATTTATTATGACAATTAAAGTAGGTATTAACGGCTTTGGCCGTATGGGACGTTTAACACTGCGCGCAGCACTAGAGTGGCCAGAAGTAGAATTTATTAAAGTAAACGATGTAGCGGGCGATGCTAAAACACATGCCCATTTATTAGAGTTTGACTCAGTGCACGGGCGTTTAGCGCACAGCGTCACAGCAAACGAGAATAGCTTTAGTGTAGGCAAACACACTATTGCAGTTACCAATAATAAAACCATTAGCGATACTGATTGGTCTGATTGCGATGTAGTGATAGAAGCCAGCGGTAAAATGAAAACCACTGAGCTGTTAAATCAATATTTAGCACAAGGTGTTAAGCGCGTTGTGGTAACCGCTCCGGTAAAAGAAGACGGCATTTTAAATGTGGTTATGGGCGTTAACGATAATTTATATAACCCAGATGAGCACAAAATTGTGACTGCGGCTTCGTGTACGACTAACTGTTTAGCGCCTATTGTAAAAGTACTGCAAGAAAAAGTAGGCATTAAGCACGGCTCAATGACCACTATTCACGATATTACCAATACCCAAACTATTATTGATGCGCCACATAAAGACTTACGTCGTGCTCGTTCATGCGGGACAAGTCTAATACCTACCACAACCGGTAGTGCAACAGCCATTACGCATATATTCCCTGAGCTAAAAGGTAAGTTAAATGGCCATGCCGTGCGCGTACCTTTAACTAACGCATCTATTACTGACTGTGTATTTGAGCTTGAGCGTGGTGTAACTGCCGCTGAGGTGAATGAATGGTTTGCTCAAGCGTCTGAAAACGAGCTTGCTGGCGTATTAGGTTACGAAGAAAAACCACTTGTATCGATTGATTACAAAACCGATCCACGCAGTAGCATTATTGATGCGCTTTCTACCATGGTTATTAATAATACCCAGCTTAAATTATACGCTTGGTACGATAACGAATGGGGCTACGCTAATCGTACTGCCGAGCTTATGCTTAAAGTTGCTAAAAGTGACTTGGTTTAACCATTAATTAAAGGTTTTAAGGGCGTTAACCATGTTTGAGCAACTCGCTAACTTACCTACAGCAATAAAACAGTATTTAATAATTACCGGTAATTACTGGGCATTTACCTTAACCGATGGCGCACTACGTATGCTGGTGGTGCTGCATTTTCATCAGTTAGGGTATGGTGCGCTGGCCATTGCCATGCTGTTTTTGTTTTACGAAATTTTTGGTGTGATCACCAATTTAGTGGGCGGTTGGCTAGGGGCTCATTTAGGCCTTAATAAAACCATGAACTTTGGCTTGGCGCTGCAAATAATGGCGCTTGCCATGTTATGTGCGCCAAGTGAATGGCTTACAGTGGCTTATGTTATGGCGGCGCAAGCGCTTAGCGGCATAGCAAAAGATTTAAATAAAATGAGCGCCAAAAGCGCCATTAAACACTTAGTGCCCGAGGGAGAAAGCGGCCAAGGCCAGCTCTATAAATGGGTGGCTATTTTAACGGGCTCAAAAAATGCGTTAAAAGGGGTCGGCTTCTTTTTAGGTGGTTTACTCCTTACGGTACTGGGTTTTGTAGGTGCTTTAAAAGCCCTTATTTTATTACTCACTATTGCGTGGATTATTAGCGTTGTATTTTTAAAAGGCGACATGGGCAAGGCTAAAAATAAGCCTAAGTTTAAAGAGCTATTTTCTAAATCCCGTGCAATAAATTTATTAAGCGCAGCACGGTTATGTTTGTTTGCCGCGCGTGATGTATGGTTTGTAGTGGCTTTACCTATTTATTTAGCCCAGCAGTTTAACTGGAATTTTTGGTGGGTAAGTGGCTTTATGGCACTTTGGGTAATTGGCTACGGTGGTGTGCAATCGCAAGCGCCGCGTATTACCGGCACCAGTAACTCAAACGTTGATACCGTTAAACATGCCTATTTATGGGTGTTGCTGCTAAGTGGTGTAACAGCACTATTAGCACTTTTTATGCAACTTGATGTGGCCGTGCATGCCACGCTGATTATAGGTTTGCTTATTTTTGGCGGTGTATTTGCCGTTAATTCATCTGTGCATAGTTACCTAATTGTCAGCTTTGCTAAAAGCGATGGTGTATCGCTTGATGTTGGCTTTTATTATATGGCCAATGCCATGGGGCGTTTACTGGGCACGGTGCTTTCGGGGTGGGTGTTTCAGGTTTATGGCTTTGTAGCGTGTTTGTGGGTGAGCGTTGCTTTACTGATAGGTGCCACGATAACCACTGCTATTTTGGCCAAGCGTTCGGCCTAATTGTTCAAAAAACTTAAATTATTTTATGTTATTGATGGCTTGATACAGTTTGTATATTAAACTGTAGGGGTGTTTTAACAAAAGGTAATTTAAGTGCGAGAAATCACGTTAGCAAAAAAGTTATTATGGATAACTGTAGGGAGTACATTTTTAACAGTATTAGTACTTTCTGGGGTTTTATGGTGGCAAATGTCATCAAACAGCGAGGCGCTCGCTAAAGAATCTGAAGATTATATCGTGGCCGAAGTTGAGCAAAAGCTTAACGCAAACGCGGCTGCTTACGGCGAAAAAATTGCCGGATTTATCAACGAAGCTTACCGAATTCCAAATTCATTAGCTGCATTACTTGGTGATGCGGCTAATACTCAAACATTAAACCGCGACACGGTAGTGAGCATTAACCGCTCTATACTTGAAAAAAATCGGTTTTTATCGTCAATTTATTCGCAGTTTGAAGCCAATGCCTTTGATGGGCAAGACGCGCAATTTAAGCAAGGATATAAACACTCAGTTAATGGCGATGGCACGTTAGAAGTATATATAACGCGTGACCAAAACGGCATTATTGAGCAGCAAAAAGTAGCTAACGCTGCCGATAAATACCTGACCTCGTTAAACGAATTTGGTATTCGTGAAGCGCATTGGTATTTATGCGCAAAAGATACACTTAAGCCCTGTATTATGGAACCTTATCTTTACGAAATACCTTCTGGCGATTCGGTTATGCTTACCTCTTTAACCGTACCTATTACTAAATCGGGCCGCTTTATTGGTTTAGCAGGCGTTGATTTAACGCTCCCTACGTTTCAGGGCTTAACCGAAAAACTTTCGAGCGAACTTTATAACGGCCAAGCAAAAGTAACACTTTTAAGTGATATAGGTTTAATTGTAGGCAGCAGCCACTACAAATCTAAATTAGGCCGCCCCTTTAAAGAGGCAGTTAGTAGCAATACTTACAGTGAGCTGGTTAAATTTAAAGGGCAACATGGCCTTTTTAAAACACCTAGCGAGTATTTAGTTAACTACCCAATTAATATTAAGCTGGCTAACACTCAGTGGAGCCTACTTATTGAAGTGCCAAGTAATTTAGCCTTAGAGGGGCCTAATGCCTTAGCTAAAAACATGAGTGACTCGGCCAATCAGCTCGGTGTTGTTATTTTAATAACCGGTGCTGTTATTGCTTTAATTGCTTTTATTATTATGAAAGTGGTAGTGGGCACTGTGGTTGCACCCCTTGAGCAAATTCAACAGCGTGTAGATAACCTTGCCAGCTCAGAAGGTGACTTAACTCATACACTCCATGTAGATACCCACGCAGAGCTGATTGCGCTTGCGGGTGGTTTTAATGCCTTTTTAGCTAAGCTACGTGGCTTAATTGCTGAGCTTAAAGATGTATCGTCGCAAACAAAACAGCAAGGCGAAATAGCACAGCATATTGCTATTGATACAAAACATAATGTGCAATCGCAGTTTCAAGAAATTGAAAGTGTGGTAACCGCTATGAACGAAATGAGCGCCACCGCACTTGAAGTTGCCAGAGCCTCTGAGCAATCTGCTCAACAAGCGGATGAAATAAATGGTTTAGTGGTTAGCAGTGAGTCGAGCTTGTCATCGGCTATGAGCCAAGTGAAAACCATGTCTGAAGAAATAAAAGAAGCCAACCAAGCGGTTGAAAAAGTGGCTTCGCGTAGTAAAGATATTACGCAAATTTTAGATGTGATCAGAACCATTTCAGAGCAAACCAACTTACTTGCACTTAATGCCGCCATTGAAGCAGCACGCGCTGGCGAGCACGGCAGAGGCTTTGCCGTAGTTGCCGATGAAGTACGTGCACTGGCGTCTAAAACACGCTCATCTACCGATGATATTAGCCAACTTATAGATAGCTTATTGTTAGAAGTAGGTAATGCATCAACCGTAATTGAAAAAGGCGTAGTACGCGCGCAAAGCGCAGTAGACGAAACCTCAGTGGCGTTTGACGCGCTGCACAGTGTGGTAGTAAAAGTAGATGAAATTACTAATCAAATTACCCACATTGCCACCGCAGCCGAGGAGCAAAGCTTAGTAACTGAAGAGATAAATCGTAACCTTACGCTTATTTCTGATGCGGCATCGCAACTTGCTGATTTATCTACCAAAGCGGGCGATAGCAGTGAAGCGCTTAATGCACTGGTAGCGCAGCAAGATAGCGAGCTTAATAAACTTAAAACGTAAGTAAAGCGCAACCCTAGCAAATATAAAAAGCGGCTAATTCACACGAATTAGCCGCTTTTTTTAGTTGAGACTTTTAAGAAGTTAGTAAAACGAAACGTTATAGCTTTTTGATCAAGGCAAACATTTGGTTGATCATCGGCTGCGCTAATTGCTCAACCCCTGGGCGGTTAAAATAGCCACGCAGCCCAGTAAATTGCACCTGAAAAAACTGCGCGTATTCAAGCGCGGTAAGGTTGCTGCTTAGCTCATTATTTTTAATAGCTTGAGCAAACAAGGTGGTTAAGTAGGCTTCAAACTTTGCTGATAGATCTAGGCTTAGCTCGTATAACGAGGCGTCTTTTTCTGCAAATTCGCTGTTTGCTTTTACCAACATACAAATAGCACTTGGGCTACAGTCTTTGGTTTTAATAATTACGTTTTCTACAAACGCACGCAAACCACCTAAAACAGAGTCAGAACTTGCTAAAAACCCGTCAATTTGGCTTTTCATTTGTACTGTGTAGTCTTTTAAAGACTCGCTGTATAGGCCTTCTTTAGAGCCAAACGCCGCATATATACTGCCTGGGCGCATGTTAATGGCTTCTTGTAAATCGCGGGTTGAGGTGGCGTTAAACCCCTTTTCCCAAAACAATTGGCTTGCAACGCGAATTACATTATCGCGCTCAAATTTAACTTTGTTTGCCATTTTATTCTCAACTATTTTGAACGTATGCTCAATTTTAACTTGAACAGTCGCTCAAAATCAAATAGTATGTGTCTCGAAGTTACTTAACCTGACACCAGGTTACTCAAACACATTAATTTATTGGAGCAGAACATGGCAGAATTTACGTTATATACTCAAGACAACGCACCAGAAGAGTCAAAATCGCTTATGGCTGATTCAGTAGCAGCATTTGGCATGTTACCTAACCTTCATGCCGTAATGGCCGAAGCGCCTACGCTACTTAAAGGTTACCAAGTACTGCATGAGTTATTTCAAAACACCTCGTTTAACGCAGAAGAGCTAACTGTGGTATGGCAAACAATTAATGTTGAGCACGAGTGTCATTACTGTGTACCAGCACACAGTGCAATTGCCGCTTCAATGAATGTAGACCAAGATATTGTTGATGCCCTAGTAAACAAAACACCACTTGCAGATGCAAAACTTGAAACACTGCGTGAAACAACGCTTGCAATGACACGCGATCGCGGCGTAATTAGCGATGAGCAAATTGAGAAGTTTTTTGCAGCAGGTTACGGTAAACAGCAACTACTAGAAATTGTTGTAGGCTTATCGCAAAAAGTAATGAGCAACTACACTAACCACCTTGCTGATACACCAGTTGACGAACCATTTAAAAAGTTTGCTAAATAATAGCGGTTTTATAAATAACAAAGGCAGCTTAGGCTGCCTTTTTGTGTTTTAAGCGAATGGCCATTATTTAAATTTAACGGCTTTAGTGCTGCGTGTATAAGTACGCTGCTCGGGCTTAGTCCACTCACCCTTTTTTAAATAAGAAGTTGAAACTACAAACGTATCGTTTTTTAGTTCGCTGATCGAGCGCACTTTAGTAATACCTTCTTTACTGCCTGTTACCTCTTCATACGCTACAAATTGGGTAGGGCTGAGCACTTTCATGGTGCCTTTTGTGTAAAAACCTGCGGTAGTAAAATAGTAAAACACCAATGACTCTTTTTTACTGTCGTAAAAAATCATTGATTCCCCACCATACTCACCTTCATTAATAGAGTGCTTGGTATGTATAGCTTTACCATTTAATGCGCGCTCCCAGAGGCCAACGTCTTGTACAGGTTTTGCGCCTTTAGGTACGTCAAAATCGGCCTGCCAAGTACCTAAATAAGGTTTAAATACAGCGAGTTCTTTATCAAGGTTGCTTGGGGTATCAGTGGCGTAACTATTAAAGGCGTATAAGCATAATACTAAAAATAGGGCTTTAAAGTATGTCATAATTTGGCTCTTATTATTTTGGTTTAACTCTTTTTAGTATAGGCGATCATGAATTGATAAAGAAAACATTAATCACCTTCTCACTGCTTTTTTTGGTCGCAGTATGGCAAGCTCATTGGCTTTATAATATGAGCATTTATATACCAAGCTACTTTACAGGTTTAAGCTTTTTTACTTTTATAATGTACGCATGGGATAAACGACAAGCTAAACAATCAGCGCATAAAAAAGTAAACCGCACACCCGAGCGCACGCTTCAGTTACTGTCGTTACTAGGCGGTTGGCCCGGCGCACTCATTGCACAGCAATGGCTTAGGCATAAATCGCAAAAACGTCGTTTTATAGTGGTGTTATGGCTGTGTATTTTTGGGAATGTGAGTGTAATAGGGGCTATTACATTTTTTGCAGAAAACGTGAGAGTTATGCCTTTAAATTAATGTATATTTAAAGGCATAAATACAATTTTACACGGTGTTTAGTTTGCAGCTTCAGTTTTGGCTACTTCATCTAACTCTACTGTAAGTATGGTTTTTTTATCAACCACAACCCACTTACGATAAGTTTGGTAACCTGGTTTGCTTACCTCAATATCATATTCACCTTCTTTTAGTTCGATCGCGTCTTGGTATACCGGTTTGATATTCATAATACGTACGCGAGCGTCATTAGGGTTAGTAATTACGGTAAGTGAGATTGGAGCAACCACTTCGGCTACTTCAGCCTGAACATCGGCAACATTGTCTTCAACTTTTTGTTCAGTTTCATTCATATTTGAAGTGTTTGCACAGCCACTTAAGATGAGTAATGCTGCAAGTGCGGTTATTTTTTTCATGTGAGCTCCGTAAAATTATTATTTTAAAATAGGGCCATGAAAGTAAGGAAGTAATAAAGTAGATAATATTTGTCTTTCCTAAATTCATAGCTTGTATATTTATTATTTAAAAACTTTCAAATACACTAATGGTGCTACAGCATAATACTATCTAAGGACTTTGTTATAGCTTCACTTCGCTCAACTAATGTTTCAGCTGTTCGATACATTCTTTTTTTCATTAAGCTATTGGCCATTGTGATATAGCGCTTTGACAATTCTTGCCTGATAGATACTAATAAAGGAAAATCATTGGGCAAAATAGTCGACTCTGAGTCAATTAACTCCTCTAGTGCAATTAAATCTTTATATTTATCTATAACAGTTAGTTGCTTAGAATAGCGTTCGAAGCGTTGTTCATAAAACACTAAAGCAGCATTTGAAGGGAAGACTACCTCCTTACCTTGATTAAGTTTATCTTGATAATCAGTTAACGCGATTATTGCAGACTCTCTTTGTAGTAAACTTTCAAAGCTAACTTCAGATTTCTGTTTTTTATCCAAAATGGCTTTACCAACGGATATTAAAGAACTTTGAGTGACTACATCATCTTTAGCGATTGCGTTTTCTAACGCTTTTTTGTAGTTTTCGAAGTGGGTAGGAGATACTTGATAAACATAAGTTTTATCTACCTCATGTAAATCAAGAATTAACTGAGGAATACTATTGTTATCAACTTCGTTATAACGAGATTGCTCTAAAAGTAAATTAATTCGCGATGTAATATCAAAAATAATAGATTGTCTTTCTCTTAAAATGCTTTCCAGTTGCACAGAAAGCTTTTCTGAATCTGGGTAGTATTCAAGCGCTTGAGTGTATACATCTATTGTTTCGTCGAAGTTCTTAAACTTATCTCCACTATTATTTAGCTGATTAGCCATACCATCAAAGCTTTGCAAAACACTCTCTTGATTTACACGCAATAAGCCTTGCTTTAAAACTTCGTATTGCGGCGGTATTTCAGAAAGCTTATCGAGTATGCTTGGGCCACTCCACGACATCCACGTTTTTACTTGCTGATTTATAGCCTGAGCATTATCTAATTTTGCTTCGAGCTGTTTTACATTGTTATCGTTAGATAAGTAATATTGCCCTGCTAATACTGTAGCAACCACTAAGCTTGCTACTAGTGCGATAGCTGGTTTGTAATTATGGTTTAATTTAGCAGTAATGGGGTCGAGTGAACTTAATCTATCAGAAGCGTTTAATGCAATTGCTTTATTTAAGCTACCCCACAACCATAATGGGCAGTTACTAGGGCGTTTTGCCGATGTCTCTTTTGCTAGCTTATCAGCTGCTACGCGGTTAAATGGATGTTTGCTGCTTAATAGTTCAAGGGCTATACATGCGTAAGAAAATACATCATCTTTAACTGATGCTTCTGCACCTTTAAGTTGCTCCGGGCTTGCATAGGTGGGGGTGTAACCACCTACAACTGCGGCATTTTGTTGGTTTTGAACAGCATAGGCATCTTCAATGGTTTTATGTTTTGCAATCCCAAAATCAAGTACTTTTAAGTTGCCGTTAGAATCAAAAATAATATTCGATGGCTTTAAATCATTGTGGATAACACCGCGTGCATGCGCGTAAATCAGTGCATCAGCTAACTGCTCTAAAATTACTTTGGCTTTTTTAAACACCATGCCAGTGGGTTTATTTCTTTTTATTATTTGCTCAAGTGTTTCGCCTTCAACAAGCTCCATTGTTACATAGTGAAGATCGCCATCTGAACCTGCTGAATAGACTTTAACTATATTAGGGTGAGCTAACTGTTGTGTTTTAGTGGTTTCATCTTTTAGGAGAGTGATGGCCTCTTCTGAGTGTGAAAACTCTTCGAGTAACACCTTTATCGCAACAAACACTTCAGGGCGGCTTGGGCTTTCTAAAAATAAATCCCTTGCGCGATAGATATAACACATACCGCCTTGGCCAATTAATTCTTCAACCAAGTAACGAGCAGATATTTTTTTGCCAATTAGATTGAGCTTATTTTTAGCTTGGGGTTTTTTGAGATTTGAATCAAGCGACGCTATCTGAGTTTTATCGTTAGAATTATTGATACCGCTCATTATAAATCCTTTTATTGTGTATATATAAATAATTGCAAAGGTGAATTTTTATCGTTTTTATCAATTCTCCCTTTGATAACGGCAGTATTTTTACAAAAAAAGATTACTTTAGCAATCTTTCTAGCGTAGAAGTTTCATACAAAATTAATTATGTCGCCTGTTTTAACTAACTTAAAATTTGTTTTTATTTTTAAACTTAAAAAATAACGTGCTTAAAAGCGCTGTAAAAGGCGTAAAAGGTACATTCATCGGTAATTTATCACTTTATTTTGTTTGGGATTAAATTTGTTACAGTGTGCTGGAAAAGGAACATTCAAACGGTGATTTAATTATTGGATTTCATGTTTTTAGGTTTATTAGCTTTATCATTGTCTTCAAATTTAAATATATGTGTATATTTTTATATATTAATTTCAATGTTGACAATAGTTTCGCTTCTACTTTATCCTAATAAAAATGTAGATTTATGGGACTAACTTATCAAATGGAACTGATACTAAATATAACTAGTTATCATAGACTCTCGCCTGAAATTGAAGCTTCTAAAACAACTAAACACTCTCTTATTTTTGGCCGCTCGGAAGCGTGCGATTGGCACTTGCCTGATCCTGAAAAAATAATTTCTAGCCAACACGGCCGTATTGAAAAAGAAGGGGATTCGTTTTACTTATACGATACCTCTACTAACGGAACGTTTGTTAATTTTGGCGTGTCTGCGCTTGGTCAAGGTAATAAACACCGTTTAGCACACAGTGATGTGATTACAGTGGGGGACTTTCAAATTGAGGTCGAGTTAGCTGATTCTCAATCTACGACAGCATACAATGAAGCACGCCCAAATACGGATGACTTTGCACTAAGAAATAGTGCCCCGGCACCTGCAATAGATAATTTTTCTTCAAGTGACTTATTTTTAAATGAATCTATTTTAGATGAGTCAATGCCTGCTGTTTCAATGAAAGAAGAAAACATGGCACAGCCTGATAATCAAATTCCTGAAAATTGGGATGAGTTATCACATTTAATGAACCCTGATGTGTCAGTCTCACCGCAAAACCATTTTGATGATGTTGCAGTGGCAGAACAACCCGTTAAAGTTGAGCCACAAAAAACACCAGAACCCGTTAAGCAGCCAGTAAAACAAGCGCAAACACACGCTAGTACCGCAAGCGCTAATTCCGCTTTATCGGAGGCGTTTTTAAAAGGTTTAGGTGTTAAAACTGAGCTTCAAAATGCCCTCAATACACCAGAGTTGTGGTTTGAAATGGGGCAAAGTTTAAATTTATTATTAAACGAGCTGATGGAGTCATTAAGACAACGAGCATTGGTAAAAAATCAATTACGTTTGAATCAAACCATGTTTCAAACAAAGCAAAATAACCCTATAAAATTTTCTGCTGATATTGATGATGTTATTCAGAATTTATTCATAAGAAATAGTGCAAGCTTCCTGTCGTCTCGTGAATCGATTAAAGAAAGTTTTACTGATACACGAAGACATGAACATGCTTTATTAGCAGGAGCTGATGGTGTACTTAAAGGGATTTTAGAGCAGGTTTCTCCCCAGCTAATCACCCAGCAAGTAAATGAAAACTCTAATGTATTAAAGATTATTCCAGGCCAGTCAGAAGCAAAATGTTGGAAGATATACCAAAGCCTTCATGAAGAGCTAGCGCATGATGTTAATGCTAAAGGCGCTATGGCGTTATCTGACGATTTTTTAAAGGCTTACAATGATAAAACTCAAGAAACGTTTTAGGAAGGAAAGTAAATAATGTCTAAACTTAAGCTCTTTTTTATGAGCATTAGCCTACTCTTTTTGACGGTTGGGTGTACCACCGTAAATAAAATAGTGCCGCCTTCAACTGATTTAATTATTAATGTTTCTAAAGATGTAAATCCAGACACATCAGAGAGACCGTCGCCAGTTGTTATGAAAATATTTGAACTTAGTTCACGAACAATTTTTGATACGCAGGACTTTTTTAGCTTATACGAAACGCCTGAAAAGCTACTGGGTCCAGATTTACTTAAAAAAGATGAGTTAGAGCTACAACCAAACTCAGTACAAAAATACAAAATGAGCCTTAACAGAAATACCCGTTATGTGGGTGTTGTTGTGGCCTATAGAGATATCGACCAAGCAAGGTGGAGGGCCGTTATAGAGGTTGACCCAACAGGCTATGACGATATAGATGTGAATGTTGAAGCAATTGCAACATACATGAGAGAGCGATAAAAAGGATTTGTAAAATGGGTGATAACACTCGTGTTGCGTGGACTGAAGGGATGTTCTTAAGGCCGCAACATTTTCAACAATCAGATAAGCATTTTTCTAACTTAATAAATCAATTATGCAATGGGAATTTATCTGATCCATGGGGCATAATTGATATAAGTATAGACACACAATTATTGAACTCAGGACAGTTTGCCCTTGAGTCTTTAAGTGCTATTACGCCTGATTTACTGCCAATTGAAATGCCACAGTCTACTCCTTTACCTGAGCCATTAGTGGTTAGTAAAGACGTGTATGATGAGGTGGTATACCTTGCTATCCCGGCAATCAAAAACAGTGGTATTAATATTTCAGCGCTGGATGAGAATATTGTTACGCGCTATAAACTAAATGACTTAGCGGTTAGTGACGACTCTTTGGGAGCTCAATCTCAAGAGGTAATTCAGGTTGCTAAAATTTATAGCAAGCTTGTACTTTCATCTGATGATCTCGCTGGGTATATTTTGCTACCTGTGGCGCGCATTATTGAAGTAAGCAATGAAGGAAGCATTAAGCTTGACACTAAATACATACCTGCCTCTTTAAAAGTAGGTCAATGCAAGCCGTTACTCGGTTTAGTAAGAGAAATAGGCTCTATGATAAAACAGCGTGCAGAGAGTATTTCTGTGCGTTTATGCCAAGGTTATGCAGGGAGTACCTCTGTTGCCGACTTTATCATGCTGCAAACCCTTAATAAATACGATGCTGTTTTTGACAATCTACTTAGCGTGAATAACCTCCACCCAAATGTATTTTATACCCGCCTTATTGAGCTTGCTGGCGAGCTATCTACTTTTAGTACTGCGAATAAAAGAGTACCAAAGCTGCCTAAGTACGATCATGAAAATTTGGGCAAAGTATTTTCTGAAGTAGTTAATTTTTTATATCAATCTTTAAGTCATGTTATTGAACAAACTGCGACAGAAATTAAATTAGAACAAAGCAAGTTTGGTATTTCGTTTGGCGCACTAAAAGATAAATCTGTACTTAACTCGGCACAATTTGTTTTAGCGATCAAAGCAAGTGTACCGCACGAAGAGCTGCGCAAAATACTGCCCTCACAAATTAAGATTGGTAGTGTAGAAACCATACGTGACTTAGTTAATAACCAAATTCCTGGTATTACCATTAGTAACTTACCAACGGCACCGCGCCAAATCCCATACCATGCGGGTTTTCATTACTTTGAGTTAAACAAGCAGGGGGAACATTGGGAAAAACTTCGTTCAAGTGGTGGTATCGCTATCCACTTATCGGGCAATTACCCAGAGCTACAAATAAGCCTTTGGGCAATTAGAACCTAACTTTTAAAGGAAGAGTTTCAATGGATGAAACCATTATAAAACCTCGCCCTGGTAGACTAGGGCGTGACACTTCAAACACTCCGAATGTTGATAACGATGCTGATAAAACAGTGATGTCTGTTGAGCCAGTTGCCAGCAGTGTTGCTAATACGTCTAAAGTTTCAATTTTTAAAAACCCACTTTTAGAAGCGGCTACAGATTGTTTTTCAATAGTAATTTCGATTAGCCAAGCTAAAGAGATGACAAATATTGCTGCTTTAAAGCATCGCTGTGTTGAGGCTGTAAAGCGCTTTGAAGTTGAAGTGCGCAACCAGGGGCTTTCTAAAGATGTAATCACTAACTCGCGTTACTGCTTGTGTGCGATTTTAGATGAATCAGTTTTAAATTCTAAATGGAGCTCAATGGAGTGGGCTGATGAGAGTTTACTATCGACGTTTCATAAAGAAACGTTTGGCGGTGAATACTTTTACACCCTGCTTGATAATGCACTGGCTCAACCTGAACAGCACAAACAATTTATTGAGTTGCAGTACCATTGCTTAAACTTAGGCTTTAAAGGTAAATACAGGCTAGACAACGGTGGCGATACCAAAATAGAAGAATATCGCTCTCAAATGTATCACCTTTTAAATCAATTAGATGGCCCATTGAACAATAAACTTTCACCTAATTGGAAGCAGCGTGTTGCCGCTGGCGTAGAGCTTAGAAATCAAGTTCCGCTTTGGGTGATTTTTTCAGTGCTGGGCTTAGTGCTGTTAATGGTTTACTTATTTATCAACATGAAACTCAACGATGGCGTTACTTCACTTAACGATAAGCTGGCTGTTATTCATCCTATAGCGCAAAACGAAAGTGTAGATAAAAAAGATAAGCAGTTATTAGTACTTGAGCAGTTACTGCAAACAGAAATTCAGATGGGGATAGTTACAGTAAAGAAAAATCTAGACCGTATACGAATTTCAATAAATAATGAAAGTCTATTTAATCAAGGCGATGCGAAATTATTACCGTCCATTCAACCTATTTTAGAAAAGCTAGCACGTAGTTTAGAAGGGACAAAAGGCCGTATTTTAATTACTGGACATACCGATGATACGCCTATCCGTACCGATAAATATCCATCAAATTGGCATCTATCATTAGCGCGTGCAACGCAAGTTGCCAATTCTATGGCTAAAAGTACAAACCTAAGTGGCCGTTTATGGCCTGAGGGTAAAGGTGCAGCAGAGCCTATCGCCAGCAATTCAGATTCAGCTTCTCGGTCACTAAACCGACGAATTGAAATCGATTTATTATTTTAATGAGGCTGACATGAGTTTTTCACACAAAATAAAAAAAATTACTTACGTACTCACTTCTAAAACAGCCATGTTAATTATCGGCTTTTTGGCGTTATCTTTATTAATTTGGTTTGGTGGTCCGCTTATCGCGATTGCCGACTATATACCTTTAGAGAGCGTAGCAGCACGGCTATTAACTATTTTGTTTGTTATTTTAGTGTTTGCTATCACCAAAATTTATAGCTTAACGCAACAAAGCAAACGCGATGAGAAAATGGCCGATGAACTAATTGAAAGCGATGAGTCGAACAGTAACGAGGTGAATGAAGAGATCACTACGTTAAAAAATCGCATGAATGAAGCCATCAACTTACTCAAAGATGTAAAGCTATTTAAAGGTAAAAATATATATCAATTACCTTGGTATATTATGATTGGCCCGCCTGGGGCCGGTAAAACAACGGTTATTAATAACTCCGGCTTAGACTATCCGTTAAAAGATAAGTTAGGTGTGGATTTAGTCCACGGTGTTGGTGGTACACGAAACTGTGATTGGTGGTTCACTAATAAAGCTGTACTTATCGATACCGCAGGACGATACACTACACAAAGTAGCCACGCAAAACATGACTCACGCGCATGGGAGGGCTTTTTAGGGCTTTTACGCAAGTACCGCCCTCTACGCCCCATTAACGGTGTAATGATCAGCATGGGTATTTCTGAGCTCATGAGTCAAACTAAAACAGAGCGTAACCTACATGCCCGCGCAATTAAACAGCGCTTACAAGAGTTACAAAATCAGTTGGGTATGACTTTTCCGGTGTACGTCATTCTTTCTAAAGTTGATTTAATTGAAGGTTTTAGAGAGTTTTTTGGCGAGCTTACAGAAGAGGAATGCGAGCAAGTTTGGGGTGTTACTTTTGAGTTAGACCTAGATAAAGACACTCAAGTTGAAGCATTTAACAAAGAGTTTCACGCATTAATTTCAAAACTGACAGAAATGCTTAATCGTAGGCTGATTAACGAGCGTAATGAAGAAATACGAGCCAAAATTTTTGAATTTCCGAGACAGCTTCGTGTGCTGCAAGGTGTGGGCGATGCGTTTTTAAAAGAAATTTTTACCCCTAACGCTTATGAAGAACTCCCTATGTTTAGGGGCGTGTATTTGACCAGTGCAACTCAAGAAGGGAAGCCAGCTAGCTTTTTAAATGACGTAAACTCAGCAGATTCTAGTTATATAAATCAATCGAAAAGCTTCTTTATTAAAAATGTTTTAGAAGGTGTAATTTTCCCTGAGCAAAACCTAGCCAGCACTAACAAACATCACGATAAGCAAAACAAATGGCTCAGAGTAGGTAGTATTTCTTTAGCCAGTATTGCGGTAATTGGTTTTTCTATTTCGTGGTACTTTAGCTTTGCATGGAATAATAATTTAATGGCTGCTACAGATGAAGCCATTGAAACTTATCAGGAGCTAGATGCCGCCTCGTTTGATAGAAGCAACTTATTAGTATTAAACGACAGGCTCAATGCGCTAAGAAACTTACCAGCTAACAACCCTGCGTTAGTTGATGACGATGAATCTCAGTCAATAGGTTTTAATAAGCTTAATGAAATTAAACAGTCATCTACACAAGCCTATAACAGGTCTCTACAAACGTATTTAGAACCCTATATCGCAAATACGTTAATTAAAGAAATGGAAGCGCACCCAGAGCACCTTAGCTATTTATACGAGACGCTAAAGTGCTATTTAATGCTATTCCAACCTGAGTACTTTGAAAGTGAAGATATTTCGGCTTGGTTTAATGCATATCTAGAAAGAAATCTACCGGGTGATAAAAATGCGCTAACTCGCGGCCAGTTAATGAACCACATTGCTGCCTTACTAGAGCTTGGTGTTAGTCAAACCAAAATAGATAATCAAGCAGTGCGTATAGCTAGAGCTGAATTAACTAAGTTACCAATAGCCGAAAGAGCATACCAACGCCTACAAGCTGATTTTCTTGATAGCAGCATTCCGCCGTTTAGATTAACAGACATTATTAGTTTTGAAAGTGCGCAAAAATTCACATTCAGAAACAATGGCGAGCTGACTCGAAGTATCCCTGGTTTATATACCTTTAACGGTTTTCACGGCATTTTTAATGTTGAAAAAAGTAAAATGCTTGGAAATTTGATGGCAAGCAGCTGGGTATATGGCGAGGAAGCATCGGGCACTTATGATATTTCTAAAGAAGAGATTGAAAAGAAATTAGAGCAGCGTTATTTCCAAGATTATGTCTTCTTTTGGCAATCATTTATCGACGATTTAAGCCTGAATCAGTACAGCTCACCTGCTGAGGGTGTGAATATTACTGATGTACTTGCTGGCTCAGAAGCACCGATTAAAAACATTATTATGGCTGTGCAAAAAAATGTGCAACTAACCAAATTGCCGGTGTCAGAGAATCAAAAAGCAGCGGGTAAAGTTGCCGCTAATGCCGCTGAAATTGCAATGCAAACTAAAGCTAACAGAATTAAACGTTTTTTACCTGACGAAGCGCCTAAGTTTGACATTAAACTGCCAGGTTATCAGGTTGAAGAAGCGTTTGAAGATGTTATAAATATTGATGCTCAGCAATTAGATAACATTCAGAAAAACCTCAGAGAGCTTAACGTATATCTAACTAAGCTTGATAGAGGTGATCAGTTAAAGTCATCAATAAAAGATCAAATCAGTGGAAAAAGTAAACCAAGTTTCATTCGCCAACTTGAGTTCCAAAGCCGTGATCTACCTTACCCATTTAATAGCTGGTTATTAGATATAAGCAGAGATACCAGTAATATCACTAAAAATAGCGCTAACAGACACTTAAATGAGATTTGGAAAAGCCAAGTTTTACGTGAGTACAACGCAGCTATTGTGGGCCGATACCCTTTCTCTCCTTATGCACAAAAAGAAGTGAATATGAAAGACTTTACACGCTTCTTTGGACCAGATGGCACTATTGATAGCTTCTTCACTAACTATGTAGCACCAAGTGTGGATATGAGTTCGAGTCCGTGGAAGTTTGAAAAAGACATTGGCATAAGCGCTGATACTCTAGCCATGTTTGAACTAGCCCATCAAATTCAAACGGTGTTCTTCGATGGTGGAAGTGCAACACCTAGAATTGAGTTTGGCTTACGTCCGCTATCGTTGGATAAAACTACATCGAGCTTAATGATTGAAATTGACGGTCAATCAATGATTTACCGACATGGCCCTTTAAGAGTTACTAACTTTGTTTGGCCAGGCGCAAGTGGACAAAGTAAAACGCGAGTTGTATTCACTCCACCTAATGGAGGCCGCTCAGTAAATACGA
Organism: Pseudoalteromonas sp. 2CM37A; assembly: GCF_023161885.1. Lineage (NCBI taxonomy): Bacteria > Pseudomonadati > Pseudomonadota > Gammaproteobacteria > Alteromonadales > Pseudoalteromonadaceae > Pseudoalteromonas > Pseudoalteromonas sp. 2CM37A. The sequence continues at coordinate 142,650 of NZ_JALNTJ010000002.1, forward strand.
CTTACCAAGGTGAATGGTCGCTTTATCGCATGCTAGATGAGCTTAGCGCTAAAAGAGCTAAAACACGTGAGGATTTAGAGTTACATTTTTCTCTCATGGGTAACAACGCAAAAGTTGAGCTATTGCCAAAATCAATTAGGCATCCATTTTGGAATAAAAGTGTAGAGAAGTTTTCATGTCCGACCCGATTATAAATATAGGCTACCTCGGCAAAGTCCCTAGCTTGGGAGACTTTGTTCAAGACAGCGTTTCGAAAGAATTTTCAGAGCACTGGGAGCAATGGCTGCAAGCAGCTATTGCTGTAAGCAAGGAACAGTTAGGCGACAATTGGCAAGATAACTACCTAACAGGTCCTGTATGGCATTTTGCTTTATCGCCAAATATTGTTGGCGATAAAGGCGTAATGGGAACCCTATTACCGAGTATGGATGCAGTAGGGCGCCATTACCCATTTACAGTGGCCAGTACATTAGAAGTTGCGCCGATAGAAGTATTAAATTCGGGCGTTTTCTCCTTAGAGTACGAAGACACAGTACTTAAAGTGCTCGATAACTCTGTTGACCTTTTTACTTGGCGAAAAGACGTTGCTAAATCGATAAGCACCCTTATAGCGCCTAAAAAGCAGCTTAGTATTTCTCCCTCTAGCGACAAAAATAAAGAAGGTGAAGCATTTGAGTTCTCAGGTGATGAGCTATCAAGTGATGTTTTAAAAGACGCCCTACATGCACTTTTATATAAAAAGCATGGTGATTATAGTGTTTGGTGGACACACGGTTCATGCAATATAAAGCCTATGATGCTTGTTACTTCAGGACTACCGCCTGTTAACCAAGTTGCTGCTATGTTAGATGGCCGATGGAAACATTGGGAATGGAATTACACACAGGTAAAAAATAGTGATTAGCAATTTAAGTACAAGTTACGCAATAACTCATCGCGGTGCAGTTAGGCAATTAAATGAAGACTCTCATGTTGAAATTAATAGCCATAACTTATGGGTAGTAGCTGATGGAATGGGTGGACATGAAGCGGGTGAAGTTGCAAGCCAACTAGTCGTAGATGTTATTAGAGCAAAAGTTGAAGAAAAGACACTAGCTACGCTTAGCGTTGCTCATATTGTTTCAGCTATTGAAGATGCTAATCGCCAATTAAATGATTACAGCGCTCAGTACTTAGGAAGTAAAACGGCGGGCAGCACAGTAACCGCCTTATTTATAAAAGATAATCAATATTACGTTTTGTGGGTAGGTGACAGCCGGGCATACATGTTGCGAAATGGCCAATTACAGCAAGTATCGCGGGACCATAGCCAAGTAAATGACCTTATCGATGAGGGCGTAATTTCAGTCGAGGAAGCAAAAACGCACCCTCTTTCGAATGTGATTACCCGTGCAGTGGGCGTTACAGACGAAGTTAAAGTAGATGTAGTACAAGGTGAAGTAAATACTAATGATATTTTCTTACTTTGTTCAGATGGCTTAACAGGCGAATTGTCTGATGAAGAAATATGTTTGTCATTAGAACCTAATAGTATTATTGATTCAGGTATGGCGCTAATGCATTCTTCTTTAGTAAGAGGTGCACGCGATAATGTTACCTGTATTATAATTAAATATGGCCATGAAAATTTTAGTAGCAAATCGGAAACATACAAAATTCAAGATGAAGCTACAATTCCACTTTTTACCAAGTAGTTATTCTTAAATATAAAGAATGTTATCTTTTTTATTTTAGAGTTTTTACTTTAATTTTTGGCATGGATTAAGCAAATATATTAAATTTTAATTATTTATATAAAAACAACAATTAAGATTTAAACTCAATTGTAACTAAGCTTGTAATTTATTATAAAGAATGTAATATGAAATCCGCTCCGCTTTATTGGAGTTTTATGGATAATTTTAGGACGATGGAATGTTTGTATTTGAAGAGTATATTTCCCCTATTTCTGAAACTGAGATCGCAGGTTTAGACCCTCGGTCTGATGTCTCCCCAACGTCTACTTATTATGCTTTAAAAGATTTAAGAAATCAGCTGCGTGCCGCAGAGAGAAATGCATTAGTTGATGAAGAAGGTATTTCTTCATTATCAAGAGACTGGCTTCCTCTATTAGAACAATGTAGTAATGCAATAAAGACTGAAAGCAAAGATATAGAGTATTTAGCGTGGTTTATTGAAGGGCTGTGCCGAGTTTATAGCTTTAAAGGTTTAGCTTTTGGTTTTAAAATTGCTCACAACTTACTCAATAAATATTTTAATGAATTATACCCGTCACTTGATGACGATGATGAAGTATCAGATAAAGTATCTGCATTGGTTGGTCTCAATGGTTCCGCAGGCGAAGGCACATTAATAATTCCAATTAAAAGTATCTACCTTACGGATAGTGCCAGCATGGAGTCATATTCTTTTTGGGAATATCAGCAAGGCTATGATATTTCGCGTCTAAATGATGAAAAAAGAGAGAAAAAACTCAGCTCAGGTGCTGTTGACTATGAACTCATTGAAAGAAGTGCAGCTGAAACAAGCACTGAGTTTTTTGTAACCTTAAAGCAAGATATTGAAGAGGCCATGCAGCAATTTTCGCTTTTAAGTGAAGTGCTTGATCAAGTCACTGGGCAACCCCAACCTACGTCCAATATTAAAAAGGCTCTGGAAGTAAGTCTATCTGCAGTTAATCATATTGCAGCTGATAAATTTGCTGCATTGGAGCAAGCTAAACTTGAAGCTGAAGCTGAAGCTGAAGTATTACTTGAAGCTGAATTGATAAAGAGTGATGGTGAATTAGGTACTACAATAGCAGCTAAAAAGCAAGGTAGCTTAGAAATAGACTCTCGTGAGAGTGCGATAAATAAACTTAAAGAAATAGCCGCTTTTTTTAGAAAAACTGAACCACATTCTCCAATGTCATACACAATAGAACAAGTGATTCGATGGAGCGAATTATCGCTGCCTGAATTATTAAATGAATTAATAACAGATAGTGATGCTAGGACCGGGTACTTTAAGTTGTCTGGCATTAAGATCAGCGAAACTGAAACATAAGTAAAAGGAGTTCTCTATGAGTATCCATGATAAATTAAAACGAGTACGTAAACCTCGCGTTCACATAACATATGATGTTGAAACAGAAGGCGCAGCAGTAAAAAAAGAGTTACCTTTTGTTATTGGCGTAATGGGCGATTTTTCCGGTGATAGTACTGAAAATATTAAGCCACTTAAAGATAGGCGCTTTATACAAATTGATCGCGATAACTTCAATGACGTTCTAAAACGTATGAGCCCCTCTTTAAATTTAGTTGTAGACAATACGCTTAACGATGATGGCTCACAATTTAATGTAGAGCTTAACTTTAAGTCTATGGATGACTTTGAGCCTGCAGCTGTTGTGAATCAAGTTGAACCATTAAGAAAATTAATGGAAACGCGTAATAAATTACGTGACTTAATGACTAAAATTGACCGTTCAGAAGAATTAGAAAATGTACTTGAAGAAGTATTAAGTAATACTGAAAGCTTAGATTCTATGGCAAAAGAATTAAAGATAGAGGAGACTGAAAAATGAGTACTGAACAATTAAGTACAGAATTAGAGTCCAATACAGAAACTAGTACGTCTTTACTTGAGCAAGCAATTGGTGCTACTAAGCAAACAGATGCTAACCGCGCAGAAGAGCTTCTTAAAACGCTTACTGAAGAAGCATTAAATGGCACAGTTCAGTGGAACAAGAACCTAACTGTTACGTTTAACGAAGCTATTAAATTAATCGATGAAAAAATATCAAAGCAGTTAAATGCTGTTATACATACTGACGCTTTTCAAAAGTTAGAAGGCTCTTGGCGTGGCCTGCATCATATGGTTTCTAATACTGAAACAAGCTCAACACTAAAAATTCGTGTTTTAAACATGAAGAAAAAAGAACTACATAAAGATTTAAGTAAAGCAGTTGAGTTTGACCAAAGCCAAACTTTTAAGAAAATTTATGAGTCTGAGTTTGGTACTCCAGGTGGCGAACCATACGGTACAATTGTAGGTGATTTTGAGTTTACAAATCACCCTGAAGATATTGAAACATTGAGTTTAATGTCAAATGTATCTGCTGCAGGTTTTTGCCCATTTATATCAGCCTCAGCACCTTCACTTTTTGGATTTGATGACTGGGAAGAGTTAACAAAACCACGAGATCTTGAAAAAGTATTTGAATCAATAGAATACACAAAATGGCGCTCATTTAGGGAAAGTGATGATTCTCGATTTGTGTCTTTAACTATGCCTAGATTCTTATCGCGTTTACCATACGGTGCTGCGTCAAAACCTGTTGAAGAGTTTAACTTCGAAGAGTTTGAAATAGGAGAAAAGGATGGAAGAGCGCTGAGTGCTTCAAATGAAGATTACTGTTGGAGTAATGCAGCTTACGCAATGGCAACAAATATGAGTAAGGCTTTTGCGGAGTATGGCTTTTGTACAGCAATACGAGGTGCTGAAGGCGGGGGTAAAGTAGAAGGTCTACCAACTCATATTTTCACAAGTGATGACGGTGACCCTGACTTACAGTGTCCTACTGAAATAGGCATTACAGACCGTAGAGAAGCTGAGCTAAGTAAACTAGGCTTCTTACCTCTGTGCCATTACAAAAATACCGATTACGCTGTTTTCTTTGGTGGTCAAAGTTGTCAAAAACCACAAATATATACTACACCTGATGCAACTGCTAATGCAGCGATTTCAGCTCGATTACCATATTTGATGGCTACCTCTCGCTTTGCACATTATTTAAAAGTGATGGCACGCGATAAAATTGGTAGCTTTATGGAAGCAGAAGACGTCGAAACTTGGCTAAATCGCTGGATTTTAACTTTCGTAAATGCTGCTGAAGGTGGTGGGCAAGATGTTAGGGCTCGTTATCCTCTAGCTGATGCAAAAGTGTCTGTTAAAGAGATCCCTGGTCAACCAGGTGCTTACAATGCAATTGCATGGTTAAAACCTTGGTTACAAATGGAAGAATTAACGTCTTCATTACGTCTTGTAGCTAAAATTCCAGAGATTGGTTAATTTATTAGTCTCTGGCGTTAAGGATAATGCATTAGAATGAATCACGAAGAGTTTTCATTTATAAGTCAAGGAGCTGCTTTTCATAATGAAGGACACTCTAGAATAAGTGATAATGAGGCTTTACTAGATCGATTTTTAAATGAAAAAAATCTAAATAAAGCTTTATTACTCTGGCTTGAAGGCTCTTCTGATTCTCCAATCTCGTGGGCCAAAGAGTCATTGGCTCCATACTTTCAAAGAGTAGTAGTAGAACTTGATCGACTGATCACTGAGCAAATAAATACTATTATTCATAACACAGACTTTCAAAAGTTAGAAGCTAGCTGGCGCAATTTAAAGTGGCTACTTGTACAAACAGAACAGCAAGATAAAGAAAATAAAGTCAAAATAAAGGTATTGAATTGTGATTGGGGCACCCTTTCTAAGGATGTTAATAAGGCAATTGACTTTGATCAAAGTAGTTTTTTTCAGTTAATTTACCAAAGTGAATTCGATCGTGCGGGTGGAGAGCCTTTTGGTGTAATAATTGGAGATTATGAAGTAAGTAACTCAGCCTCTGGTGGGGCATTTTATAATGATATTGATACTATAAAGGAAATCTCGCGTACAGCAGCTGCAGCTTTTTCACCTTTTATTTGTTCTGTATCAGCGAGCTTTTTTGGTGCTGATAGCTTCTCAGATTTAGGCTATTATTCTGATTTATTTAATCAATTTGAGCAAAAAGAATATGTAAAATGGCAAAGCTTTAGAGAGATGGAAGAGTCTCGTTTTATTGGTTTAACACTCCCTCATGTATTAGTCAGGCCGCCATATAGTAATGATGGTAAACGCCATGAAGATTTTTATTTCAAAGAGCACATTAAAGACCCCGAAACAGATATGTTATGGGGTAATGCAGCATTCCAGTTTGTATCAACAATAATTAGGGCTTACTGTGATAGTGGATGGTTTGGACAAATCCGAGGAATAGAACCTGGCAAAGTATCTAAAGGACTTGTTACAGGGCTTGCAAAAGATAGCTTTGCAAACGATACCTACCAAAAAGAAGCGAAACCACCTTTAGATTTATTAGTAACAAGTAAGCTAGAGAAGCAATTTTCTGAATTAGGTTTTATTCCAGCTTCTTCAGTTACTAATACTGAGCACATTGTTTTTTATAGTAATGCAAGCGCTCAAAAAGCGAAATATTATGATTCTAGTGCAGCGACTATAAATGCCCGTCTGTCAGCTATGCTGCAATATATATTGTGCGTTTCACGTTTTGCACATTATTTGAAGTTAATGGCAAGAGATAAGGTCGGCTCTTATTATAACTCTAGAGAGTGCGAGCAAGACTTGCAAAAATGGATAAACAACTATACTGCTGCCCCAGACTCTTCATCTGAGTACATGAGAAGTAAATACCCTCTTAGTAACGCTAAAATAAAAGTAAGTGAAAATAAAGCTAACCCAGGACATTACTTTTCGGTACTTCAGCTTCAACCCCATTTTCAGCTAGACCAAATGGTGTCCAGCATTAAACTAATTACTGAGCTAAGCCCTCACCATCAAATAAAGGAATAATATATATGAGAAAAATACACGCTTTAATTCGTGAAGGAAAACTTATAGAAGCATTAGCTAACTGTGCGGAAGAACTTCAAGATGAGCCATTAAATTTTGATATCAGAAGTATTTACGCTGAGCTACTTTGCATAAATGGTGAGCTTGAAAAAGCTGATAAACAACTCGACTTTATGGTTCAAAAGAATCCGGAGTTTGCAGTTGGTGCTGTAAATTTAAGGCACTTAATTCGTGCACAACAATCGCGAGTTGACTTTTATCAAGGTAAGGGAATTCCTAAGTTATTTCATGATGCGAGTGAGTTAGACACACTATTTTTGAAAATGCACGTTGCTCTTTTAGAAGGTGCTACCGATGAAGCCTCGCAGTTAGCTCGAGAGATGGAATCTATAAGAGTTACAACAAACGAAACATCACCAAGAGATCTTGATGATTGCTTAAATCCATACCTAGAGGTTTTAGGTACTAATGGTGAGTTTTATTTAGCAAATTTTAACGAAATTGAATCATTGAAAATAGAGCCTGCTGAATCCTTACTAGAGAGTATTTGGTTACGTGTAGAAATTTCTATCAAGGATGGTCCATCAGGTACAGCTCACTTACCACTTGTTTATATTAATTCTGAATCTGAACTTGAAAAGCTAGGTCAAGTATCTGATTGGATTGAGCTTAAAGGTGAATTTATTACAGGTAAAGGGATGAAAATGCTTTTTGTTGATGATGAAGCAATCACAATTTCAAACTTAAAGATTAATACGCTTGAATCTGTATAACTCAAGTTTAGCTAGAAATGATAGAACTCAAGCAACAGCTACAATCGTCTATTCTCGATAAGCTTATAGATGATGAACCAGAACTTCGGGATGCGCCTTCACGCACCGAGGGGATCATTATTAGTGAGCTTAGAAAAAACGTGCGCAGAGATATAGAAGCTTTGTTAAATGCTCGAATTCAATGGCATACATGGCCGAGTCAATATAGTGAGCTTAAAACTTCATGCCTTTCATATGGGTTGCCTGATTTTTCAAGTATGTCGGTAGGATCTCATGAAGGGCGCGCATTATTATGTGAAATAGTTAAAAGTACAATACAAAGGTTCGAACCGCGCTTTTTAGAAGTTGAGGTTTTTACAGATGAAGAAGCTCCTTTAAATAGAGTACTTAACTTAAGAATTAATGCATTGCTATACGCAGATCCTGAGCCTGAGTTTATTAGCTTTGACTCAGAGGTAGAGCCTGTTAATTTAGGCATGAGAATAATCGAGGCTTCATTATGAACGATGAACTATTGAAATATTACAATCGTGAATTAGCGTACGTGCGTCATTTAGGAAAAGATTTCGCTGAAAAATATCCAAAAGTTGCAGGTAGATTAAAGCTTAGTGAAGATAATATAGAAGACCCACATGTATCCAGACTTATAGAGTCTTTTGCTTTTTTAACAGCTAATATCAGACAAAAGCTTGATGATAGTTTTCCTGAGCTAACAGATGCTTTATTAGGTCAATTGTTTCCTGATTACCAAGCTCCTATACCATCTATGTCAGTTGTTAAACTTGAAGCTGAAAATCTATCAACAACTGGAGTCGTTATTCCTAGAGATAGTGAAGTAGAAACAAATGTAGATGAAATGAAGCAATGTAAATTTCAAACATGTTATGAGACTTACTTGTGGCCGGTAGAAATTACCTCGGCCCAATTTGATAACAGTCCTTTTGTAGCACCAACACCTAAATGGAACAAAAAAGCTAAGTCAATATTTAAAATAGAGTTAGCAGGCGAATATAAGGGTGTCTCATTACATGAAACAGGCTTAGATACTTTAAGAATATACATCAATGGGCAGTGGCACCACACTTTAAAAGTGTACGAGCTTCTTTTTAAACACTGCATAGGGGTCGCGATTGACAACGGTGAGGAGGGAGTTAAGTACATATCTAAAACTCAGCTACAGCCGGTAGGGTTTAAAAATAAAGAAGCTGTTATTCCTTATTCACAGCGTTCATCTAGCGGATATAGATTACTTGTAGAAAATTTCACTTTTCCAGAAAAATTTCGCTTTTTTGAATTACAAAATATTTTAAGCTCATTGCCTAAAAACTCCAACTCTTGCGAAATTTATTTTTACTTTGATACAGAGTCCTCAGAACTTGAGAAGCAAATTGACAAAAGTGTATTTCTATTAGGTTGTACACCAATTATTAATTTATTTGAGCAAGAACTAGAGCCTATACGCCCAGAATTAAGTGAGTACGAATATAAGCTATCACCTAGGTACATGGATGCAGAAATTTCTGAGGTTATAGAAATTAAAGAGGTTTTAGCCTTTGATCAAAAAGGGAATAAACAAGTAGTTACTCCTTTTTACGGACAAACTCATCCCCGATATTATGGCCATGATGACTTATTTTGGCACCTCAGAAGAGAAGCTGCCGCATGGGCAGGCGGTTATGTAGAATCTGGTACGGAAACATATTTATCATTGGTTGATGCAGCTTTTGAAAACTCCGCTATGGAATATAGTAGTGGTAATACAGTACTAACGGTAAGAGGGACATGTAGTAATAGAAACTTACCCGTAAGTATGCCTTTTGGCGATGAAGAGCTTGGTTTATTAATGCCTGAACGAGGTGATGTAATTAAAAAAATTCGTTGTCTTGTGCCTTTTACTCACGCTGTTAGGCCTGTAATTGCAGACTCGACAAGGTGGCAATTAATCAATCATCTTACCCTAGATACGTTTAGTGGTGAGAATGCATGCCATAAATTAAAAGAAGTGCTTCGTTTATACGACTTTAAGGCATCACCTCAAACCAAAGCGATGATAGATAATATCTATAGAGTAAAAGTTGAACCGTCAACTGTTAGAGTTCTACAGAAAGGGCGTGTAAGCTTTGCATCTGGGAGTGAAATTGAATTAACTTTTGCCAATGATGACTTTTCCGGTAGTGGCATGTTTTTCTTTTCTTCTATACTCGACCATTTTTTTGCTCAATTTACAGCTGTCAATAGCTACACTCGTTTAACTTTGAAATTAAAAGAGCAAGATGAAATTTATTATCAATGGCCAGCAAGAGTTGGGGAAACCCCATTGCTATGATTGAAACTTTAATATCTCAGACCTCACAAGTCGATTTTTATAAAGCTGTCTTCATAATAGAAAGTCAGTTAAAAAAGAATGGCTTAGAATATAGACATGTCGGTTATGACAGCAGCCCTAAACTAGAGCTCATTAAATTTACAGCAACTCAGAAATTGGGTTTCCCAGGAAATGCCATAAGTAAAATAGAAAATATCGGATATGAAGACAATTTAGCGAAAGTAAATATAGAAGTTTCGTTTATGGGTTTAACAGGTTGTGCAGGAGCACTACCTCAATTCTATAGTGAACTAGTTTTACAGCGATTAAGGTTTAAAGATACCACCATGAGGGATTTTTATGACATGTTTAATCATAGATTAGTATCATTATATTATCGAGCTTGGAAAAAGTATAAACCTTCGCTTAATCATATCAATAACAATAAATCTAAAGATCCATATACAAAAATATTAGGTTTGTTGAGTGGAGGTTATAGAGAAAGTCAACTCCATTTTTCAGGTATGTATAGCAGAAAAGTACGTAACGCCAGTGATCTTCAAAGCATATTAACTTATTACTTAGATTGTGATGTAAAAATACAGCAAATGATAGGCCAATGGAAAACTCTAAAAATACAAGAACAGACTAGTCTGCCCAGCCGGTTAGAATTTGAAGGGCGTCATGCCAGGCTAGGTGTTGATACTGTCCTAGGTAAGCAAGTTTGGGATATCTCTTCTTTAGTAGAAGTCCACATTTTCACTGAAAATGTTGATAAAGCTAGGGCATTATTACCAAATGGTACTTTATTTATATTAGCAAAAAATATTACTAAGGATTATCTAGGCCGAGCAGTGCAGTTCCGTTTAGAAGTTAAGTCTAATTTTCATAAGCTCAAAGCCATACAGCTTGGAGGAAATGACTACCAACTTGGCAATAGCAGCTTTTTAGTATCCAATAAAGATCCATCTACGTTTTCCCCCACTCAGTTATCGTTTAAAGGATAATTAAAATTAAAAGGAACAAAGTATGTCTTCGATGACACTGAATAAACTAGTTGAAAAGCTAAGCCCTGATTGTAAAAAAAGTCTAGAAGGCGCAGTTGCAATTTGTAATAGTAGAAGCCACTTTACAGTGGAGCTTGAACACTGGTTACTTGCCATGATCGAGCAGCAACTAGATGATGTTAGGCTTATTTTTGGCTCTTTTGACATTGATATTGAAAAAGTAAAGCAAGACTTAAATCAATCTTTAGAAGCGTTTAAAACCGGTAGTGAGTCATCTCCTAGCTTATCTGTACATGTTACTAGCTTATTAAAGCAATCTTGGTTAAGTACCAGTATTGAATTTACAGATAATCAAATTCGCAGTGCCTACGTTATTTATACGCTTGTAAAAGACGATACCTTATCGAGCTTAGTAACCCGTTGCAGTAAGTTATTTAATAAAATAGAGCCGGGGCAGTTACTTCATGCTTGGCCGGAAATTGTTGCTCAATCGCAAGAACGTAATCACTCATTACAAAACACGGCTAGCCAATCGGCTACAAACTCTAAAACCCCGAGCCTTGACCAATTTACTGTTGATTTAACTGCTCAAGCAAAAGCCGGGAAAATAGACCCTATTTTAGGACGCGATTTCGAAATTCGCCAAATGGTAGATATTTTAACAAGGCGCCGTCAAAACAACCCAATTTTAACCGGTGAAGCGGGTGTAGGTAAAACCGCCGTAGTTGAAGGCTTAGCTTTAAGAATTGCACAAAAAGATGTTCCAGCCGTGCTGCAGAACGTGAAAATCCACAGCTTAGATTTAGCACTATTACAAGCTGGCGCAGGCATGAAAGGCGAGTTTGAAAATCGTCTTAAATCATTAATCAATGAAGTAAAAAATGCAGTTAACCCGGTTATTTTATTTATTGATGAAGCCCATACGATGATTGGTAGCGGTGGAGCCGCAGGCCAAAACGATGCTGCTAACTTATTAAAACCAGCACTTGCCCGTGGCGAGCTTAGAACCATTGCTGCTACAACGTGGGCTGAATATAAAAAGTTTTTTGAAAAAGATGCTGCTCTAACACGTCGATTCCAAGTGGTAAAAGTAGAAGAGCCAACGCCAGAAAAAGCAGTGGCTATGTTACGCGGTTTAGTGCCCGTTATGGAAAAACACCACAAAGTATTTATTTCTGAACAAGCACTCGAAAGTGCAGTGCACTTATCTCATCGCTATATTACGGCAAGGCAACTACCCGATAAAGCGGTGGCATTATTAGATACTGCCTGTGCGCGGGTGGCAATGAGCCAAGCATCTACACCAAACACTATAGAGCAACTTGTAAATCGATTAAGCGAAATAGAAACACAAGTGCAGATGCTACACCGTGAACAAAAAACAGGTTTAGATCATTCAGTGCAACTAGATACACTTAAAACTGAACTTGTAACTATTGAAGAGCAGTTAGCGCCGTTAACTGAGCAGTTTAAAGTAGAAAAAGAAATTGTAGCTGAGCTTAATCAGGCACTCGAGTCTATTAACTCAGAACAAGAAAATTCATCAGATGAAATTTTAGCCAATCTTAAGCAGAGTAAAGAAAAGTTAACTGCTTTTGAACATAATATGGTTCATTGGCAAGTAGATGAAGAGCTTATTGCACAGGTTATATCAGATTGGACTGGCATACCTGTAGGTAAAATGCACGAAGATGAAATACATGGCATTTTAAACCTTGCACAGCAAATGAAAAAACGTGTTGTAGGGCAAGACCATGGGTTAGATTTAATCGCTAAGGTAGTGCAAACATCTCGCGCCCAACTAGCAGATGAAAGCCGACCTAACGGCATTTTTATGTTGGCAGGTCCAAGTGGTGTAGGTAAAACCGAGACTGCACTTTCGCTTGCACAAGAAGTGTATGGCAGTGAAGAAAATGTCACCATTATTAATATGTCTGAGTTCAAAGAAGAGCACAAAGTATCACTACTGCTTGGTTCACCTCCTGGGTATGTAGGTTATGGCGAAGGTGGCATATTAACCGAAGCCGTAAGAAGAAAACCGTACAGCGTAGTATTGCTCGATGAAATGGAAAAAGCTCACCCTGGTGTACAAGATATTTTCTATCAAGTGTTTGATAAAGGTACAATTAAAGACGGTGAAGGCCGTGATATCGACTTCAAAAATACAATCATTATTATGACCTCTAATGTGGGAACTGATACCACCATGAGTTTATTTGAAGACGAAGAAAGTAAACCTAGTATCAAAGGTTTATTAAAAGCATTACAAGATGATTTACTCGCATCATTTAAACCTGCTTTTTTAGGGCGTATTAATGTAATACCTTACATTCCATTAAGTGACGATATTCTTACTGAAATTGCCGCTATTCAAATAAATAAAATAATCAAACGCGTTAAAAAACATTACAATGCTGAATTGGTTTATAATGACAGTGTGATTGAATATATTATCGCAAATTGTCAAAATGCTGGCTCAGGCGCACGTAATATACATACTATTTTACAAAATAGAGTGCTGCCATTACTTTCGGAAGTTTTATTATCTAGCATGATCTGCGATAAAGAAATCAAGAGTATATCCCTGTTTGTTAAAAATGATGAATTTGAATTAGAACTGAATTAAATTTAGTTTAAAATTAAATTAAAATAACTTGTTATTAAGGTTGTTTCTTTAGTTTTAGGGCATTATAATTTTGGTGCCTGATATCACTACATGGAATTTTTGAGACATTGTCTTCATCTAAGGAAAGGAATCAGAAGGCCTTTTCATTGCTGTATTAAAGATAATGATTTCGAAGGAATTTTGGGTCAACCAAAGTAAATAATCCAATACAAATGGATAACATAAGTTTAATTAAAAGGAGCATTATCAAATGCAAGCAAATACATATTTAAAATACGGTAAAATCGAAGGTGAAACTACAGCTGCTGGCTTTGAGGGTACAATCACTGTTTTATCTCTTGATTTTAACGTAAGTCGCGAAATCAGTTCATATACAGGAACAGCTATGGACCGTGAGTCTAGTTCAGCACGTCTTGGCGACCTTACAATTACTAAACTTCAGGATAATGCATCTTCGTATTTGCTTGAAGAAGCGACAATCGGAAAAGGTCAGCCAGCTGTATTTCAAATCACTAAGCAAGGTGATGTGATTGAAGAAATTGTAAATATCACACTTACAGACGCTATGATTTCTAGCTACTCTCTTTCAGTACAAGGTGATCGTCCAATTGAAACTATTACTATTAGCTATACAGAAATGTTAATGGCTGTTACTCCGACAGATGACACAAACATGACTAAACCAACTCTTCGCTATGGTTACAGCGGCGTTACTGGTAAAAGAATGTAATATATTTTACCTTTTAATAGCTCTGAGCTTTGCTCAGAGCTTTTTAGATCTTTAGGAAGGGAATAGCAAGGAATGCAAAAAGAAACACAAGACAATAACGTAATTCAGATTAGCACCCCTGCTGGTAAAGATGCCCTCTATTTAACTCGTTTTGTTGCCCAAGAGGCTATGTCTGACTTATTTGTTATGTCTGCCAATATGTATACTATTGGGAAGCAAATAGCGCACGAAGATTTAGTAGGTAAGCCTGTATCTATAAAAGTAAAAAATGCGGATGGGGGCGGCGAGCGGTACTATCACGGTATAGTGAGCCATTTAGTTTCAAACGGCAGCCGTACAGCTGATGTAGAAGAACAAAAAAACTATATAGATTACCAAGCAACGATAGTCCCGTTTGCAGCATCTATGCGCAATCGTAAAAACAGCCGAATATTCCAAAAGAAAACAATTAAAGAAATATTTACTGACCTATTTGGCCAACACAATGTTGCCTTTAGCGATAAAACCAGCAAGACATACCCTAAATACGAGTACTGTGTTCAGTACCAAGAGTCAGACTTTGACTTTATTCAACGATTACTTCAACAAGAAGGTATTTTTTACTTTTTTGAACATACTAATAGCAACCATACACTCGTACTTGCAGATGATATAACTGCTTACGAAGTGTGTGACGAAGCAAAGGTTGTTTATTCAACTGGCCATTTAAGCGAATCACACGTATCACGTTGGCAGGGCGGTTTAAGTATTGCGCCAGGCAGCTTTAAACGCGTTGGTTACGATTTTAAACAGCCATCACGCTACCCAGATGGTGAGCAAGCTAATCCAGAGTTACCGACTCAATCAGTATCAGAAATTTTTGAATACACGGGCGAGCAAGAATGCCACCCGCGCGCAGCTAATTTAGCATCTGTGCAGCTTGAGTCATTACAGCGAGACATGAAGCTTTCTAGTGGTCGTAGTGATTGCCGTTCATTTACAGTGGGTAAACTCTTTAGCTTTAAAAAGCACGAAGACCCACGTCTTGAAGGTAAAACATTTGTTATTACCTCTATGATGACGTCAATAACAATACCTAATCAATCGGGTGCATTGCAATCAAGTGCTGAAGAAGTGTACTCGAACCATTTTGAATGCGTACCCAAAGATATACCCTACAGAGCGCAAATAAATAAGAAAAAACCAGTTATAAACGGTGTGCAAACGGCAATCGTAACTGGCGACAGCGCCGATGAAATAATGATTGACCAATATGGTCGCGTAAAAGTGCAATTTGACTGGGACCGAGAAGGTAAAAAAGATTCAAAAAGTTCATGTTGGATCCGTGTTGCGCAAAATTGGGCAGGTAAAAAGTGGGGGGCATTTTTCTTCCCTCGGGTAGGCCAAGAAGTACTTGTAGACTTTATAAATGGCGACCCAGACCAACCAATTATTAGCGGAGCAGTGTACAACGCAGATTTAATGCCTCCGTATGCATTACCTGGCGAAAAAACACAAAGTGGTATTAAAACACGCTCTACTAAAGAAGGCGGAGCCGATAACTTTAATGAGCTAAGGTTTGAAGATAAAAAAGGCAGCGAGCTGGTTTATATTCAAGCAGAAAAAGATAAGCAGCTTTACGTAAAAAATGACCAAAACGACAAAACAGATCACGACCATAATATTGAAATTGGCAACGATCGAAAAGTTGATATTGGCAATAATGAAACACTAAAAGTGGCTAAAAATCGCAGTGACGATATAGGTGAAAACGACACGTTAAAAGTGGGTAAAACACTTAATATTGAAGCCGGTGACGAAATAGTAATTAAAACAGGCTCTGCACAAATTAAAATGAGCAGCAGCGGTAATATAACTATAGAAGGCACTAATATAGACATTAAAGGCAGTAACGTTAAAGTTGATGGTAGCGCCATTACTTTATCTGCCGGCATGATTAAATTAAATTAGTGCAGTTATGGAAATAATAAATAGCTTTTATACAGGGCATAGAAATGGCATTAATAATAATGGTTACGTTGTATATTGCCGTTACGGTTTGCCGTATTTAATTTGTTTGCCAATAAATAGGCCAGATGATCCATTGCTAAATCCTGCATTAACGCATTTAAAAGCTATGGATGGTTATTATGCTAATCAGTTTTTAAGTAATTTACATAATGCTTTAAATAGTGAAGATACCATAGCCGCTTTGTATCAGTACGCATTACAAAGCCCGGTATCAATTTCGGATTATAGTAAGGCAGAATTAGTTGATACCTTATCGGGTTTAGTTTCTCAAAGTAAATTATTAATTATTCCTTTATTTGATTAGTTTTATTGTCAAAAAGTAAATAAGACAAGGAGTCTTTATGGGTAAGCCCGCAGCTACAATTGGTCATATGCATGTATGCCCTAAAACTACAGGTACAGTCCCGCATGTTGGCGGCCCTGTTGTGGTAGGCTCAACTAATGTATTAATAGGTAGCATGCCTGCAGCACGTAAAGGCGATATGTTAGTGTGTGTTGGCCCACCCGACAGCATAAAGTCAGGCTCTGGTAGCGTAAAAATTAACGGTAAACCCGCAGCTCGAATGGGTGATGATAGCTCCCACGGCGGAAAAATTGTTGTTGGTAACCCTACTGTATTAATAGGTGGCTAACCTTGCTGTCTACTTACATAAGTAATCATCAAGCACAATTGCTCAGTATTAGTAAGGCGCAGTGCTGCCCGTTTACTTCTGTAGGTTATGTAAAAACACTTAAAAAAAAGCTGTTAGAAACAACGTGGCTAACCGCTAAAAAAAATAATACTCCTCAACACTTTACACAACCCGATTTAACTTTAATTAATACGTTAGTAACGAGTGAGCAAAGCCTTGATGTGACTGCGCAGGCATGTATAGAGGTTATGGCTAATTTACCGCAAACAATTAACCTGGCTTTTATAAACTCGTTGCTCAACAGCCCATCCCTGCATAACTTAGCAAAGGCTGTTATTTATAAAGTTTTATTACAGCAACACAGCTTTAATTTAATTGCATTAATTGACTTAAACACTATTTATTTTGCATTGGCTAATAGCACCGAACAAGAGGCAACATCAGCCGAAACAGTGGCGCTCATCAGCGCATTCAACCCTAGTGCAAACATACAAGTGCTAAAACATGTGTTTGATGAGCTATGTAAAAGTAAGCTTGTTAATTCACCGTTAATGTCGCTTTTTTTATTGTCACTAAGTTGGGAACAAGTAAACGCATTAAGTAATTACGCAAGCAATGTTTTAACAGTAGATGACACGTTACATGTGCTATTACAAAGTGGCTATGTAAAGCTAGTGCCCTTAGCGTGTATGTCGTTAAACCAAGTAGAAAACCCATCAGCTATTATTGCCTTAATAAGGCGAATGCTCGGTGATAAGCTCGATTTACTCGTAAGCTATGACATTCAAGTAAGTGCGTTTAATGCTGAACAACAAGCACTAGTGGCTTTTAAACAGCAGTTACATCAAAACTGGCCTAAATACGAGGAGGAGCTTTGCTTGCAGAGGTTTGTAGCTGGCAAATCTCTTAATAAAAGGTTAAACGCAATAGAAATGTCGGCAATGGACTGTTATAGCCAAGCAATATTTAATTTGTATACCTACTACAAATCGATGGCTAAAAATGTAAAAGCAGAGGCGCAGCATGAAGGCGTTTAATGTAAACGTAAGCTGTTTTTCTACGCCTTTGTCGCAAGACATAGATACACTGCTATATGCAGATACCCCAACTCCACCTAACGGTATTACTTGGCAATCATGGAATGCCTGTATTTATGATTGCATAGTAAAAGCGAAAGAGCTTTTTGCTAAAGTAGAAGACTCAAACTTGCCACTTGTATGGTTATTGCCAGCACTTGCGTACCAAGATGAGCTAAAGCAGCTTTTAGCAAAAAGTTTTAAACAGTTGTTCCCTGAGCATGTAGAGCACTTATTATTTTATGGCGCTGTTGGTGCTAATACGTTAGTGCAGTTGGCGGTGCAAAAAAAATGGGATAAGGCAAACGTGATTGCCATTGATGCTACCTATAAAGCCGATAAAAACAATGAGTGGGTATACTTAGGAGTAGGTGGTGCACTCGCGACTATTGAAACGGTTCAAATTGGCTGGATGCAAACTAGTCATGAATTTGCTCCTTCAATAGATTTTATAAAGCACGACCAACTAGGCGGTATATTTTCAAAAATTGCACAGGATAATAAAGACCATATAGATCTTATATTTGCACCTGGCAACGGCATACATCAGCAAAGTGATGTTTGGCTGACTAATTTACAATTGCTCAGTAATTTAATTAATGAGCATACACATTATGAATTACCTAATTACAAATTAGGTAAAATTGGTGCGCTTGAAGGACTCGTCAATTTATATCAATTGACCTCAAGCCCGGCTATTGTAAATCACTTTAAACACGCTTTAGTGATTTCTCAAGAACAATCAAAATATCAGGCCGCAGCATCATACTTATGGATAAGTGAGGAAGTACACAACTAATGCAAAGTAATACGGTTGTTTTACAAGGAACGAGTTACCCCATTTGCCTAGTTGCTGGCAAAGGCCAAACGCCGTCAGGTTATGCGCCAACTGTGGCAAACACCCCTGAAACGGCTAAACAACAAATAGCTCAAATTGGTGGTGCGTTAACAGGTGACGCTGCAAAACGTCTTGATGTAATTAATTTATTAAATAGTGCTGGCGTTAACTGCCCACGCAGCGCATCAGCTCGCGAAACCGCAAGCGTACTTACCCAGGCCTTAGTAAGTGACGCAGTAACGTGTTTCCACCAAAAAGCAAAGTCGGCCATTCAAGTAAGCGATAATACTAATAGTAGCTCAGCGGGCAAAAAGTCGAACAAAAAATCAAGCTCAACCGCATCAGGTAAAAGCGCATCGCAAGCACCCGCTAAAAATACGGGTGGTGCAAGTAATAACACCGCAAGTGAAGAGCCCATTACAAATCAAGAGTGCCGATCAGATCCAGTTTCAATGCTCTCTGGCGAAGAAATTCTCCCGCTTATCGACTTTACCCTAGCAGGCAGCCGCCAATTAGTGTGGCGACGTTTGTATCGCTCATCTCATGCTGATGTGTGCACAACAATGGGTAATGGTTGGCGCCACGACTTTATGGCAAGCCTTACCGAGCATTATTTGCCGCCGCCAAAAGTGGGCCCTAAGCAAAAAGGCACTTACTGGCTAGAGTACCAAGACGAGCACGGCGCTAAACATAAATTTGAAAAGGTGAAACCTGGCCAATCAAGCTATCAGTTAAGTAGTAACCTTGCGCTACATTACCAAACAAATGGTAAGCAAGTACTTGTAACACCAGATGACCAACACCTTACGTTTAAACCAGGCGAAAGCGCGTGGCTGCTTGAAAAAATAATTAACGAAAAAGGCCAAAGCATCGCGTTTTATTACGATGCTAAAGAGCGCCTACACCGTATAGAAGTAAACAAAGTGCGCGGCTGTATTATTAGCTACAACGCGCAAGGTTTGTTAAGCAAAATAGCAGCGTACTACACCGATAAAAACAACAAACAACAATTGCTATCGCCATTACTAGCAAGCTACGAGTACGACGAAAACAAAAACCTTGTTCAGTCTACTAATCAGCAAAACGAAACTGAGCGCTACGCGTATAACGCCGCTAATTTATTAACAAAGCGTACCCGAGCCAGTGGCTTTAGCCATCATTTTGAGTGGGATAGCTACTCACCCAGCGCTAAATGTATAAAGCAGTGGGGCGATAACAATACCTATACTTACCAGTTTGAATACAACCTTGAGCGCGGTGAAACAACCAGTGTAGACTCTCGCGGCCACAAAGAACACTTTGTACATAACGCACAAGGTAAATTGGTAAAACATACCGACCCTAACGGCAATGTTTGGCAATATACATACAATGCACAAGGCCAAAAACTCAGTGAAATAAAGCCCGATAGCAGCACAACGCGCTATAGCTACACACCTTTCGGCCAATTAGAAACAATAACGCAGCCAGATGGTAGCCAAACCCATTTTGCTTACAACCAACTTGGGCAACGTGTATTAACTACCTTACCTGATGGCCAAACCATTACGCGTAAATACAGTGTGGCTGGCTTATTACAAAGCGAAACCTTTGGCGATGGCCGTACCACGTTATACAGCTACGATAAGCTCGGCCAGTTAACCCAGCATATTAATAAAAATGGTCAAATCACTAAATTTATTTGGAACGAGCAAGGCGAGCTTTTAGCAAAACACCATAACGATGAGTTAATACGTTACAGCTACGACAGCCTAGGCCGCGTAAATGCCACACTTAATAACGCAGGCTTACTCACCCAATATAAATACAATGAGCATGGCCAGCTTACACAAACAATTGCCTTTGATGAAAACGAGCCTGAAAATAAGCAGCATCAATACTTTAGCTACGACGAAGCAGGGCGGTTAATTAGCTCGCAAAACAGCAAAGGCGACACCACCGAACAACACTTTGAAGGGCTAAGCCAACCGCACTGTGTTATTCAGCCCGATGGCAGCGCACTGCATTTAACGTACGACAAAGAGCGAAACTTAACAGCCATAGAGCGAAGCGACGGCTACGTATACCGCATAAGTTACGACGCGAACGAAAACCCAACACAAATAACCGGGTTTGATGGCACGCTACAGCAATATAAATACGATGCCTGTAACCGCTTAGCCTCAGTAACACAAAGCAACAAACGCCATGTAAAAATAGAGCGCGACAGCCTTGGCCGTGTAACTGCGCAGCATGCAAGCCTTGCAAGCGACTCACATATCATTAATAACGCCAATTACTACAGCTATAACCTGCAAGGTAAAATTACTCGTGCACATAATGCGCAATCAACACTTAAGCAGCAGTTTGATAAAGGCGGCAGGCTATTGTGCGCCGAGCAAGTTAATAACCAGCAACAAGCGCATACCCTAGAGTACAGCTACGATGAATACGGCAGAAGACAAACTCTTACCCTGCCAGATTCAACCACGCTTAAATACAGCTACAACCAGTTTGGCCAGCTAAGTAATATTCACTTACAGCAAACCAACAGCAAAGAGGTAGAACTTGCAAAGCCGCTTGTAACATTAAGTTACGACAGCCAAGGTAATATTAAAGCCCAGCAGTTTGGTAACAGCATAACCCTTACCCAACAGTTTGATGTATTCAACCGTTTAACGCAGCAACAGCTTACACATCCAGCGCAAGCATTATTCGATACCTGTACGTACAACTACGACAGCGTAAACCAGCTGATTGCCCGTAAAAACGAAGGCGTAAGCAGCCAAAACATCAATTTTGAATACAACAGCCTCGGCCAGTTAATAAAACAAACATTGGCAGGCTCACGTACTGATACAACCACACACTACCAGTGGGATAGCTTTGGTAACCCGCAAAGCCAAACAGTTAAATCAAACACAAGCGATGCAGACAATAGCGGAACAGACACTAGTAATACAGCTAAAGGCGAGCAAGGTGCAAAACATAAGGTTGCCAATAACGAGCATATAGCCAGCTCTTCTATTGATTTAACACGCGCCACGCATAGCGAATACAATGAGTTAGTACCAAATAGTAGTGAAAGTAGTATCAACGCTGACTCAGTAATAAACAATAAAGGCATTAACAACACCACAATAAACAGTGCCACCGACGCCGACCGCCTAACACAATTTGGCGACAGCGACTTTTACTACGACGAGTTTGGTAACCAAATACGTGAAACCGGCAAAGGCATAAAAACCCGCCGTGAATACAACGCGTTTAACCAGTTAAGCTGTTTTAACAACAACGGCACGCTCACGCAATACGACTACGACCCATTAGGTCGTCGTATCGCCAAGCACACCGAGCACGGTAAAATTGACTACATTTGGGATAATGACCAGTTAATTGGCGAGTGCCAACACGGTGAATATACTTGGTATATTAACCTGCCAAATCAATTTCACCCTGTCGCGTTGATTAAAAAAGGTGAAGTGTACTTCTACCACCTAGACCAACTTAACACCCCACGTTTTGTTACCAGCAACAAAGCAGAAGTCGTATGGGAAAATCAAGCCGATGTGTATGGCTATGAAGAGCCAGAAGCCGACTTTAATACAAAAAGCAGTTTCACTCAGCCAATCCGTTTTCAAGGGCAATATTTAGATGAAGAAAGCGGCCTACATTACAATCGCTACCGCTACTACAGCCCCAAACAACAGCGCTTTATAAACCAAGATCCGATTGGTTTAGTGGGTGGAATAAACCATTATCAATATGCGCCAAATCCGGTTAATTGGGTTGATCCGTTTGGGTTGAGTTGTAAGGAGAGTAGTGATAAAAGCTTTGGGGTTTGGCTTTTAAATGATGCAAATAAACAAATAAGTGAAGAGGGAGGCTGGGAAGCCGAGGTTTGGAGTTTACTTGCTGAAGATAGTATAAATGCAACAAATCAAGTAATTTCAGGTGACTACACAGCCGCATTAGCAAGTATTGCACTTACTGTTGTGAAGCCATTTAAAGTGATTGATAAGGTTTTAGATAAAGTACCCGATTCAGCTACCAAGCCGCTTGAAAATGCTAAGAAAAAAGTATTGAAAGCACCAATTATGAAAAAATATAACCCTCCGTGTTTTAAACCAAGTAATACATTACTTAAAGCTAAAACTTTTGGTGGTAATAAAGAGAAACTAGAGAAAGAGTTTTATAAACAATTAAAAGCTCAACAAGAGGGTATTAATAAAATGTCGGTGGGTGACTATTTAAAAAATAGAGAAACACTGACTGATTTAGTTAAAGAGCATGGGCATGCAAAAGCTAGAAAAATATTGACGAATAATGGTGCTGCGCAACAAAAAGCTCGAGATGAGTTATTTGATGAAATTAAAGAGTCGGCAGCAGAGAGTTTTATGAAGCAAGGTAACATTTCTTTTAAAAAAGCTGATGAATTAGCGATACAAAAAGCAAGTAGTACTTTGGAAGAGCTGGCAGCCCTTCATGATCCTGATATGATTGCGGGTGGGCATGATAAAATATCACGGCTAGGAAACTCTAATGTTAATTCATCCCTCGGCTCACAGTGGGCTAAAGCGGATCGTGTTGCGGGAATGGATAAAGCAGCTAAAGAAGCAATGGACTTGCACGGGCCAGATGCAAAAATGAATGTCGAATTATCACGTTGTAAATAAGGGGAACACATGAGTGAGTTTAAGTTGGATGAAGGTTTTGAATATTTTTTAGAGAAATTTGGGAAGCCAGAAAAACAAGAAAGTTGCACTGTAGAGACGTTAGAGAAATTTAAAAATAAGCTCCCAGATCGTTTATTAGAATATTGGCAAGAGTATGGGTTTTGTGGTTTTAAAAGTGGGTTATTTTGGATTGTTAATCCCGATGATTATGAAGATATTTTAGATGAATGGTTAGAGCATACGGATATTCCCGATAATGATGTCTATCATGTTTTTGCTAGAAGTGCATTTGGTGATTTATTTATTTGGGGCGAGGAAACTGGTTATAAATATAAGATAATAACAGCAAGTGGTTGGGTGATAGAAAAAAAAGGTAAAGTAAAAAAAGGCCATAATAATGCGATTGAGTACTTTTTTGGTTTTCTAGATACAAAATCACATGACTTTAAGGATGAAGCGGGTAATGTTTTATTTGAATCTTGTATCAAAAAACTTGGCGAATTAGAAGCAGACGAAATGTTTGGTTTTGAGCCTAGCTTAATTATCGGTGGGGAAACTATTTTTGAAAATATTAACAAAGTTAATATTTTTGTTCACCTTTCCATTTTGGCACAATTTGGACAAATCGAAGTGCTTGACCATGATGCGCTGATCCGAAAAGCTTTTTCATAATTATAACTACCATTTAAATTTGCTCTTTAACAACATGGATGTTGTAAGGGCTTAGGTTTTTAGCCTAAGTCCTTACCTGTTATCGCTTATAACGCCAATTACTACAGCTATAATCTGCAAGGTAAAATTACCCGTGCGCATAATGCACAATACATCTTAAAGCAGCAGTTAACCCATCCAGCGCAAGCAATATTCGATACCTGTACGTACAATTACGACAGTGTAAATCAGCTTATAGCCCGTAAAAACGAAGGCGTAAGCAGCCAAAACATCAATTTTGAATACAACAGCCTAGGGCAGTTAATACAACAAACACTGGCAAGCTCGCGTGCTGATACAACCACACACTACCAGTGGGATAGCTTTGGTAACCCGCAAAGTCAGACTGTTCAATCAAACTCAAGCGATGCAGACCTTAGAGATACAGGCGAGCAGGGTATAGAACATGATGCAGCCAGTAACGAGCATACAGCCAGCTCTTCTATTGATTTAACACACGCCACCCATAGTGAATACAATGAGTTAGCACCAAACAGTAATGAAAGTAGTAGTAAAAATAGTAGCAACGCTGACTCAGTAGCAAACAATGAAAGTACTAACAACACCATAATAAACAGTGCCACCGACGCAGACCGCCTAACACACTTTGGCGACAGCGACTTTTACTACGACGAGTTTGGTAACCAAATACGCGAAACCGGCAAAGGCGTAAAAACCCGCCGTGAATACAACGCGTTTAACCAGTTAAGCTGTTTTAACAACAACGGCACGCTCACGCAATACGACTACGACCCATTAGGTCGTCGTATCGCCAAGCACACCGAGCACGGTAAAATTGACTACATTTGGGATAACGACCAGTTAATCGGCGAATGCCAACACGGTGAATATACCTGGTATATCAACCTGCCAAATCAATTTCATCCAGTAGCACTAATTAAACAAGGTGAGGTGTACTACTACCACCTAGACCAACTGAATACCCCACGTTTTGTAACAAACAACAAAGCAGAAGTGGTGTGGGAAAACCAAGCCGATGTGTATGGCTATGAAGAGCCAGAAGCCGAGCCTGACACTAATAAAGAAAACACCTTCACTCAGCCAATTCGTTTTCAAGGACAATATTTAGACGAGGAAAGCGGCCTACATTACAACCGTTATCGCTACTACAGCCCCAAACAACAGCGCTTTATAAACCAAGATCCGATTGGTTTAGTGGGTGGAATAAACCATTATCAATATGCGCCAAATCCGGTTAATTGGGTTGATCCGTTTGGGTTATTGTGTAAAGAGGGGCAAGAAAAATTATCTGCAATGCTAGGTACATTAGTTGGTAATGGTATTGATCAAGCAGCGAAGGATAAAATATTAAAAAGTGCGATAGATAGTGCCACAATCACAGATCCAGAAGGTAAGTTAAAGGTTCAAAAACCAGAGGGTGTGAATAAGTTAAATTATGCCTATACATTAGAGAGTATGAATGAGGTGGACAATACCATAATTATTCATCGTCATATTGGGGGAGAAACTAAAGAAATGGAGCTTACTATTGAGGAATTTGCAGGTATGCATGAATTTGATGGTAAAGCAGTTAATGAAGAATGGGCTACCAAAGGGCGGATTAAAGAAAATACAGCGAGAACATTGGTTACGGCTAAAAAGAAAGATAATTCAGAAAATATATATATATTGAAGCCTGAAGAAAAAGAAGAACTACAAGTTCATTGCGTCGCACGTGACAAGGCAATGAAAAATCGTGATGAATTTGCACGGCAAACAGATGGATACAACAACCAAATTCCTAAAGTGAATGAGCAATCGGCTAAAATTGGAGAAAAGGCGGCCGATATGGCTGTAAAAGCCAATTACCCAGATTATAAGAGAATACATCCAGATAGTTTAGATCATTCGACATCGGTATCAGGTAACTTTGATATGGTTTATCAAAACTCTGATGGTGATGTGATAATTGTTGAAGCCAAAGGCGGTAAGAGCCCACTGGGTAAAAAGCAAATTGGTGATCAGGATTACCAGCAAGGCACGAAGAAGTATGCGCAAGCTATTACCGAGAATATGAAGAAAAATGGTAAGGTAAATGGCAAAACAGATAGGGAAGCAGCATCAGCCATCATGGAAGCTATGGACGATGGGAATGAAGTTAAATATTTACATATTGAAACCCCAATTATTAATACAAGTACTGGCTCTACTATTAGTGAAGTCAATATTTCAGAATTTGATATCGATTAATCAATAGTTGTAGGATAGCAAATGAAAGTTGAAAGAATATATAAACCTAAATTTGAAAATGTGTCGTTGGATGAGTGGCTAGAGTCTCCAAAGAGAAGAATAAAGAAAATTCCTGTTAATATATCAAAAAAAAGAGATAGTCTATTAAGGTTTTCAAGTTTGTATATTGATTTTTCTCGCTGGCTTACTTGGGAAGTTCAAACACCCGAAATCGAAAGTGAATCTGCAATGGGTTTACGTTATGCGTCAAAAATGTATGCTGCATTTTTGAAGCTTACAGAGCATCCAGAGCAAGACCTTACCTTTAAAATATTCGATTTACCTGAAGTAACTTGGAATGGTAAGGGAATGTTAGAGGCAGGTTATGCAAATCCTGCAGAGTGGGTTGACGCCTATTTTTTAGCTATGGTCACTCGCGATTCTGAAAGTATGAATAGCTTGGCGAGCTTCCCTGTTGAAGTTATGAAACAAAGTGCCACTAAGTCTGGCCCTGTCTCTTATAAATTAGTAGAGGTGTTTCAAGCTTATCATCACAGACAAGAGAATTATCCATCGCTACTTAATGAGGGCATGAAAATGGCGGTAGAGCAAGGTAATGACTGGGCATTAGGTATAGCGATGGGGTATTTAGAAACCTTTGCCGCACTTTCTACAGATATTGGCTTTGATTTTAATGAAACCCTTGCAAAAAATGTGCAGTTGCAAGAGAAATACTGGATGAATGCAAGTGAACCAGACACTGTTCCGGTTGAATCATTCTTACCCATACAGTTACTAGGTATGGCATGCATGTGGCACGATATGGGTAATGAGGTAACGGTTGAAAGTGATTCACTTCCTCGTTTTTTAATTAATGGAACTTATTTTAAATAATTAGAAATATAGGTAAGGAGGCTCAAACCACTATGTTTGGTTTAATAAAAAAATATGACGTACACATGTGCTCTGAAGTTAAAGGGATTATTACTTTAAACGGCAACCCTGTTGAAGGTGTTTTAATTAATCGCAGCCTTAAATTTGCACATAAAATTGAAAAAGCGGGAATAAACTAGACACCCACTTTAAATAGTGGGTGTTAATTTACTACTAATACATTGTAATTAAAAATATAACATTAAAGAAAAGGATGCTTCGATGGCAGTAATCAGAATAACTCAATCTGTTGGATTGGGCGGCGCTAACAATTTAAACGATGTAAAAACCGTACAAACCGCTTTAAATTCACTTCTTTCCCTCATAGCGCCCACTAGAAAACTTACCGTAGACGGTCGTTTAGGCTCACGCCCTGAAAACTCTAAAACAGTAGCGGCTATTAAGTTGTTTCAAAGCAAAGTGGTAAACATGGTACGCCCAGATGGAAAAATAGATCCAAATGGACGCACCCATAGAAAAATTAACGAAAAGCTTATAACCCTTGTAGTTAAAAATAACTTTAAGCTACCAGTTGCCTCTACAGATGTTAAAAAGCTATCAGAATCGGATTATCAAGATATTGCAAAGGAACTAGGATGTAAAGTTGCAGCTATTAAAGCTGTCGCCGATGTTGAATCATCTGGTGATGCATTTTTTTCCAATGGTAAACCAAAGATCTTATATGAAGCACATATATTTTCTCGCTATACAAATCATATATATGATCAGAGTCATCCATCTATATCTAGCAGACACTGGAATCGTAGTTTATACATAGGTGGTACAAGAGAATACACAAGACTAGAAGAGGCTATGACTCTAAATTCAACAGAGGCATTAAAATCAGCTTCTTGGGGGCGTTTTCAAATTATGGGCTTTAACTATCGTGCATCAGGGTTTTCTAATGTTGAGGAGTTTGTACGAACAATGTTTAGCTCTGAAAGAAAGCAACTTGATGCGTTTGTTAATTTTGTTAAACATAAAGGCCTAGAGAAACACCTGCTCACGCTAAATTGGGCTGCATTTGCCAAAGGCTATAATGGGTCAAAATATGCGGAGAACCAATACGATATTAAACTGCAAAAGGCATTTGAAAAATATGATAAAAAATAACCGTTTTCAGGCTTTATTTATTCTTCCGCTATTTTTTGTTGCATCATGTAATGCGACTCAAAGTGAGGCTGAGATTATATTTAAGTGTCAAGCTGATGCACCTAAGCCAGTCGAAATTGTTGTTAGTGAAGTGAATGGAACATTTAAATTGGAGGCGTTTAATGTTGATGGAAGCAACCTCATCAATTCCATTTCACTCAGTGATATAAGTAAGTCCAGTTATCACCGCTCTTTAGTTACAGAGCATAGTATGACTTTTACGCAAGCTAATGGTGACGTCGTAGTAAGTGATTACTACAGTGAAGAGTTTGATACGGTTACAGAGGAAAAATCAGTCACCATACAAAAAAATGGCAAAAAAGAATATTGGACTTGTGATGATTCAAGTTTTAGCAAGCTATCTGCTATTGATGATTTTTAAAGTGCATCGTAACTATTCAGCCCCACCTTTAGAATAAATAACATGATACCCACTTTAAATAGTGGGTGTTAATTGGCAGAATAAACTAGACACTCATCTTAATTTTGAAGTTTGGCTTATACAAAATATTACCACTGTATCTCGCGTTGTGTTCGGCGTGCTTTTTTGTGCGGTGAAGAGCATTTTACAGGTCAATCTTATGAATATCGACGAGGCTGGGTTGAAGATAAGCTGCTTGAGTTAGCCGAGATATTTTGTATTGATGTGTGTCCTTATGCTGTTATTAGTAACAATACTCACTTGGTTCTGTATGTAGATGACAAAAAAGCTGAATGATAAAGTGACCATTATTCGTTGGCATAAACTGTGTAGAGGTACTGTACTTACACAGAAATATATACAGGGCGAAAGCTACTCGCATAAAACTAAATCAATTATAGTGAAATTTTAGTAATAAATCACAACTGCATCATGCAGCGATTTTTATGCGTTTAATTTAAATTTAACAGCAGTAAAATTCTATTTTATGGGTTAAATAAAATAAATTTATTAGGAAAGATAGGTTCTTAATCTAAAAATTTTTATGGCACAGTTTAGCTTTTACTTGCAACTGAAGTATATGAGGAGTTGAGTAAGTAGTGTCTAAAAACGATGAGGTATTTCTATTATTTCCACCATGGAAGCTTTTACGAAGGTTTCTATTAGTAACAGTGCTCTTACTTTTGGGTACTGTATACTCCGGAATGACTGTGTTAACGCAATACTTTGATACAGAACCTGAGTGGCTGTTAGGCATTTTATTTTCTACAGGGGTAGCATTTTGCCTTATAAATTTTAAAGTAAGCCAAGGCTCTTTTTTTTGCGCAAATATATTAAAATTCTATGCTTTATTTTTAGCTGTGATTTGCTTACCGACTTTTATAATTTTAGAAGGTAATGGGTATTATATTGCAACAGCTATCAATGTAGCCTTTATGTTGCTCTCTTTTTATTTAATTAAAGGAGAAAAATACCAAGGTCTTATTAAATATCAGTATGATTTTTTTAAAGATATAAAAGACGCTCGTGCTGCTGTCGAAAAAGAAATGGCAAAAAGTAACCGAAGGAACAAAAAGTAACCGAAGGAACAAAAAGTAATAATTTTTTTTACCTTTATTCAATTTAGAACTCTAGGGAGCTATGAACGCCTAAGCTAAGGCGCTATAGAAATGCTATGGAACAACAAAACCAACAAACATTAACTAACCTTGTTTACGATATATACGAAAACCCAACTTTAATAGAAGAGCATCAAGTGCTTATCATGCCCTTGTTGAGCGATTTAGTTGCCACAGCACCAGCTGGCTTTGAGGGCATGGCGACGATGATTAATACCCATATTTCTAATGGGTTTAAATTCAAAAATCCTAAAATACAAAAATTTGAACTTGAGTCAGGGCTTTTAAAACTTAAAACATACTTTCAAAAAATAAACCTTTAATACCTACCTCTCTTTTTTATTGAGCACCACATTTTTAATTTTAATGCAGCACGTGTGCTGCATTTGTTTTTCTCATTAAGGATGATGTATGAGCCTTATTACTACGAGTATTTTAATGCTGTTTTTGCAGCCTTTATTTGTATATTTAGCTCTTTTTAAAGAGTCTGAGCAAAGTGCCCGAAATCGTTCACTAGATAACGAAGATGCTATGTATCTATTTATAGCACCAGGGTTGGCTGTATTTTATTCTGAGGACTTTTGGCAGGCGATACTTTATTTAGGAAGTGTATGCCTACTAGGTTTAATGCTCGCCATTATTGTAAAAAGCAAAGCTAAAAAACGATTAACAAGGGATGACGCTATCGGGTTTACTATTGCCAGTTTTTTATTTTTTTGGCTTATAAAATTAATTATTGGTGGGATAGGGTATCTTTTTAGCGAAAATGCCGCGAATGGTTCCGCGGCCGACATAGGCCAGCAAGCTTATTCATCAACTTCAGGTGAGCTTTTAAACTGGGGGTATTTATATTATCAGTTTTGGCCAACGCTATACTTTTTACTATCTATGTTAATCACTTTAGCTATAAAAATAATTGAAAGCCGGTTTGATAAACATTCAATTTCAGGCTCGCTGTTAATTTTGGGTGCAGTTTTAGCTGGCGTATCACCGTTATTTGGCAATGCTTTTATTTTAGGTGTGATAGCTAACTTTTTTATATTTTTTGTTGTGTGTACGGCATGCATAGAAATTGATAAAAAGAGCGACCCTTCAGCCGGTGCTATTAGTATTATGTATGCTTTTTTGCTTATGAGCGGCATCATGTTTAGTGGCATTGGTAAATTAATTTATACACTATTTTATAATTAGATTAGTGATTGTTTCTTGATTAAAAAACATGCAGTATAATTGTACCTAATTAGACCCCTACTTTTTCAGCATAAATATGGCTGGTGTAATTAATTAGCCATATATATTAAGTAGTTTATAGCTAGGCCTTGGGAGAGAGTTTGCTTTGTTTTTATCGCGCTTAAAAATTTTTGTATTGGTAATAGTCTCTATTGCCGTTGTTTTTTTTACTACATCACAGGCTTGTGCAGATATGTTTGGCTTTTTTAATAAACAAGAATTTTATTTATCGGCTCCAGTAAAAGGGCAGTTATTAGATAATGGGCAGCCAGTTGCAAACACTAAAGTGATGCGCTCACTTACCTATGGCGATGAATACGTTGATGAAACCACAACAGATGAACAGGGTTATTTTACCTTCACAGAAAAAACAATAAAAACAGGTAAACCTTCTAATATGTTTGATAACGACTCGTTGGTTCAACATATTTATTTAGAAAACGGCACGCCAGAAGGGATTGTTTTGTGGTACACACTTGTTTCAATTCATGAAGATAGCGATACACTCAAAGCGCTTCTTGCACACTTAGAGTGTGATATTGGCCAAGAGCCACAAACATACGATATTCCAATTAAAGAAGATACAAGCCACACTTTTGCGATATACACATCATGTAAACTTTAACTATTTATTTAAAGGGAACTTATATGAATACTTTGACACCCACTCAAGCCGTACAATTAGCAAACCTTGCTTATAAAGCAAAAAGTATTAAAACCACTAATTTACTTAATCGCACACTTCATGCCTCTTTGCGCGACAATTTTAACTTTTCTGTTAACCCTGGCGCAGTACAAGGCGTAACGGGCAGCTTTTTTTCTCATTTATTTAATTTAAGCACGGGCTTTGCTTTAGTAGGGCATGGGCTTGGCGCGTATGAGGGCGATTCGGTTATAACTATTCGGGGGACTAACTCGCTAAGAGATGGATTAACCGATGGGCACTTTGGTGTGAGTGGTGGGTCAAATGGCAGTATGGTGCATGCTGGTTTTAATAAGACTTTTTATAGTATGAAGCCTGCGCTGCAAGAGTTTATAGCAGCGAATATTCAAGATAAAGTAACGGGTTGCGTTCATTTAGTTGGCCACAGCTTGGGTGGTGCGTTAGCGACGCTTTCTGCTGATTGGATCAAAGCTGAGTATTCACTTCCTGTAAAATTATATACGTTTGGTTCGCCACGTGTTGGGCTTGAAAGCTTTTCTCGCGCAGCAACATCCAGAATCGATAAAATTTATCGCTGTACACATGGGGCTGACCCAGTGGCTAAAGTGCCTTTATGGCCTTTTTCGCATGCTCCGCACAATGGCCAAGAAATACGTTTAGATAGTGGACAAGGTTTAAAGGGTGCAGCTCATACTCTTGCTGGTACGCCTGGCTACTTAAACACTGCCAATAGCAATAATTGGAACAACTTAACTATACAAGCTAATCACTTTTTAAACATGCCTGTGCGTTTAAAATTTGAAGACAGAAATCAAGCATCATTTACCTCACATTGGGCAGATAAACTAGGTGCTGCATTAATTACCCTTTTAAAAGATGCGGGCTATTACAGCGCAGTTGCTGCCCAAGCAGCCATTGGAACCGGGCTCACTTTTTACGATATGTTGGCGCGAACGCTTGATAAAATAGCTAAAGCGTCAACCTCGTTTGCAACACAAACCTTAGGTTTACTAGGGCATATGTTAGTGTTTGCAGGCAAAGTAATTAGTAAAGCGGTGGAGCTGACTTATAGCTTTATAAAATCTGTATTCGACTCAACCCTAGGCGCTTTATACAGAGCTGCAAGAGAAGGGCTTAGCGGCCTAGACTAACCTTAATTTAAATCTTAATCTCGCTCTAACAAAATAGCACCACTTTGGTTTTCGCCTAAGTGGTCGTTTTTGTTATAAATAGGGCACTTACTCATAGATAAACATCCACAACCAATACAGCCATCTACGCGGTCGCGTAGGCGCTGCATATACGCTATGCGCTCATCAAGCTGTGCTTGCCATTGCTTTGAAAGGGCTGACCAGTCTTTTTGTGTGGGAGTGCGCTGCTCTGGTAATGTGGCCAGGGTGTGTTTAATTTCATCAAGCGTTATTCCCATGGCTTGTGCGGCTTTTATTACCGCTATACGGCGCAGCACATCTTTTTTATAGCGGCGTTGGTTGCCGCTATTTCGCCAACTACGTATGAGTCCTTTTGTTTCGTAAAAGTGTAGGGTTGATACTTTTACGCCGCTGCGCTTAGCGACATAACCTACGGTTAGGTTAGCCTCGGTTAGTTTTTTTTGATCTATTGGCATTGTTTTAAATTTCCGGTTGACCTCAATATAAGTTGAGGTTTTAAGCTTCTTTCAACATTAAAAAAGGAGCTAACTAAATGCAACAAAAACTTAAACGCAGCACTGTTATTATTTACTCAAGCGCACGTAAAAATGGTAATACGCAGGCACACGTTAACAGCTTTGCTGAGCAAAACGATGTAAGGATAATATGTTTAGATGATTATAAAATAGCGCCGTACTGTTATAACAAAAACTATAAAAGCGATGACTTTTACGCTGTATTTGAAGCACTATTAAAGTATGACCACTGGGTGTTTGCCTCACCCGTTTATTGGTACAGCACCACGGTACAAATGAAGTTATTTATTGATAGAATAACCGACTACATGGACGATGAAGCATTAAAACCAAAGTTACGAACGCTGCGTAGTAAGCATTTTTCAGTGCTTTCTAATGCGTCATCAACTGAAGCGCCGGCGTGTTTTGTAGAGCAATTTAAA
Organism: Pseudoalteromonas sp. 2CM37A; assembly: GCF_023161885.1. NCBI lineage: Bacteria > Pseudomonadati > Pseudomonadota > Gammaproteobacteria > Alteromonadales > Pseudoalteromonadaceae > Pseudoalteromonas > Pseudoalteromonas sp. 2CM37A. Next base: position 176,445 of record NZ_JALNTJ010000002.1, read on the forward strand.
AATACGTTTAGTTATTTAGGTATGCAGTTTATTAATCATCACCATAAAAGTACCCAAAAGGTTGCTTAAATTGCAGCCTTTTTTGGTTGTCTCTGGTAGTTTAGTAATACGCTTAAAAACACAGGATTGTTTTATGAAATATTTACTAGGGTTAGTGCTGCTTTTTAGCCCGTTTATTAATGCTAATGAGCAATCAATTAACGGGTTTGGTAATTATTATAATATACCAAAGCATGACAAAATTAATGACGCTACGGTATTTAAAATAGCATTTGATGTTGCCGATGGTGCTAAAAAAGGCGAGCAAAATAATTCAATAAATTCGTTAGCGCGTTTTATTAACATGCATGTAGCGCATGGTGTAAAGCCTGAAAACATTCAACTTGCATTAGTTGTGCACGGCAGCGCAAGCGTTGATGTGTTAGCTAACAGCGAATATAAAAAACGCTTTAGTGATGACAATAAAAACCAAGCGTTAATTGAGCAGCTACTTGCTAATAACACTCAGGTGTATGTGTGCGGGCAATCGGCAACTCACTTTAAAGTAACGCCTGAATTGCTCATTGATGGCGTGAAAATGTCGCTTTCTGCGATGACCGCGCACGCACAACTTCAACAACAAGGCTATACGCTCAATCCATTTTAATGACGCAAATAACAAAAAATATACTCTGCTTTGGCGACTCTAATACGTGGGGTTTAAATCCCGAAACAGGTAAGCGCTATGATGAAAAGACCCGTTGGACCGCGCGGTTACAGCAACAGCTAGGCAGCGGCTTTAGCGTAATAGAGTCGGGGCAGCCAAACCGTACGCTTGTGAATAACCCGCCTTTTGCGGGGGAGCTTAATGGTATTCGCTATTTAAAACCCGATTTGCAGCAACACGCTTTACACACGCTCATTATTGCACTTGGCACTAACGATTTAAAAAAGCGTTTTAACTTAGCCCCAACAGATATAGCCACCGGCCTTACGCATTTTATTGGCTCTATTAAACAATTTTACTCGCCTGCTAACTTACCAAACATAATTGTTATTGGTCCTTTATTTATTAACCCTCAGCATGGATTAAGCCATATTTATTTAAACTGTGATCAAAAGTTACAATCCTTAAACACTCTCTTTAAACGTGTAGCACACGAGCACGCGCTTAATTACGTTGATATATCACACCTTAACGCCCCCCTAGGGAGCGATGGTATACATTTAAATAGCCAAGGCCATAAGCAGCTTAGCGGTATACTCAGCCACCTGGTTTTGCAATTATAATGCAAACAAATCAATAAATTAAAAACGTAATTTGCTTTAATTATTTTACAAGCTTGATTGCTTTTATGCCCAGATATGCAATTATTATTGCACCTGACTCACACACAGCTTCTTTAAAAAGGTGTTATGAAACAATATCAACGTAGGTCTTTAATTGCAGTATTAAGCGGTGTCGTGGTTTTTATTATATGTGCTAGCACACTGATGTACTTTGCTGCACAAAAGCTAAGTAGGCAGTTAGCGCGAGATTCAAATTATATTGTTCAACACATAGATGCTGCCGCAACAGAACGTAGAAAAATTTTAACCCGCCTAAATAACGCAAACGCTAAACAATGTAATAACAATACATTGATAGAAATGCGCCGCGCGTTGTTTGATGCACAATACGTGATAGATATTGGCTTTTTTACAAATAATGAGCTGGTTTGCACCACCGGGGCAGGAAAGCTGGCAGCTACAATTACCGATAATCCTCCCGACTACATTCGAATTGATAAATACGATAATAAACCTGTGCGCGTAAGGTACGAACCACAATTGTATTTACTTTTGTTTAGTGGCCGTGCAATGGAAGTGATAATTGTAAGGCAAGGTAATTACAATTTAATAGTCGATACGCGCGCTTTTAATGATAAAGTAATTGTTTCTCCTCAGTGGGAAGTACTTTATAAAAATACGCGCGAGACGTTTCATTTAGCGGGGGCTAAAGGGGTTTATGAGCAGGTAAAAAATCACTCATTTTTATCTTATGAATCAATTATTAAATGCAGTACTAATAACCCCGGGTACTGCGCAGCCGCACAACTTCCGTGGAGCCAATTTTTTGCTGATAATCAATTTTTATTGATTATTTCGCTTATTTTAATTTCGTTAGCGGGTGTATCAAGTGGACTGTTAATTGACTATAGCTTAGCGGCTAGGCGCTCAACTATCACGCGTGTGCGCAAAGGCCTTAAAAAGGGCTCATTTTATTGGACCTACCAACCCATTATTTGTTTGCAAACGGGTAAAGTGGTTGGCTGTGAGGCATTGGCCCGTTTTGAAGATAAATACGGGGTTTTATTTCCTGATCAATTTATTCCTATTATCAGAAAAACCAATTTAACGTGGCGCTTTACCCAAGCCATGATTGAAAAAGTACTACATGAGCTAACCACCGTTGAGGCATTACCGCGCAATTTTAAAATTTCTATTAATATTTTTCCCTACGATGTAGAAACAGGCAATATTGCGCTTTTAAAAGACATACCGGCACTCACCGATTCGCGCTTTATTATTTGTTTAGAAATAACAGAAGACGAATACTTAGACTCAACAGTTGCCCATGCCCACTTTAAAAGGCTGGTTGAGGCGGGCTTTAATTTATCGATAGATGATTTTGGTACGGGTTACTCTAACTTAAAAAATCTACAAAACTTGAGCTTTCATCAACTTAAAATTGACCGCACCTTTGTACAAGACATAACAACACAAGGCTTAAAGGCCTCAATGATCCCCAATATTATGGCGTTGGTACGTAAGTTTAACTACACCTGTGTAGCAGAAGGCATAGAAACAAATGAGCAAGAAGCCATACTAAAACAAGCTGGCGTACATTATGGCCAAGGCTGGAAATATGCCAAGCCCATGGCACTTCGAGAGTTTAAAGCGTATTTAAAATTGCAAACGGTTTAAACGTGTTTTACCTCATACACGTATGAGTATGATATTTATAACAGTGTAAGGTTTTAAAATGATTAAAATAATAGCCAGCGCATTTATGGTGTTAATGCTTAGTGCGTGCTCAGCTCAATACCCAAATCAGCAAATTACCGGTAAGCAGTTTCCAACCATTAGCGGCCAAAGCCTAGATGAGAAAAGCGTAACCATACCGAGTGATTTTAAAGCCGATAAAACCTTGTTACTCATTGGCTATAAACAAGATAGCCAATTTGACATAGACCGTTGGTTAATTGGCTTAGACATGACAGGGGTTACATTACCCACTTACGAACTGCCTACCATAGCAGGTATGGCCCCGCGTATGTTTAGTACATTTATAGACAGCGGTATGCGCAAGGGCATTCCAAAAGAGCTGTGGGGCGGGGTAATCACTATTTATGAAGATGGTGAAGCTGTGCAAAAATTTACAGGTAATAAAAACCCAAACAATACTCGCGTTGTTTTAATAGATAGCAAAGGTAAAATTTTACATTTTTACGATAGGGGCTTTTCGGTAGAGGCGCTTAATACACTTAAAGAAAAAATAAAATAAAGGGAGCCAAGCTCCCTTTAGTATTAAGTGTGTTTAAAACGCATAACTTACACTAAAGCGCGTAGTGCGTGGCATAATATAGCGGCCATTTGGGGCATCGGCATTACGTGGGTCGCCCTCTGTTATACCTTGCTCATCCGTTAAGTTATCAATGGCCAGTTGTAGTTTTATGCCTTCCATAGGTTCTAAAATTAAACCTAAGTCTACTTTTTCGTAGCCATCAAGAGTCACCGTGTTTTCGTTGTTACCAAAGCGGTCATCAACAGCCGACAGTGTGCCATATAACGTGGCATACATACCTTGTAGCTCAAAGTCGTAGCTAGGTGTGATACGCACTTGCCACTTTGGCTGACGCTGAGATTCATTTCCTTCATTGGTTGGGCTTTGCGTTATTTCGGTTTCTTGTAGTGTGGTATTTAAATTAACCGAAAAACCCGACTGATGATTAAAGTTATAATCAAGCTCAACACCGTACGCTTCGTTTGTTAAAATTTCTGCAGGTACACCTGGGCGGCGTACAAATGTATCGCCCTTTACTTCGTTAACAAACAAGGTAGCGTAAAAGTCTGTAGAGTCAGAAATTAGCTTGTAGCCAAATTCGCCTTGGGTTACTTCTTTAATTAGCTTTTCGCCGCCTTCATAAGCGCTAAAGTTATCTCTAAAGTCGTCAAAGTAAGGCATTTTATAACCACGGTTTACGCGTGCAAATACACCCATGTCATCGTTTATTGAATAGTTAATCCCCGTGGTCCACGATGTTTTACTTTCATCATAGTTAACTGTTTTGGTAATAATTCCATCAAGGCCTTCATCAACACTGTATTCTACTTCATGACTTTCGTGGCGCACGCCTGCATCTAAGGTAAAGTCCTCGGCAAATTTGTATTGAGCTGTTACATAAAACGCATTGGTGCGCGCATCACCTGTTGAGCTAATATCGTGGTTAAAATCGCAGCCATCAGTGCTTTGATTACACTCAATGCCAGTTAGCGACTCGCCGCCTGCTTCTAGTACGTGGTAAGCCGTATTACCTAAACTCCACCAATCGTTTGCCGATGTACTGGCTGTGTAGTAACCAAACGTGGCTGATAAATCATCAAATTGCTTTGAAAACGCTAAATCGTTTGTAAATGAGCTAATTTCTTTTAAAACAACCCAGCGGCCAAGTTGTTGTATTGGGGTGTCGCTTGCGTATTCTGTATTGGTTACTGCACCAAATGCGGTTTGCCCATTATCGGCAACTGCACCAACCGTGGTTGCTGAGCCACTTGGCACCAACCCGTATGTATTAGCATCCCCTTTAGTTATATTAAAGCGGTCAGAAAATTGCCAACCATTATCAAGATCTAGTTTAATGCTACCGCCTGTTACGTGGCCGTCCCAACCTCGGCCATCCCCTAAGTCAATATCGTGTGCTTGTGCATCGGGGCCAGTAAAAATGGTTGCTTGGCGGTTTAACGTGCCAAGTTGGGTATATTCTGCGTCAATCCCTTCAATATTAAGTGGGGTAGGTAAGTACCATGCACCATGGTCATCTGTTTGACGGGTATAAAAATTAAGCTCGCCGTTATCTAAATCTTTAGTGATATTAATGGTAAATTGGCTGCCTTTCTCAGAGGTAAAACCTGCATCACGAATACCCGGAGAGCTTTTTACATAGCCGCCAACCATAAAGTATAAATCGTCAGTAATTTCACCACTAATAACAGCATCTACTCGTTGTAGGTCGTAATCAGATGTTGTGTATTTAAATAAGCCTTCGGTGTCTTCTCCACCGCGCTTTAGCCTAAAGTTAGTTGTTAAACCTGGTTGGCCGTTTGATAAAACAGGGTTTGGCCCACCGCGTAAAGCCTCCATGGTCTCAATCGTTTCATCAATTCTAAAAAGTGAAGAGTTTTCTAAAAACGATAATGTAGGGGCTGGGTAAACGGGTGACCCTTCAATACTCAGGGTTAAAAATGGGGCGTCACCGCCGCCAGGAAAACCACGTACAAATACATTGGCACCAGATTCACCCCCTGAGCTTTCTACCCAAACCCCAGGTACGGCTTTAAACAGATCGGCAGTGCTTTTAGGTGAAAGTTTAATAATTTGCTGGCTATCAATATTTGTAACAGCGTAGCCTGCATCTATTTTTCTGATGCCGACCCCAGTAGGTGTGCCCGAAACAACAATTCGCTCTACCTTGGTTTCTTGTGCTTGCTCTTGTGCAAAGGTGGCGTGTGAGCTCAAGGCTAAAGTTATAGCGCACGCTAATGTACTTTTTGCTTTATTGAATGTCATGTGTGATCCCGTTTTTAGTGTGTTAAACAGTGTGTTTTTTACTGCGCTGTATACAAATTTTTTATGTAAACAGGCTGTATATGATGAAACCTTAAAGATTAATGCAAACGTTTGCAATATTTATTTGTAAATTATTTATGAATTATATTTGTAGAAATATTGAGCGTAAAAGCCTAGGTATGGCTTTTTTAGCCTGTGAGGCAAGCCAGAAAAAATTAATAATGCTATATTGTCAGCTAGTTACATTAAACATTAGTTAATACAACGCGGCTCAGGGTTTTCATGGATAACAAAAAAATAAAATTAGCTGATTTAGCAAAGCTGGCAGGGGTGTCTACCTCTACGGTTTCGCGTGCTTTAAATGACAACCCGTTAATAAAACAAGAAACACGCGATAAATTAAAACAACTCGCTAAAGAGCATAATTTTAGTTTAAACACCGCTGCAAGCCGCTTACGAACGCAAAAAACAAATGTTGTTGCTGTTATCATTAACTTAGATGAACAAACCGAACAATCGATTAGCGATCCATTTTTACTTAAAGTGGTTAGCGAAATTAATCTTGCACTTAATCAACAAGGGCTAGAGCTTTTATTGTCTAATTCAATAATGGCACAGCACGATTGGGCCAATTATTTTATTAATGGCCGAAGAGCCGATGGTATTATTGTGGTTGGGCAGGGTAAAGATCAGCGCAATATAGAGGCGGCTGCTAAAGCGGGGATCCCTTTGGTTGTGTGGGGAGACCCTAAAACACCCAGTAATTACCCTATTGTAGGCAGTGATAACTACCTAGGTGGAATGCAAGCCACTGCGCACTTAATCGAACATGGTGCAAAAAATATTTTATTTTTAGGCGACCCAGAGCACGGTGAAATTAGCGAAAGACACCGTGGTTATGCGGCTGCGCTATCTACGCATAAACTAGAGCAGCACGTTGTTTCTATTGATATTACGAGTAGTTCGGCGTATCAAGAAATTAATAGTCTATTACGCGAAAAAGGGCTCTACTTTGATGCAATAATGGCTTGTAGCGACATGGTTGCCTTAGGTGCAATGAAGGCGTTAAAAGAGCGCTATGTCAGTATCCCTAACGATGTTGCATTGGTGGGCTTTGACGATATAGCAATGGCAGATATTAGCCATCCGTCGCTTTCAACAATTAAACAAAATACTCAATTAGCGGCTGAACTTTTAGTTAAAAAGCTTATGCAACAATTTATGGGTCAAAAAGTTGAATCTCAAGTTATTGATATAGAATTAATAACTCGCCAATCGAGTAAACGCTGATTTATGAATGGTAGATACAAATTTTAAAACTTAAAATGCAAACGATTGCATTGATTTTTATTCTACACTAAACTCAACGTTCACTGACACAAACACACACGCTAATTACCCAAAGGTGTTAGCTTTAATCGTTATGGCGCACTGCGTTATAAGTAAGGCAAGCTATGAGTAAAACAAAAATCACACTAGCAATTGCTGCAAGCTATTTTATTTTCGCAATATTATTAAATAGCGTAGGAACAGTCATTTTGCAGGCAATAAACACACTGGGCGTTAGCAAAACTGAGGCGTCTGTTTTGGAAGGCTTTAAAGACTTATCAATTGCGATAATGTCTTTTGTTGTTGCCTCGTTCATTCCTAGATTAGGGTATAAGCTCGCAATGTTAGGGGCTTTAGCGGTCGTTGCATTAGCGTGCTTAAGCACCGCATTGATCAGCGAATTTTATATGTTTAAAGTGCTATTTGCAGTGATAGGCTGTGGCTTTGCGGTAGTCAAAGTTTCTGTTTATTCGATTATTGGCCAAGTAACCGAAGATGCGAATAGTCACTCGTCACTTTTAAACACCATTGAAGGCATTTTTATGGTGGGTGTATTAAGTGGTTATTGGATTTTTACCGCCTTTATAGACCCAAGCCAAAGCAATGCGTGGCTCAATGTTTATTACGCGTTGGCCGCGCTTACTTTAATTGTATTGCTAAGTGTTGTTATTGCACCGATTGCGCCTGCAATTGATAAAAATAAAACTGACTCTAGTTTGAGTGACTTTATAGCCATGCTTAAATTAACGTATCAGCCCTTGGTGCTTATTTTTATTATAAGTGCATTTTTATATGTTCTTATTGAACAAGGCGTAGGCACTTGGCTGCCAACCTTTAATAACCAAGTTTTGCAATTGCCTGTGGCTATAAGTATTCAGTTAGCGAGTATTTTTGCAGCGGCGTTAGCGTTTGGCCGTTTAGTTGCGGGGCAGGTGCTTAAGCACATTAATTGGTTTTTTGTTCTGTGCGGATGCTTAGTCGCCATGGCATTACTTATTATTATAACGTTACCCCTAACTGAAAACCTACCTAATACAGCAATCACTAGCCTATTTGATGCACCACTAGCTGCATTTGTTTTGCCCCTCATTGGCTTTTTTATGGCGCCAATTTATCCAGTGTTAAATTCGGTAATGCTCAGCGCATTAGAAAAGCACCAGCATGCAGCCATGACAGGGTTAATCGTTGTGTTTTCAGCACTTGGAGGCACAACTGGTTCAATGATCACAGGCTACGTATTTGAGCATTTTAGTGGTCAGCACGCATTTTACCTGTCGTTAATTCCCATTAGCTTAATTTTTATAAGCGTGATTATTTTTAAACAGCGCACCCGCGCCATTTCTCAGCACGCTGCCAGCATATAATTGATTTAGGATTGTTATGAATTTTTTTGAGAGCCAGTTATTTAAAGATGTACAGACCCAACATATTTTTGATGACTGTAAAACATTTGCAGATGCAACTGCACGAACCAGCTGGCAAAGTGCGTGTAAACACTACGAGCAAGTAGCACCACTTAATCAAGCCAAATTAAAAGAGTTTGTAAATGCTCACTTTATTACGACCCCCTTACTCCGTATGCAAAGTGAGCCAGATACCGCAAGCGTTAAGCACTATATTAACTCTTTGTGGCATGGTTTGAGACGGGCGGCTGATACACCTAAAGCCGATTCTTTATTAGCATTAAAGCAAAGCTACATTGTGCCTGGTGGGCGTTTTCAGGAAATATACTACTGGGATAGCTACTTTACAGCGCTCGGCTTAATGGATGCTAATAAACCTGAAATTGTTGAAGATATGCTGCAAAACTTTATCGACCTTATAAACGATTATGGGTGTATTCCAAATGGCAATCGCAGTTACTACTTATCGCGTTCACAGCCACCTATTTTAGCGCTTATGGTTGAATTGCTATGGCAGCACGAGCACAGTAAAACCAATAATGTAGCATGGCTTGAAAAATGTGTTAATGCGCTTGAAAAAGAGTATGCGTTTTGGATGCAAGGCGCAGAAGAGCTTACGAACGAGAAAACGGCACTAAGGCGAGTTGTAAAAATGCCATGCGGTGGCAAGTTAAATCGTTATTGGGACGATGAAGCAGCCCCTAGGGCAGAATCCCTGAGAGAAGATCTGGCACTCGCAGAGGGCTTAGCTGAGCATAAAAAGCCCGACTTTTATCGACATATACGTGCTGCATGTGAATCTGGCTGGGACTTTAGTTCTCGCTGGCTAGCTGAGCCTAATTCACTTAGCTCTATACAAACGACCGATATATTACCCATTGATCTTAATTGTTTGCTTTATAACCTAGAAAAACAGCTTAGTAAGTTTAATAAGCTGCTAGGTAATAACCAACAAGCCGATTTATTTAGCGACTACGCAGCAGCTCGCCGCACACTGATTAATAAATACATGTGGAGTGAGCAACAACACTTTTTTGTTGATTATAATCATCACAAAGCGAGTCAATCTAAGGTGTTAAGCGCTGCCGCAAGTACTGCATTATTTTTTAACTTAGCGTCTGAGCAACAAGCTCAACATATTGCCGAGCGACTAAGCCGCGACTTTTTAAAGGCTGGTGGCATAGTTACTACCGTTACCTCTACATCACAGCAATGGGATAGCCCTAATGGGTGGGCTCCGCTGCAGTGGTTTGCTGTTAAAGGGCTTGATAATTACGGTTTTAGTGATCTTAGTAAACGTATAATGCAAAACTGGCTAACAATGGTAGAAAACGACTTTTCTGCTAATCAGTGCCTACTAGAAAAATACAATGTGTGCGTGCCTCAATTAAAAGCAGGGGGCGGAGAATACGTAGTACAGCAAGGTTTTGGCTGGACTAATGGGGTTACCTCACGCTTTTATGCCTTGTGTGAGGACTGATCAGAGCAGTGTTTTATATGAAAATAATTCACTAATTTTCATTAAGTTATTGTAACTATTAACTAAATATAATTGGTGATTGTTTTATGCCGTGTATGAATAATGCCCAGGTGCATTGTAACTATTAACTAAATATTATTGGTGATTGTTTTATGCCGTGTATGAATAATGCCCAGGTGCATTGTAAGTGATTAATAAATTCGGTAGTGTGGTGTAAACATTTCAAGGAAGAAATCTATGCTACAACCACACGCCGTTTTTGTAAAAACCATGTTTCAATCTTCTTTTCACAGTGAAAGCTACACAACTATATTAAAAACCATGCAAGCCATTTTTGGCGATATTAAAATGGACGACGTGATCCCTAAAAACGAGAAAAGGGATAAGTTTGATTTATTTTTAATTGATGGCGATAAAAATAACTGGTTAGATTTGCTGCCTGCCGACTTAATTTGCCTCGCTAAAAAGTACAAAGTTGTCTTATTTAATGTAGAGCCCAATGCCGTGTGCGAAAAAAATCTACTGTTAAATCATTTCAATGGTGTGTTTTATAAATCAGATGCACCAGAAACTATTTTTAAAGGGCTAGTTAGAATAACCTCAGGCGAGTTATGGTTTACGCGAGAGGTTATATCAAAAGCGTTTTCAGATATTCTCTCGGTTGCCTCTTCGTTTAATAGCCTACAAGAAGATATCACCCTTAAAAAAGGGGATTATGCGCACCTTACTAAACGTGAAAAATCGGTTATTCACTTAATTGCTCAAGGGGCGAGCAATAACGCCATTGCCGATAAACTTAATATAAGTGACCACACCGTTAAAACGCATTTGTACAGTGCCTTTAAAAAAACCAATTCTCGTAACCGTGTTGAATTAGCAAATTGGGCTCAGCGTTACATATCGGTGTTATTACCTATGGCTAAGTAAACCACTACTCCTAAAGTGACCTTAAGCCCAGCACTGCTGGGCTTTTTTTGTTTTACGATAAATCTAATAAGCTCTTAGAGTTTAGTTTTAACGGCTCACATCTAGGCTTTATAATACCAATGCGCATAACTAAATGATTAAGTACTATTGCGGATTGGTATTATACGGATGAGTTTTAAGCCAGTGCTCGGCGATTTGCTCGCGCGTGGCAAACCACACTTGCTGATGCGATTTAGCATATTCTAAAAACCGTGCAAGGGCTTTAATGCGGCCAGGGCGGCCAATTAAGCGACAATGCAGCCCTATCGACATCATTTTAGGGGCGTTTTCACCTTGTGGGTCGCCTTCTTCATAAAGCGTATCAAACGCATCTTTTAAATAATTATAAAACTGATCGCCGGCATTAAAGCCTTGCACAGCGGCAAAGCGCATGTCGTTTACATCAAGCGTGTAGGGCACTATTAGCTGTGGCTTACCTTCTTTAATACTGTAAAAGGGTAAGTCGTCGCTGTAATCGTCGGCATCATATAAAAACGAGCCATTTTCTACCACAAGGGCTGCTGTGTTAGGGCTTGTGCGCCCGGTGTACCAGCCTGTGGGCTTTTTACCAGTAAGCGTTTGAATAATTTCAATGGCTTTTTGCATGTGCTCGCGCTCGGTTTGTTTATCTATATGTTGATAATTAATCCAGCGCAGGCCGTGGCTTGCAATTTCGTGCCCAGCCTCAACAAAGGCTTTAGCTATATCGGGGTGGCGCTCAAGGGCCATTGCCACAGCAAAAATGGTGACCGGTATATCGTATTTTTTAAAGAGTTTAAGTAAGCGCCACACACCCGCTCGCGAGCCATATTCGTAAATAGACTCCATGCTTATGTGGCGGTCTTCTACATGCGGGGCGCTGACTATTTCAGATAAAAATGTTTCGGCCGCTGCATCACCATGCAGTACACAGTTTTCACCGCCTTCTTCGTAATTTAACACTACTTGCACGGCTATACGGGCTTTATTAGGCCAATTGGCATGCGGAGTGTGTGCACCATAACCAATTAAATCGCGCGGGTAATGTTTAAATTGCTCGCTCATATTACTGCTCCTTTTTTACTGCGCTAAGCCAAGTGCCAAGCAATTCGCGCTCTGCATCAGTCATTTTGGTCATATTTGCCAATGGCATATCTTTGGTAATAACGGCGCGAGTATGAATAAGTGCACTGGCTTTTCTTACATCAGCAAGTGAGTCGAGCTTAAAGCCGAGCGGCGCGGTTTGAAAAAGCTTCGATGTAGGGGTTTCACTGTGGCACTGTGTACAGTGTTTATTAATAATATCCCACGCTTGCGCATCACTTATGCTTGCTTGTAGCTCATCATTCGCGTTTACAGAACTACTTGGCCACGGTGCTATGGCTAGCATTAACGCAAAAAACGCGGCAATACCGCTTATTAGTACTGAAGGCTTATTAACACCTTGGTGCTTTAAGTTAAAAAAGTGGCGTATCCACATACCAATAATAAAAAAGCCAATAAGCACTAACCAACCAAACTCATGGCTATAGGTATACGAAAAATGGTTACTTAGCATAATAAAAATAACTGGTAGGGTGGCGTAGTTATTATGGACCGAACACTGCTTTGCTTTTAAGCCCGGCGCTGAATCAGGAATGCGCCCAGCTTCTACTTCGCTTACCATGTAGCGCTGTGCAGGCATAATAATGTGATATACATTACCGGCCATACAGGTACCAATTAATGCACCAACATGAATATATACCGCGCGGTCACTAAATAGCTGATCAACCCCATACGTCCATAACGCTAAAAAGCCTACCCCTAGGGCAATAAATGCTTTGCCGTTTTCAACAAGCGGGCTTTTACACAATAACCGATAAACACCATAGCCTAAGCCTATAAAACCAAGTGATGCACCAATAGCTGCAAACTTACTGAGCTCACTTTTACTGGCATCAAGTAAATACACATCTGCGCCCACATAATATAACAGCGTAAATAACAGCGCGCCGCTGATCCAGGTTGTGTAGGCCTCCCATTTAAACCAATGTAGGGTAGAGGGCATTTGTTCTGGGCCATTTTGATACTTAGCCACTTCGTAAAAGCCGCCGCCATGAATAGCCCATAAATCGCCTTTTATGCCTTTATCTTGTTTCCATTGTGGCGGTGTTTGTAAGTTATTATCAAGCCACACAAAATAAAATGAGGCGCCTATCCACGCTATACCTGCTACCACGTGAAAGTATCTAAACACCAAATGAGCAAGCTCAAATAAATAGTTTTCCATCGGGTTATGCCTCTTCTAAATCGGGTGTAGGTGTGGCTGCAAACTGGGTTTGTTCGTCGCGTTTATACACGCTTTTACCCATAATGTAGGTTTGTTCAATACAGCGGTCGTCGCCTAGCATCATCATGGCAAAAAGCTGTTCGTGAAGGGTTTTGGCATGGCCAATTCTGAACTTTAAAAACGAGGTGGCCGCGTAATCCATTACAATAAAGTCGGCCTCGCAGCCTTCATTAAAGTTACCTATGGTGCCTTCTAAATCAAGGGCACGCGCGCCGCCTAGGGTGGCTAAATAAAACCCTTTAAATGCTGAGAATTTTTGACCCTGTAGCTGCTGAATTTTGTACGCTTCGTTACCTGTTTGTAGCATAGAAAAACTTGTGCCTGCGCCAACATCGGTACCCATACCCACATTTATTCCATGCTCTTCACATCTCTTTAAATTTAAAAGGCCCGAGCCTAAAAATAAGTTAGAGGTAGGGCAGTGCGATATAGCCGCGTTGTTATCGGCAAGGCAGCACAGCTCGCGCTCAGATAAATGAATACTATGGGCAAATACCGAGCGTTTACGCACCATTTTAGCTTGCTCGTACACGCCTAGGTAATCATCAGCCTCTGGGAATAACCCTTTTACCCATTCGCACTCGTCTTTGTTTTCAGATAAGTGGGTATGCAGGTAGGTGTCGGGGTATTCTTCTAATAATTGAGTACATTTTTGTAGTTGCTCAGGGGTAGATGTGGGTGCAAAACGTGGCGTTACTGCATAGCTTAATCTATCCACATTATGCCATTTTTCTATCAGTGCTTTTGATTGATCGTAACTGGTTTGCGCGCAATCTGATAAATCATCTGGGCAGTTTCTGTCCATCATTACCTTACCGGCAATCATACGTAAATTACGTTTTTGAGATTCGTTAAAAAACGCATCTACCGATTGCGGGTGCACAGTACCAAATACCAATGCGGTAGTGGTGCCATTACGCAGTAGCTCATCTAAAAAGCGATTAGATATGTCTTTTGAATAATGCTCACAGGTAAACTTTTTTTCAGTGGGGAAGGCGTATTCGGTAAGCCAGCTTAAAAGCTGCTCGCCATACGCACCAACCATTTCGGTTTGTGGTAAATGTATGTGCGTGTCTATCATGCCGGGCATTACCAGTTTGCCATCGTGGCGAATAATAGTGGCTGACTTATCAATGCTTGGCAGTATGTCTTGCTCGTAACCAAGGTTAACCACTTTGCCGTTTTGAATAACTAACGCGCCTTTTTCAAAATAGCGATGGGCGCTTTCGCCGGCTATAGCTGGGTCATCAACAAAATCGAGTATGTTGGCACACATTACGGTCATTTTATTATTGTTGTGGGTGCTCATAATTAGCTGCCTCTGTACGTTGAGTAGCCAAATGGGCTAAGCAATAACGGAATATGATGGTGTTTTTCATCTTGTAATCTAAAGGTAATTTGCGCCTCTGGGTAAAACGCAGGTGTTTCTTGGTTTTCATAATAGCTGTCTAAGTCAAAAACCAGTTTATAGGTGGCAAATTCTACGTCTGTGTTGAGCCAGTCGGTAATTCGCCCGTCGCTATTTGTTTTACCTTGAGCAATTAATTGCCACTCGTTATTAGTGAGTAAAAATAATTGTACAGCTACATTTTCAGCCGGTTTACCTGTGCTTGTATCGAGAATATGGGTAGTGATAGGGCTTTTATTCATAGCAATGACTCCAATCTTATTTTTGTTATTTTGGCTTGTTCGCCCGCGGCTATATTAAGTTCTGTGCTGCGGGTGTTGTGTATGCGCTGCTCAATAAGTTCAAGCATTTGCTCAGCACTTTTACCACTGGCACACACAATAAATATAAAGCCAAATTTACTGAGGTATTCTTTATTTAGCGCAATCATTTTTTTAAGGGTTTGCTCGTTTGCTTTACTCATTCCTGATTGTTCGTGCCCCGCTTTTTGTGCTGTAGCGGCGTACTTTTTACTTAATGTTGATAAATCGCCTATTTGCGGGTGGCCTTCAAAAGCGGCTAAATAATCGCTCTCACCCAGGCTATCCCATACGCTTTGTGCGCTGTTAAATAAGTGCTCTTTATTTTCAAATGGCATGATATTTAGCATACCGCTTACCCAGTTAGGAGCTGCGCAGCAATGCTCTAATGCTTGATGCGCTTGCGCTGCATTTAGGTCGTTAATTTTTAAGCTACTCATGCGTTTTCTTCCTCGTGCGTGGTGCTAATTAAGGCATTTTTAAGTGCACGCCATTGCAAGCCTTGGCGTTTGGGCGCATGGGTTTGCATAGCCTGATAAAGGCCAATTAACTGCCCGCTAATTGATATTGCTACTTCCATAGGGAGCTTGCCCGTTACATTTTCAAGCCCTACAGGGCAGGTCATTTGCTTTATTTGCTCGGTGGTAAAATCGCGATGGGCTAAGCGCTGTTTAAAGCGTTTTGCTTTAGTATCTGAGCCAATTACACCAAGCCAATTAGCATCAGCGCGTTTAATAATGGCTTGTGTAAGTGCAAAGTCGAGCTGGTGGTTATGGGTTAATATTAAGTAATTATTATCCTTTGGCGCACGTTTTACTTGCTCTGTTGGCTCTTCATCAACCACTTTTATTACGTTATTAGGAATAACTTGCGGGAATACATCGGCGCGGCTATCTATCCAGCGTATACGCATAGGTAATTGCGCCAATATACCAATAAGCGCCTGTGCTACATGGCCTGCGCCGTATATGTCGAGGGTAAAGCGTTCGCATTGCATGCACTCAAGCATAACGGTGGCAGCTCCCCCGCAACATTGGCCTAAATTTGCGCCTAGGTTAAATTGCTCTATCACTTGCGCTGCCTCGCCTTTGGCAAGTAGCTCGCGGGCTTTTTCTATTACTACGTATTCAAGGTGTCCACCGCCAAGGGTGTCGTAAATGTGCTCGCCGCTTATTACCATTTTAGAGCCTGTGCCGCGTGGGGTTGAGCCATTGGTGCCAAGTACAGTGGCAATAACATAATTAATGCCGCTTTGTTCGTGCTCGTTGATAGCTTGTGCCCAATTTTGCGTATGAAAACCCTGAAACGACTCATTTAAATTAGCCATGTTGCTGCTCCTTAAACCAGCTAGCGGTTTGCTCAATTGCATTTAATACACGCTCAGGTGTGGCAGGTGTATCAAGTGGGGCGGTGTATTTGTAATCGGCCACACTGCTTATGGCATTTCGAATAGCGCTCCACACACTAAAGGCCAACATAAACGGTGGCTCGCCCACTGCTTTTGATCTAAATACGGTGGTTTCTGGATTGGCCGAGTTATATAAATTTACATTAAATTCGGCTGGGGTATCGCCAATTGCAGGAATTTTATAGTTAGCTGGGCCAAAGCTTGCAAGCTGGCCTTTATCATTCCATTGTAAGTCTTCGGTGGTAAGCCAGCCCATACCTTGCACAAAAGCCCCTTCAATTTGGCCTATATCAAGTGCAGGGTTAATTGAGCTGCCCACATCGTGCAGTATATCAACACGCGTTACGGTGTTTTCACCTGTCAGCGTATCTACTTCTACTTCACTGAGTGCTACGCCGTGAGCGTAGTAAAAAAATGGCCGGCCTTCGCCTTTCGCTCTATCGTAATGAATTTTAGGCGTTGCGTAATAACCGGTTGATGAAAGCGATATACGATTCATATAAGCAAGGTTTGCAAGTTCGCTAAAGCTAATTTCGCCGTTACTAAAGGTAATGAGGTTATCTTTAAATACAATACTTTGGCTGTCTACTTCAAAGTGCTCACTTATAAAGTTTATTAAACGCTCTTTTATGGTGTTTACCGCGTTTAGCGCCGCCATGCCGTTTAGGTCAGTCCCGCTTGATGCAGCAGTTGGCGAGGTGTTGGGTACTTTGTCGGTACGAGTAGCGCTTATGCTTACTGCGTCAAAATCAACGCCAAAGCCATGGGCTACTATTTGCGCTATTTTTGTATTAAGCCCTTGGCCCATTTCGGTGCCGCCATGGTTTAAATGAATTGATCCATCACTATATACATGCACTAATGCACCCGCTTGGTTTAAGTGCTGTACGGTAAACGATATACCGTATTTAACCGGCGTCATCGCAAGGCCTTTTTTGATAATAGGGGATGATGCGTTAAAGGCTTTAATTGCCTTTTTTCGCGCCCAGTAATCACCTGACTCCTCAAGCTGGCTTATCATATCTTTTAAAATATGCTGCTCTACTGTTTGATGGTACGGCGTAGTGTCGCGGCCTTTTTTGTATAAATTAAGCTTTCGGATCTCAAGCGGATCTTTACCTAATTTAGCGGCTATATCGTCCATTATCAGCTCGCCCATGATCATGCCTTGCGGGCCACCAAATCCTCTAAAGGCGGTATGGCTTACGGTGTTTACTTTGCAGCGATTCCCTTTAATGGTGGCAGCTGGGTAGTAATAAGCGTTATCGGCATGAAACATTGCGCGGTCGACAATAGCATCAGATAAATCAGGTGAATAACCACAAAACCCATTTACGGTTACATCAGCGCCTTCAATTAGGCCATTTTCGTCAAACCCTACATGGTATTGATTATAAAATGGATGGCGTTTACCGGTAAGTTTAAAGTCGTCGCTGCGGGCTAGGCGCATTTTAACGGCGCAGCCAAGGTAGTAAACTGCAAGTGCTGCAAGGCAAGCCCACGGCGCGCCTTGGGTTTCTTTACCACCAAAGGCTCCGCCCATGCGGCGGGTTTCTACGTTTACAAAGCTAAATGGCTTTTTTAAAATTTTAGCAACTAAGTGCTGCACCTCTGTTGGGTGCTGTGTAGAACATTGAACATGGATCCCGCCATCGTTGTCGGGCTGAGCAAGTGCTATTTGCCCCTCAAGGTAAAAGTGTTCTTGCCCGCCTATGTTTATTTCGCCTGTAAGCTGGTGGGCTGCATTATTAATGGTTTGCTCGCTATTACCGCGGTTAAGTGAATGTGGCGGCCTTACCCAGTGCTCTTTTTTAATCGCTTCTTTAATATCAAGTATGGGGGTGGTTTGCTCGCATTCTATAACCACCAAGCGAGCAGCGCGGCGCGCAATTTCGTAGCTTTTGGCAACCACTACCAGCACAGGTTGCCCGTGATATTGAATTTCGTGATTGGTTAATAGCACATCCCCAGGAAATACTGGGCCAATATCAAGCTTACCGGGTACATCATCAGCCGATAAAATACGTTTAACGCCTGCCACTTCAAGCGCTTTACTTGTATCAATTGATTTAATAAAGCCGCTGGTAATGGGCGCAAGTACAGGGTAGGCGTGTAAGCAGCCATGAGGCTCTGGGTTATCGTCGGCGTAGTTTGCATTGCCACATACTTGTTTTATTGCGCTTTCGTGATACTTAGATTGGCCAACACTTCCGCCTTGGGCTTTTAGTTTATCCATTTCAAAGTGACGCATGTGAAATCCTCGTAATGGCAATGTTGTTATTATTTTTACTACTTGGTTGTGCACCGCAAAACTCAATACCAATACGCTGTAGCAAGTTTTTGCTTACCGTAGTGCGGTAATGCGCGCTGCTGCGTACATCGCTCATGGGAGCAAAGTCATCATTTATAGCACTAGCGGCATCTATAAACGTGCTTACTTGCAAAGGCTGAGCATTAAGTTTTTGCTCTATATGCGTGGCGCGTTTTGGTATGGCAGCCATACCGCCCATGGCGCAGCGGGCATTGTTAATTACGCCTTGTGTTTGCTCTATAGCCAGCACTAAACACACAGTAGATATATCATCTTCAAAGCGTTTTGAAATTTTATGACACGCAAGCTTTAACGAGTCTAGGCGTTTAGGTACGGTAATTTTGCTAATGACTTCATCGCTTTTAATGACTGTTTTTTTGTAATCAACAAAGTAGTCGGCCACGTTTATTGTGCGTGTGCCTGCAGTGCTTAATAAATCTAAGGTGGCATTAAGTGCAATGAGTAAAGGGGCTGGGTCGCCAATTGGAGAGGCATTTCCTATGCTGCCACCTAAGGTGCCACTGTTACGTACTTGGTTAGAGCCAAGGCGTTCAAACAGCTCTTTAGACTCAGGGTAGTAAGTGTAAAACGCTTCAACAAATTGGCTGTAAGGTAGTGCTGCACCAATATGTAGCTCGCCGCTGTTATCGGTTAAAGTGCACAGTTCACTGGTTTGGCTAAGCGATATAATAATATCGGGCAATAGCATGTTTTGGCTAAGCTCAATGGCAAAGTCGGTGCCACCAGCAACCAAGTGTGCCTGCGGGTAACGCGCTTTAAGCTCAACAAGTTGCGCTGCACTTTGTGGTAAATAAAACGTACGAGGGCCATTTTTTAAACAAGGAATGTCATCACCTATATTTAGTGATGCCTTAAATTGTGCCGCCATGGCAGAGTAAGGCTCATTTTTACGCTCGTAGCTATAAGCTTTTTCAACTGCAAGTAAAATAGGGCTGTAACCCGTACAACGACATAAATTACCCCCTAGCGCATGAATAGCGGCTTTTTTACCTGGGTAACTCGGGTTATTAATATAAAGCGCCAACATGCTCATTATTATGCCAGGGGTACAAAAACCACATTGCGAACCATGGCACTCAACCAATGCGCGTTGCACCGGATGTAAATCGTTAAGTGTAGGGTAAAGCCCTGTTGTTACAGCCTCTACGGTTACTATGTGTTTTGCGTGTGCATTACCTAATAAAAGCAGGCAGCTATTCATGGTTTTATAGTGCCAAACTGGCTCACCGTTTGAATTTAGTTTTTCTTCGCCAACTAAAATTGTGCATGCGCCACAATCGCCTGTTGCACACCCTTCTTTGGTGCCCATTTTCCCTTTTTTGGTGCGAAGCCAGTCCAAAATGGTGAGATTTGGCGCGCATTCTTCTACTTCTATTGGCGTGTCATTTAATAAAAACGTAATCACACAGACTCCCTTAACTTTTATAAAGCCCTGATATGTAAAGGCTTGGCGTATATTTTTTCTTGTTGTTTTTAAGCAGGTAAGAAAAAAACTTTTTCATCTTGGTAAGTTAATTGCAGATACCATGCCATTGTTGACCGCTTGGTCAGTTAAGTTTCTAGGCTAGCTTATTTAACCAACAAGCACAAAGAAAGGTTTAAATAATGGACAATAAATACCGCCTTACTATGCAGGGAATGACAAAGCACTACCCCGGATGTATAGCCAACGACGGCGTAACAATAAAAATAAAACATGGTGAGGTACATGCCCTGCTAGGTGAAAACGGCGCGGGTAAAAGCACGTTAATGAAAATGCTTTACGGTGTAGTTAAACCTGACCAAGGGGACATGTTTTTTAATGGTCGTAAAATGGACATAAAAGAACCCGCCGATGCCCGCGAATTAGGCATAGGTATGGTGTTTCAGCATTTTTCGTTATTTGAAACCCTAACAGTTGCTCAAAATATCGCGTTAGCGCTGGGCGATTTAGCAGGGCATAGCAGCACACTTGCCAGCAGAATTAGTAAAACATCGGCTAGGTACGGCATGCCGCTGGACCCGCATAGGTTGGTCTCTACGCTTTCAACGGGCGAGCGCCAACGAGTAGAAATAGTCAGGTGTTTATTATTAGATATTCAACTGCTTATTTTAGATGAACCCACCTCGGTACTCACTCCGCAAGAAGTAGATGCACTGTTTAGAACCCTGCATTCGCTTAAAAAAGAAGGCTGCTCGGTGTTGTTTATTAGCCATAAGTTGCATGAAGTTATTGCGCTTTGCGACAGCGCCACTATTTTGCGCGCCGGCAAAGTAAGTGGGCATTGCATTCCTAAAAACGAAACCAGCGAATCAATAGCTCGCTTAATGGTAGGCGACAGCACACCAATAAGTAACCAAACGCGCAGAGCGACTGGCACAGGTGATTTTTTAACAGTCGATAACTTATCAACCAGTGCGCAGGCGTTATTTGATATTGCGCTTAAAAATATTAACTTTGCCGTACAACAAGGCGAAATAGTCGGTATTGCAGGGGTTGCCGGTAATGGGCAAGAGGAGCTATTAAAAGCGCTTTCGGGAGAGGAGCCGCAAAAAAATAGCAACGCAATAAAATTTAAAAATACCGCTGTTGATGCGTTATGCCCTCTAAAAAGACGCAGGCTTGGGCTTGCATGCGTACCCGAGGACAGGCTAGGGCGCGGCGCAGTACCCAATATGGATTTAGCGCACAATGCACTCCTTACCAGTTTTGATAGTGGTTTAGTTAAAAAAGGCTTTTTAGTAAAACAAAAAATTAGCCAACTCGCCGACAAAATCATTAATAAATACAACGTAAAAACCCCCAGCAACCGTACTCACGCAGCAAGCCTTTCGGGCGGTAATTTGCAAAAGTTTATTATTGGCCGAGAGGTTGAGCAAAACCCACAATTACTGGTTATGTCACACCCAACGTGGGGGGTAGATATTGGCGCGCAAGTTGCCATTCACGAGGCAATTTTAACGCTGCGCGACGAAGGCTGTGCAGTACTGGTTATTTCAGAAGATTTAGACGAGCTCTATAAAATTTGTGACCGTACTGGCGCAATTTGCGATGGCAAACTCTCGCCTATTTTAAATACCGACTGTGTACCACTTGTGCAATTAGGACAGTGGATGGCGGGCGATTTTAATCACGACCTTAAAAACAACACAGCAAAAATAACACCGCAAGGAGCGCCGGCATGATAAAGCTTGAACCCCGCGTAGAGCGCTCAAACAAATGGAGTTATCTCTCTCCTGTTTTAGCCATTTTACTCACTTTAATAACAGGTTATGTGGTGTTTGCCTTACTAGGGCACGACCCGATTAATGCCTTATATACCTTACTCATAGCGCCTATTTCTGACTGGTACGGCGTTACCGAGCTATTAGTAATGACCATTCCAATTTTATTATGTGCCTATGGTTTAGCGCTGTGTTACAGGGCGGCGGTGTGGAATATAGGTGCTGAAGGGCAGCTACTGATTGGCGGCGTATGCGCCAGTGCCGTAGCTGTTAACTTTGTTGACTCTACAAGTTCTTTTGCATTAGGGCTTACATTACTTGCAGGTATTGCAGGCGGCATGCTGTGGGCAGGCTTAGCCGCCTTTATGAAATTACGTTTAAACACCAACGAAATTTTAGTCACCATTATGCTCAATTACATTGCCGTTAATGTGTTGCTGTGGTCAGTACACGGGCCATTAAAAGACCCATACGGTTATAACTTTCCTGAAAGCGCCTTATTTGGCGATAGCACTTTACTACCAGTTTTATTTGAGGGTACTCGCCTTCATTTAGGGCTTGCATTTGCGCTATTAGCGCTGTGTGCCACATGGGTATTTATTAGTAAAACCTTTGTGGGTTTTCAAATACAAGTACTTGGGCTTGATGCATCGGCTGCCAAAATGGCGGGCTATAAACGTGCGCTTTTAATTGCTGGTGTATTGGTAATAAGTGGCGGGTTAGCTGGGCTTGTAGGGGCTGGCGAGGTGGCTGGGCCTATAGGGCAATTAGTGCCGCAAATATCCCCCGGTTATGGTTACGCCGCAATTATTGTGGCCTTTTTAGGGCGCTTACATCCGCTTGGGATCACCTTAGCAGGGCTGTTAATGGGGCTTATTTATATGGGCGGCGAAATGGCGCAAATAGAAATTGGCCTACCCAATGCCATTACCGGCATTTTTCAGGGCTTAATGCTGTTTTATTTACTCTCGTGCGATGTGCTTATTGGTTATCGCATTAAATTGTTACTGCCATTTAAACAACAAAAAACGCAGCTAACACCCATCGCATAGGAATCTTAAACATGGATTTAGAGGTATTCACAAATATTTTATACGCCACTATTCGCACCGGCACGCCTTTATTGCTGGTGGCTCTAGGTGAATTGGTATGCGAGAAAAGCGGCACACTTAACCTTGGGCAAGAGGGCATGATGTTATTAGGCGCGGTGGCAGGGTTTATAACCATGTACCAATGCGACAACCTATTTATAGGCTTTAGCGTGGCTGCGCTTGTGGGGGTTATGGCGTCGTTAGTATTTGCGTTTGTAGCACTTCATTTAAATGCAAGCCAAGTGGCTGCTGGGTTAGCGCTAACTATTTTTGGCACGGGCTTGTCGGCATTTTTAGGCGTTGATTACGAGGGTAAAACCATTAATGCCTTACCTACTTTAGCAATTGCAGGATTTGAGCATATTCCGCTACTGGGCAAAGCGCTGTTTTCGCAAGATGCCATTGTGTATTTAAGTTGGGCATTAGTACTTGGCGCTTATTTATTTTTTAAATACCACAGGGCAGGGCTTGCGGTACGCGCTATTGGTGAAAACCCAGGCGTTGGTAATAACTTAGGCTTGCCTGTAATGCGTACTCGCTATTTAGCGGTGATGTTTGGCGGCGCAATGGCGGGTATTGCAGGGGCGTACTTGTCGCTTGCTTACACACCCCTTTGGACACAAAACATGACCTCGGGACGTGGCTGGATAGCACTGGCTTTAGTGGTATTTGCAAGTTGGCGAATTGAGCGGGTAATGCTAGGCGCTTATTTATTTGGTTTTGCCAGCATTATGCACTTAGTGGCACAGGCGCTTGGCTTAGCGGTGGATTCTAATTTACTGGCCATGCTGCCTTATGGTGCAACGCTTATAGTACTGATTATGCTAAGTAAAAATAAACAAAAACTAAAAATGTACGAACCCATGTGGCTAGGTAAGCCTTGGCATAAGGGCCATTAAAAATTTTATACAAAGAGTAACAATAAGCCTTCAACAGGATATTAAAAATACAACACGGAGAATAACAATGAAAAAACTAATAACAGCGCTTGGCGTAGCACTTAGCTTAGGGTTAAGCGCGAGTGCAATGGCAAAAGACAGCGTAAAAGTAGGGTTTGTATATGTAAGCCCGATTGGCGAAGCTGGTTGGACTTACACCCACGATGTAAGCCGCCGCTACCTAGAGGATAAATTTGGCGAAAAAATAAAAACCACCTTTGTAGAAAGCGTGCCAGAGGGCGCCGATGCAGAGCGAGTTATTACACAACTAGCCAAAAGCGGGCACGATTTAATATTTACCACCTCGTTTGGCTACATGAACCCGACCATTAAAGTGGCTAAACGTTTTCCTAACGTAAAGTTTGAGCATGCAACAGGTTATAAACGCGCTAAAAATGTGGGCACTTATTTTGATCGTATTTACGAAGGGCGCTACTTAACCGGTGTTATTGCTGGGCACATGAGTAAATCTGACAGTATTGGTTATATTGCCGCGTTTCCTATTCCTGAGGTAATACGCGGTATTAACGCGTTTACTTTAGGCCTGCGCTCAGTAAAACCTAACGCAAAAGTAAAAGTAGTGTGGGTTAATAGCTGGTTTGATCCTGGTAAAGAGCGCGAAGCTGCCGACAGTTTAATCGACCAAGGTGTTGATATTATTACCCAGCACACCGACTCACCCGCCCCACTTTAAGCCGCAGAAGCCGCTGGAATATACGCCATTGGTTACCACTCAGATATGAGCGGCTATGGTAAAAAAGCGCACCTTACGGCGCCAGTGCATCATTGGGATGAGTTTTACGCCGAGCGTGTGCAGCAAGTGCTTGACGATAAATGGCAATCGCAAAATGTATGGAAAGGCATAGATGCCGGTATGACCCGCTTAGCGCCGCTGAGTAAAGACATTCCAGCCAATGTTGTTGCCGAGGTAGAGGCGATTAAAACTAAAATTGCCAACGGCGAGTTTCATCCATTTAGTGGCCCAATTAACAATCAGCAAGGTGAGCTGGTAACTAAAGCGGGGCAAACAATTGATGATAAAACCTTACTGGGTATGGACTTTTATGTAGAGGGTGTTGAAGGGCAGCTTAAATAAGCGCCACTGTATTTAAATTAAAACCTGGGCAAGGCATTTATACCTTGCCCATATTAAAGCGCTAAAAGGATGTTGACTATGTCAAACCAAGAAGCAATCTCAGAAGACATAATTTACGCAGTAGATGATAAACCAGGGCTGACCGAATCCTTTTTCGCTGCCCTGCAACATGTACTGGCAAGTTTTGTAGGTATTATTACGCCCACGCTTATTATTGGTGGCGTGTTGGGGCTTGGTAGCGAAATACCGTATTTAATTAGTATGGCGTTGTTTGTATCGGGGGTTGGTACATTTATTCAGGCTCGCCGTTTGGGGCCAATTGGCTCAGGGCTTATATGCGTACAAGGCACCAGCTTTGCGTTTTTAGGCACTATTTTGGCAACAGGTTTTACCGTAAAAGCCACTGGAGGCGGAATCGATGAAGTACTTGCCACCATTTTTGCTGTGTGTTTTTTAGCAGCCTTTGTAGAGATATTTATTAGCTTTTTTATAGAAAAGCTTGGCAAAGTAATTAAGCCTGTAGTGACTGGTGTGGTGATCACCACCATTGGGGTTTACCTCATTAAAGTAGGTATGACCGACATAGGCGGCGGGCAATGGTTGTTAACTAATATGCCTGAAAAGTTTGCCTCACCAAGCAACTTAATTGTGGGTTTTTCGGTGGTGGCGCTGGTGGTATTACTAAATGCTAGCAAAAATCAGTGGGTAAGGCTTACCGCTGTAGTAGTTGCCATGTTAGTAGGGTGGTTACTTGCTCTTATTTTAGGTATAGCCAAATTTCAAATGGGCGAATTTGATTTAATCGCCATGCCATTACCATTCAAATATGGTTTTAATATTGATTTTGGCGCCATGATTGCCTTTAGCTTTTTATACCTAATTACCGCCATTGAATCCACAGGCGATATAACCGCAAATTGCGCGGTGTCTAAATTACCGGTAAAAGGCGCAAGCTATTTAGCGCGTATACGCGGAGGTATTTTAGGCGATGGGGTTAACTCAATGATTGCTGCCGCATTTAATACGTTTCCTAATACCACTTTTAGCCAAAATAACGGCGTTATTCAATTAACCGGTGTAGCAAGTAGATACATTGGCCTGTGGATTGGTGTAATTTTGATTATTTTAGGGTTATTTCCGGTGATTGGTGCTGTGCTACAAAATATTCCTAAACCAGTGCTAGGCGGTGCAACGCTTGTTATGTTTGGCACAGTGGCAGCCGCAGGGGTAAAAATTCTTGCAAGCGAAAAAATAAATCGTCGTAGCTTACTTATTATTGCGGTGAGCTTAGGTATGGGGCTAGGGGTTAGCTTTGTGCCCGAAATGTTTATAAATGCGCCTAAGCTGGTAACCGCTATTTTTGGCAGCGCTGTAACGGTATCGGGTTTAACCGCCATCGTTATGACGCTTCTTTTACCAGAAAATTATTCAGCAAGTACAGATCATCTTAACTAGACTAATAAAATTATAACAAAGGGATTAACAATGAAAATTACAACAATTAAAAAATTAGCCTTAGTAAGTGCTATCGCGGTGTGTTCAAGTAGTGTGTCGGCAAAAGAGCTGTGGTCAGATTTTAGTATAACCGCCATGACCGGCGCCGATTACCTCGAGCCGTTCTCGGGGGAGGAAGACGACAGAAGCGTAGTAACCATTGAGCATGCATCGGGGCATACATGGGGCGGTACCTTCTTTTTTATGGATAGATTAAGTAACCCCGATGAAGTATACGGAGAGCTAAACATAAACCCAACGCTGTACAAGCCACAAAACAGCTTTGTTAAAGAGGTGTTTTTAGGCCTACAAACAGAATATGGCTCGGGCGATACCGATCAAAATAACTACTTATTAGGTGGCGGCGTATCGTTAGATGTACCAGGGTTTCAATATTTTAATGTGGCTTATTACCGTCGTTTTCAGGACGATATTGGCATAGAGCGCGAAGATAACAACCAAATAACCGTAACGTGGGGCTTTAACAAGGGTAACTTTAGATACGATGGCTTTTTAGATATTGTTGACAGTACCGACACTATGTTTGGTAAAAGCGAAGGCGGTTTTAACTTTACCTCACAACTTAAATACAACATTGCTCCTATGCTTGGCCTAGACACAGGTCGCCTTGATGTAGGCATAGAATACGTATATTGGAAAAATAAGTTTGGTGTAGATGGTCAAACAGAGCACAACCCAAACCTAATGGT
This sequence comes from Pseudoalteromonas sp. 2CM37A, assembly GCF_023161885.1. Taxonomy (NCBI): domain Bacteria; kingdom Pseudomonadati; phylum Pseudomonadota; class Gammaproteobacteria; order Alteromonadales; family Pseudoalteromonadaceae; genus Pseudoalteromonas; species Pseudoalteromonas sp. 2CM37A. The sequence goes on from NZ_JALNTJ010000002.1 coordinate 203,723, forward strand.
TAAATGGCATTTTTAAAACCTTAAGCGATACAGAATACAAAAAGGCTGCTAGTTAATGCAGCCTTTTTTGTACAATAAACGCAATAAAATTGGCTTATTGTTAATAATGGCACTGGAGTAACTGCAGCTTAATTGATTAAGTTTTATTGTAAATTAATGAAATGTTAATTGCTGAGGTTATTGATAATTGTTATCATTACGTAAAATGACTAATTAAATACCACGTAATGACTCTGAAAAACACTTTAGCTCTGCCTCTAATTGCTGTCGCGCCATTTTACACTTTGGCTAACGCTAACAATGATATAGAAACAATAGTAGTGACCGCCTCTGGCTTTGAACAAACCTTAGCGCAAGCGCCAGCTTCTATTACTTTAATTAGCAAAAAGCAGCTAGAAAACCGCGCTTATAAAGACTTAACCGATGCACTTAACGATGTTGCAGGGGTTACGGTTACCGGTGGTGGCTCGCGACAAGATATAAGCGTGCGTGGCATGCCAGCGCAGTACACTGCTATTTTGGTAGACGGTAAAAAGCAGTCAGGGCGTGAATCACAACCAAGCGGCAGCGGTGGCTTTGAGCAAGATTGGCTGCCACCACTAGATGCTATTGAACGTATTGAAGTTGTGCGTGGGCCTATGTCTACGTTGTATGGGTCGGATGCAATTGGCGGCGTTATTAATGTTATAACCCGTAAAAATTACGACAATTGGCATGCTAATGTTCGCCTAGAAACCACACAGCAAGAAAACAGTAATTCGGGTGATGAATACCAAGGGCAAATATATGCAGCGGGGCCATTAATAAAAGATTTATTAAGCGTTAACCTTTCGGCTCTTTACCAAGAGCGTGAAGAAGATGAAATTGAGCGCGGTTACGGTGAAAAAGAGCTGACAAGTTACAGTGGTACACTGCATTTAACAGCCACCCAGCACGATGTGATATCGCTTGAATACAGCGAACACGATCAAAAACGTATTTCTACCTCGGGGCTATCGTTACCTAGTCGAAATAGCTCTAGCGAAACGAACAATAACCGCAGCACGTGGTCGTTAGCACATAAAGGTAGCTATAGTTGGGGCGCTGCGCATTCGTATATTCAACAAGAGTCGGTTGAAAACGAAGGCCGTGAAATAACCATCGAAAATACCTTAGCAAATACGCAGTGGTCAATTGCACTTGAAAACCACCATGTAACATTAGGCGGCGCATTTGAACAAGAAAAGCTTGATGACAAAACAACAAACGCAGCCACTATTACTAAAATAGATAACAAACAATGGTCGCTATTTGCTGAAGATGAGTGGAGCTTACACCCCGATTTTACCCTTACCACGGGTTTACGAGTTGATGATAACGAGCAGTTTGATTCGCACTTGAGTCCACGCCTGTACGGAGTTTGGAATATTAATGAGGCATGGACCTTTAAATCGGGCGTAGCTACCGGTTACAGAGCGCCAGATTTACGCGAGCTTAGCCCTAATTGGATCCAAAGCAGCCGCGGTGGCGATTTATATGGAAATGCTGACCTAGAGCCCGAAACATCCGTCAGTAAAGAAGCGGCTGTGTATTATGCTAACAGTGATTTTCAAACTAATATCACGGTTTTTCATAATAGCTTTGAAGACAAAATTAACACCGTTTTATGTCCTATCACAGTGTGTGGTGATGAAACTGACCGCTATAACATCAATATTGATAAAGCGGTGACTTATGGGGCTGAGCTAAATATAGAAACAATGTTAAGTGCAGATATTACCCTTGCAACTAGCTACAGCTATACGTTTTCTGAGCAACGCAGTGGCGACAATAAAGGCCAGCCACTTACGCAAATACCTAAACATTTAGCAACGCTAAATATTAACTGGGATGTAAGCGATAATATTAATACGTGGGCACGTGCTAATTACCGCGGTAAAGAAACCGAAGCAGCCTCTATAACTAGCCGTTTAACCTCAGCCCCTTCTATTGCAACAGCAGATATAGGCAGTGCGTGGCAAGTAAACGGTCACGTTAAAGTTATGTTTGGTATTTACAATATATTTGATAAAGCAACCAGCTACGATGAATACGGCTATGTAGAAGATGGCCGACGCTACTGGCTAGCTATAGATACAAAACTATAAGGGGTGTTTATGCCAAAATTTATATTCTCTGCTGTGGTACTCAGCTTTTTAGCTACGCACCCAGCTATTGCGCAAAATACACAATTAACAGCGCAAGATTATGTCGAAAAAGGCATGCAGTACGCTGATGAGTTTCCGGGGTTAACAAGCTTATGCGATATACAAAACCCGTTACGTGATTTAACAAAGCGTGTTCGCACTAATAATGAAGGTAAAAAGCGCAGTAAAAAGTTAGGTAGTAAACGGCGCTCATCAACGATTGAACCTACACAAGTGTTTGACAACCTTTATTATGTAGGTACTGGTGGAGTGGCAAGTTGGGTAGTTAAAACATCACAAGGGCTTATTGTTATTGATGCGCTAAATAACAACGAACAAGCTAAAAATTACATTGAAAAAGGTTTGCTCACACTAGGCTTAAACCCCGAAGATATTAAGTATTTAATTATTAGCCATGGGCATGGTGATCATTACGGTGGGCAAGAGTACTTAGTTAATAAATACAAACCGCGTGTTGTTATGAGTGAGGTTGAGTGGCGACGCTTAGAACAACCAAAGCTTGATTTTGAAAGCCCACGTTGGGGCAAACGGCCAACAAGAGATATAAGCACAAAAGTGGCTGATACAATTACGCTTGGCGATACTAGCATTGGCGTTCATTTAACGCCTGGACACACCCCTGGCACTATTTCGTTGTTGTTCCCAGTATACGATAACGGCAAAAAACATATGCTAAGCCTGTGGGGAGGGACTGGGCTAAACTATGGGCCTGATATTGAGCGAATTAGCGCTTACAGTGTCGCCGCTAAACGTTTTGGCAATCTGGCAATGCAAGCCGGTGTAGATGTGTTTATATCAAATCACCCTAAACGCGATGGTTCGTTTGAGCGCATAAAGCAACTTAAAAATAGAGCCCCCGAGGCAGCGCATCCATTTGTAATAGGCCAAGAGCAAGCCTCGCATGGTTTTTCTATGTTAAGCGATTGCACTTACGCGCAGGTTTTAAAAATTAAAGGAGAGTAAGGCACTTATTTGCAAAAGTTTTTAATATTAGGGGTTAACCATTTAACCAATGTGTTGTAATTTGGAGTATCTATATTTACTTTTAACGCCAGATTAAAAGGAAGAATGATGAAACCCCTCATTTTAATTTTATGCTTGTTTATAAGCTGCTCAGTGTGGGCCGAAACCACTAAAAATATGCCCGTAGCAATAAACTGGTTACAGTTAATTGATGCGGGTGAATACACAAAAAGTTGGCAACAAGCCGATGCGTTATTTAAATCGCAATTAAGTAAAGCAAACTGGAAAAGCGCCCTAAACACAGTGCGTGCGCCACTAGGTAAAGTGGCTACGCGAGAACAAATAAGTGCTAATGCTTACTCATCTTTACCTGGTGCCCCGCAAGGTAAATACCTTATTGTGCAATTTAAAACGCAATTTTCAGCAAGGCTTGCGGTTGAAACCCTTACATTAAGTAAAAGCAGTGGGCAATGGCGCGCGGTTGGCTATTTTATTAAATAACCAGCGTTCAATACCAATCCGTAATAATACATAATCATTTTCAGGGGCTAAACGTGTCGCTATCTGCGTTAAAAAATTCTCATTTAGAACAACTAAATAGCGAATTTTTTGCCTTGCTATCATCACGTTTACCCATCCTCAAAATAGATCACTTAATTATGCGGATTGGTATAAGTCAAAAAACTATTTTGCGTATTTATTAATATTAGAAAAAGCCATTAACACATCGCGGGCATAATTAAGCCGCGGGTGAGCAAGCGCCCCTTTACGCCACGCTAAGTACAAATTGTTTTCCGGCCCTTGCGGACCAAGTTTAATTAATCTACCCGATTGAATATCGTCATGACATATATAATCAGGCAGCACGGTATAGCCTACACCGGTTCTTACTATGCCGGCGAGCGCGCGTATGTCGGGGCAGCGAGCAATTATTTTTGACGTACAGCTTTGTTTAAATACAGTATCAAAATACTGGCGTATAAGCGGTAATTGACTGTCGTAACTGACCACCGGCAGCGTATTTAAAAGTGCTGGCGTAATGGTTTTCCCCTCTAAGCTTTGCGCTAATAAACGGTGCGCCACCAGTACTAGCTCTTCGCTGTCGAGCACTTCAAAGTCGTAAATTTTGTTATCGGGCAGGGAGGCTGTAATAGCCATATCGGCAACGCCGGTGTCGAGCGCTGAATAAATTTGCTCACGATTACCAGGCAGCACGACCACATCAACATTGCCTGCTTGTAACAAATTTGCCAGCTGTGCAGAGGCAACATAACTAATATATTCGGCGGGCCCGGCTAGTGTAATCGTTCCGCTCACATCGTTTGAACGGGTGCGTACAGAGGCGACTTTTTGCTCTATAGCATCAAGGTGATTTGCCACTTGGCCTGCTAAATCGTGGGCGGCATTACTTGGTTCTACGCCTCGGTGACGCCGCTCAAATAACGATTTACCTACCACCGACTCCATTGTTTGTATATGCGCGGTTGCAGCTGGTTGCGACAGCCCCAAATTTTTAGCAGCCCGAGAGATGTTTTTACAACGATATACCTCAACAAAGGTGCGTAATTGTACAAAATAAGACATAAAACATTAGGTATCAGAAATCCGATGGGTAAAGCAAGATTAACTGAATTCTAGTTATTGTAAAGTGCGCGTACACTTGCGCTCGTTCAGTTAGACATTAACCGTTTTCATATTTAATTTATAAAATAGGTAATTAATTACTTGAAAGTTAACTATTAATTCCCATTTTATAAAGCAATGAGCACCAGGGGCTGAGCCCCGTAACCAAGTAGAGTACAAATATGTTAAATTTTGCATTTAAAAACCGCACCGAGATTTTATTCGGCAAAGATCAAATTAATGAGATCGCAAGCCGCGTACCAAGCCAAGGCAAGGTCATGTTTTTATACGGTGGCGGTTCGATCAAAAAGAACGGCGTATATGACGATGTAGTAAATGCACTTGAAGGTGTGGACTTTGTGGAGTTTTCGGGAGTTGAGCCAAACCCAACTTACGAAACACTTTCAAAAGCTGTAGAAATTGTGAAAGAGCAAAACGTTAGCTTTATATTAGCTGTAGGCGGCGGTAGTGTTATCGACGGCGCTAAATACGTAGCGGCAGCAGCAAAATACGAAGGCGACGGCTGGGATATTTTAGTTAATGGCGCAGAAGTAAAAAGTGCATTACCTATTGGCGCGGTATTAACGCTTCCGGCTACTGGCTCAGAAAGCAACGGTAACTCGGTTGTTACCCGTAAAGAAACCCAGCAAAAACGTGCCTTTGGTACGCCAATAGTGCAACCGCAATTTGCTGTGCTTGATCCTACGTATACATTCTCACTGCCAACTCGCCAAATTTCTAACGGTGTAGTTGATGCGTTTGTACATGTTATTGAGCAATACTTAACGTATCCAGTTAATGCGCCACTGCAAGACCGTTTTGCAGAAGGAATTTTATCTACGCTAATTGAGCAAGGCCCTAAAGCCCTTGAAAACCCAGAAGATTACGATGTTCGTGCAAACGTAATGTGGTCGGCAACGATGGCACTAAATGGCTTAATTGGCCAAGGCGTACCGCAAGATTGGTCTACGCATATGATTGGCCACGAGCTAACAGCGCTTTATAGCTTAGATCACGCTGTAACACTTGCGATTGTATTACCGCCGCTAATGTTTGTTCAGCAAGAGCAAAAACGCGCTAAAATTATTCAGTTAGGCGAGCGTGTATTTGGCCTTGATATGCAAGACAAAAACGAGCTGATTGATGCAACCATTAAACATACTCAAGACTTTTTTGAGCAAATGGGCATTAAAACAAAACTTGGCGATTACGACCTAGGTGAAGACGCGGTTGAAGCCGTTGCCAACAACCTTGAGCGTAACGGAATGACAGCCCTTGGCGAACATGGCGATATTGACATAGCTAAAGCGAAGAAAATTTTAAGCCTAGCGCTTTAATTTAATTGTTTTTTGAATGGCGCTTTTTAGCGCCATTTTTTATGCTCAAAAAGCTAAAAGCTAAAAGCTAAAAGCTAAAAGCTAAAGCTAAAGCTAAAGCTAAAGCTAAAGCTAAAGCTAAAAGTTAAAAGCTAAAAGCTAAAAGCTAAAAGCTAAAAGTTAAAAGTTAAAAACTAAAGGCTAAAAACTAAAGGCTAAAAGCTACGCCAGTCTTTAATTTAAGATATTGAATAAATTACTAAAGCTATGCTACTTTGAGATAAATTACGTAAAGGAATACCCCAAGCATGGACACCCCAATAGACTTTTCTACCTACACATTAGATGAACTTTACTCCAGCGCAAAAGTCATTGACCGAGAACGTTTTCCTGAGCGCGCAAAAGAAATAGACGAGCTTATAAAAACCCGAGAAGCGCAAGATCCCGCACACAATGCCGACCTAAAAATAGTGGGAGAAAAAGCATCACGCGGGGACAGGCTTGTTGCTGCTATTATTGACGGCCTATTAGGTATAGCATTTTTTATACCTGTAATAATGTATATCGGTTTTGATAACTTAAGCCAACCAAATCTGGGTTTATCTGCATTTTTATTTGTTTACGGTGTGTTTTCTACGTTAGTGCTTCATGCCTACCTTATGTATCAATGCGGACAAACTATTGGTAAATACTGTATGTCTATTCGTATAGAAAACCTAGACGGCACAAAAGCAAGTTTTATAACTATTTACTTTAAACGCATGTTACCTATGCAGCTGTTATCACTGGTCCCTTCGGTAGGTCAGTTCATTGCTGGTTTTGTTAATCCATCATTTATATTTGGAAAAGATAAACGCTGTTTACATGATCATTTAGCGGGAACAAAAGTGAGTAATATTTAGCAATAGTAATACTCAGCGAAGGATAATACTTTAAAGGGATTTATGAAAAAACTAACAAGGTACAAAAAAACACCCAGCGCAAAACTACTTTGGACGCTTGGTTTCAACACATTTATCGCAGTTATAGTTTTATTTTGGGTAGAGGTATTTATTGAACAGCCTTTGCTGCATCAATTTTTATACTTATTTGCATTTGTCCTATTGAGGGTATTTTTACAATGGCATTATATGAAAAAAGAACAATGCCATGCGGTTGAAATTGTTGACCTTTGCCGATTAAATTTGTTCAAACTAGGGGCAATTTAATCGCGGCGCGAGGTTTGTAACCTAGTGGGCTAAGTAAAAACTGAGCAACAAAGAGTAAATTGTCCCTAGGCAGAACCCGAAGGGCAGCTGCAAATTTAACCTCGAAAGGTCAACAGACCCTAGTGCTGGTGGGCACTAAAAAAGGCGACTCAGCTAAAAATAAAAAATGTGTAAAAACTACTCACTTTTAAAATAATTACCTTTTTAAATATCGCATATCACAATAACCCATCATTAATTTTATCAAAAATTTATTAACCCATTGTTTTTAAATGTACTTTTAATCCTCGCTTTTGGCTTTTGCTAATTACATCTGGCATATAAATTGATACACCAATGTATAAAATTTAAAAGGGAATGCACATGACTGCTGAATACTTTATGGTGCTGGGGCTGCTTGGAGTGGCTTTTTTTTCGGTTGCAGGAGCACTGCTAGGCTACGAAAAAAACATAAGTGGTTTTGGGGTGGTAGTGGTGGCTACTGTCACAGCGCTTGGCGGCGGTACTCTCAGAGACATTTTGCTAAATAAGCCTGTATTTTGGATTGCTACGCCCGAATATTTATACTCAACTTACGCCGCCATTGTGGCCACAATATTATTTGTACGTTACTTGCCTCATGTAAATAACTCTTATTTTTTATTCGTCGATGCCATAGGCATGGGTCTGTTTAATATTATGGGGATCGAAAAAGCGCTGATTAGCGGCACAGGTATGTTAATCGCCATTACTATGGGTGTAACAACCGGTATTTTTGGTGGGCTTATACGCGATGTAATTTGTCGTGAGTTGCCCTCGGTTATGCGAAACGAACCTTATGCCTCTGCCTGTTTAATTGGCGGACTTGTATATGCAGCGTTGTTTACTTTAAGTATTGATTATATTTGGTGTATTTTAGGCTCATTGTTTTCTACGGTATTTTTAAGGCTAGGCTCGCTTAAATGGGGCTGGCACCTAACCATTTTCAGAAAAAAAGATTTTAAAAATCAAAGTGATTAGGTTTTAAGGCGGGAGTTATTAATTGGCTGAGTTTGCATATGGTACTCATAGTTATCTTCCCCAGTGATCTTAAAGCCTAGTCGAGTATAAAGTGCTTTAGCAGGGTTGTTTTTAAGTACTGTTAGTTTGATAGGCTTTAACTTTGCAGTTTTAATTACTTGCTCAATAACGCCTCTGCCGTAGCCTTTATTTTGATGGTTGGGGTGTATTTGCAATTGCATTATTTCAATGTGGCTACCCCATATTTTGTACTTTAGCGTACCTATAGTATCACCATTAAACTGTATGAGATGAGAGCAATCGTATTGCTCGTCAACCCTTTCATTATGCTGTTGCTCAGTTAAAAATAAGCCGGCCACCTCAAGGTGCTCTACCATAGTAAGTTTTCTAAGACATAATTAATAACCTGAGCCTTGGCTAATAAATCTATCTCAAGCAGCTATTTTTTAGCGCTAACTGCGTTGAATTTACTTGCAATAGGCTAGCTATTGACGCGCAAATACGCCTTGTTTTCACTTAAAATTTCTAGCTAGAGAAAACAGACCCAGTAACATTACTAACCAACTATATCTAAATCTCTTAACCAAAGCTCAGGTTAAACCTCTTTTCGGGCGTGGCTTTTGTAAACGTAAAAACCAAAATGTCCTTCCTTGTATTTAAAAATTTAATTTTAGTTGAATCACTTTTTGTAAAAATTAGGTCTTTATTAGCCATTACAGATTTAATGGGCACACAATGAACTTAACACACACAAATAACGCACTCACCTTTTTACTTACACTCAGCTTTGCATTACTTGGTGTATCGTTTGCTTTAGGTGCAAACCCAAACACACTCTCAGCTACCTTTAGTTTTTATGAACTTGATACCTTACTAAGTAACAATACATTAGGTTTGCTCACAGGCACCGCTATGATTGCGTTGGCAGTCACCACCTTAGCTGCGCATTTAAAATTAATAAAGCCGATGCCTGCACTTATACTCGTGTTAGTTGTTAGCATAGTGCCTTTACTTACCTTATTTGCTAGTAACCGCTGGATGGCACAGTTAGGCGGCTTTCCAATTATTGGCAGTGGGCAAGGCATAATTAAATACTTTGCTATCATCCCTTTGTATTTATTTTTGTTTTATAAAAATAAACTAACAGACAAACAACACGTACTTTTAAACTTTATACCGGTTGCTATGGTTTTACTGTGGATTGGCGGCATGAAATTTTATGAGTTTGAAGCCAAAGCCATTGTAGGACTTATAGAAACCTCACCGTTTATGTCGTGGTTATACACGGTATTTAGCGTACAAGGCGCATCAAATATCATTGGTGGGTTTGATGTATTATTTGCAGTGTTACTTGGCATAGGCATTTTACTTAATAATAAAAAGCTTATTATTGTTAGTGGCTTAGCGTGTTTAAGCGTATTTTTAATGACCCAAACATTTTTAATTACCGCAAACGGCGCGTTTAGCTCAAGCACGTTATTAGAGCGTTTAGGGCAATTTGTAATTAAAGATTTATGGTATGTAGGTAACTTAATTGTTATTGCCACTTTAATGCTACTTAAACCTGCTAAATAATATATAAAGAGGACGTTATGATCAGTTGCCACCATTACGATTACATCGAAATTGCCTGTATGCACCATTTAAGCGTTGAGCTTATTTTAAAAAATGGTGATAGTGTATGTGGTGTAGCAACTGATACAAAACGCAATGCACTCAAACAAGAGTGCATTGCCATTAATGTAAGCGGCGAGCTAAAGCTTATAGAACTTACCAGCATTAGCGTAATTAAAGCCCTCACACAAAACCCGTATTTTAATAATGTAAATTTTGAGGCTAAGTAAACACCCTCGCAATAGCTTTATTTACTATGGTGCAAAGACAGCGCTGTAAACTCCTTTTAAAATGCTCTATGTACTTGCCCCGTGGTGTTAACCCTCATTCTCAACACTTACTGATACAAATAACCTTAATTAACACGGTTTTAGTTCCTTATCACATATCACTTTTATAATAGGGCTAATTACTTGTTTACATTAAAGTTATTAAGTGGAATTATTGAATACTGTAATATACGCCGTTTTGGGGTGTTATAAATCCCCTGAGTGGTGTTCAATAAGTTGTTATATTTCAAATCAAGGATAGAGTTTGATTCACAATTATTTAGAAGCGGTCGAAAGTGTAGTTAAAAGGTTGTTTGAAGCGAGAGCTGATTATCATGTAATTATAAACGATCTGTTTAAAGACTCTATGCCTCCAATTTTTGTCCATAACCGAAACAATCCGAAAGAAGTAATCGCTCGAGACCACGCAGCATGGCTTGAACAAAAACAAATAAAACTAAAGAAAGAAAAATCGGATGCTGCAATTGAAAACCTAACTAATGAACAATTCGCTTTATCAATTATTGATGGTTCTCTTTTGCAGATAGCTTGTAAAGGAATTGAGCTGTATTCAGAAAACAACCAAAACACCTCGCCACTTCCTAACCTTTCAGAGAAGGCGTGTAAATTTTCTGTTGGTGAAATAATTAGAGAAATACCTGCGGGCTTAATTATTTATGCAGGCAGAAATCACTATAACCATCTAGAGGATGGAGAAAGACTTAGAAAGCCGACGAAAGAAATAATTAATTTACTCAACGTAAATTCCCAACAATATAAACCAAATATTGTATTCGACTTTGACACATATAATGAATTACCTAGAAACTTAACAACGAGCTTTATTGGTATACTTGGTTGGGAAAGTACCAAAGATTTCAGAGAAACATTAATGAGTATCAATGAAATATAAAGAAGAGTTAGGATGATACCCATTCTAACTTTTACGTAAATTATTATTTATAACATTAAGTTAGGTTAAATTCATGAAAATGAATCACGTAAAAAGCTGAACTAAACTGACGATATAAAAGTAATAATAGATAGCCCGATAGGCGACAAAAAACTTTATAAAAAAGTAAACGGCTCGGGTTTATTAAGTCTGTTTTCATTTAAATAAAAAGCGGAATAATACGGTCAGAGAGACATGAAAAAGTTGGCCTTACAGGATAAAACGAATATGAACGCCTTTATTTTCTGCTGCCACAACTGTATTGCCTTGTTCATAAATGAGAAAGCTGAAAAACATGATGCATTAAAAAAAGGGGGAGCCCTTTATACCAAAATACGCCAATCAAGCACCTATAATTCCCTCTAAAACGTCCATTAAAACAGCCGCAAATTCTCTTCTTATATTTTATGTGCAATATCTATAACTGATTGAACCAAAATAGGAACTCGGCTATGGTTGATTCATTAATAAAAATAAATTTAAAACGAGTTAATTTACAAGCTCGTTAGTTGCTCTGGAGACTTATGAGTACAGCTGGAATTATTATTTTTGTGTTTCTCTTTATCACGTTTCTTTTCACTATAAGATATTTTTTCATTTTTGTAACAGCGTTTTGGCGTGGAAGGTTTAAATTAAAAGAGCTTAATTTCTGGTTGTTAGGTTTTATTATTTTTGTACTGACTTTTAATGTCACAATGAATTTTCACGAAGAGTTAGGGATAAAGAAAACTTGTGCACAAAATGCAGCTTCTTGCTAAGTATTGCTAATTTATGCCAACTACTTATTGTTTAGTAATGCATTCCATATTCCTCCATCATCATTATTTAAGGATGACTTATGAATAACACAAAAGTGGTTTTAATAACGGGCGGAGGTCGAGGTATTGGTGCTGCTACATCTAAATTATTTGCATCAAAAGGGTATGCCGTTTGTATCAATTACAAGTCTAATCTAGCTTCGGCCGAAGCTGTCGCAAGCGATATTAGGGCTGCGGGTAATCGTTGTATTACAGTCCAAGCAGATGTTTCGGTTGAGAAAGATGTGCTAAGACTGTTTAAAAAAATTGATGCCGAGCTAGGTCCTTTATCAGTACTTGTTAATAACGCTGGTATTTTACGTAAGCAGTCGCGTTTGGAGGATTTAACGGCTGAAAGAATTAATACTATTTTAGCAAACAACGTGACTAGTTACTTCTTGTGCTGTCGAGAGGCCATAAAGCGTATGTCTACACGCCATGGCGGAAAAGGTGGTGTTATTGTAAATGTTTCATCGGGGGCATCTCGTTCAGGTTCACCGAATGAATATATTGATTATGCTGCCTCAAAAGGGGCTATAGATACACTCACTAAAGGTTTATCACTAGAGGTTGCCTGTGAAGGAATTAGAGTTAATTGTGTGCGTCCTGGGCTAATTAATACGCAAATGCACGCTGATGGTGGTGAACCTGAAAGAGTAGAAAGGTTAAAGGAGCTTATTCCTCTTAAGCGTGGAGGTGAACCTGAGGAGGTAGCTGAAGCTATTTATTGGCTTTCATCAGCAAAGTCATCGTTTTCGACAGGGAATTTTTTAGACTTATGTGGTGGCCTTTAATACATAGCAAACCAATGTAATGGCAATTCCTCACGCTTAACACTTTTAAGTGGGTGTTATAAGCTAAAAAAGGATTGAATATGCTACTCGACTTCTCAGTTCTTGTTCACAAGCCTGCATTAATCAGGTATTTATACTAAGCGTAGCAGCGACGCACAGATCAGTATTTCGATTTTAAAGTACTAACTGGCTTTAACTAAGTAAAAGTTATATCAGCCGCATTTATTTAATACAGCTATTCAAACGCAACTATTCAAACGCAACTACTCAAATACAATCTCCCCTAAACACAGCTAAGCATAAAAGCTTCGCCAAATAACGTTATTTTAGTAAACGCGAGTTCATATTGCGGTGTGTAATATCTTTACAAGCATTTTAAGTTAGGCGTTCGTAATGGGCGCTTATTTTTAGACTCCCTTTATTAGAGATACTTTTTATGAAGTTAAAGTTATTTATTGCCGCTATTATTGCCTCCTCTGTGTCGTTACACGCGGCGCAAGCACAAGCAAGTGCTAAGTTTACTTTTGAAGATTTAAAAGCAATGGCAAAAGCCTCTGCCAAAAAGCCTTATACGCCTGTGGAAGTGCCAGCACCTGAGCTTATTGATAAAATTACCTATGACGAACATTGGAAAATACGCTTTAAAGAAGATGAAACCCTCTACCCAAATGGCAAAAAGGCACCGGTACAATTATTTTACCCTGGGCGATATTTTCCTGAGCCGGTAAGTATTTTCATCAGAGATGATAAAAACAACGTTAAAGAACTGCCTTTTAGTAATGCGCTTTTTGATATGCCTGAAGATAGCCCTGCCCACGATCTGCCAGAAGGATTTGGGTTTGCAGGCTTTAGAATTATGCGCCCTGATATAAAACCAGATTGGATATCGTTTTTAGGGGCGTCTTATTTTAGAACTGATGGCCCTCAGGGACAATATGGGTTGTCGGCTCGCGGTATTGCAATTAATACCGGTATGAGTGAGCCAGAAGAATTTCCACGCTTTTCGGCATTTTGGTTAGGTCCTGCAGAAAATAAAGGTGAGAGCATGTCTGTGTGGGCATTGCTTGAGGGGCCCTCTGTTACAGGTGCTTATCGGTTTGGTTTAAGTAAAGACAACAAAGAGGCCAAAGGGCATGTTACCTCTGTAAGTGCTAATTTGTATATGCGCGCCGATGTAGAGCGCTTAGGTATAGCGCCGCTAACCAGCATGTACTGGTACTCAGAAAAAGATAAAACGGTAGCGAAAGACTGGCGCCCAGAAATTCACGACAGCGATGGCTTAGCGATTCATACTGGGTCGGGCCAGTATATTTGGCGACCGTTAAATAATCCGCAGTCGGTGTCGACCAATAGCTTTATTGATGAGAACCCTAAAGGCTTTGGTTTAATCCAAAGAGATCGTGACTTTAATAACTACCAAGACGACGGCGTGTTTTACAATAAGCGCTCATCAGCGTGGATCAAGCCTACGGGCGATTGGGGGAGAGGCGCTGTGCAGCTAATCGAAATCCCAACTAAAGATGAAACGTTTGATAACATTGTTGCTTATTGGGTGCCTGAAAAAGAGGTACGTAAAGGCGATGAGTTTACCTTTTCTTATGATATTGAGTGGCGTCCACTCGATCCAAAATCAAAAAAACTAGCAAGTGTTGTTAATACTCGCCAAGGGCAGGGCGGAATTCCTGGCCAGCCTATTCCTGAGGGCGTAAACAAAATGGTGATTGATTTTGAAGGCCCAGTATTTAAAGGCCTAGATAGAGAAAGTGGCATAAAGCCTATTGTTGAAGCCAGTAACGGCGAAATACTTGAGCCAATTGGTGCTTACCCAATAGTGGGTACCAACCAATGGCGATTAGCATTTGACTACAAACAGAGCAATAACGACCCCGTAAGCATACGCGCGTATTTGGTTGATAAAAACGAAGAGGCGATAACCGAAACATGGGTAAGTGATGCAAAGGTAACGATTGAGTAACTATAAAAATTAAAACGGGTGGCCCTATAATTAGTTTATAATACCCTAATGGACCCTATATATTTTTCACTACATTTATATCGAGTTTTACATAAGAGTTATGAACAAGGCATACAGTTACATCCGCTTCAGTACAAAAGGTCAAATCGAAGGCAGAAGCCTCAAACGTCAATTAGAAAGCGCTCAAGAATACGCAAATAGCAACGGATTAGAGCTTCAGAGCTTATCATTTAGAGACCTAGGGGTTAGTGGCTATAAGGGTAAAAACTCCACTGATGGTGAGCTTGGTAAGTTTATAGAAGCAGTTAAAGAAGGTGTCATAGAGGAAGGTAGCTACTTACTCATTGAGAGCTTTGACCGCATGAGTAGACAGCCCGTTGAGACTTCCCTCATGCTCCTGATGAATATCGTAGACCTAGGGATAACAGTCGTCACCCTCATGGATAGACAGGTTTATAAAAAGGGTGAAATGAATATGAACGCCCTAATGCTTTCCTTAGTGTCTATGAGTCGAGCTCATGAGGAGTCTGCAACAAAGAGCAAACGTGTAGGCGATGCATGGCATAAAAAACAGAGCAGAGCTGCTTCAGAGCCCATGGGATCCCCTCTACCATCATGGTTACACTACAGTGACGATAAAAAAGAGATATTAGTCTCAGAAGTAAAAGCCATTATAGTTAGATACATATTTCTACTTTCTGCTGAGGGCTATGGTAGAGCAGCTATTATTAGAAGATTAAACAATGAGGGCATCCCCCCTATTAGCTCAAGGGCAACTCAGTGGCATACATCTACTATCACTAAGCTTCTAAATGGGAGAATGGTCCTTGGTGAATATCACCCGCACGTCACCAATTCAAAAGGTAAACGTGAGGCTACAGGTGTGGTCATTAAAGACTATTACCCACAAGTAATAGAAGAAGATTTATGGTACAAATCACAGGCAGCCATAAAAAGCAGACGCGTTGGGAGTACAGGCTCCATCAAGAAGGGTTCCACTAAGAACATATTCTCTGGTTTTATATCATGCGAATGTGGCTCCTCAGTGCAATTCGTTAATAAGGGGAGCTCACCAAAAGGTGGGTATTATTTAGTGTGCAGCTTAGCTAGATATGGTGGTGGTTGTAAGTATGTGAGTCACCGTTACTACTATACCCAATGGGTTATCTTAATAGCTCTACAAAAGCTGCTAAAAACCTATGCTAAAAAGCCTGAAGATACCGCTAAGACACTGAGTCTTGAAGGTGAGTTGGTCACAATACAGAAGCAAATAGATAAGCTTATTAAAGACATTGATGAGAATGGCTTCAGTACATACATCAGTAAGGCTATCCGTGACAAAGAGAGTCGCATCAACGAGATAAATAGAGAGCTAGCTGACATACAAGCAGCCAAGGCTGTTAACAATGAGTCTATAGACATTACGGAACTCACAGCGAATATCAATAAGCAATCTGAGCGACTTAAACTCCACCAGCACCTTAAGCGGCAACTGAAGACTATCGTGCTTTACCCTAGCAAGAAATCTATTGATATCTTAGTGAATGAAGGTGACGATATACATTTAAGCTATGATGAGGATACTGAGGTATGGACCTCAGGTGATGGGATGAGCTTCAAGGTGGATGCTTAATAATTAGCAAGCTTAGCCCTACACCTACTTATTAAAAAAGCAAACGCTACTATAACAAACCTAGCGACAAAATTATTAGTTAAACAGAACTCAGAGAACTCGAAACACCATCAGTTCGCCTATTATTAGCCATCAAGCAATATAAAGCTTAATAATAGCAATACGTTAAGTAATCTGTTAAAACTACATATGGACGTGCTAATAGTGAGAAGTAAGATATTTACGCACAATTAAATCATCAACTCCCTAAGGAACCTGAGTGGATAAATTATTAGAATACATTGCAAAGGAATGGGATGTTGTTTCTGAAGCCCCGTTCTCCTTCTTAATAATTGCTGCCCTTATGGTTGGGTTAGCTTACTTTTGTGTAAAGTGGCGATACACAGCAGTAATAGAGCAGATAAAATCTGCAAATGATACTTTAAAAGAGCGTTTATTATTAAAAACTGAGCAAGCAGAATCTTATAAAGATAGGGCTCTTAAATATGATGAGAAGGTACAGTCTGTGGTCGACTCTGACGAGCTTGCACTAAAAGATAAAACCCTCGAAGTTGTAAAAAATCTTAGAGAGTTTATAGAAAGGTATAAGCGGGAAGATGATCTAAACATGATGAGGAGGCGTTCTCCTGCTAGTTCGTCACAGTCAGAGAAGCAACGACAAGCTGATTGGCATGAGGAGACAAATAACATGATGCGCTTAAGTAGTGAAAGAAACGCTGAGTATGACCGCAGATTTAGAGTCGATACTATGTTGCTTCGCGATGAACTACGCTCAAGATTACCTAATTATGAGCCTTCAGAGAGGCATCTCGATATGATGTATGAGCATCCAACAAACTATTTTGGATTTAATGATGTGGCTAGTGATTTAGAGCGCATGGCAAAAATGCTAACGACATAAGAAACTGGATATCATTAATCGCTCCCTCTTTTGGGGTATTCAATACTCGAAACTAATATGACACTGCCTATCAGGTTTAGCTGAGTCAAATTCATCAAGCTTGATAGTTCAAATTGAAATTTATTCCAATAATTAATACCCATAGAGGGGGGGGAGTTTGGGGTACTAGATAGGCTTAGCGATTGCGTCGTACCCTTACGTCTCAAAAAGATGGGTGGATGGAAGTTTCATTTTTCTGTTAGGTACTATCTTAAGAAGCCTTTTCATCCATACTTGGTAGTTACCTAGCGAGAGGCTAGCAACAACAAAACTCACTCAATTCCTTGCTCTAATCCAAAGTATAAATTCCATTTAATACTCTCAATTAAGTATGCTAAATGAGAACACTACAAAAGTGCTTAAAACCGTTCTCATTAGGGTTGATTTTAAATTAACGGCACAGTAATATTTATGGGTCTTAGATTTATAAAGGAACACTTCATAGATGAGTAACCATCAAACTATCGCATATATTCGAGTTTCATCCTCTCAACAGTCCACTGATAGACAATTGGTTGATGTGGCTTACGATAAGAAGTTCATTGAAAAGGCCTCAGCTAAAAGCACTGAACGCCCACAGCTAAACGCTATGATGAACCATGTTCGTGAAGGTGATGAAGTAGTGGTTCACTCTATGGATAGGCTAGCCCGCAACACCAAAGACTTGCTAGAGATAGTTGAAAGCCTAAAAGCCAAAGGAGTCACAATAAGGTTTATAAAAGAAAATTTAACCTTTACCGCTGGTGGTGAAAACTCAATGAACAACCTAATGCTTACAATGCTTGGTGCAGTGGCTCAATTTGAACGTGAACTCATATTAGAGCGTCAACGTGAAGGCATTGAAGCAGCAAAGAAGAAAGGGCTTTATAAAGGTCGTAGCGCTACCATAAACAGAGAAGAAGTCATGAAAGATATAAATAGTGGTCTCTCTGTACGTAAAACATCAGCTAAACATAATATTGCTGTAAGTTCAGTAAGCCGCATAGTGAAAGAATCGAAGCAAGAAAAGTAATATACCTTCCCAAAACACCAGAATCCCCGCACGAGCGACACGGCACTTAGATTCGTTCGCTAATTATATTAGTGCATAAAATATAGAGAGAATTAAGGAGCCCCTCAATGGCAAAACAACGCCCTGTAACCTGTAGAGAGTGCGGTAAGCGTAGAGTAAAAGCATTAACAACTAATCCAATTACAGGTAAGCAGCGCCGCTCTACGATAAGCATATGCCAAGACTGCCACACTAAGACCATTGACTATAAGTTCTTTAGTAGCTCATTTGGTCAATGGTTACGTAGGGCCTTCCAACGTCAGTGTACAAACTCAATACCTGCTGATACCAATGAGTTAAGAGGTCTAATTCACCTGTGGAAGTTCTATCGTAAAGCGTGTGGATTTCAAAGCGATGGTGAAACAGTTACCAAAACTTATGAATACCACTTGTGTCACATAGACCCACTTAAGGGAAAAGGAGACCTCGTAGGTAAGCTTACCCCCTCTAACCTTATGATTGCACCTGCGACACTTAATAGAGAGCATTCAAACATCCCCTTCCCTTACAATGCTCAACAGTCAGTTCAAAGAGGCGATGAGATAACTGATGACAACTTTAAGCAGGTATGTCGAGAAAGGTACAATCTACCATTGCTAGCAGCAGAGTTCTGTTTAATACCTCAGAAAAAAGACAAAGCATTGCCAGTTTTTGAGTCAAGAGGTGTAGATATACCAACTACTTTATCTAAAGAATTAAAACGCCTTGGCTTCCCTGTAGAGCATTTTATTGATGAAAGCTTTTTTGATGGATATAACGAAACGACTAAAGCCCTTGCGATTGATGTCTTTGATACGTTTTTTAAAGTTGGTGGGACCCTTGCTTTAGCACACTTAAAACAATACAAAGAAGAAAACCCAGAAGATGAACTTTCAAGTAGCGATATCATGGATAAAATTAAATATGACTACACATTACCTTCAGAGAAAATAAGGTTGTCGAAAGAAAAGAAAAAACAAAGGGACCTGTGGGAAGATATTGGCTTTTAAGCCTATCCTATAGTTATCCTATGTAATTCCCTTGAGAGTCTTTATATATAAGGCCTACAGGGGAATTAGCACCATGCAGTAAACCACTATATACCTCATGTTGTATACTATAAGTTTAACGTCATGAGCCCGTATAGTGAGTTATACGAAAGCTCTTTGGGTGGAAACCATTAATAAGAATAAACATTAAGTACCTAATGCTCACCTTTAGGTTCATTATGTACTTCTATTGGTGCTTTGATAAACATATCGACATAGGCGTTAGAGTTACCCTGAAGCTCCTTTATCCTAGCATTCCTAATGAACTCCCAGTCATCAGGAGGATCGTTAAGAGACCACCTAAGGAACATTAAGCGTTCTTCCTCAGACAGATTCACACCATGTTTATAACTCATATAAAGCCATATCCTAGCCAATTCACCTCGAATCCGCTCAGAAGGCTCTACGATATCTTTAGTCCACTCAAAATCACATTGCCCAAGTTCTCTGGCTTCCCCTTCGATAATCCCATACCTAGAGTCAGACCTTATACGGTTAGCCTGCCCTACTGAGGGAACAAGATTATGCAAATCAAATATAATGGCTTGAGCCTCTTTGGAAGTTCTCTCACACTCGTGACGGCTACCATTAACCCAACAATTCATGTGCCTTGCTGGTGTTAAAGAAGCTGGTACAACATGCTCCCAATCTAACACTGTTATTGCGTTTTTATACTTTGCTTTAGAACCATCATAACCACATGAAGCTGTATCTATGACACCCCCACTATCACCCTTGGGCTTATACGAACAACCACAATATTTTGTAACCGTATATCCAGAATAAACCTCATCCCTAGCGACTTCCTTAGCTTTAGACCAAGACGTAGGAATATACGCGCCATGGGCTAAGCTGGTGGCTAACGTAAAGAATAAAAGACAAAAAGACTTCATTGCTGACCTTTAAGGGATGAAATTAATTACGGGTCCATTAGGACATTTAAGCAGTTTTATGTAGCCACCCGAATAACTGCAAAATAAATGTTTTTAGCGAAGGTTAGCTAAAGCAATTCTCTTATTTCAATATACATCTAATACTTAGTTATAAATTTAATATGCTTGGCTAACTACTTGGTGAATTTAGCTATTTTAAGTTGCCCCTACTTGTTTTTATGTTTGCTTGTGTGAATAATAAACATTCGATCAGGAAAAATAATAAAAGTAATTAAATTAAGGATATATATGAAACTTTACCCATACTCAACAATTAAAACAGAAAACCTTAAGGGCCTGCTTATCGCCTCTAGAGTGCTTGGGTTTTTGAGTTATATACTGTTTTTTATAGCTATTTGCATTGGTTTATTTGGTGTTTTTTCTAACCTTGGCGCACCTAAAGATTTAGGGAATGGAATAGTTATGTCTGCACCAAATGCCGGTTTACCTGTGATGATAATGTCAATTTGGGGTGCCGTTTCTGCAGTTTGTATTTTAGCTTTTAGTGGCTTATGTGCAGCTGTTGTATCATGCGAATACAAATATACAAAGTCGGTTTAGCTATATACCAGAGTATTTAGAAAGTAAAAACGGGGCTTCTACTATCTAAATATTTATTTGTAAGACTAGGTTAGCTACCGCGAATAAATCTAAATTTTTTGTTCTTCTTCCTTATCTCAATAGCCTGGTATTCGTTTTAATAATAATACAAAAGCAAATCTACCTTAGCCTTTAATACATCCAAACTGTAGCTAATTTACCTTGATAAACCCTGATTTATAGTTAAAATGGCCGGCTTATTTAACGAATGTACCTACTTTATTACTGACATAGTATTAAAAGCTGCATTAATTGATGTAAATACTAAGCGTGCAATATTATGGCGTGTTATTTACCTCGTTTTATACCAATCCTCAAAACAGGTTACTTAATTAAGCGAATTGGTATTTGTAAATTTACGTTAGGACGAAAATTGGTTTGATCTCATTGAATGACGATTTAATTGTGGGTAAAGGGGCGCATAGAACGTGTTACAGGCACCCTGAGGCACATAATTTATGTATAAAAGTAAGCCATGAAGGGTTTTCGCAGGAGCAAGACCAAGAGCTGGCTTATTATAAGCGACTTAGTAACCGAAATATTCAGTGGCAGTTGTTAGCGCGATACCATGGTACGGTACACACCAATATTGGCACAGGGTACGTGTTTGACTTAGTGATTGATGCAAATAATCAGCCGGCTAAAACGCTAGAATATTATTTAAATCAGCCAAATAGTGAAGCATTAGCCGAGCCACTATTAAATTTAAAAGATTATTTATTGCACAATTTAGTGATCACCAAAGAAATAAAACCACGCAATATAGCGTGTGTTAATAATAACGGCACCATTGAGCGGTGTGTTGTTGTTGATGATATTGGTAATACTGAGTTTTTTCCTATTAGTAATTACGTAAGCTCATCGGCTAAGCGTAAAATAAATAGAAAATGGCAGCGCTTTGAAGCGAGTTTAAATGAGCTTGGCTTAAGCCTTAATTAAGTTTTAAACACCGACTTTAAATACTGGCTTTAATTAATAACCACAGCCCCGTTTAATACGCAGGGCTAAGCTAACAGCACATAGCCTACCCTGCGGATACACAACCGTTAGTTACTTTTCTAACTCTTTTACATACAGCATGAGTGCGCTGTACATTACGCTAAGGGCTTTTGTTACATCCTCATCAATAACAGCTTCTGCGGGGTGATGGCTTATCCCGCCAGGGCTGCGTATAAATAGCATGCCCACAGGGCAAATAGGGGCAATAGCCATGGCATCGTGCCCAGCGCCAGAGGCAAGTGAAGGCGAGGCTTGGTTATTCAATTTACAGGCACTGCTAAACAATTGTTGAATTTGAGTGTCGCACGCTACGGCGTCGGCCGCATGTGTCCATTGCCAATCAAGCGTTAAATTACGCGATGTAGCAATTTGATTGGCGCGGGTATGTATTGCATTAAGTAATACTGCTAGGTCGGCATCATTTTGTGCGCGTGCATCTAGGCTTATAGTCGTTTTACCGGCAATAACATTTGTAGCGCCTGGGCGAGCATGAATTTGCCCTACGGTGGCTACTTCACCATTACTCGCGTTTTTTGCTAGCTGCTCTATGGCAAGGGTAAGCTCGGCGCAGCCAACTAACGAATCTTGGCGTAAGTTCATTGGTGTAGTGCCTGCATGGCCGCTTTGGCCTTTTAGGGTGATCATAGCGCGTTTGGCGCCAGCAATAGCGGTTACTACCCCTAGCGCCTGGTTTACCGATTCAAGCACTGGGCCTTGCTCTATGTGGGTTTCCCAATAACCGAGTAATTCGTTTTTGTTAAGGGCGGCTTTAGCGTAATCATCAGGGGTTAGGCCAAAATCAAGCATGGCTTGGCGCATACTAATGCCGTTTGTATCTTGTATATTTAACCACTGGGGGTCAAACTCGTTCGCCAGTGCTTTTGAGCCAATTAATGTGGTGGCAAAGCGAGTGCCTTCTTCATCACAAAAGCCCACTACATCTAAATGAAATGGTAAATCAAGCCTAAGCGTGTGTGCAAGGGCGGCTATTTCAATACCGAGTAGCACACCTAAAATACCATCAAATGCACCGGCGTTTGGTACGGTGTCTAGGTGTGAGCCAATAATTAAACGTTTAGCGTTTGGATTAGATGATGCTAAGCGCCCCCATAAATTGCCGACTTCGTCTTGCCACGATTGCATGCCCGCCTCAGCCATCCACGCGGCAGTTACACGGTTACACTCTTTGTGCTCTTTAGATAAATACACACGGTGAATGCCACCTTGCATTTGCGATAGGCCACTTAGCGTTTTACAGCGTAATAACGCGCGCGCGGCAAATTTATTAGCCAGCTCACTGTTTAATAATGGCTCATGGAGGGGGCTTGCAATCGTCATGCTAAATCCTTTTTTTATTTATAATGGGCAAGGGCGGCAATAGCGGCTTCGCCTTTAGGGCCTTTATAGCCGTTGGCGTGTAAGCAGGCATCTAGGCTTGCCAATGTTTGTAATACGGCATCTTTACGGGCGTTGTAACCCATGGTGCCAATACGCCAAATTTTGCCATGCAGCGGCCCAAACGAGGTGCCAATTTCAATACCAAAGTCGGTTAGCATTTGTCCGCGTACGTGGTCAGCATTAATGCCCTCGGGTATATAAACACCCACTACGTTGTTCATTTTATGGTTTAAGTCGCCAAATACGTTTAAGCCCAGCGCTTGAATACCCGTTAGCATGGCATCGCCGTGTAACTTGTGGCGGGCAACGCAGTTATCTACGCCTTCTTCAATAACAATGCGAGCACATTCTGATGCGCAATACAGCATGCTGGTGGCTTCGGTGTGGTGGTTAAGGCGCTCTTCGCCCCAGTAATTCATGATCATGCCTAAATCAAAATAGTTTGAGCGTACAAATGGCTCGGTGCCGTCGGTATGCTGCGCGGTACGAATACCCGCTTCTACTTTTTTGCGTTTTTGGATCCAATCGGCGCATTTATCGCTCAGTGTTAAAGGGGCAGAGCCAGACGGGCCACCTAAACATTTTTGCAAACCAACCGAAAGCGCATCGAGTTTCCACTCATCGGCGGGTAAATCGTTACCTACAATCGAAGCGGTGGCATCGCAGTAAAATAATACGTCGTGCTTTTGGCAAATATCGCCAATGTGTTCAAGGGGTTGGTTCATGGTTGTTGAGGTATCGCCCTGTACCATAGCAAGTACATGGGGTTTTACATCAACAATGGCTTTTTCTATTTGTTCGGGGGTAAATACCTCGCCCCACGGGACTTCTATGGTGTGTACTTTTGCGCCTACGCGCTCGGCTATTTCAGCAAGCAAGTGGCCAAAGCGCCCCATAATGGGCACCAGTACTTTATCGCCTGGGCGTAAAATAGAGCATAAAACGGCTTCTATGCCTGCGCGTGATGTGCCATCAACTAACATGGTCCATTCGTTTTTGGTTTTAAAAATTTCGCGATAGCGGCCCATGGTTTCGTTCATAAAAGCGGTCATTACTGGGTCGTATTGGCCAATTAGCTGCGCCGACATAGCACGTAGCACGCGTGGATCTGCATTTATTGGGCCTGGGCCCATGAGTAATCGCTGTGGCGGATTTAAAGTTTGAATTTGCGTGTCGCTAAACATGTTTTAGGCTCCCAGAGTCTGAATAAGCATACGAATGCCCGTTATCATTAATACAACGGCAAAGGCGCGTTTTAATTGTTTTTGATCTAGCTTGCTACCAATTTTTACGCCAATAGGGGCAAACAAAATAGTAAGCGGAATAATAAGTATAAAAGCAGGTAGGTTTACAAGGCCCCACGTGCCAAGCGGCGCATCGGTGGGTGTAGTACCAATACTTAATAAAGTAATAACACCCGGTAACGCGATTAATAAGCCAAATACAGCAGCGGTGCCAACGGCAACATGAGCACGTACGTTAAACGCGTTTAGCATGGGTACGCCAATAGTGCCGCCACCTATGCCAATCATTACCGATAAACCACCGACAATACTTGCCATAATGCCTTGGCCAAATTTACCTGGTAATTTACTAACAAGGGCAGGCGCGCCGGCTCTAAATAACATGTTTAAACTTACTAAAATGGCAATACAGGCAAACATAAGTACCAATGCATTACCGCGTATAGAATGAGCTAGGTAGCTACATATCACGGCCATTACCAAAATAAACGGGGCCCAGTATTTAATTAAAGCAAGGTCGATATTGCCCTTGGCATGGTGCGAGCGAATAGACGAAATAGAAGTAGGCACTATGGTGGCAAGCGATGTCGCTGTGGCTATCATCATGGCCGACTCAGGGCTTACGCCAAAGCCTTGCAGTAAAAAGTACAGCACAGGCACAATTACTATGCCGCCGCCTACACCAAATAGGCCTGCTAAAATACCTGCAAAAATACCGGTTGCTATTAAGGCCGCTATAATCGGCCATTGATTTATTATTTCTGTCATTGTGTTCCTGCTGTAGTTACTGTTGCGCGACCATCTGAACGAGGATCGGTGGCTGCTTCAAGGCTGGTAGGCGTATCTAAAATGGCACCTGCATGACCCATCATTTCATTGTTATTATCAACGCTTACCCAGTCGTGGTCACGTTGATTTAATTCATGTTTAACTTGAATTACTAAGCTTTGCTCTACCTTTAAATTTGTGCTTGTATCGCCCCAGGTGCGCCCTAATAACCAACGCGGATCGCTTACTGCTTGGGTAATTGATTTATTACGCCATGCGTAACCACTAAATACAGCAGCTTGTGTTTGTGGCTGGCCTTCGCCGCCCATGGTGCCGTAGGCAAGGCGCCTACCATCGTCAAATTTTGCTAAAGCAGGGTTGAGTGTATGAGCCGGTTTTTTATGCGCTTTTAAGGCATTGGCATCGTTGCTATTTAAACTAAAACTTAAACCGCGGTTATTCCACACAAAGCCGCCTTCGCTCATCAAAATGCCGCTGCCAAATTCCCAGTAAACACTTTGAATAAAGCTTACTAGTTGGCCGTTTTTATCCCGTGCGGCCATCCAAACGGTATCGCCTGGCTCTGCATTAAATGGCCATTGCTTGGCTTGGCTCATATCTATATTGCCGGCAAGCGCATTTAAGCACTCATCAGTTAGTGCGTTTTTATAATCATCGCCAAGCGCGTCTGGGTCGGCCCAAAGTGTAGGGCGGTGCGTAAAGCTTTGTTTGGTTGCCTCAACAATTAAGTGCATCCAATCGGCCTCTGTTTTGGCTAAATGTTTTAGTTTATTAACAGCGCCAATTATTTGCAGAGAATGCACGCCTTGCGTGGGGGCGGGTAAGTTATAACACTGTATGCCCGATAAATTAGCACTGAGCGGCGTTACTAAATCGGCCTGCGTATTGGCAATATCAGCGCGTGTAATTGCACTGCCTGCGGCAGCTAAATCGTTTGCAAACGACTCTGCTAAAGGGCCTTGGTAAAAGGCGTTTAAGCCATGCTCGGCTAAGTGCTCAAAGGTACTGGCAAGTTTTGGGTTTTTAAAATGTTGGCCCGCTTGCAACGGTTTACCATTAGGTATGTAAAGTTCTTTAAAGGCAGCGTTAGTGTTTGAAGCGGTGGCAAGCTTTTCGCAGCCTGCTTGCAAGCTTTTAGATACTGTAAAGCCATCGCGCGCGAGCTTTATGGCTGGGGCTAAAATAGTACTTAGCGAAAGAGCAGCGTGCTCATCTACCGCAAGGGCTTTTTGCCAGCCGCGAAGTGTTGCAGCCTGAGTAAGCGCGCTTAAACCGCCGCGCTCTGGTATGTGTGGCTCATTGCTATAGGCGCTTATATCGTTTGGTGCGCGCCCGCAGGCATCAATGGCAGTGGGTATACTTTGGTTTGGGTTATCAATAAGCCAAAAACTGTCGCCGCCAATTGAGTTCATATGCGGATATACCACGCTAATCGCAGCCGCTGCCGCTACCATGGCTTCGGTGGCTGTACCGCCTTGTTTTAGTATTAAGGTGCCTGCCTCGGTTGCTGCAAAATGCGGGGCAGTAAAGGCAATGTTGTGTGTGCTCATGCAAGTGTGTCCTGTTTAAAGTGGGCAGCTAATTGTTGTACGCAGGCAAGTAGGCTTTTATCGTTGCCGTGGCTCATCATTAATGAAAACCCATACGGGTGGCCATTTTCTAAATTAGCCAATGGTAAGTGTACTTGCGCCGAGCGGCTCAAGCCCGCAATGGCCGATAAGGTGATTATTTGCATGCGTAAGGCGCTTGTGTCGGCGCCCAATTTAGGTGCAGTTGTGGGTGTGGTTGGCAAAAATAAACAACTGTTTGTGTTTAGGTTTTTAGCGATTAGTGTTTGCCATTGGGTTTGTACATTTAGTGCTTCTTGTTCTTCTTGGGCGGTTAGAGCAAGCGCCATGTTAAAACGTGCCGCAATTGCCGGAGCAAACTGGGGTAGTTGCCCAGGCAATTGAAGCCAATCTTTATGCGTTTTTGCGATTGCTCGCCCTTGCAGTATTCTAAAGCTGTCAGCCAGTTCGCTTAATAAGCTGCTGTTAGGCAGTTCAAATTCTTTATGGTGTTTAAAATAAGGTTTGGTTTTTTCAAGCAGTTGTTTAAGTGGGGCTTGTAATGCAGGGTCAACCAGCTCAAATAATGGCTCGCAAATAACTAAAGTATCAACGTTATTAATAGCTTGATTTGGTAACAGTACATTGCCTACATCGCTTAGCAGCTCTGCATTTTGCGTAAGCCAACCAATGGTATCAAATGGGGGCGCTAGCGGTATTAGGCCATCTTTTTCAATTACGTTATGGCTTGGCCTTATACCAAATAAGCCACAATAACTTGCCGGTATTCTAATAGAGCCACCAGTATCAGTACCTAAGCCAATATCGGCTAGGTTAGCCGCCACAGCTGCTGCCGAGCCCATACTTGAGCCGCCACTTGCATGGCCTTTAAGTTTTGGGTTTTGTGCTGCACCATAGTGAATGTTATTGCCCTCTAAGCTGTAAGCCAGCTCATCGGTATGGGTAAAGCCTGTAAAGCGACAACCTTCATTCATTAGTTTGTTTACGGCACTTGCTGTTTGCTGTGCAGGTTTTGCTGCTTTAAACCAGCTTGGGTTACCTGCGCTGTTGCGCTCGCCTTTAACAGCAAATACATCTTTTACCGCAAGGCGCTTATTTACAAGTTTGCCGTGGGTTTGTGTTTGCCATGCGTTAGGGCCATGGTCACAAAAAATACCGGTAAAATTATTATGTGTTTTGGTACTCATATCACCACTCGTTATAAAGTAAATCTGACCAACTGGTTATAATCAGATTTAGGATGATTAAAAAGACGAATTAGTTATTATTATTTTTTAGCCCACTGCGTAACATCTTATTTTTATTTTACAGAGCCTGATCCGCTTTTTAATCGGTTAGCTATTATATTGCCTAAAAGCTAAGCAAAAGCAATGCCAAATGCAATAAAGCTGTCCGTTCGGTCAGGTTTTGTTTGGTTTGTATGGGGTTTAGCAGATATTTATAAAAATATAAGTATTAAAGAAGGCGTAATTTAGAGGTGAAAACACACCAAGTTGGTGCGTGATTGCACCAACTTGGTTGCAAGTGTGGCGTTTATAGTAATGCGTTAGGGCTAATAATTAAGCCATTTACATCGGCGTATAGCCAATCGTTAGGGTTAATTGTGGTACTAAGCATGGTCACTGTTTGATTTTTATCTCCAAAGCCACGCTTTAATGTACTGCGCGGGGTTGAGCCTAGCGCCATAACCGGCAAATCCATAGTGGCAAGTATTTCAATGTCACGGCAACAGCCGTTAATAATCACGCCTTCCCAGCCGTTTTTTAACGCGCGCTCCGCCATAATATCGCCTATAAAAGCAAAGCGTTTGCTAGCAAAGCCGTCAATAACCAGTACTTTACCCTTGCCGTTTTCATGCAGTATGTCGGCGGCAAACGAGTTATCGTCTGGGCAGGTAACGGTAACTGCTTGGCCACTAAACGTGGTTTTTTTACCAAAGTGGCGCAGGCCGCTGTCGGCTACTTGTACGCTATTGCGGTGATCGTCAAATAAGTCTGGGGTGGTAAAGTTATCCATGGGTTAAGCCTCACTGTGCTCAGGTATTTTTAAACCAATACCTTTTAAAATTATGTGGGCAGTTGATTGCGTTATTTGTGCCACATCGGTTTCGTCGTATTCTAACTTGTTCATTACCAGTAGCACTTCGGCCTGAAAATCGGCGTAGTACTGCGTAGTTGACCAAATGGTAAATAATAAATGGTAAGGGTCAACATTATCCATTTTGTTTGCATCTATCCAGGCCTGAAACACGTCTACCTTTTGTTTTACCCACGGGCGTGTGTTGGTTCTAAAGTAGTTTTGCAAATAAGGAGCGCCGCGCAGTATTTCACTGGCAAATAAACGTGATTGCAGCGGCTGGTTTACTGCAAGTATGACTTTGCTTTTAATATAGTGATACAACACATGCGCAGGGTCGTCCTCAGGGGTTACGTTATCTAAGCCTAAGTTCCAGTGTGCAATAATGCGGTCTATTACGTTTTCGTATAGGCCGTCTTTGCTTTTAAAATAATATAAAATATTGGCCTTAGGAACGCCTGCTTCTTTGGCAACCATACTCATACTGGTGCCATCGTAACCAAGCTGAGAAAACAATTGCTCGGCGGCATCGAGTATTAATGTTTGGTTTTTTACTCGGGTGAGTTCTTTTTTATTTGGCTTTGTTTGTGTGCTCATTATGGCGATGCTGTTTTTAACGTGTTGAATGATTGTAACTTTACTGACCAAAAGGTCAAACACTTAAGTGCAGGCCAAAAACATCTTTATAACAATAAATGATGAGCAACAATTGTTTAACCCACTAATTACTGTTAGCGTAACGTCAAACGTAAGTAGTACTTTTAGGTAGTTAATGGACTTTTTTTCTAATCATAAATACACGCTTTATGGCATTGCCGCTATTTTATTATGGAGTTGTTTAGTGGCTCTGCTCAGGGATGTTTCGGAGTTATTTGGCCCCATAGGTGGGGCGGCACTCATGTACAGTGTAAGCGCGCTGTTTTTAATTTTGGTAATGGGACGGCCTAAGTTTGCTGGGTTTAATAAGCGTTATATTATTTGGGGCACTGCTTTATTTGCACTTTACGAGGTGTGTTTAGCGCTGTTTGTAGGGCTTGCTAATAATCGTCACCAAGCGGTAGAAATGGCAGTTATAAATTATTTATGGCCCACACTTACCATTTTGCTTAGTATTATAGTTAATCGTAGTAAAGTAAGTGTTTGGATTTACCCCGGTATGCTGCTCGCTTTTTTTGGTGTGGCTTGGTGCGTTGGTGGCGATAGTGGGTTATCTCTTAATAGTATTATGGGCAATTTTGCCAGTAACCCAACGGCCTACTTATTGGCGTTTGTAGCGCCTTTTATTTGGTCTGTTTACTGTGTAATTACTCAAAAAAATAGCAATGGGCAAAATGCCATTGTGCTGTTTTTTATCGCCACGGCACTAAGCTTATGGGTGTTGTATGGATTAAGTGACGAGCCAAAAATGACCTTTACACTGCACGCGACCGTAACGCTTGTGTTAGCTGGTGTGGTTGTTGGCAGCGGGTATGCTCTTTGGAACCAAGCTATTATTGGCGGTAACTTAATGTTGCTTGGTACGCTTTCGTATTTTACGCCGGTTTTTTCGGCGATTATTTCGGCGCTTTATTTATCAATTACCCTTAGTGCCTCGTTTTGGCAAGGAGTAATAATGGTAACTGGCGGCTCACTCGTATGCTATTTCGTAACGCGTGAAAAACCAGTTAAAAAGCAAATTAACGCCGTAAATTAACGGAGTAAATGCATCCTTCTTTAACTATGTTTGTTTAGCCAATTAAGCGCAAGTGGCCATAATCCGTCAGATTTTTTGCTAAAAAATTTCATATGGCCAATTTCCTTCAAACCATAGTCGTGTGGGTTTAAGGTTAGGGTTTGTGCTTTTAATTTAGGAAAAACCGAGAGCATATCGGCAACATTTGCATTGTTAGCAATATCGTCATCGGTAGCATTAACCCATATTGAGGGCATAGAAAGCGTGTTGTAACAGTGTTGAAATACGGTATCACCAAATGCTGATTGCACATACCCTTGGGCGTTACACCATTTTCGCCATTGTTTAGCTACGCCTTTAGGTAGTGGCTCGCCCATGCCAAACCACTGCGATTTAGTATGACCAAACAAGGCATTGCTAAGAGGAATAACCCCATTCATAAAAAAGTGCGCTTTAACCTGATACGCTAAGCTCATATTAGTTAATTTACCCGACGAGCAAGCAAAATTAAACGCGGAGCTTAGCTCGTTGGCGTTATGCATTAGCCCCACTAATTGCCCGCCGGCGCTATGACCCACTAAATGATACTGCGTATTAGGAAATACCCTTTGCAAATGCTCAAGCACCGCAGGCATGTCTTGCTCACCCCAACTTTGTAAACTGGCTTTGCTTTTTTTAATACTGCGGTTAAGCGATTGGCCAATGCCTCTGTTATCAAACGTAATAACGCCAAAGCCATTTTGCTGTAAGTAAGTAGCAAAGTTTGCATAAAACTGCTGCTTTATACCGGTTGCAGGGGCAATCATCACCGCACCTTTAATAGTGCTGGAGGGTGTAAATAGGTGTGCGCTTAGAGTTTGCCTGTCGTTACAGGTTATAGTGACGTGCTTTGAAGCGTTTGTGTTCATTACTTATTATTGCTTTTTTAAATGCTCAATCTAAAAATGGTAGCTGGTTAGACCAGTTTAATCAAGAATAGAATAACAGCTTAAACCAAAGCTTAATTACCAGGGGGCGATATACCGGTTTGTAT
This sequence comes from Pseudoalteromonas sp. 2CM37A, assembly GCF_023161885.1. Lineage (NCBI taxonomy): Bacteria > Pseudomonadati > Pseudomonadota > Gammaproteobacteria > Alteromonadales > Pseudoalteromonadaceae > Pseudoalteromonas > Pseudoalteromonas sp. 2CM37A. The sequence goes on from NZ_JALNTJ010000002.1 coordinate 235,382, forward strand.
CGTGTTTAGCGCTGACGTTTTGTAAAGGGGCAAAGCAGTAAAAGGGGTTTAATTTGTTAGCTTAAACCCCGTTGTAAAACTATACTGGCGTACTTGTATTGTGAGCAGATTTTGCTTTTACTTTTTTGGCACTAAAGTAAAATATAAGTGCAAATACTACCGCACTAAAATCAACAGTAATACTTTGATAATATTTAAAATAGTGCTCTGTTAACAAGGCTTGTAATAGGGTAGAGCCCGCCATGCAAAAGCACAAACCTGCAAGGCTAACTAATCCCCAATAACTTGCGTGCTGAGTCCCTTTTTTAAAGGTGTAGGCGCAACAGATTATTTTGGTGACGACAGCAGTGACTCAAAAGCAATTTATTCAGAAACAAGCTTTAAGTTAACTAAAGCATTTACGCTCACCGCAGGGCTTAGAACAGAGAGCGAAGAGCAGCTTCGTAATTTTGATATGGCTTTTGGGGGCAGTAGGTTAGTTGAGCAATTAGATGACTCTAACACTATAAAATTACCTACATTAGCGATTCAATACAAAATTACAGATGAAACAACGTTATCGGCCAGCGCCCGTAGAGGTTATAACTCGGGTGGCGGCGCGTTAGATTTTACCGCACAAGAGTATTACTACTACGACCAAGAATCAGTAAACACCTATGAGCTAGGCTCGCGCAGTGTACTTAATAATGGTGATATTAATATTAGTGCGAACATTTTTTATAATAACTTTGGCGGGTATCAAGCGTTAAGTTCAGATAGAAAAATCACTAATATTGATGATGCTCATAGCTATGGTTTAGAGCTTGAAGCATACAGTATGTTAGGTGAGTAATGGCAACTCCATGCAGGGCTTGGGTTACTTAAAACTAAAATAGATGAATCGGCCACGTACAGCGATGCAGTTGGCAACGAGCTTAACTCTGCACCAGAGCTTACAGCTAGCTTAGGGCTGTCGCATTGGTTTACTGATAGCTTAAAAGTTAATGTAAGTGCTAATTATGTGGATGAATATTATGGTGATTTAACTAATACACAAGATCGTATTGCCGATGGTTACACAATTACACGTGCCACAATTAGTTACGATAGTGAGCATTGGTTAATGAGCGCTTATATTAACAACGCGTTTGATGAAGAGGAATATACATCGGTAGAACCTGCAAGCGGGCGTTACCTAACAGGCTATGTGGCTGTTGTTAACCCTCAAACGCTTGGTGCGTCTGTAACGTATCGCTTTTAAGTGCCTCTTAAATAATGCACCGCAAAGTATAACCTACTCTTTTGGTATAATAATTTGAAGCCCTATAGTATTAGGGCTTTACAATAAAAGAGGGAGTCTCAAACAGGCTAATATTAGATAATATCACGAACAAGTTGTTTGTATGACTTGCCAATTTTAACTGACACGCCTGATGAAAGTTGAATGCTTTCATTACTTAATGTGATCACTTTGTTCTTGTTAATAACGTAAGATTTGTGGACTTGAATAAATGAAGTGTCAATTTCCTGTACTATGTATTTGAGAGTACTGCTTGCAAGTAATGCTTTTTCACCTTGCCATACCTTTACATAATTTCCATAAGCCTCAAACATGTCTATTTCGCTTAAATGAATTTTATGTTTTTCACGGTCGATTTTAAGCGTAATAGTTAGAGGTGCCTTAGAATTTAGCGTTACAAGTTTTCTTTTTTGCCGTACTTTATTTAATGCTCGGTCTAGGCGTTGCGCTGATACTGGTTTAAGTAGGTAGTCAGTTACATCAAGTTCAAAACCAGCTAAAGCATATTCTTGATATGCACTAATAATAACGACTTGAGGTCGGTTTGCGAGCACTTTTAGTAATGCAATGCCTGATATCTCTGGCATGTTTATGTCTAAAAATAACAAATCAATAGATGATGTGGCTAAAGCACATAATGCATCTTTAGCGTTAAGGTATTGCCCGATTATATTAATATCTTTATGAGCACTTAAATGATGCAGTAACACTTCATGAGCGAGCGGCTCGTCATCAACAATTATTGTGTTTAGCATGCAGTCAGCTCCAGTTTAAGTGTGGTTTGCCAAAGGGTGTTATTTTTATCAATAATTAATGTGTGCTTATTAGGATATAAAAGAGTTAGCCTGCGGCGTAAATTGTTAAGCCCTACGCCGTGTTCTAAATTGTTATTAGTTAGAATAGGGTTGGAGGAGAATAGCGTAAGTATGTTATTGGCCATGGTGATTTTAAACACAACCGTTACTTTTTGTGATGTGGGCTCCACACCATGCTTTATCGCATTTTCTAAAATCATTATTAACAGTAGTGGAGAAATTAAATAGTGTTGTTGGTATTCAGGCCATTGCACATCAAAGTGACAGCGATCAGTGTTTCGTATATTGTGTAAGGCAATAAAACCCTTTAAGTAATTGATTTCTTTTTCTAAACTCACTTGTGTTTTTTGACCTTCATAAACACTGTAACGTAGTAAATTAGCTAATTCCATAACTAAGCCTGGTGCATTATCTGCTTTTTTTAATGTCAGCGCATAGAGGTTGTTTAATGTATTAAATAAAAAATGAGGGTTAATTTGCTGTTGAAGTAGTTTTAGTTCTGTTTTTGTTTGTTGTTGAGCAATATTACTAATTTGCACGTGTTGTTGCTGTCGTTCAAACGCTAAAATAATGGGGGTGCTTATAGCCAAAAATAAAAATACAAACTGATAGTTTTCGGGGCTAAAAATATTATTATTACCGCCTGGAGTTAGGTTAGCAATGCCTACAGGTAAATCATTAATTGGTAACAGTAGCACACAGGATATTAAAACAGGTGTAAGTACAGCGAGGCTGATTAAATTTGCAAACAGAAACATCAATACTCCATGATACGTTAATACATAACGTATTAATAAGTATCGGTTTATTAAATACACGCCATAGACTAATCCTACAGAAAAAGTAATTTGCCAAAGATAGCCCAAAAAAATATCAAATTGTGTAAATATTTTATGCACGTCAATAATGGGCTCAATAGGCTGATTTAACATGGGATTAATATGGGTATTAAGTATGCTAGCTGTAATTATTGCCCAACCTAAAAGTACTATACACACAACGCTATCAAGTGATAACAAAGATTTAAGCCATTTTTTACTCAACACATTGTGATTTCTATTAGTGCGTCTAGTGATAAGCCATATACCACTTGCAGATGCGCACATTGCCCAACATTGTTCATTAATAAATTGCCACTGAGCAAAGTTAAAAAGCTGGATATTTAAAATCAGTAGGAGAGATGGGTAGGCTAAAAATCCTAACAACCAAGCTATGATTGCGGGTGTAAGCAATAAGCGATACGCAAATGCATGGGCAATAAATAAGGGAATGCACTGTAGAAAAAGTTGAGTATTAATAGTCAGGTATTGGCCAATTGACTCCATATTTGAGGACAAAAAGCGTATGTGAGATTCGAGCAAAATAGCAGCCATTAGCGGTAAATAGATTATAAGTTGGGTAATGCTAAAGCGTTGCCATATTGGTGTATTGGCTTGCTGCATATATAACTCCATTTTTATTATAATTAGTGAGCAGTTAGGCTGGGATAAAGTTGTCTTTTTATTGTAAACATTACCTTTACATAATTCACTACGCTAAGCGCATTAGTTTATCGATAAAATCATTTAAATCGTAATTATTAATTCAAAATAATTGTTTTATTTCATGTTGTTAATGAATATTCCAAGTATGCCTAGGCTTCTTATTTTTATGATGAAAGTACATATTTAAATGATCAACGTCACTTTTTCGTTTTCATCATTTATTTCAATGCGTTAACCATTACATGTTCGCTTGTTTCAACTTGATTTCTTAAGCTGGTGTTATATCAACTAAGGATGAAACTAATGCTTACATTGAAAAATATCAACAAAAAATACGTAGATGGTACGCAAGCTTTGAATGATGTGACGATCACTCTACCCGCCGGTATGGTAGGACTACTTGGGCCAAATGGCGCGGGTAAATCAACCCTTATGCGCACAATTGCGTGTTTACAAAATGCAGACTCCGGATACATTAATTTTAATGGCCTTGATGTGATTAGCCAACCAGATGCACTTCGTTCGCAACTAGGTTATCTACCACAATATTTTGGCGTATATCCCAATATGAGTTGTCGAGCGTTACTTGAGCATATCGCAGTGTTAAAAGGTATAGATGGTAATACACGTAAAAACCAAATTAATAGTTTACTTGAACTGACTAATTTGACTCAGTTTGCTAATAAGAAGCTTGTTAATTTTTCGGGAGGAATGAAGCAACGTTTTGGCGTAGCTCAGGCTTTATTAGGAGACCCAAAGCTAATTATTATGGATGAACCCACCGCAGGACTTGATCCAATGGAACGAGAAAGTCTAAATAATTTGCTTGTAAGTATAAGCCAAAACAGATTGATACTGTTATCGACCCATATTGTTGAAGATATAGAAAGTTTATGTCACTACGCAGCCATTATAGACAAAGGAGCACTTATACAAAGCGGAGACGTAAAAGAGTTACTAACTACTTTAGACGGTAAGATATGGCAGCTTGAAAGCCTACCTACCGGCATACCAAATCAGCATGTATTAAGTAAGAGCCATCGCTATGGAAGGTCTTCATTTCGTGTTTATGCAGATACGGCGCCTGCACAAAATGCGATAAACTCGCCCGCCACGCTTCAAGACAAGTACTTTTATTCACTCAATAAAGGACATCAAACATGTTGATTTTTAATGAGTGGCGATATGCAGTGCGCCAACCACTTGTTTGGCTTTGTATAATTATCCCTTTAATATTTGCGATTATGTTGTCATATGAGCTTGCAACGGTTGAGGTTGATTCGTTAAAACAATTTAAGTTAAATATTACAATGCTACAAATGATGCAGTTACCTATGCTTGTGGGAGTATTGGCACCCGTTATATTTTTACGAGATCAACACGCGTCTATGCAGGAGCTTATTTACGTTACGCAAACTAGCTTATTTAAGCGCAGTTTAGCAAGGGTATGCATACTGATTTGCTTGGTTTTCATTATCAGCTTAAGCGCTATTTTAATAATGGCGTTCATGCATATAAGGCAATTAGGCTATATACCAAATACGGCTTCTTTTACTTTATTTAGTAGCTTTTTAGTATTGTTACCTAATAGCTGCTTGTTAGTTGTGATTGCTTTTTATATTTGCCATAAATCAGCAACTTCATTACCTAATTATGTTTTTTTTGCAGTGCTGTGGGTAGGCTATATAGTGCTTGCAAGTATTACCGGAAACCCAATGCTTGCTGGAAGCAGTATTATAAGCAATAGCTTTTATACATTATTTATTTGGCTTGACCCTTTTGCATACACCGGTGTAATAAACAGTTTAACTAATTCATTAGGAGCTTCGTTTGCCATCAATCGCGTTGTCGTGAGTTTGCTCGCTGTTGGTATTTTTTTGGTTACTCTTAATCAAAATACAATTTTAAAGAATAAAAAAGCTAATAAAGGTCAAAGTACTAACGAATACATTCGTCATAACATGTTAGAACCCGCTGAATATACAACAGCTAGGGTCACACAAAAACCATTTTTGATGATGGCCAGTTTATATAAAATTACACTGGTTAATTTGGTTTCACATCCTATAACGTTACTGATTATTCTTATTTGGCCAGTGATGGTTTTTAACAGTGTTGCTTCGTCGTCAGGGTATGTTGAACCAATGAGTGTTATGAGCACCAAAAGTCTAGATGCGATTAGCTATTATGCATTTGATATGCAACTTTTAATTGGGACTTTATTGTTGGCTTTGTGGAGCTGGCAAGTAAGCTGTTTCGCCAAATACTATAATATAGCAGAGCTAATTGCTGCCACCCCCCTTAAAACATATTACTTTATAATCAGTCAGTTATTCGTATTAGGTACGATGATATTGGTTTTTTTATCAATGAGCTTGTTAGGTGCAAGTGCAGCTCAGTGGTTTTTACACAGTGCATATCAATTGGAAGCACATTTGAGCATTTTATTTTTGATGTTTATTCCTCTTACCATCATTGCATGTGTATTTTTGTGCGTATTTGATTTATGTCGTTCGCAGCTTATTGCCGGTTTGCTAATTGGTGCTATTTTACTAATCAAATTCACACCAATAATGACTTATTTTGGTCTTACACATACATTGTGGAGTGTTGGTTGGACGCCTTTGCAAGCACCAGATAACTTTTGGGGTTATCGTGCAAGTATGAGTAGTTATTGGCCTTATATATCAGTTTGGTTAGTGGCGTGTATAAGTCTAGTTATAATTACGGGAGTTTTTAATCACCGAGGTACTGGGTTGAGCCGAAGAGTATTGGGGGTTAAACATTTTTGGTTATTCATTCCTCTGCTTATCACTGTGGCATTATTTACTCAATTGCATTTAAGACTAGTTGAAGAGAAGCCTTTAACCAACTCGCATAAGCGTGAGGCTTTTAAAGCACAGTACGAAAAGTCTTTTTCACAATGGCGCAATGTAGCACAGCCAAGAATTGTTCACATTGATGCAAATGTAGACTTTTACCCACAAAAGCAGCAGGCTCATTTTTCCTTAATATATACTTTAAAAAACACTCATCAAGAGTCTATTAAAGAGGTATTAATTGGGCGTGCAGGTTTTTATAAATGGGCTAATATTGAAATCGATGGCGCGCAAAGGGCTAAAAGCTTTCCCTTGCTTAATCAAGCTGTGTTTAAGTTAGAGAATGAAATGCAGCCAGGAGAAATACGTAAACTAGTTACACGGTTCGATTTTCATCAAGCTAAGCTTTGGCCAGTGAGAGGCCATCAGATAATAACCCCTGAATTTAGCTATATAAGATCAGTGCCTTTATTGCCCACTGTTGGCTATCAAGATAATTATGAATTAACCGATCCTATACTTCGGCAGCAACACGCACTTAAAGTGAAGCAGTCTATTAGACCCACGAAGCTATTTGCTAAAACGGCGAAAGCAAGTACTCATTACCAGTGGCTTACTATGTCTAGTAAAGTGAGTACAACAAGTGGTTATCAGGTTATAACCCAAGGAGAAGAAATATCACGTACCAGCAAAGATGACCGCGAAATATTTCATTTTGAGACTCGTACACCCATAAATGCAATCCCAGCTTGGGTGACGGTGCCTTACTCCCCTGTTACCAAGCAGCAAAATGGCGTGATGTTAAACGTGTTTGCTAAAGACAAAAATGAGCCTGCACGAGCAGATTCTATAGCTGTAAACCTTAGCGCAATGGGCGATACAATAAAATGGCTTAATAAGATAAGCCCTTATAGAGCAAAACAATTAAGTTTAATAGGCTCGCCTAGGCTTGGTGTAACAGGTTATGCACTGCCGCAGCTTATACTTATTGAAGACAGTGTTGGTTTTAGATCAAAGCCAAGTGCTAATGCAGGCTTTGATCAACGTTATCGCCGTGCAGTTCACGAAACTGCGCATCAATGGTTTGGGCATGATATTGGTAATGGAGTATTTGCAGATAGCGCTTTTTTAGTGGAGTCTTTAGCAAAGTACATTGAGCTTGTTGTTATAGAGCAACGTTATGGGAAAAAGGCCATGCAAGCGCTTGTAGAGTATGAAACATCACGTTATCAGCAAAGTGCTTTAATGAGTATAAAGGAAAAGTTAGCCTTGGTTGATGCTACACAAGGTTTCAATCAATATTCTCGATCAACCATTGTCTTTGCCAAGTTACGAGCTGTTATTGGTGATAAACCTATTATTCGCGCGCTCAGGTCGATCTGGAAAAATAATAGTTACCCAAATAGGCCTGCTAACTCTATGGACTTTATACGCGCTTTAAAATTTGAAGCAGGGATAGAGCATGAAGCATTAATAAATAAACTTTTATTAGAATAAGTAAAAGTATTTAAGGTAAATGAAAGCCCATTGAGTAGGGCTTCTCATTTGAATCTATTTTTCATTATTTACCTGTGCTAATAAGTCGAGTACTTTTTGTTGGCCAAATTTTTGTGCAAATTGCTCGGCTGTTTGGCCGGCTTTGTTTTGATGTGCGTTGTCGCAATCAAGGCTAACAAGTGTTTTAGCTATGCTAAATTCGCCTCTAAATATGGCGGCCATTAGGGCTGTGTTACCGCGGTTGTCTTCAAGGCACGCATTAGCGCCTAATTGCAATAAGGTGTTTACCGTATTTTTATTGCCATGGTAGGTGGCAATCATTAGCGCGGTGTAACCTTTGTTGTTGTAACTATTAATAGGAATGCCAGCATCTACAAATTGCGTTATTACGGCGGTGTCGTCGGTGCGTGCGGCTGCAAAGTAATAAGCAAGTAAGCTGTCGTATTGCGACTGGGCGGTGCTTTGTTCCGTTACAGGGCTTTGTGGCTCATTGGCAAAGCTTGAAAAGCTCATCACTAAAGTAAATATAATAAGTAATTTACGCATACTGTTTACCTTTTTAAAAAAGAGGAAAGCTAGGCTTTCCTCAATAACTTACAGGTAGGGTAAAATATTAAAGCTTAGCGGCTAGTTGCTTAACTTGTTTCATGTCGCCGTTTACAGCGTTAGTTAAGCGTGTACCGTATTCGCTATCTGCTTTGTAGAAGTGGCTAAGCATTTTGTGCATAACTTTGCTGTCTTTCACTTTGCCTAAATCGCCGGCTAAGTTGTTAACTAAGTTAGTGCGCTCTTGCTTGCTAAAGCTGCGGTAAAGTACACCCGCTTGAGCAAAGTTTTGCTGCTTTTTAATTGCTGCTTGTTGTACGTAGCCTTTAAGCTCTGTGTTACTTCTGCGTGCAATTGGGTTTTCTGCAACGTTTTCGTGACTTGGTTGGTAGTTCACGTTACTTGTTGTATTACCGTAGTTCATTGCGCCGTCTTGGTTGTAGTTAACCACTTCAACTTTTGCACGGTTAATTGGCAATTGTTGGTGGTTAGCACCTAAGCGGTACATTTGCGTATCGGCGTAAGAGAAAACACGCCCTTGTAAAAGTCTGTCTTCAGATGGCTCAATACCCGGAATTACATTTGCCGGTGCCATAGCAACTTGTTCTGTAGATTGGAAGAAGTTAGTTGGCATACGGTTTAGGGTCATGGTGCCTACTTTAGTTTCTTTAACGTCTAACCACATTTTTGTTGCATCTAATGGGTTGTAGTCAAAGTCATCTAACTGCGAGGGATCAAGGGTTTTAATGTAAAGATCCCACTTAGGGAAGTTGCCTTTACCAATCTCGCTGTATAGGTCGCGTGTTAAGTGTTGGAAGTCTTTACCTTGCACTTCGTTTACTTCTTTAGCATCAAGGTTGTCTATACCTTGTTGGCTTACCCAGTGAAACTTAACGTATTTAACATCGCCTGACTTATTAATCATTTTGTAAGCATGTACGCCCCAACCGTCCATTTTACGTAGGCTTGCTGGTGTACCGTAGTCGCTGTATACCCACGTTAACATGTGAGTAGAACCTGGCTCGTATGAGAAAAAGTCAAAAAAGCGGTTAGGATCTTGAATGTTATCTACCGGTGATGGCTTTAACGAGTGAACCATGTCTGGAAATTTAATCGCATCGCGAATAAAGAATACCGGTAAGTTGTTACCTACTAAATCCCAGTTACCTTGGTCGGTGTAAAACTTAGTAGCAAAACCACGTGGGTCACGCAGTGTTTCTGGGCTACCTTTTGAGTGAATTACTGATGAAAAACGTACAAATACGTCAGTTTCTTTGCCCGCTTCTGCAAACGGTGCAGCAATTGTTAAGTCATCTAATTCTTTAGACGCTACAAACACACCGTGTGCACCTGTACCACGCGCATGCACTACACGCTCAGGAATACGCTCACGTGCAAAACGTTGTAGCTTTTGAATTAGGTGTACGTCTTCAAGTAATACACTTCCGCGCTCACCTGCGGTAATAGAGTTTTGGTTGTCGCCAACAGCTGCGCCGTTGTCTTTAGTAAGGGTAGTTGCGGCACTTGCAGGTAATGCCATTGCTAAAGCTAATGCGCTTAGCGTTAACGTAGATTTATTATTAATCGTGTTTTTTTGAGTATTCATTGTCGACCTCATCTGTATAAAAGTGCCGGCAGTGTTGCTGGCTGTTTAACTGTTAACGAGTGTATTAACAAAAGTGAGTTCGGTAAAATTGATTGTTTAGATTGGAGTAATCATAAATTTAGATTGTTGTTTGCGTGCTGCCTTCTATTTTCTAAATAGCGGTTTTGTAATGTTCGACCTTAGTCGTAATTGCAATTTTGAAATCAATGAAAATACAGACAATTTCATATTTAATGAATAAATATTCACCACTGTGGTGCGTTTTTCACTAACAAGATGTTGACTTATTATAACAATAAGGAGAATATGCTCACTTGCTGGGCTTATGCTCAAGTTAAGGTTGCACCAAACTAGGTGCATAAAAAGGGGCAATATGAATACTAAAATAGAATTAGTTATTTTTGATTGTGATGGCGTTGTTATAGATAGCGAAATATTAAGCGCGCAAGTGTTAATAAACATGCTTGCAGAGATTGGCGTTAATATTGACCGAGCCTATGTACAGCAATATTTTTTGGGCTGTAATTTTAAAACAGTCACCCAAAACTTATTCGATACCTTTAACGTGACCTTAGCTGAGAGCTTTGAAGCCGATTACCGAGAAGCACTATTAAACGAGTTCGAAACTGCATTAATGCCAACTAACGGCATTAAACACGTGCTAGAGCAACTATCTGTACCTTGTTGCATTGCAACAAGCAGTAGCCCTAAACGCACCGCTAAAGCGCTTAATGTGGTTAATTTATCGCAGCACTTTAATAAGGTATTTACCTCAAGTGAGGTAAAAAATGGTAAGCCCGCGCCCGATTTATTTTTACATGCCGCTAAGCAAATGGGCGTAAAGCCACAAAATTGTTTAGTGATTGAAGATTCAAAAGCCGGCGTGTGCGCCGCACTTGCCGCCAATATGCAGGTTTTGCATTACAGCGGGGGTGGGCATATGCAAGATGCAGTGAACTTTGTTCACCAAGCTTACCCAGAGGTAGCGCATTTAACGCATTGGGATGACTTTTATAAGCAGTACCCAACATTACAAACACAGTAATAGAATATCAACGTTGAGCTTTATGACACTGACAAAGCTTAACGTAAAAATGCATTAATTATTAAGTAGTTATAGTAGTAGCATTATAAAAAGGCACGGTGATTTACTCACTATTAATTTAAATAAAAAACACTTATTTAAATTAATAGTTAATCTGAACTTTGGTTAAGAGATTTACTAACATATTAAATCAAAAGTGATATCTATGTTTATTTTCTCTAGCCAGAGATTTACAGTGAAAACAAGGCGAAATTACGCGTCAATAGCTAGCCTATTGCAAGTAAATTTAACGTAGTTAGCGCTGGAAATAGCTGCTTGAGATAGATTTATTATCCAGAGTTCAGGTTAGTTAGGGCTGTGCTTAAAACAATAGGAAAATACCATGGCATCAAGTCCACACACACAAACATTTAACGATGTTAACGAAGAGCAATTGCCCGTTGCTAATCATAAGCTTCATGGTTGGAAGCACTTTGCTGGTTTATACGCTGGTGAACACGTTGCTGCAACCGAGTTTGTTATTGGTGCAACCTTTGTTGCATTAGGCGCATCGACCATCGACATTTTATTAGGTTTATTAATTGGTAACCTATTAGCTATGTGTTCGTGGTGGTTAATTACCTCTCCAATTGCGGTAGAAACACGCTTAAGTTTATACAACTACCTAAATAAAATTGCGGGTAATTCAATGACCAAGCTCTATAACTGGGCAAACGTGGTCATATTTAGTGTGATATCCGCCGCCATGATCACGGTATCGGCAACCGCAGTGCGGTTTTTGTTTGATATACCCGCGCAACTCGATTGGTACCCTAACAGCTTAGCATTTGTGGCCATTGTTTTATCGGTTGGCTCTATTGTTGTATTTGTGGCTATGTATGGTTTTTCAACCGTTGCTGATTTTTCTAAAATTTGTGCGCCATGGTTATTTGTTATTTTTATAGCGGGTTCGTTTGCCTTGTTCCCTGAGCTTTCTAATCATGTATTAGGAGTAACCACGCTAACTGGGTTTGATGACTTTATGGCGATAGGGGATTCTTCTATTTGGACCGGTACCACCGCTGATGGCGAAAAAGGTATTGGCTTATTAGAGGTTATTGGTTTTGCATGGGCTGCAAACTCTATTACCCACTTTGGCTTAATTGATATGGCAATTTTTAGATTTGCTAAACGCAAAAGCTATGGTTTGTTTTCAGGCGTAGGTATGTTTTTTGGCCATTACTTAGCATGGATCTCGGCTGGTATTATGGGCGCAGGTGTTGCGGTATTACTTAAAACAACTATTTCTTCACTTGACCCAGGTGACGTTGCTTACCACGCATTAGGCTGGACAGGCTTTGTTATTGTAATTATTGCGGGCTGGACTACAGCTAACGCTAACCTTTACCGCGCAGGCCTTGCAGCACAATCTATTTTTGTTGACCAATCGCGCGAGCGCACTACCGCAATTGTCGGTGTTGTAACCGTTATAATTGCGTGTTTCCCGTTTGTATTTTCGCAAATGTTACCGCTTTTAACTTACGCAGGCTTATTAGTAGTACCTGTAGGCGGCATTGTATTTGCCGAGCATGTTTTATTTCCTAAAATTGGTTTAACCCGCTACTGGGCTAAATACAAAAACATTACACGTAGCGTACCAGCCATTGCCTCTTGGGCATTAGCACTTGTGTTTGGCTTTGGTTTAAATGCGATTGATGTAATGTCGTTTTACTACTTATTTATTCCTACTTGGATTTTCACCATTGTTATTTACACGCTACTGGCTAAAAAATATGGCGCAGGTGAAGACTACAGCAAAGAAATTGCAGCAGAAGAGCAAGAGCAGCAAGACATTAAAGAGTACCAAGCAGGGCTTGCAGAAAACGTTCAAGCTCCAGTTGTTGATAACTCAATGCTAACCAAAGTGTTAAATGGCGTGTCGACTGTTTCGTTACTTATTATTTTTGGCTTTGCCAGCCAAGTAATGTTTTTTAGTGACAGCATGAGCATTTACGCAGGAAATAAATCTCAGTTTGAAATTGCATGTTTTATTTGCACCATTATTTATTTTGCAACCGCTTACTGGTCGCTATTGCGCCATAAAGCACTCAATACTGCATCTTAATTTAAATTTTTAATATTGTTTTAGTAAGGCCGCACCATGACGCAACACCAGCACACTGACGCTCTTGTTAAAGGGCTAAACCAACAAAGCTTGGCAGATATGCCAAGCCATGTAGATACACCAAACTACGACCGTAGTAAGCTAAAAGCGGGTATAGTTCATATTGGTGTGGGCGGCTTTCACCGTGCACACCAAGCGGTGTACATTAACGAGCTATTAAAAACGCCAGGTGCTGAACAGTGGGGTATTTGTGGTGTTGGCTTATTAGAAGGTAACCGTGGTCTGCGCGATATTTTAAAGCAACAAGACTACCTTTACACGCTAACGGTAAGACACCCAAACGGGCAAATAGATAACAAAGTTATTGGCTCTATGATTGACTTTTTGTTTGCTCCAGAGGACAAACAAGCGGTTATTAATAAGCTTGCGCACAGCGATACGCATATTGTGTCGTTAACCATTACCGAAGGCGGCTATAACTTTAACCCAGTTACGGGTGAGTTTGACTACTCAAACCCAGACATTATTAACGACATTAATAACCCGAACGACCCAATTACGGCGTTTGGCTACATTACTGCTGCGTTAAAGCTACGTAAAGAACAAGGCCTTGATGCGTTTACAGTACAGTCGTGCGATAACATTCAGCACAACGGTAATGTAACGCGTAAAATGCTACTTGCCTTTGCGGCCGAGCAAGATAAAGAGCTAAGCGAGTGGATTGCTACTAACGTAACCTTCCCAAATGCAATGGTTGACCGTATTACGCCAGTATCTAAAAAGAGCGATATTGACTACGTTGTTGATGCGTACGGTGTTAGCGATGAATGGCCAATTACCTGTGAGTCGTTTACGCAATGGGTAATTGAAGACTCATTTTGCTGCGGACGCCCAAATTGGGATAGCGTTGGCGCACAATTTGTAAGTGACGTAACACCTTTTGAGACCATGAAAATACGCTTATTAAATGCAGGCCATTCGGTACTGGGTTTATTAGGCTCTGTACATGGCTACGGCACAATTGACGAAACAGTATCAGATCCTTTATTTGCTAAGTACTTACGTGCGTTTATGGATAGAGAAGTAACGCCTAACCTAGAGAAATTAGAAGGCATTGATCTTGAAATCTACAAAGACACGCTAATTGAGCGCTTTGCTAATCCAAACATTAAAGACAGCTTATCGCGCATTTGTTCAGAAAGCGCAGCAAAGCTACCTAAGTTTTTAATTGCCACTATTAACGAAAATCTAGCCCATGGCCGTGATGTATCACTTGCGACCCTGGTTATTGCTGCATGGTGTTTTTACAGCGATAAAGGCGAAGATGAGCAAGGCAATAAACTTGAAATAATTGATGCAATGCAAAGCGAGTTACATGAAGCCGCGGCTAAAACGGCGACTGATGACCTTGCATTTTTATCGCTAACAAGCTTATTTGGTGATTTAAACACGCAAAGTGCCTTTACGTCTCACTACAAAAACAATGTAGAAGCGTTATACGCACCGGCAAGCAAAATTAAAGCAATTATGAATAACGTGCTTGAGCCTAAAGGTAACTAATAATGAGCATTTTAATTGATTCTAAACAAGGTAAAGAAGTAAGCGTAAGTTGCTTTGGCGAAGTACTATGGGATTGTTTTGCAAACGATAAACGCTTAGGCGGCGCGCCGCTTAACATGTGTGTGCGTATTAACTCACTGGGCATTAAAGCCGACATGATAAGCGCTGTAGGTAACGATGAACTGGGTACTGAGCTACTAGGCGAAATTAAAAGCAAAGGCGTAAGCTGCGAATACATTGGCGTTAATAACGACAAAAAAACCAGCACAGTACAAGTTACCTTAGATAAAAGCGGCTCAGCCAGCTACGAAATAGTTGCCGACACTGCGTGGGATAACATTGAGCTTACAGACTCACTTATTGAAAAAGTAAAAGCCAGTGATGTATTTGTATTTGGCAGCCTAATTGGCCGAAGCGAAGCCTCACTTGCTACATTAAACCAATTAGTTGATGTAGCTAACTTTAAAGTGTTTGACGTAAATTTACGTGCGCCACACTACACGTTAGACACATTAGTAGATTTAATGAATAAAGCCGACTTCATCAAATTAAACGATGAAGAGCTTTACGAAATTGCCAAAGCAATGGGCTGTAAGTTCCATTCACTTGAGCAAAACTTAGCGTTTATTGCACAGCAAACTAACACCGAATACTTATGTGTAACTAAAGGCAGCCACGGTGCACTACTAACCATAAAAGGCGAAAATTATTATAACTCAGGTTATTTAATTAGCGTTGTGGATACAGTAGGCGCGGGGGATTCGTTTTTAGGGTCGTTAATTTATCAGCTTTGTAGTAGCGATTGTGCACAACATGCTGTTGATTTTGCGTGTGCAGTCGGTGCTATGGTGGCCGAAAGTGCCGGTGCTACACCTACACTGACTCATGAACAAATTAACGAGTTTATGAGCCCAGCGTAACGTAAAAAATCACAGTTACACCCAATCATTGTGTGTGTAAGCGGTTTTACTTTTATAGTAAAGCCGCTTTTTTTTGCTTTAATTTTTATTAATAAAGCCGTTTAGATTAAGTGTTGAGCAAGGTGCATAAAAAGTGGCTTAAATAGGGTCTGTTGACCTTTGCAGTTTGAAATTTGTTCAAACTAGGGGCGGTTTAATCGCGGCGCGAGGTTTGTAACCTAGTGGGCTCGATAACTGCTCCTGCGTTATCCTAATGACTTACATCCATGTAAGAATAAGTCAAAACCGAGCAAAGCTTCCGCGTCCTGCTCACGCCCCTTACCTACATCCATGTAGGCAACAAAGAGTAAATCGCCCCTAGGCAGAACCCGAAGGGCAGCGCCTGTTTGGCATTAATGCTGCGTTATCGCCTACTTATGGGGAATAACCACACCACATAGGCTCTGCCTTGCCTAAATACCAAACAGGCTGCTGCAAATTTAACCTTGAAAGGCCTACAGACCCTTGTGTATTAGCTATTCGTCTTATAGCGGGGGGATTAATACTTTGTTAATGTTCGTCGATTATTCATGGATTGAAAGGCGGGGCGGCAATTAGGCGCTCTATACTCCAAATACAAAAAGAGAAACGTGCTTTATGATCATCTTTTTTATCTGCATAACAATCTTAATACTGGGATATAAGTTTTATAGCCCGTTTGTTGAAAAACAAGCAGGTATGGATACAACAGTTGATACACCACAAAAACGCTTTAGCGAAGGTGTTGACTATGTAGCCATTCACCCTGTGCGTGCATTTTTAATTCAGTTTTTAAATATTGCGGGCGTAGGCCCTATATTTGGCCCAATTTTAGGTGCGCTTTATGGACCGGTAGCACTTGTGTGGATTGTGCTTGGTAACGTATTAGGCGGTGCAGTACACGACTTCTTCTCAGGTGTGATGAGCATTAAAGAAGATGGCAAAAGCTTACCAGAAATAGCAGGGCACTATTACAACGTTGTCTTTAAAGGCTTTATGCTAATATTTACAGCCATGCTGCTATTTTTTGTGGGCGTTGTATTTATTATGAGCCCAGCAGGCTTATTAAGTAACTTAGATGTATTTGAAGGCACTTTTTTTGCTAATAATACCTTTTGGGTTTTGGCTATTTTAGCGTACTACTTTTTAGCAACGCTGCTACCTATTGATAAAATTATTACTAAGTTTTATCCGCTATTTGGCTTATTAATGATTGTAATGACTACATTAATAGCCGGTGCGTTATTACTAGATGCACCACACTTACCAGTTGCAGGCGACTTTTTAGCCTACTTTGAAGCCGACCACGCGCATGACTTTTTAGAGCCAAACCCTGATGGCCTGCCAACCTGGCCGTTACTGTTTATTACCATTACCTGTGGTGCTATTAGTGGCTTTCACTCTACCCAAGCGCCTATTATTGCCCGCTGTTTAACAAACGAAAAATACGTACGCCCAGTATATTACGGCGCAATGATGTGTGAAGGCATTGTAGGTTGTGTATGGGCACTTGCGGGTATTGCTGCATTCCCAGAAGGTTACGCAGGCTTAAAAGCATTGCTTGATCAAGGTGGCCCAGGTTTAGTGGTTAACCATGTAGCAAATAGTTACTTAGGCGTAATGGGCGGTATTATGGCCATTATTGCTGTTGCGGTGTTCCCTATTACCTCTGGCGATACGGCGTTCCGTTCACTGCGTTTAACCGTGGTAGATGCGTTTAATATTCCGCAAAGCTTACGTAATCGCTTATTACTGGCAGTGCCAATTTTAACGATAGCCTTTTTTATGACTAAATTAGATTTCTCAGTTATTTGGCGCTACTTTGCATTTTCAAACATGCTGCTTTCAACCAGTGTGCTATGGCTTGCAACTAAGTACTTATTTGATAGACGTGCATTCCACTGGATCACCAGCATACCTGCCGTTATCGCTACTGGCGTAACACTTTCGTACATTATGACTGCTGCTATTGGCTTTAATTTATCGGCCGACTTAGGAAAACCAATTGGTGCCGCTGTGGTTGTTATTGGCTTAGTAGGTTTAGTGTTTGTACACTCTAAGCATAAAAAGCTAGATGTAGCGTAAAGCGATAAAAATTAAATAAGCGAGCTTAATAAGCTCGCTTTTTTTATGCATAAAATTTACTCTCACACTATGCAATTTTAAAGGTAATAAAATGAAAATAGCCGCCGATTTTACCCTGAGAGTCGTTGTTCATAGTGAGCAACTTAATTGGACCCCTTCGCCAATGACGGGCGTTGATAGGCGCCCACTTGATAGAGTAGGCGCAGAAGTAGCCCGTGCTACAAGCATTGTACGTTATGCACCAGGGAGCGAGTTTTCGCCTCATGTGCATACAGGCGGCGAAGAGTTTTTTGTACTAGAAGGGGTATTTCAAGATGAGCATGGCGATTTTCCACAAGGCTCTTATATTCGTAACCCACCGCAATCAAAGCACAAACCAGGCTCTGATGAAGGCTGCATAATATTTGTAAAGCTTTGGCAATTTCAGCCAAAAGATAGAACCCACGTACGCTTACAAACACAGCATATGGGCAGCGTGCAACACGACACATTTAAAGGCCTTGCCATAACCCCACTTTATAAAGATGACTTTGAAGATGTGAGCTTATTGCATTTTGAGGCAGACGCCAACATGCAAATTAGTGCAAATGGTGGTGCTGAGTTACTCGTGCTTGAAGGCGATATAAGTGAGCAATCAGACGTATTAGTAAAACACAGCTGGTTAAGGCTGCCTATTAATAGTGAGCTTAATATAACCGCAGGTAAGCAAGGTGCAAAAGTGTGGCTTAAATTAGGGCACTTAACAGATGTAGATAAGCAAATAGAGCGCGTACAAAACGCTTAGCAAATAGCATTATTTAGCAGTATAGTTTGATTTAGTTCAGTACTAATTAACTTAATACGGTGTAGTTTTATAGTTTAACTCAGTAAGTGATGGGGATTTTTGGGGTTTTTATTTTTTAAAGGGAATAATTACACTTTATAGGCTTTAATTAACTCCAGCTTTCGTTATTAAACCCACTCACACAGGCTGTAAATAACATAAGCGCACCCGATTAAGGAGAGCAGCATGGTACACACAACACATGGTTTATCTATTGGTATTGAACGCGCAGGCCGAGAATTTTTTTTAAAACTAAAAGCTGTAGGAACGCTAACCCACAACGACTATAAAGTCATTACCCCTATGATCGACTCAGCGCTTGGCGCGGTTAAACACCCTATAGCAAACGTGCTTATTGATGCCAGCGAGCTAGAAGGCTGGGAGCTTCGTGCCGCGTGGGATGATTTAAAGCTTGGCGTAAGACACTCAAAAGAATTTAATAAAATTGCTATTTATGGCAATCAAGAGTGGCAAGCCCGCATGGCTAAAATAGGCAATTGGTTTATTTCAGGCGAGGTGCAATACTACGAAAACGCCACCGCCGCCATCGATTGGCTAGATGAATAGCTTGATTGATAAAGTTTAAGTTAAAGCACTCTTATAGAGTGCTTTTTTATATAGGAGCGTTAATAAGTTTTTGAATTTTCTTTAATTTAATTGTTAATACTGCTTAATTAAAATACACTCCTTAGTATTAATAAAACTACACATTATAATAACAATGAAACATGTACTTGCCCTTTTGGTATTACTCATATTTTCTACATCAATACATGCAAAAGACAACACCATATTTACGCCCGTGAGCGATTTATTTTTAGCTGTTTCTAACTTTGATCACGCAAAAATGCGCGCGGCTGTTGACGATTCATTCTTGCTTTTAGAGCACGGTGAAGTGTGGACTATTGATGACTTTGTAAATGTTGTTAAGCCCGCTGATTACATAAGAACTAATTATTTTAGTGTTATAAATTCGCGTGTAGAAGGAAATGTTGCGTTTATTAATTACTGGAATAAAGCCAATTTTAAAAACGCCGATAAAAGCGGTGACATTTATTGGTTAGAAAGCGTGGTTGTATCAAAAGTGGGTGACAAATGGCTATTATCGCAAATGCACTCAACCCGTTTACCACAAGGTGAAACACCTAAAGGCGTTACTTTTATTAAGCAATAATTATAAATTAGGTTAAGCCCCGCTATTTGGGGCTTTAACTGTTTATATTACATCAGCCAGCACAGGTAATGCCGGAAATGCCCCTTTAGCTAAACAGGCTTTAGAGCCACATTGAAGCGCAAAGTGCAGGGCGTTTTTTATGCTGGTTTCATCATTTAACTTATCTGCTAGTGATAAATTACTCCCTAAGTTATTTAAATAGTATAAAACCCCCGCTATAAAGGCATCGCCCGCGCTTGTTGTATCTACTGCGTTTATTTTTGGTGCCGATTCGTTAAGTATAAATGCGCTGTGGTAAACCGTAGCAGGCTCAGGCCCGTCGGTTAAAAACACCAGTTTTACTCCGGTATTTAATAGTATTTGAATGTAATCTTCGCCCGTTGTTTCGCTATGCTTTGCTAAAAAATTAAGTTCATCACGCGAAAGTTTAACTATGTCGCAATAAGCGAAGCAGGCCTTTACATTGCTGGCTATATCATGGGTGTTTTCCCACAAGCTGTAGCGTAAATTCACATCAAAACTAACGAGCTTATTATGTGTTTTAGCAAGTTCTAGCGCTTTAACCGTTGTGCTAGCTATGGCTGGATCGGTTAGGGTGTTTGAGCAAAAGTGCAGGGTGCTTATGCTTTGCCAATTTATTTGCGCTAAATGCGCTTGGGTTAAAAGTACATCGGCTGTGTTATGGCGATAAAAGCCAAAACTGCGCTCGCCTGTTTCATCAAGGCTTACTATTACCATGGCGGTTTGTGAGCCAGCAATGGTAAATAAATAGTCTGTATTTACATTGTATTGCGCCAGTGCATTACTTAATTGATTGGCAAAATGATCGTCACCTTTACCACCACAAAATGCAGCCTCACCGCCAAGTTTTGCATAGCCAACAGCAACATTAGCAGGTGCACCACCAGGGATGGGTAAGTACGCTGAGTTATGAGCATCTTGTGGCAGCATATCAATTAAAAGCTCGCCTAAGCACAGGAGTTTGGTCATTTGGAATATCCTAAAAAACCCAGCAAAGCTGGGCTAAAACATGAAGGGTGTTATTTATTCATACTTTAAAAGGCGCTACAGAGATGACTCACTGCAGCGCAATACACACATTTAGTTAAAAGCGTATTTTAAAGTAACCGACGTAGTGCGGCCGTTAATAGTACGGGCACGAATAATGTCGTTTTCTGGTACTGAGCCTTCTTCGGCTTCTGTAATACCTACTGTATCGAATAGGTTGTTTACATTAAGCGCAAGGTTTAAGTTTTCTGATAAGTCGTAGCTTACAAACGCATTTACTTGCGTGTAGCCGTCAAACTTAAGGTCGTTGTTATCTTGTGCATAAGCATCGGTTGTACCAATAAAGCTTACACCTGCCGCGCCGTTATCGTAGCTGTAACGCGCCATTAGTGAGTAAATTAAATCCGCTTGGCGACGTGGTGTGTTACCTACAACTTCAGGGGTTAGCGCATCTTTTGCAATTTCTGCATCGGTCCAAGTAAAGTTACCTCTAAAGTCCCACGCATCCATAAAGTAAGTTGATTCAACCTCAATCCCTTTTGCTTCGTATTCACGGTCGAAAAAGGTTTGCGATGTTGCTTCAAAGTTTTGCTCTTCTGTTTCTGCGTAAAAGGCTGTTGCAAATACCGAGAACGAATCAAAACGTTTTTTCACACCAATCTCAAATTGGTTTACTTCATCTACTGCATCTTCATCAGCTACGCTTCCGTCACTGCGTACTTTACCAAATAATAAACGGTCTGCATTTGCGCGCCCGCCTTTACTAATACGTGCAAACGTAGCTAGGCTTGGGTCAATTTGATAGTTAGCACCTACAGAATAAGACGAATAGCTCCAGTCGTAATTTACTGGGCTTGCATTAGCTATATCAATACCTGCTACGTTTTGCTCAGGAATAGAAATAGTACCGTCGCGGTTCATATCTACTGTTGAAGTCACGGCACCTGCGAAGTTACCGCGTGCTTCACCGCTGTCGTAGCGGGCACTTGCATCAATGCTTACATCACCAAGTTTTGTTGAAAACGCAACATACGGTGCGCGAGTGTCGTACTCGGTGTCGTAATCACGTTGACAACAGTTACCCCAATAAGGCGTGCCGTATGCATATAAACCATTTTCTGAATACTCAGTGCCATCGGCTGCGGTTACATTTAAAAGTGCCGCATTGTCGCCTTTAAGCTCCATTAAGTACGAGTTCCATAACCACGACATAGCAATGTTTTGTGTAGAGGCAAAGTAACCAAAGGTTAGGCTAGTGTCATCGCTAAACGATTTAGTTAGTTTAAAATCGTTAACAATAGAGCCAAAGTCATTAAGCGTTACATCAAAAGTGTGAATACGCATGGCAAGTTCATCATTAAATGCTTCGCCTGTGTTTGCGTTACTCAGTGTTGCGCCTACACCGCCAATACTTTGTGCAATAGACGATGCGTTGCCAACCTCAGCAGGAATAAGCGAGTTAAAGTTGCCGCTAATTGACGATTTACGAAAACGGTTTTCGATACGCCAATCGTTATCTAAATCAAATACAGCTTCAAAACCTACCGCATCCACTTTAGGGTTCATGCCGTCGCGTAAATCGCCACTGCTAATTTGGTTTTCACCGTTTAGGCGCACTGTTTTGGTAAATAATGCTGAATGCGGTGTATCTGATTGTGCATCAAACCCGGCAATAGAATCACCATTTGAGTACATTGGCATAGGAAGGTAGCCAACACTCTTATCGTCTAAGTGTTTGTAATAAAGGCGAACGTAGCCGTTTTCAAAATCTTTAGTAAGGTTAGCTTTAATTTGGCCACCTTTATTTGATGTGTAGCCTGTTTCGCGCGGGCCTTCGCCTTGGCGTACAAAACCACCTACATGAAAACGCACGCTGTCGGTTAAATAGGTGCCGTATTCAAAATCGGTGCGTACACTGTCGTAATCTAGGCCAACAGTAGTAGATACGCTACCCGATTCGTTATCACCGTTTTTAGAAATAAAGTTAATTATGCCGCCAGGTGCATTACTGGCTGATGTAGAGGCTGAGCCACCGCGAATTGATTCGATTGTTTGCACTGTGTTATCAAGGCGCATAAAAATATCGGCGTTACCAAAGGCAACATCACCAAACTGCATTACAGGCAGACCATCTTCTTGCAGTTGTAAAAACTTAGCGCCACCCGATGCTACAGGTAAGCCACGCACTGCAATATTTGCATTACCTTCACCGCCTGTTGATTCAGCGCGAACACCCGGAATAATTCTAAATGCTTCAGCCGTTGAGCGTGGCGTTGATACCTCAACTTGCTCAAGCGATAAACTGCTTACTGATGAGCTCGATGCCATAATAGTTGTGCGGCGAGGTACACCGGTAACAACAATTGTTTCAAGCCCTTGCTTAGCTTGCACTTTGGTTTCTTGCTCGTCTTGTGCATGAACGCCTTGACTTACTGCAAGTGCTAAGGCACTGATTAAATATAAAGGTGTGTGGTGTGTTGTCATGTTAACGCCTCATTGTGTTGTGTGAGTTTGTTATTTTTACTTAATCGATTAAGTAAAAATAACAAAGTTTTTACAATATGCAAATTATTTTTGTGTGTAATTTGCACTTTTTTTGTTTTTATATTGATTTTAAAGGTATTTTTATTCTGGCTTGAGCAGCCATTTATGCATTTTTAGTTAATGCTTTTGCCGCAGGGTCGCGGTAAAAGTTATAAAGCATGGCTAAAAATAAGATCACAGCAAAGCCGGTAGCTAAGTAAAAACCGTAGCGTACGTGGCCAAAGTAATCACTTATCATGCCCATAAATAAAGGCGCAAGTGCGGCCGAAAGCGCGGTAAAAAATAAAATAACACCCGCTACTGCACCATGTTGTGCAACAGGAAAGCACGA
Source organism: Pseudoalteromonas sp. 2CM37A (assembly GCF_023161885.1). Classification (NCBI taxonomy): domain Bacteria; kingdom Pseudomonadati; phylum Pseudomonadota; class Gammaproteobacteria; order Alteromonadales; family Pseudoalteromonadaceae; genus Pseudoalteromonas; species Pseudoalteromonas sp. 2CM37A. The sequence continues at coordinate 259,040 of NZ_JALNTJ010000002.1, forward strand.
TATACCTTTTGAGTTTAAAGTAGGGTAAACCATCGACATAAATAAACCCGAAAGCGGAAGCAAGCCTACCGCCCAATCAACACCGCCTACCAAAGTGCCTACATAACACAGCGCGATGCCTAAACTTAAATAAGCCATAACCCCTTGCCAGCTAAAGTGATTTAAAAGCCATACAGCAATAAAGCGCCCAGCAGCACGTAATACAAAAAATATAGTAAGTGCGTAGGTTGCAAGTAAAGGCCACGAGCCTGTGTAATCTTTTAAAAGTGTTGGCATCCACACGTAAATAGCAACCTCGGTAGCCACATATAATGCAATAGCCAACGAAAAACCAAGTGCGTACGGGTTTTTAATCATTTTCATGGTGGTGGCAAGTGAAGCGGGCTTTTCTGTGCTTTTAACAACACTTGGGTAGTCGGCGCGCCATGCCATTAACGCTAAAATTAAACACATAACGCCGGCAATAATGTACAGGTAAGTCCAGCTCACGTTTTGAGTAAGCAGTACGCCTACCAGCGCAGGGCCAACGATGGCACCAATACCAAAAAAGCCTTCTACTTTATTCATGGTTTTAGTGTGCTCTGCGTTACTTGCAGATATATCGCCAAGTAGCGCTAGTGCGCCGGTTTTAAATAAACCAATGGCAAGCCCTATACAGCACAGCAAAATTAAAAACACCGAAAAGCTATTGCTAAAGGCAAACAAAAAACAGCTGAGCGAGAAAATAAGTAAGCCCAGCATTATGGTTTGTTTACGACCTAGGCTGTCGGCTAAGAAGCCTAAAAACAAGCCACTAAAGGCAATGAGTGCCATAGGTGCATAATGAAAAGCACTGGCTTGGGTCATACTTAAACCAAACTCTGTGATTAGTTCAGGGATGATCATACCTACTGCATCTGAGGTCATCGCAAACATAAAAAACATCATGTAAGTGAGTATTCGTATGCGCTGCATTGGGTCGCTTTGCGAGTGTGTGTGTAAATTTGTCATGTGATTTTTCCTCGTTGTGGCTCAAGTTATAGTAATAACTCAATCACTTACTCTAGTTAGTATTACCTTTGCCACAACTTTTGTATGTAAAATATTTAAAAATTACTTGTAAAATTGTACGTGCTAGTTAAAGATATATCTTAATCGATTAAGTTTCAACTTGGTAATCACACATGATGAAGAATAAAGTTCAATTGATCACATATGCTGATCGAATCACAGGTCAAGATATAAACGCACTTACAACATTGTTAAAAGGTCCTCTGAAGGGCGTATTTGGTGGTGTGCACCTTTTACCTTTTTATAATCCTATTGATGGAAGCGATGCGGGCTTTGACCCGATTGATCACAGCGAAGTAGATTCTCGCATTGGTACATGGGCTGATATTCAAGCACTGGGTGAAAACCATGATCTAATGGCTGATTTAATCGTTAACCATGTATCGGCGCAGTCTTATCAGTTTCAAGATGTGCTAGCTAAAGGCAAGCAATCAGAATTTTGGGATTTGTTTTTAACAAAAGAAGACGTTTTTCCAAATGGTATGAGCGAAGCTGAGCAACAAGCAATTTATCGCCCGCGCCCCGGTAGCTGTTTTACGCCAATGCAGTGTGGCGATGGTCAAACGTATGACTTTTGGACCACGTTTACCGATAACCAAATTGATATAAACGTAAAAGTTGAAGCAGGTATTGCGTATTTAAATAACGTATTAACTAAGTTTTCTGAAAATAACGTAAATATTATTCGTTTAGATGCAGCGGGTTACGCAATTAAACAAGCCGGTACTAACTGTTTTATGCTAGACGAAACCTTTGGCTACCTAGATAACTTATCAAAGCAAGCAAACGAGCTTGGCATGGAAACCATTGCTGAAATTCATAGCCACTACCAAACACAAGTAGAAGTAGCAAAGCGTGTAAACATGGTTTATGACTTTGCATTACCGCCGCTTATTTTACATAGCTTATTTAATAACGATGTAGATGCATTACTTAAATGGTTACAAATTTCACCACGCAACTGTTTAACGGTACTTGATACACACGACGGCATAGGCATTATTGATGCTGGCCCAATGGGCGACAAGCCAGGGCTATTAAATGCACAGCAAATAGACACCCTTGTAGAAACCATGCATGCCAACAGTAACAACCAAAGCCGCCAAGCTACAGGTGCTGCTGCCAGTAACGTTGATTTATACCAAGTAAATTGCACGTATTACAATGCATTAGGCGCTAACGATTTAGATTATTTGATTTCGCGTGCCATACAGTTTTTTGCCCCCGGTGTGCCGCAAGTGTACTACGGTGGTTTATTTGCCTGCGAAAACGATATGGATTTACTTGCGCGTACCAATGTGGGCCGTGATATTAACCGTCCGTATTTAAATAGTGAAACAATTGAGCACGCACTCAATAAACCTGTAGTAAAAGGTTTAATAGAGCTCATTAAATTACGTAATGAACACCCCGCTTTTGCAGGAGAGTTTAGTGCTCACGGTACACAGGGAATATGTTGTTTAACGTGGCAACTTGAAGATAAGTCTATTGCATTAAGTGTTAATTTTAAAACGCGAGATGCACTTATTACCCAAGTAAATGGTGATGAAGAAACAACGATAAGTTTAAATGCATTGTTAGCCTAACAGGCTATTAAAACATAAAAGCCAAGCTCTTGAGCTTGGCTTTTGTTTACCCAGTCCTTTTTAACATAACCTATTAACCACTTGCGCCAATATCTAGCTCGTAACTTATATCACATATTTTTTCTTCTTTAGATATAAATAGTTCGGCGGCCATTACGCCTTTTTCTTGGCTGTTTTGATGAATAGTGGTTAGGCGCGGCACAAAACGAGCGGCTTCGTCTATTCCATCAAAGCCGACAATACGCAGTTCTTCACCTATTTTTATGCCTTGTTTTATCGCTTCTCGCATGGTGGCAAGGGCAATTAAATCACTCATACAAATTATAACGTTAGGGCGAGGGGAGGCACTCAACACCTCTTTAGCGGCAATGTTAGCAAAACGCTCGCTGCTCTCAGGTATATTCCAAATGCGGTCATCAGCTACGGTTATATTTGCCTCACTTAAAGCACGTTGATAACCCCGTAAACGTTGGTGCGAAATAGATTGCCCTGTTTCAAATTCGTGATGCTCATATACGCGGCACAATACGTTTTCATCAAGTAATCTTAAGCCTAAAATAGCGACTTTATCGCTTTGATTTTTTAAAACATGCTTGGCTATTTCGTAACTTGCTTGCTCGTTATTAATATTTACTGAGGCATTGCGGGCTATATCAAAATCAATAGTTACCACATGTTTAGAGACCGTTTTTAACTGCTCTACTAATGCGTGATTTCGAGGGCGGCCATAACAAATAAAGCCATCTACAAAGTCGACCACACTGTTAAGGTTATCGCTATTACCAGAAAACAATAAAACATTAATGCCGTTTTTTTCAAGCACCGAGGTTACACCCCGCATAAAGCTACTGGCCACAGGGTCCGACACCATATATTCCACACTATCTGGCAGCACTAACGCCACAATGTTAAATGTACCACTGCGAAGCGATTGCGCCGCTTTATTAGGGCCATAATAACCGAGCTCTTTGCAAGCTTTAAGTATGGCTTCGCGTCGTTTAGCCGAGAGTTGATCAGGGCGATTAAACGCATTTGAAACCGTAGCATTAGACACACCTAACTCTTTGGCAATACTTTTTAATGTCCAACGGTTTTTTGTATTCATATAACTTACTCAAGGGAGGATGCTGGTTGAAAGAGTAAATTACCATATCTGGCTTTAAATCAAAGTGCTAATTATTTAAAAGAGTCGTTGTAAGACGCTCTTTTAAATATTGCGAGAGTTTAGTGTGCCAAACTGACCCACCCCTATGGGGTAACCTTTGAGGGAGTGATATTCAGCTTCACTAAATTAAATAGAGTTTGAACTAAGTAAAAATCAATACAAAAGAATTGGTTGAGAGCGTTTTATCAAAACTAATATATTAATATTCGTTAATGTTATATAAAATATATTGTATACAATGATAATAAAGTGTTAAAAATTGTATCTCAATAACCAGTTCTGGATTAAGAACATACTAATCATCGAAGGTATAATATGAAAATTAATACACTGATTTTGGCGTTACCAATATTAGGTATGAGTTCAATGGCATTGGCTGACAAGGTGGAGGAGCGAACATTTAAACCTCAGACAGCCGTTGTAGAGCGTTTACATCATCATGGCGTTGAACAAAATCATAATGAAAAAGCACCGATTGCAAAAATGCAAAGCCAGCAAAAACTTTTTAATGCGCGTGTGATGACGATGCAAGCAGTCGCCGTTACGTGTGATTTGAATGCATTAGCAAACGCGAGCACATCAAGTATTATTACAGAAATTCAAAACCAAGGTACACAATGTATTAATGAGTTGTTTAGTGCCTCTGTATTAACACAAAGTCAGGTGTTTACGTCTGATAAAATGTTTGCTGTTGCAAATCATGCTAAGGCACTTTCACAGACTTATGCTGGCGGCGGAAATGTAGAGTTGGAAGCGCTATTTTTATACCTACGAACTGGTTTTTACGCTGAGTTTTATAATGACAATGTTAGTTTTGCAACGTGGGTCACCACCGCAGTTGTGGGGGCGGTTGATGCATTTGTTGCCAATAGTCATTTTTACGACGATAACGACGGTCATGCTAAAACGTTAAACGAAGTAATCATCACGATGGACAGCTCAGAGCAACAGCATCGTTACCTTGAAGTGGTAAAACAATGGTTGAGCCGTTTTAATGAAAGCTACGGCGCCAAGTGGAATGTACGAAGTGCAGTGAATGGTATCTTTACCTTGTTATATCGTGGTCAATGGAATGATGAATTTGTTACGGCAGTGGGCAAAGACACTGATTTAGTAACAAGGCTCAGTGCGTTTACTCAAAAACAATGGATGATTGGATCAGACGCACAGTACCTTATTGTTAATGCAGCAAGTGAACTTGCTCGGTTAAAGCAATACTCAGATACACCGATTCAAAGTGCTGTAGATACTGGTCTAAATGCTATTTTTTCAACGTATACTAGCTTTGGCTATGGTGATGCGGTTTGGCTTGCGGCAGCTGACTCGGTTAGTTATTACGCAGATTGTAATGATTATGGTATTTGTGGGTTTGTAGATAACCTGATAGGTCAAGCACTGTCACAAAGCTATAGTTGCAGCAGCACGATTAAAATTCGTTCGCAAAATATGACTGCTGCGCAACATGCCGCCGCGTGTGATGCAATGGGTGCTGAGGAAGGGCTATTCCATACTAAACTTGCCACTAATAACACCCCCGTAGCTGATGATAATAATAGCTTTTTACAAGTGAATATTTTCGATAGTAGCGACGATTACGGTAAATATGCGGGGGTCATTTTTGGTATTAATACCAATAATGGTGGCATGTATTTAGAAGGTGATCCATCCGTTGTTGGCAACCAAGCAAACTTTATTGCTTATGAAGCAAATTATGCAAATGCAGAGCATTTCGTTTGGAATTTAGAGCACGAATATGTGCACTATCTCGATGGGCGATTTGATCTGTATGGCGATTTTAACTCTCCTACAGAAGATGTTGTTTGGTGGTCGGAAGGGGTTGCTGAATACGTTGCTAATTTAAATGATAATGACGCCGCAAAAGAAACCATTAGTGATGGCTCACGTTTTACCTTAGCACAAATCTTTTCCACTACTTATGATGGTTTTGATCAAGACCGAATCTATCGTTGGGGTTACCTAGCTGTGAGGTTTATGTTTGAACGCCATTATGATGAAATTAATACTATGCTTGCCCATACCAGAGTGGGTGATTGGATTGCCTACAAAGCAAAAACAGAACAGTGGGAAAGTAGTTACGAAAGTGAATTTGTACAATGGTGCGATGATTTAGTTGCTGGCGCGCCTACAAATATTCCGCCGACCGTTCAAATCAACGGCCCATATTATGACGTGCAAAATAATGACGTCAGTTTTACCAGCAATGGCAGTATTGATAGCGATGGCTCAATTGTAAGTTATCAATGGAACTTTGGTGATGGCAGTAGCTCGAATCAGGCTAATCCACTTCACAGGTATATCAGTGAAGGGGAGTACAACGTAAGTTTGACAGTTACTGACAATCAAGGAGCAAGTCAATCAGCTATCACGACAGCGACCATCGAAAAAGATAGTAGTGCCGGTGATAACATATTGCAAAATAATCAAACAGTTCAGACTAACGGCGCGCAAAATGAGCAGCAATACTTTACTTTTGCCGTTCCGCAAGGGGCCAGTGAACTAGTATTTACAATTACTGGAGGAGAAGGAGATGCTGACCTGTATGTAAGCTATGAAGCGGCACCAACAGAGACCGTTTACGACTGTCGTCCTTATATTGGTGGTAACGAAGAGCAGTGCGCCATTGACCCAGCACAAGTTGGTACTTATCAGGTTATGTTACGTGGATATAATGCATTTGAAAATGTGCAATTAACAGCGTCTTATACGCCAGCCACTTCCAATGTGCCCGATGTATGTGCCACACAAGGCAGTCGTAGCAACGGTCGTTTAAATGATGGCGAAGCGGTTTGTTTAGGTAACAGCGGTCCGATGTGGTTTAGTCTTGCTGATTTGCAAAGTCAAAGTGGGATTGCAATCACCACGGCCAATGGTAGTGGCGATATAAGCCTTAGCTATGCCGAGAGCTCGTGGCCTAATGGCAATAACGAATTGGCTGAGTCAAATAATAGTGGTAACGACGAGTGTATTTATATTGCTAATTCAAGCCAATATTGGGGTTACTTAAAGGTATCAGGCTCAAGTCATGGTGTTAGTTTAGTCGTTGACTATAACAGTAGTGGATGTCGTTAATTACTCGCCCTATTAATGGTACTTTAAAGGAAAAGTTTATTCACACTATCTATGAAATAAAACTAAAACTGAAAAATGCCGATCAGTTTGCTCACTGGTCAGCATTGATTTTGTTTGAAAGGTTTTTACACTATTTTTGTCTTCAAAAGGTTATATTGACTGCTTTTTGATGATGCGAATTTCTTCTCCGTCTACATCTAATAGTGCCGTGATCGTGATTAACATTGCTTTAGAAGTAGGGGGTAACTCAAACTCGTATTTCTTATCTTCATAAGGCGTGATTGCAACGTCCTGTTGTTGTGTATTTATTGGCGCAGCTTGGTCGTAAGGTGTCGCAGTAAAAGAAATAGTACCGTAGTAAGACCTGAATAAGGGCCAAACAAATGAGCATTAATTTGCCAAGTCTCTAGCGCGGAAAATGGTTAACCAACTGACCTACGCTTACCTTATAAAGTACATCCCACGTTTTGCCTAAGTGGGAGGTTTATGCCAGAAGCATAATGCTTCGCTTTGGTAAAGTACGTGATTTTAGACACTTATTTACCTCAAGCAGTTCACTGTAATAGCAGTACAAAACACTGCCCTATATGGTGAACAGCAAGAAGCGCCTAATCTCTGATGGAATGTTGCAAATTTATTATTAATTACTCAAAAACAAGCTAAGTGAAGTGAGTAGTGCCAGTGGCTGCATGGTTTTCGTATACATGCAGCAGAGAATGTTATAAATTAACTGGTTGATTTAAATGGGTCGTCGATACTATGGGATGGCTCAGTAAACCACTTTGGCCCGTTGTCGGTCATATAAAAGTGATCTTCTAATCTTATACCAAACTCATTTGGTACAACGAGCATGGGTTCGTTACTAAAGCACATACCGGTGGCTAGAGGGGTTTTATCGCCGCCGACTAAATAAGGCCACTCGTGAATGTCTAAGCCAATGCCGTGGCCGGTACGGTGTGGGCACCCTGGCGTTTGATATTCAGGGCCAAGGCCTTGCTCAGCTAAATAATTACGAGCTCCAGCATCTACGGCTTCACATGTTTGGCCTATTTTTGCTGCATTAAATCCAGCTATTTGTGCCGCTTTTTCATAATCCCAAAATTGGCGCTGGCGATCACTTGCTTCGCCAAACACATAAGTGCGGGTGATATCAGATAAGTAATCGTGCACTTTACAGCCAGTATCAATTAATACCACATCGTCTTTTTTAAGAATTTGCGCGTCTTTTACGCCATGGGGAAAAGAGGTAGCAACACCAAATAACACAATGCAAAAATGGTTACCTGGGGCACCTACTTTTTGGTGCGCTTGTTTGATAAAAGCTTCTACTTCAGTGGTGCTAATGCCTTCATACAGCATACTGGCTGTGGCTTTATGTACCACTAAGGTCATATCCATTGCGCGTTGCATTAATGCAAGTTCATTGGTTGATTTGTGCATACGACAATGTGTTGTTACGGGTTGTGCGTTAACCAGTTTTAAGCCGCTTTGTGCTTTATTAATGCCATCAAAAATAAAAAACTGTGCACTTTCATCAATGCCGATAGTGCCATCTTTTGCAATGCCCATTTCGGTTATTACATCTACAAATAGCTGATATGGGCTTTCATGTTCTTGCCAACCATGAATTGGGCCATCAATCACTTTAAAGCCATTGAGTGAACCAATTTCAAAAAAAGGAGCAATATATTGTACATCGCCCTGTGCAGGTAAAATTGCTCCCACCAGTCTTTCACTGGCATACCAACGCATTCCCGTAAAATAAGTAAGATTTGTACCAGCGTTTAGATATATGGCGTCAATACCATTTTGTTGCATGTATACTTGAGCTTTTTTAATTCGTTCTAGGTGCTCTTGCGGTTGGATCGGGGTTAAATCGTCAGTCATATTAGATAAACTGGCAAGTGCTTGTTCTTTGGTATGGGTACCAATACCTTGGGCTATCATAGTGCTTTCCTCGTAAGTGTGACTATTGTGCAAGTGGGGCGTGTGAACTGCAAGCAGCTTGAGATGAAAAGCGGCTGATACAATACGGTTTTATATCTACGCTAGGTACTTGTTGTAAACACAAACTAGTTATTAGCTCACCTGTAATAGCACCTTGAGTTAATCCAAGGTGCTGGTGGCCAAATGCAAAAAATAAATTAGTGTGGTTAGGTGCTTCGCCTATGACCGGTAATGAATCGGGCAGTGATGGTCTGCAGCCCATCCACACGCTACTAGGTTGAAGTGTTACCGCTGAATGATTGAGCATTGCTTTGGCACTGGGTAATAATGCCAAAGCGCGTTTATTATTCATTTTACGTTCTGTACCTGCGAACTCTACTGTTCCAGCAATTCGTAAACCTTGGCTCATGGGTGTCATAATAAAACTGCGCTCTGCAGAGGCGACAGGACGAGATAGACCATAATTACTCGATAACATGCAATGATAGCCTCGCTCTGTATCAAGAGGTACATTGTAACCTAAGGGCTTGAGCAGTAATTTGCTCCACGCACCAGCTGCGATGATGACTTTATCGGCTTGAAATTTTTGGTCAGGGCAATTAATTTCATAGCCACTATAAACAGGTGAAACCTCAATCACTTTTTGTTGGCAAAACTGCCCACCTAAAGCTCTAAATTGCTCAGCTAAACTTAAGCAAAATAAATGAGGATCAACGCTGTGCGCTACCTCTTTAAAAAATAATGCATGCGTTATGGTTTTTGCTAAATTAGGTTCCAGTCGTTGTAGTTGTTCAGCATTGAGCAGCTCTACAGCGATACCGTGTGCTAAATATTTTTCAAACATAGCCTGTATTTGTGTAACTGGCGTTGTTTCGAAAGTGAGCAAGCTCCCTTTCTTTGTTATTAAATGATTTAATTTGAATTCATCTAGCAGGGTCTCGTAGGCTGTAATTGCACGGTGGTTGAGCGCCTGTAAAGCGTGGGTATTTGCTTTATAGGTTGAGCTAGCCATGTTATTAACAAACCGCCAAAACCAAGGTAGTGCTTTGATCACATAGCGCCAATCTATTCTTAGAGGGCCGAGTGGGTTTAATAGCATCATAGGCAGCTTTTTTAATAACGATGAGTGCGCTAAAGGAAATACTTGCTCTGTTGCAAAGTGCCCAGCATTCCCTTTCGAGCAGCCTTGAGCTAAGCCATTTTCATCATACAAAGTAACTGTAAAGCCAGCGCGTTGTAATTTTAACGCACAACAAATACCGATTATACCTGCTCCAACCACGCCAATATGTTGTGTTTTATTATCAGACAAAATGCTTACCTCTTTATGCAATATGTTTGTTGTGACGGATGTATTGTCTCTATCTCAAAATTGCATTTATTTTTTAAGTTACGAAATATGATTTTTCAATACTTGTTATTTAGCTTTATTGTTTTTTAAATTCAAATGCTTAATGTTTTTACTGCTGTTTTATCGATGCCCTTCAATACCACTAAAGAAAGGAATGATGAAATAGGATATTGATTATTGTATACAATATACTTACTATATCAAGCATAAACATCAATCAGGTAATTAAAATGACAGTAAATTGGCAAGAGGCCTTTGGAGCGTTTTCGGCTCAGTTTAATGCAGATGGCGCTATTCATTTTGCAAGTAGCGCAAACATGATCGATGAGCTAAATAATCAAACTGTTCACAGCATTATTAAGCTAAACGCATCAGATGAAAATGCAGCTGTTACCACGCTTTACACTAAAGCGATGGCAAGCGGTATTGACGTAACAAAATTAAAGTTGGATTAAGTTATGCTCAAAGGGACCTTTTTTTGTATTGACGGCCATACTTGTGGCAATCCCGTAAGGCTAATTACCAGTGGTCACCCGCAATTGAGCGGACAGAGCATGAGTGAGAAACGCCAAGACTTTTTTCAAAATCACGATTGGATACGCCAAGCGCTAATGTTTGAGCCTCGTGGTCACGATATGATGTCGGGCGGATTTTTATATCCGCCCACCACAGAAGACGGCGATGCCGCTATCTTATTTGTTGAAACATCAGGGTGCTTGCCCATGTGCGGCCACGGCACAATGGGTATTGTTACGTTTGCTTTAGAGCATGGTTTATTACATGCAAAAGTGCCCGGGACCTTGCTATTAGACACGCCAGCTGGACGTGTACAAATCAATTATGAAATGACCGATGGTAAAGTTCAGTGGGTAAAAATTTATAATGTTCCCGCGTACTTAGCATATCAGTCAATTGTAATTGAAGTACCTGAACTGGGCGAGCTTAAAGTAGATATTGCCTACGGAGGTAACTTCTACATTATTGTTGAACCGCAAGCCAATTACAAAGGCATTGAGCATTTTAGCGCTGGGCAAATTTTAAAGTACAGCCCGCAGGTGCGTGATGCCATAAACGCAAAAATAAAATGTGTTCACCCCCTTGACCCAACCGTTCAAGGTGCAAGCCATGTGTTATGGACAGGCACACCTAAAAATGCCAATTCACATGCCGCAAATGCTGTTTTTTATGGTGACAAAGCCATTGATCGCTCACCATGTGGAACAGGCACTAGCGCACGTATGGCACAGCTTTTTGCGAAAGGGCAGTTGGCCCAAGGGCAAGAATTTATCCACGAAAGTTATATCGGTAGCCAATTTATCGGCTGCATTGAACAGGTAACAGAAATCGCAGGCTTAACAGCCATTCTGCCAAGTATTCAAGGTTGGTCTAGAGTAACAGGCACAAGTGCTATCACAGTCGATGACGATGACCCATATGCATTTGGGTTTCAAGTAATATAATCAGGAGCAAAACATGACATTAACAGGACAAAGTTTAGTAGCAGGACAATGGGTTGGTGATTCAGCGAATGGTGAATTTAATGCATTTTCTCCCGCTGGTAATGAACCACTACCTACATGCTTTTTTAATCTCAGCGCCACTGAATTAAACGTTGCAATCGAAGCCGCACAATCGGCTTTTTATGAGTATCGTAAAACTAGCTATGCGCAACGTGCTGATTTTTTAAAGTGTATTGCAGATCAAATATTAGCGCTTGGTGATGATCTACTTGAGCAAACTCAACAAGAAACCAACTTACCGCTTGCGCGATTGCAGGGGGAGCGCATGCGCACCGTAAATCAACTTAAAGCGTTTGCTAGTGCATTGCGCGAAAACCCTGAATCACCTTTGGGTTTAAAAATAGTGGATGAGGCCGATGCAACAAGATCACCGTTACCAAAACCACACACTGAACTTAACTATTTACCATTGGGGCCGGTTGCTGTGTTTGGTGCATCTAATTTCCCTTATGCCTTTTCAACATTGGGTGGCGATACAGCTGCGGCACTTGCTGCTGGGTGCCCGGTCATTGTTAAAAATCACACAGCGCACCCAGGAACCGGCGAGTTGATGGCACGTGCGGCGCTTGCAGCCATAAAAGAATGTGCGATGCCATTAGGCGTGTTTGCAATGGTGCAAAGTAAGGAGTATGACATATCACATCAATTAGTTGCAGCGCCGGCAATTAAAGCGGTTGGCTTTACAGGCTCATTTAACGTGGCGAGTAAACTGCAAGAAACGATTGCTAAACGTGAAGAGCCCATCCCATTTTATGGTGAGCTGGGAAGTATTAACCCTCAAGTTATTTTACCCAATAAAGCCATTGAACAGAGTAAAGAAATGGCGCAGTCACTTTGCCAGTCAATGCTTATGGGTAACGGCCAGTTTTGCACCAGCCCTGGGCTTTGGTTAGTGCCAACCGGGTGTGATGAGCTTGAAGCACATATTACTGCGAGTATTAATGATGCACCATCTGACACTTTGCTCTCGCCAGGCATTGTTAAAACGTTTAAACACCAAGTAGAAGAGCGAAGTCAACTTGCTCAAGTAAGCGTGTTAGGGAAAGGTAAGCTTGAGCAAACGTTCCATGCTAATGCACATGTATTCGTTTGTAATGCCGACGATTATTTAACAACCCCAGCGTTGAATGAAGAAATGTTTGGCCCTGCTGCATTAGTTGTGCGTTATGACAGTGAACAGCAACTCATGACATTAATAAATAAACTGCAAGGGCAGCTTACAGCCAGCGTTCATGGCACGAAAGCGGATTTAAGCAAAGCAGATAGCCTCATCGAAGCACTGCAATATAAAGTGGGCCGTTTGATAAAAAATCAGATGCCAACAGGTGTTGAAGTGTGTGGTTCAATGAACCACGGTGGGCCATTTCCAAGCTCAACGGATGTACGTAGTACCTCTGTAGGCACAAATGCAATGTTACGTTTTATGCGACCAATTTGCTATCAAGCATAAGGTTCATTGGGCGGGATATGCAAATTGTATATTCCCGCTTTTCCTTTATAAACGCTAACTGAGGACGGAATCTAACTTGGCATCTCATGTTACTTGAGTATAATGTATGCTAAATGCAATACTTAAGGATCACTATGGCTATCGAACACAAAACACGCACCCAATTAGTAGCAGAAGCAATTCGTAAAAAAATATTAACCGGTGAAATCAAAGCTGGTGATCCACTGCGTCAAGCTGCACTCGCTGCTGAGCTTAATGTAAGCCGAATACCTGTTCGTGAAGCACTGCTTCAGCTAGAAGCTGAAGGGCTTGTAAATTTTGAAGCGCATAAAGGAGCCACGGCAACAGAGCTTTCAGCATCACAAATTGATGAAATCTTTGATTTAAGGGCATTACTAGAGGCTGAGCTGCTAAGTCACTCAATAGAAGGTTTAACAGATCAAGATTTAATTGATGCTGAGCTTATCTTAACTGAGCTAGAAAGCGCCATGGATGCAGGTGATACCCACCTAGCAACGGGCGATTTAAACAGCCGTTTTCATGGTAAGTTGTATTCACGCGCGCAACGCCCACAAACTCGTGAACTAGTTGATATGTATAGTAAAAATTCAGAGCGTTATGTGCGCATGCATATTTTACTAGCAGGTGGTTTAACCACTGCACCAGAAGAGCACCGTACATTGCTAAATCACTGTCGTGCAAAGGACACTAAAAAAGCGTGTGACTTTTTGAAAAAGCATATCTTAGGCGCCAAAAACGACATTAAAAAGCTATTACTTAAAATAGAAGACGAAAAAAGGTAGTTTTAAATAAGCCCCCTTATTAGCACATATTTTATAATGTGCTCAGCTTGCTGCCGTAGGCAAATAAGAATGCTATATTTATGTTGTTTTTAACTTACCTCGATTAGTTTGTTTAGTGCGATGTTAGATAACTGAACAAGATCTCACCAACTTATCTGTATTATTAAGTGGATATGTAAAAAATAATTTAGGTAGATAGGGTAAAAAACTCAGAAGTGTCAAGCTTAGCTTTACGCTATATTTGAATAAACGATACATCTGATTTTCTTTTATGCTCAAGTATGATTATTTAATAGGGTCAGTGCAATCACCGCAAGAGCAGCTTATCTATAGCTACAAAAACGCTCCGTAAAAACGGAGCTTTTGTTTGCCAATTTTTGAAAATTTAGTCTATTAAATCCAGAGCCTCGAGTCGTTCTTTTGCTAAGGCATACCTTGTGTGTACATCATCAATTTGCTGTTGATTTAACTTTTTACCAAAAGTACGAAGTCCGCCAGTTACATCATTATGATGAATGCCAAATGCAAATTTAAGGTATTCTAAAAGTAACGGTTGTGCATCAAGGTAAGATATAGAATTCATAGCTTGAGAAATTTTGTTTGCCTCGGCCCACTCACCTTTATTCACGTATTCCTGCATAGTGACACTCGCTTTTGGAAATATACAGCCAACGCCTGTAATCCCACCGCATGCGCCAGCGAGTCCTGCATGTATAGTTACCGTATCTACACCTGCGAGTACTTTTATGTCCTTATTTTCTAGCACCATCGTTTCAATAACAGATACATCTATGGTGGATATTTTAAGCGCCGTAATTTCAGGTAAAGCGGCAAGCTTTGTTAGAAGGTCAGTTGAAAGTGGATGATAGCCAGCGGCGTCCGGGTTGTTATAAGGCATTATTGTAATACCGGCCTCTTTTGCAGCTGTGGCAGAAAGGGCATAATACGCATACATTTCCTCATCAGAAGGCGTGTATTTGGTTTTTGGTGGCATCACCATTACGGTGTCTACGCCAACAGTTGCTAGCTCTGTAACAATTTTGGCCAGTTCTTCTTTGGTTTCTGCGGCTGCGCCACTAATCAATGGAACATTGTATTCTTTAGCAACACTTGAGAGAGCTTTTAGTAAAGAAAGACGCTGTTCGGAACTTAGGTAGCTGTTCTCACCAAGAGTACCAGAGCCAACAAGGCCTCCCATACGAGTTCCACCTTTGCCTTGCACCTTTAAAATATCTGCAACGTATTTTTTCGTTGCATCAAGGTCAATTGCAACGGTTCCAGACTCTGTTTCTTTGAGCCATGTAAATACGGCTGGCATAACTGTGTATCGCCAATCTTTACAGTTTGTTTCCATTATACTTCCTCTAATAAGTAATATTGTATACATTATACATCTAGATTGTATCAGTAAAATTAACTTCGGCAAGTCTAAGAACTAAATTAAAAAGGGTATCGTATATGTAAATTATACAGGGGCATGCAAAGGCGAGTAACGCTAACTATATAAAGTGGGGTTAATCATTTAACTATCTATAGTTTGCTTATTAATAACCTGTACTCTGGATTATAAACCTACCCCAAGTAGCTATTCTTAGCGTAAACTGAGTTTAATCTACTTGCAATAGGCTAGCTATTACAAGTAATTTCGCCTAGTACCCACTGAAAATCTCTTAACCAGAGTTCAGGTTAAATACTTCAGCTCATGTATTAAATTACGATACTTAATAAAGCTTCTTTTAGTTACAAACTTGCAGAGCAATTGACTTTGTTTAATTTGTATTTAAATTTTAACTAAAAATTATCACATATTTAATATTGTATACAATATGTAATTTTTGTATATTTTACGTCGAGGTTAGTCTCACAATAAAACCTACAGATCAGGGAATTCTTACATGATTACAAATAATAAAAAACAAACTCGAGGCGTAGGTGCTAGAACCCTGCTGGCAACTGCGGTAACAGCAGCATTATTAATTGCGCCAGCGGCACACGCTGTTGATGGCAGTAGTATTGTGAAAGGTCATATTGTTGCGCAATCGGGGAATGATTTAACCGGCGCAACTATTACATTTAAGCACAAAAGCAAAGGGTTGGTTTACACCATTACCAGTAACGCCGAGGGTGATTACTTATTAAGAAACGTACCTGTAGGTACATACGATGTAACTATTGTAAAAGACGGCTATCAAGCAATGACTGAAGAAAATGTTGCGGTAACTATTGGCCAATCAATAATACTTGATGTACAACTTTATAAAGCTGGTACTGATATAGAGCGTATCGCGGTAACAGGTTCGGCAATTCGTCGTGTAGATATGGCATCTTCCACCTCTGGCTTAACGTTTAGTGATGCTGAACTTAAAGCAATGCCGGTAAATACTGGTTTTGAGAGTATTGCGTTACTAGCGCCAGGTACTGCAGCTCCTGGTGTTTCTAATTTCAAAGGAGCCTCTAGTTTTGATGGCTCATGGCTATGGTAATTTACTAAATGACCACTGCCACGCTATTAAGTTTAGTGGCGCGAACTACATCAGGTCGTCCAAAAAGATACTTCCACAATTACTCGTAGCAGTCTATTTATAGGTAGTAATTAATATATTAAATGAAACTGGTAAGTTATTGTTACCAATGCAAGAAGGTATATTTACTGAGCTTGCCGTGTGTTGAACTGGCTTATTTAGCCAAACAAAATATACCTGTTCGAAAAAGTAGACAAAAAATAACAGTATTTAAATCAGTAGGTAGAACGTTGAGTGATTTATTTACTCATTTTGTTTACCAAAAAATTAATTAAAATGAAGGTGAATGTATGGTACTGCTAGGGTTAGGGGGTTTATTTATACTAATAGGCTTGTTGCCACTTGTTCGTTGGTTAAAATGTAAAGTTAATAAACGCCATTGGCGAGTGTGTCATATAGAACAAATAACGGCAGCGACAAATAATCAAATAACAGCGCCAGAGCTTTTACAT
This sequence comes from Pseudoalteromonas sp. 2CM37A, assembly GCF_023161885.1. NCBI lineage: Bacteria > Pseudomonadati > Pseudomonadota > Gammaproteobacteria > Alteromonadales > Pseudoalteromonadaceae > Pseudoalteromonas > Pseudoalteromonas sp. 2CM37A. Next base: position 275,976 of record NZ_JALNTJ010000002.1, read on the forward strand.
CAGCCAACGATGCTAGTGAGCTTTCGTTTTGATGATCAAGTGTGCAGTATATTAATTGATTATAACGAAAATATGATGTGGCGTTTTAAGCAGGGTAAGCAATGCACGCTATTGGTGGATAAGCACAACCCTCATCAAGTCTACTATAACGCTTTCTTATGGCATAACTACGGCATAGTGTGGTTACTGGCAGGTATAAGTTTATGTATTGTAAGCTATTATAGTATTGTTATTAAAATATGACTGCGCTTTTAACCACTTAGTAAAGTATTAGCTATTAATGCCCACACTGTTTAGGTGCAATCCCGAAGGTTTGTTTAAACAAGCGGCTAAAGTGGCTGGCGCTATTAAAACCAAGGTCGTAGCACACTTTACTTATAGCTTGGCCTTCTAATAAAAGCGTGCGGGCTTTTTTAAGCCTAAGTTGTTGCTGCCAAAGCGCAGGGCTGGTGCCAAAAGCGAGTTTAAATTGCTGGTAAAACTTACTACGACTCATACAAGTTATTTTGCATAATGTGTCTATGTCGAGTGTGTCGCTTAAATGCTCTTCAATGTATTGCAGTGCATCACTCACGTTACTTTTTAGACGCAGTTTATCGCAGTTGGCCATTAATAAATCGCGGCTTTGTTGTTGCAGTAAACGGGTGATCAATTCGTTTAACGATAAATCAATTAGGTAGTGTCGCTCGGCGCCTTGCTCACTAAATAAATGCACCATTCGCTCTAATAACTGCTGAGTTTGCGCATTATGTTGGGTATGCACTAAATTAGGGCTGTATTCAAATAAGGTATCACTAGCAAAGTTTTGCTGCATATTAAGCGCATTAGCCACATTGGTTATTTTATCTGTGCTGATTTCAATCGCTAAACAGGTGGTAGGTGAGTTGAGAGTTGCCTGTGGAAAATCAATCAGCACCCCTTGCTCGGGCGCTAATACAAACGATTCGTGGGGTAAAAACGCTTTATGATAATGACTATTATCAACATGCATAATTTTCTTGCCACTGAGCATGGCACAAAACAGTAATTCGTTTGAATGCAGCGCCACTTTTTGCGCACTTTTATAAGTATCATAAATACTCAGTTCGCTGTTGTCGGCAGCAAAGCTCACTTTGTTTTCAATAAGTACATCAAGTTGTTGGCGTTTTTTATTTAACTGTGACGAATACATAATCAGCCTTTTTAATGATTAAATCGTTTGGACTCACAGACAATTTTTTTGGACTGCTAATCAAGTTTTTAAGCGCTTAATAGTCTAATGTCAATCAATACCGATTAAATATAAAGCAACTAGCTACATTACTCTAACAAGTTGCTGGTATTTCGGCTTAGACTTTTAGCTAACAACAACAAGAGAACACACATATGATTTACGCAAATCCAGGCACAGCAGACGCACTCATCACATTTAAACAGCAGTATGGTAACTATATTGGCGGCGAGTGGGTTGAACCCGTTAATGGCCAATACTTTGAGAATATTAGCCCTGTAAATGGCAAAGTGTTTTGTAAAATTCCCCGCTCTGACAAAGACGATATTAATTTGGCGCTTGATAAAGCGCATGCCGTAAAAACGCAGTGGGGCACAACCTCAGTGACCGAGCGCAGTAATATTTTATTAAAAATTGCTGATCGCATTGAACAAAATCTAGAGCTACTTGCAGTGGCCGAAACATGGGATAACGGTAAAGCCATTCGCGAAACCCTCGCCGCGGATATTCCACTTGCTGCGGACCACTTTCGTTACTTTGCCGGTTGCTTGCGTGCTCAAGATGGCAGTATTGGCGAAATTGACGAAACCACGGTGGCGTATCATTTTCACGAACCGTTAGGTGTGGTTGGGCAAATTATCCCGTGGAACTTCCCTATTTTAATGGCCGCATGGAAACTTGCACCCGCACTTGCTGCAGGTAACTGTGTGGTACTAAAACCAGCTGAGCAAACACCAGCATCTATTTTAGTTTTAATGGACATTATTGGTGAGTTACTGCCTGCAGGCGTGCTCAATATTGTAAATGGGTTTGGTAAAGAAGCAGGCGAAGCACTGGCCACAAGTAAGCGCATTGCTAAAATTGCATTTACAGGCTCTACACCTGTCGGCTCTCATATTTTAAAATGTGCTGCTGAAAACATTATTCCCTCAACGGTAGAACTTGGCGGTAAATCGCCCAATATATTTTTTAATGATGTAATGGAAAAAGACGACGCGTTTTTATCAAAAGCCATAGAAGGCGCCGTGCTTGCTTACTTTAACCAGGGCGAAGTATGTACCTGTCCATCAAGATTGTTTATTCAAGAAGATATATACGAGCAATTTATTGAGCGCATACTCGAACGTACCCAACAAATTAAACGTGGTAACCCACTCGACAGCGAAACCATGGTGGGCGCTCAAGCTTCAAAAGCACAGTTTGATAAAATACTTAGTTACATAGGCATAGGCAAAAAAGAAGGCGCTGAAGTACTCACCGGCGGAAACGTAGAGCAGCTAAATGACGATTTAAACGGTGGTTATTACATACAACCTACACTGCTTAAAGGTACAAACGACATGCGTGTGTTCCAAGAAGAAATTTTTGGCCCTGTTATTTCTATGTCGACCTTTAAAGATGAAGCTGAAGCACTCGAACTTGCCAATAGCTCAGAATTTGGCTTAGGCGCAGGGGTGTGGAGCCGAAACATGAACCGTGCTTATACCATGGGGCGCAAAATTGAAGCTGGCCGGGTGTGGACCAACTGTTACCACATGTACCCAGCACATGCTGCATTTGGTGGGTATAAAAAATCAGGTATAGGGCGCGAAACACACAAACTCGCACTCGATCACTACCAACAAACTAAAAATTTATTAGTGAGCTATAGCGAAGATCCACTCGGCTTTTTCTAATAAAGCAATTCAAACTTAAACACAACAACCATTAAGTGATGAGGGCGCTGCATATTTGCAGCGCTTTTTTTAACCTTAATACCTATAGTATTAAATTTGTAGTTAATTATCCTATATCTATGGATCATTTTTCTTTAGGGCTAATTTAACAGCGGCATGTTAGCTCTTGAGTTAATACTATAGTATTCAGTTTATTTTCATATTAGATGATGGCGAAGAAGAAACGCTATACATGTGACGTTGTGTGACCTTCTTAGATAGCTCTCTTATAATTCGCCCCGAGTTCATCTCAGACCAGTTTGTTAAACCAACTGACCCATTCTAAAGTTGCTTATTCAACGGCATCAGCATTTTTCCACGGGCCATTCCTGCGAATAATTTCTTTTTTAAATAAACCATTTATCGTTTCAGCCATTGCATTATCGTAAGAATCACCGACACTGCCTACAGATACTTGAATCCCTGCTTCAGCAAGTCGTTCAGTGTATCTTATGGGTAAATATTGACTCCCTCTATCGCTAGGTGAAACAGTCCTTTTGGATCACCACGATGCCAAATGGCTTGCTCTAACGCATCAAGAATCAAGTCTGTATGCATCGTCTTTGGTACACGCCAGCCTACGATGTACCGTGAGAATACATCTATCACTAAGGCCACGAAAACAAATCCGCTCCACGTAGCAACATAGGTGATATCAGCGACCCAAAGTTGATTTGGCTGCTCTGCCGTAAATTGACGATTAACCAAATCCTTTGGCTTATCTTGTTGCTCATCTGGTATCGTTGTTTTACATGCTTTTTCGCGGCGAGCACCTTGGATACCCGTATTTCTCATTAGTCGCTCAACAGTACAACGGGCTACTTGATTGCCGTCAAGTTGCAGTTGTTTCCATATTTTCCTTGCTCCATAAACAGACATGTTATCTTCCCACTCATTGGCGAATGAGTATCATCAACTCAACATCACGCTTTTTGCGGTTAGATAGTCGCTTTGGCTGCCTCTGTCGCTGTTTGTGGGCGTAATACGTTGAAGGTGCAATGGGCAATTCTTTGCAAATTGACTCGACACTGAAATGCTCACGATAAGTATCTATAAAAACCACGCTTATTTCTGTTTGCGGTCGAGCTCCGCTTGGGCGAAAAAAGCGGCAGCTTGCCTCAAAATATCATTCGTTCGCTTTAGTTCTTTATTCTCACGCTCTAAAGTAGCCAGTCAGCTCTTCAGCTGATTGAGTGTAAGAAGAGAGTTTAGACGGTTAAGCTTGAGACTTCTTAACCCATGCTATATGTGTTTCTGGTGTACACCCCAGTTTCTCAAGTTATTGAGTCTCAGGCAAACACGGGGCGATTCAATAGCCGAACCACAACAGCTGGCCACTTAATCTAAAAAGTCGCACTTAATATTCGAACCTAAGACTGATCATTAATTGATTTAAATTATCCAAAGAGTTGAATATATTGTATACAATATATTAAATGTAATGTATGTTAATATGAGTTGTTTTTAAGGTTAAAAAATATTCAACTAATAAGAAATAAAATTAATAAGATATAAAGAGGGATAGAAATGGAAAATGAAGTACATAATAGAATCGAACCACGTAAAAAAATACTGGCATTAGCTATTGGCATGGTTTTAAGTACAGTTAGTTCCGGAGCTCTGGCTGCAGAGGCTGAATCTGAAGACACTGCAGAAAATGACGTTGAAGTCATAGAAGTTACAGGGTCTCGGATTAAGAGAACTGATTTTGAAGGGGCATCGCCAATTGTTACTATTTCAGCTGCCGATATTGCATTACAAGGCCATGCGAATGTTTTTGATGCACTCGACACACTAGCACAAAATACGGGAATATTTGTAGGTGAAGAAAGCAGCAATAATTTTAATGCTAATGCTCAAGCGATAAACTTACGAGGCTTTGGAGCCGGCTATACATTAACCTTAGTTAATGGACGGCGGATCCCGATATTACCTAAGCCTTCTGGAGGTGTGGGTGGCAATATAGTAAATCTTGCTATGATTCCTACCGAGGCTGTGCAGCGTATTGAAATACTAAGTGGTGGAGCTTCAGCTATTTATGGTTCTGATGCCGTTGCAGGGGTCGTTAACGTTATTTTAAAAGATAACCTTGATTATAACAAAGTTACAATGCGTTATGGCGATACGAAAGATGGTGGAGGTAAAAGTAAGAAGTTGACGCTAAGTACTGGCGGTAAATTGGATAAATTGAGCTACACGGCTGTATTTGAACTTGACCAACGAGACCCCATTTATGGTGATGATAGAGATTGGTTTGATGAACCTACTGATGGGCCAAATGTAGACCGTCATGGCACCTCTCAAGTTATGAGTTACTGGGCTAGGTGGCAGCCAGATTCATTTATGATGATGGACTTATCAGGCCGATGTGAGCCGCTAGGTTATGAAGACGTTCAGCCTCCTGGGCGCTCTCATTTTGACCCAGATCCATATTACTGTGGTGATAATACTTATGGTACCAATACTATTCGTAACGAGCGTGATAAAAAGTCTGCATTTGTAAATCTTGAATATGAGACTGAGGATGGCCGATTATTTGCAACTTTACTTGGCACACAGTCAGAAGGTGATGCAGGCATTTATCGTTATAGTTTTGCTACTGATTACGATGTTCGTACCGATATAAATGACGGCAGTACTTGGCAAGGCAGTCGGCATGCTTGGCGTGCCTTCAGAAATTTTGAAGTACCCACGTCCAACCAGTCGTTTGAGGAACTTTCTTTAGTGGGTATTTTTGGTATTGAGGGAGTGATTGCCAACGACTTTGATTACTCTCTTACCTTGACTGCCAGCCAATATAATTATGAAGATTCTGTTATTCGTTTTGATGATCAAAAAATGCTCAGCCTACTTTTTGGTGAAAAAGGTGTTGATTGGGATCAACCGTGGGAAGGATCTCGATGGGCTGTCGTTAATGCTTCTCAATTAAATGATAATTTTGAACCCGCTGGTATTGATTTTTTTGGTGCGTTAACTCCCGATATGTTTAACGATGTGACACATAAATCTGTTGGTGACGGCGATTCCTATTTATATAGTTTAGCGTTTGATCTTACCGGTAGTGTAATGCAACTACCTGCCGGAGATTTACAATTTGCATTTGTTTCAGAATATATGAAAGAAGGCTATGAATTTGATACCGATCAAAAAACGGTGCAAGGCGATATATGGGGTTGGAGTGGTATTACAGGTGAAGGAGACCGTGACCATTATGCCCTAGGATTAGAGTTATCTATTCCGCTAGCTAGTAAAGACAGTAGCATAGGTGCGCTAGAAGGTATTCTTGCTGGTCGTTATGATTATTATGATGATGAGTCAGATGTCGGTGGTGCATTTACTTATCAAGTCGGTTTTACATGGAAACCGATCGAAGATTTAATGATCCGAAGCTCTTATTCAACATCATTTAGAGCACCTGATATGCATTATATGTATGCGGGGGAAAGTTCTTCATTTGCTAGCCCTACTGACTACCTGAAATGCGTGCAAAGTGAGGAACTCACTTCAGGACAAACTTGGTCAGGCTGTAGTGACAACTATGGTACATCAGGCGTTCGCCAAAACTCCCAAGGAGACTTGTCGCTTGAAGAAGAAACCGGAGATAGTTTGAACGTTGGTTTTGTGGCTAATATCACTGATAATTGGTCGATTACCGCAGATTACTATGAAATTAGTTTGGAGAAAAAAATAGGGAATTTAGGTGCTAGTACTGTATTGCGATATGAAGCTGAGTGTATTGTTGGCTTTAATGAGTCAGGACAAGCGGTTGATAAAGATTCACCCCGATGTCAAGAAATGCTCAGTCGCGTATCTAGAGGCGGACCGCAGGGAGATACCATACTCTCAACGATCACTAGTCCGTTCAATACTGGTGAGCGCGAACAAAAAGGCATGGATATCTCATCTAAATTTAATTATGGCTTAGGTGATTTTGGTGCGATTTTCTTTAACATTGATTACACCCATATATTTGAAACGAATGAAAGGTTTTTACCTGAAGATGAGATAGAAGATATTAGGGATCTACAATGGAATAGAGAGTTTCGTACGCATACTACGGCCACATTAGGTTGGTATAATGATGATATTTCATTAACACTTTTTGCAAACCGTTTAGGTACATCTCCAGTAAGATGGTCTGATGACGAGAACGAACGCTACAGCGCTTGGACACGATACAATTTTAATATGAATTATCATGTTAATGATGACTTAGATATTAGTATGTCAATTGTTAATTTATTCGATAAAAAGCCGCATCAACATGAATCAGAAGAGTGGTGGCCTTTTGCTGATATTTCTAAATATAACGCGGTTGGCTTGGAGTACTTTGTTACAGCAAGTTATCGTTTTTAACGAGTTATAGCTTGATATCATTGTATATTTTTAATATTAAGCCAACACGTTAATTGTTGGCTTAATATTATTAATTTGTCGAATAAAATAAATTTAATTTGAAACAACCTATGCTTATAACTTGATAGGTTTTGGAAAAATAATGAAAAAACTTCTCCTTGTTTTATCTACACTACTACTAATAAGTTGCCAAAATACGCCTTCGTTTTCGAAGAAAAGCAATACGCATATAGCTCAAGCCCGACAATATAGCGCTGAGAGCTTACGTAAAAAAGTACATAATCTACAGTTAACGCCTAATTGGCTTCAGGATAATGACAAACACTTTTGGTTTGAACGTTATTCTCTAGCACATGGACAGGAATTCGTTTTAGTATCAACAACCAATTTTCAAAAAAAAGCCTTGTTCAACAAGGCGAAGCTAGAACAAGCATTAGACACTGCAGAAGCTGTTATTTGGCATGATTCACCAATGGAGCGTGTTAGTTTGTCAAATGGTAAACTAAAATTTGACTTCAAAGGTGAAGAGTTTTTATGTGATATTACGATTGCAGAATATGCATGCGAGTTGAATAAGCTTAAAACTTCTAGTCAAAAAGTACATATTGATTACTTGTCACCAGATGAGCAATATTATGCAAAAGTAGAAAACTATAATTTGTTTTTATGCGAAACTCCAACTCACTTTTGCAAACAGCTTACAACTGATGGTAGTGAAGCGACACCTTATGCTGTTGCCAACCCTTACCCTGAAGAAAAGTTATCAAATGAAGCTTTTGATGAGCAAAAGCGATTAGGTATTTACTGGTCAAAAGACAGTAAATACTTTATTAGTTATAAGCTTTTTAGACAAGGTGTTAACCAGTTAACATTAACGGATAGTGTTGCAGATAAAGATTTTAACGTTAATGCAGTTCGCTATTACTATCCTCAGGCTGGTGATGTTAAGTTACCAATGGGTCAGCTAGTTTTAGTTGATGTTGCTAGGCACAAAGCAAGCTTAATGACAGCACCTAAAATAATGCAGACTTATTATGGAACGGCAGTTTGGGGCCAATGGCATCATGGTGACTTTTACTATCAAGATCGTCGCCGTGGTAACCAGGAGCTATATTTACGTAAAGTTGTTGCTAAAGAGAACAAAGTCGTTTCAGTCATTAAAGAAATAGATGAAGAATTCATCGATCCTTGGGTACAAACCGCATACTACCTTGATAATTCAGAGCGGGTTATTTGGAGCTCACAACGCACAGGATATCAACACTTATATCTTTATGACTTAGCCACAGGCAAGTTAATAAACCCAATTACTAAAGGTGATTTCACAGTTAGGGTTATTCGCGCAGTCGATGAAGAAAATGGTGTGCTGTATTTTGAAGCGTCAGGTCGAGAGAGCAATAGAGATCCTTATTTAAGGCATCTCTACCGTGTAAATCTTGATGGTTCAAATCTCAAATTATTGACACCGGAGCCATTTGAGCATGATACGCGATTATCGCCGGATTTAAATTATATTATTGATAACTACTCTGATGCTAAGACCCCAACACAGTCTTGGTTAAGAGATGCGAATACAGGAGAGAAACTTGTTAAGCTTGATGAAGCACAAGTAAGTGAGTTGTTCCAGATTGGCTGGCAACCACCGGAGCCCTTTAAGGTGATAGCTGAAGATGGTGTTACTCCCTTATATGGATTAATGTATAAACCGAGCGATTTCGATGAAAATCAAAAATACCCGATAATTGATGATACCTATACTGGGCCGCATAATTTTTTTACCCCCAAGTCGTTTGCTACTTTTATGAACCAGCGACCTGCGTTAGCGGAGTTAGGTGCTATTGTCATTAAAATGGATGGCCGAGGCACCAGCAAACGTGGTCGGGCTTTTCATCGGTTTAGTTATAAAAACTTAGCAGGTGGCACCGATGATCATGTTTGGGCAATTAAGCAACTGGCTAAAAGGCATCGCTTCATTGATATTGATCGAGTTGGTATTTTTGGTTTTAGTGCCGGAGGATATGATACGGTGCAAGCACTGCTTCGCCATGATGGTTTTTTTAAGGCAGGAGTAAGCGCTTCTGGAAATCATGATTTTAGAGTTGATAAAGCGGGTTGGAATGAGCTTTGGATGGGCTGGCCAATGACCGAACATTGGGAGCAGCAATCTAACTATACTAACGTTGAACGCCTCAAAGGTAAGTTGCTACTTGCACATGGAGAGCTAGATAGCAATGTTCACCCATCGGCAACGTTACGGTTAGTTGATAAGCTTATTAAGGCAAAGAAAGATTTTGATTTGTTAATTATGCCTAAGATGGGACATGTATTGGACGCCAATCCATATTTTGTTGAAAAACGCTGGCAATTTTTTATAGAGCATTTGCAACTACAATAAAATTAGAAGCAAGTGGTAGTCCAACTGAAAAACTGTTGCCCTTAATTAATAATTACAGGGCAAAATCGTACTTTTACGATAATTTGATTAAAGTGAGCAGAATTAATCGTTAAAACTCATTGTGTATAGTGTCATTAACGTGCTGAAGTGAGGTTTTCATCTTATTTGGTTTCATTATAAAGAGGATGACTGTCGAATAAGAAAAGATGATGAAGCTGAAAATTCATTTATTATCATATGGTTATGTTTTAATGTGGCGAAATTACACCCCAAGAAAGCCTGCATAAGAGGAAAGTACAGAATGGCTGAGTGGGGTGATGAATTTAAGGCGGAGCTGGTATTTGGCGCAATTGGTTAATATTGCTGGTTGGTTAGTTATAGTGCATGGTATTAGTACCTGGGTTGCGGGTTATTTTCCTATGGATGCTGACCCATTTACTAAACATCCAACTTTTAGCTGCAAGGTACATTCTTGGGCTGGTTTTATTATGTTACTTTCGCTGGTTGTAGCACCAATATTAATAGCTATTAGTCCAACCACAGAAGTTATCTCTCTATACTTTCGTGTTTTTTCAATTGTTTCTGTTATCGCTACAGTTTATTATTTGTTTGCTATGGCTAAAGCAATAAAACTACAAAGTAAACCTGGTACCTATCAACGTATCTCTTATGGTATTCAATTAAGTTGGTTAAGTGTTTTTTCAATAGCATTAATTTAAAACAATCACTAGTGCCTATCATTTCTTTAAACGTTAGGCTTGTCAATCTAAGAAATACATCAGCATTGTGTTGATTTTAGCTCATTATTTGGGCTTATAAATCAAGGGAAACTTATGAATATAAACGTTATTAAATTCCGTTTTATTTTACTAAGAGGCCCATTAGGCTGGGGAATTCCTACAGCTATTTTATTTCAATTAATCATGTACCTTACAGGTGAGCAAGATTTTTTTGATGGAATCATTTCATCTTTAATAATATTTTCTTTAATAGGCATATTATTTGGATACTTTATGTGGCATTCGAAACATAAAAGAACTAAATAACTGAGAGACCTACCTTAATTACTTGGTTTTTGAAAGTTTTTAGCTGTAATTACAAGGAGGTTTGAGTGAAAATTTGTGAAACCCAAAGGTTGCTTATTCGGCAGTTTTCAATTGATGATGTGCCGGCATTAAGTAAAATTCTTAGTGACGATGAAGTAATGAAATACTCAATTCGTGGTGTGTGCGATGAAGCCGCAACTGGTGAATTTATAAAGTGGTGTTTACAATGCTACGATTCATATGATTTGGGCCCATGGGCACTAATAGATAAAAACAGCGATTTATTGATTGGATTTTGTGGTATTTCCCCACAAAGTGTTGCGGGTAACGAAGAGCCTAATTTAGGGTATCGATTAGCTGTCGATTTTTGGAATAAAGGCTTAGCCTGCGAAGCGACTAAAAGTGTTTTAAAGTATGTGTTTACTCAAACTACTCATCAATCGGTCGTTGTTATTATTGAACCTGAGCATATTGCGTCATTGAGAGTAGCAAAGAAAATTGGCTTTACAGATTATAGCAATCATGAATTTCATGGTCGTGCCGTACAGTTATATCGATTAACAAAGGCGCAGTGGAATGAATGGACTTCTTTAGATGCTGCTTATGTAGCTACCTAAAGCTCAAGATAGTTAACGTTGGTTTGTTAAAAGGAAATTTTTAATGGATATAGATTCTCACATAGTTCAGCTTGAAAAAAATAACCGAAAGTTATTTAGTGCATCTCATTATTTGGGACTTACGATAGCGATGGCTGTTATTGTTTTGTTGTTAATGTTTTATTTCAGCCCATTGATAGGGCTTGCTTGTTCAGGTTTTGCTGCTTTCTTTTTAAATTTTTTCTATTCACAGTATAGCTTTAGAAAACTCAACGCCCGCATAACACTACTACAAACCAAAATTGAACAAACCGCTAAGTAAGCTGTTGCCCTAAATTTAAAGCCGGTTCATTTTAAATGTTACTTATTACTAGCTGCTTTCAATGTTGCTAAGTTATTGCTGTAAAAATTGCTTAAACTTATTGGATTTAAGGTATTTTTAGTTCTACCAAATGAGTTTACAGTAATTATATAACTTAATTTAAAATGGATTTTCATGAACATAAAAACAAAAATAGTTAGCCGTACTTTATTGAGCGCTTTATTAATTACGCCTACCTTGAGCATGGCCGAATTATCGCTTACTCCTAAAACTCCAGAGCAATGGCGCAGTGTTACTGAGCGTGATATTGAAGCTGCTTACAGCATATCGGTAAAAAATCACCCAGGCATGTTTGATGTTAATAATCCAACGTTCCCTGACTTATTAAAAAAAGCAAAAGCAGAAGCACTTACATTGTCGGCTCAAGCGAGTGGGCCGCAGGTTCATGCAGCGGCAATTTCTCGTTTTAGCACTATTTTACAAGATGGCCACGCCGGTGCGTTTTCAAGCGTAGATAGACCCGCGCGCCGCTGGCCGGGCTTTAGAACTGTGTGGCGAGGGGATGCGCTAAAAGTGTATTACAGTGAAAACAAAAGTATTAGCAAAGGCGACGTTGTAAGCCAATGTGATGGGCAAAGCACCGAGACCTTAATACGTGAGAGAGTGTTTAAGTTTTATGGGCAAGTTGCACAACCTGGCCATTGGTGGCAGCAAGGTTGGCGGTTACTCATTGACGAGGGCAACCCATTTTTAACTCCTTTAAAAGAATGCGAATTTGTTAAAGCCAATGGCGATACCTATACACACGTATTAAATTGGTCTGTAAGGCCTAAGTCAGTCAGTAAGCATTTAGAAAATGCCTACAACGGTGATGAACTCCCCATTGATTTAACCTGGCCTGAAAAAAGTATTGCGTGGATTGCTATGCCTAGCTTTTCATCAACCGAAAAGCAAACTGCTGCCTACAATAAAGTGTTTGAAAAAATACAACAGCAGCGTAGCAAGTTACTTACTGCAAAAGCCGTGGTGTTAGATTTGCGCCATAACCAAGGTGGCTCATCTTATTGGAGCTCACAAATAGCCAAAGAACTATGGGGTAAAAAAATAGTAGAACAAAAAGTAAATAATACTTCTCAAAACACGCAAGTGTGGTGGAGAGCATCAAAGGGTAATACCGACCATGTAGTGTCTTTATTAGAGGTTGTAAAAAATCAGCCTGAATTATTGAAAATATTTAAAATCACAGCTGCGGGTATGGCTTTATCACTTAAAAGTGGTGATCCATTTTATGTAGAGCAAGAAACTAATACGCCAAATAACATACCACAAAAGCCTTTAACTAGTGACTTTAAAACCAAGGTGTTTGTTATTGTTCCACCGCAGTGCGCCAGTGCTTGTTTAGATGCGCTTGATAAGTTTAAGCTTTTTGAAAATACAACGTTATTCGGTGCACCAAGTAGTGCTGATTCTATGTATATGGAAGTACGCTTAGCTGATTTACCTTCAAGGTTGGGGAAAGTGATTGTACCTAACAAAGTATACGTAAACAGAGCGCGAGGGGCAGGGGATTTTTATAAGCCCGATGTGGCATATAACGGCATTGATTGGACAACCAATGTATTGCTTGAGCAAATAAAAGCGTTATAAAAAAGCCGCTTGTTGAAACAAGCGGCTTAACTATTCTAACTAGGGAATAGTTTAAAACGTGTAACGGGCACCAATTGAGTAGCGTGGGCCGTACTGATTAGCAAATAAAAACTGCTCTTCGTAACGGCCGTAGCCTTCTTCGGTGGCATTGTTTAAGTTTATGCCATCAAAAAATACCGTTACGTTTTCGTTTACATCGTAGTTAACGCTCATATCCCATTGGCCGTAGGCTTTTTCCACCGATGAACGCTGTACCAAACCATCGAGAATCAGTTTTGGATTTTAGTTATGCGCCAGCAGTATTATAGTGTATTAAGTTGATTGCAAAAAGGTAAGAAGGCATAGTGAAGATGGTAATTTCAGCTCAAAGGCATTTAAACTAAAAAAATTGTAAAGTACTATGTCTCTTGTCGATACTGGGTCTCAGGTCTAGCTGAGGTATTAAAAATATCAATGCATCTGATATACAGGAGTACGAATGAAAATCTGGATAGGCATATTATCAATACTTACCATACTATCATTACTGGTTGTGAGCGATTTGTTTAGCGATAAGGTAAAAGTGACTTCTAAACAGCAGGCTTATCTAATACCTGGACGTCATTTAGAAAATGCGGAGCTGCAAAAATTATCGGCAGAAAATTTATCAAATGAACAGCTTTATCGTCGTGCTTTAAGTTTGTGGCCAGTAGCTTATCGTGAGCTAAGTATCCCTACTTCATTTGGTCAGGCTCGAGTAATTGTTGCAGGGCCTCTAGATGCAGAAGTTATCGTTCTATTGCATGGTATGCAAGCGAACTCGGCTATGTGGTACCCTAATATAGCGGCTCTTTCCGAGCGCTATCGAGTTTATGCTATTGACGATTTTCTTGGCTCGGGTGCTTCACATACTCAAGCAAATATCTCTGGAATGGATCAAGTGGTAAGTTGGTACCAAGAATTATTTGATCTATTGCAATTGGACTCGCTCAATCTAGTTGGCGCCTCGCGAGGAGGTTGGCAGGCGGTTGCTATTGCATTGGCTGAATCAAATAATGAATTATCGCGTATTCAAAGGTTAGTACTACTTAGCCCTGCACAAACGTTCAGTTGGATTGAACTTAGCGGTGACTTACTGTCGAGTATTTTGTTTACGTTAAACCCTGTGCGGGATGAGGCTCATGAGAGCTTGAAATCTTTATCTACCAAAGCACACATGATTAATTCTATTTACTTGGACCAATACGTGGCGGCGCTTGATAGCAACCCAATACCAGATTTAATTACCGAAATGCAACCATTTTCAGATTTACAGCTACAGAAAATTACCCTGCCTACATTGGTGATGATCGGCGACAAAGACATAATGAACAATCAAGATAGCCTTGAGCGTGCAAAAAGAATGTTAGATAAAGTACAGACTATGAAACTTCAAGACGCAGGGCATTTTTTAACCGTTGATCAAGCTGACCAAGTAAATCGCACGATATTAGATTTTTTAGCTAATTAATTTTTCATGGATTGGCTTAAGGGGAATTTTACTAAAACCACATCAAAATTTGATTAACTATTAGCTCAAATAAATAATGTTATTTTCAGATATTAAGAGTGTCATGCCTTAATTTGGCAAAATTAAATTTTTAAAGTATTAACATTTTCTCGTTGGTTTAAACGTGTTTTTAGGACAGTGAATTACTCCTTTGTTACTTTATTTAGGCTTTCCAAAGTTTGTAATACACCTAATGGATGTCAGTACTTTAATAAAATAAAGCAGCGGTAACTTTTAAAAAGAATAGGTAAAGTGATTGTACCTAACAAAGTATACGTAAACAGAGCGCGAGGGGCAGGGGATTTTTATAAGCCCGATGTGGCATATAACGGCATTGATTGGACAACCAATGTATTGCTTGAGCAAATAAAAGCGTTATAAAAAAGCCGCTTGTTGAAACAAGCGGCTTAACTATTCTAACTAGGGAATAGTTTAAAACGTGTAACGGGCACCAATTGAGTAGCGTGGGCCGTACTGATTAGCAAATAAGAACTGCTCTTCGTAACGGCCGTAGCCTTCTTCGGTGGCATTATTTAAGTTTATGCCATCAAAAAATACGGTTACGTTTTCGTTTACATCGTAGTTAACGCTCATATCCCATTGGCCGTAGGCTTTAGCATATTGCGGTGGTGCATCGGCTGAGCCTTGTGCCTGGCCTACACCAATTAAGTACGAGTCGCGCCATGCGTAAGTAATTTTAACCGATAGGCCGTCTTTTTCGTAAAAGCCTTGAAAGTTAGCAGAGTCACTTAAACCTGTAAGCGGAGCTTGTTGGTCTAGGCTTTCGCTATCAAATTCTACATCGCCATCTACAAACGTGGCGTTAACACCTACACCAAAACCAGTTTCGCCAATTAAGTGCTGAACAGCCACTTCAAAACCATCTACCGATTTGCTGTCGGTGTTTTGTGGTTGGCTTATGTTCCATACCATAAGTGGGTCATCGCTATTTGGCTCAATGACGCCATTCGCATTGCCATAACCATTGCTAATCATTTGCGCAAAAATAGCATCGGTGGTTGCTTGCTCGCCGCGCGATTCAATATCGCTAACTGCTTGTAAGTAACGTGGGCCGTTTAAAATGTCGTATAGGCCTTCAATCGTGGTTTGCGTAATGGTGGTTTGAATAAAGTTATCTACGTCTTTTTTAAAGTAACCAACAGAGGCGTAGCTGCCTTCTGCGTAGTAATACTCTAATGATAAGTCGAGATTGGTTGATTCAAACGGCAATAAATTTGTATTACCTTGGCTACCCGTGCGCGAGCCAGGTTTTGGGCTGCCTGTTAAGCTACGGCCACCGGCTAAATCACCCAGTGGTGCACGCGACATAGTTTTACCCCATGAAACACGGGCTACAACGTCTTCGGTTAAATCAACACTTACATCGATTGACGGTAATAATATGTCGTAATCGCCTTGCTGCTCTAAGAAGTTATCATCGCCGCCGGCTGCATATTGCATTATCCACTCTGAGGCGCTGATCCAGTTTACTTGTTCTTCAACACGTTGGCGTACTGTGCTGGTTACATCTGTTTGCTCGTAGCGCAGGCCTGCGTTTACTTTTACGTAGTAATCGCTTACATCAAACTCCCAGCTTGATTGAATATAAAAGCTGTTTGTAATTTCTTCTACGTAGCTTTCGCTATCAATACCATCCATGTAAGCATTGGCTGCGTATGCATCGCCACCGGTTACATCAGAAGTTAGGTAAGCCATTTGGCGAGCCACTGCTTCGTCAAAATCGTAGGTGTAGTAGTAACCTGGTTGTAAGTTGCTGCCGCCACCATCAAATTGATCTAAAAGGCCCGACGTATCGTGGCGAGTAAACATGCTGTCTGGGAATATTTCTGTGTACGATGGGTTAAAACCAGGGCCACCTACTAAACCACTCCATGCAGTGTAACCACCGGTGTTTTGCTCAGTGCGCGATGCACCAAATTTTACTTTAACTAGGCCAATATCAAAGTTTTCATTGTACCAAGTGGTATGTAATTGTAATTGCTCAATGTTTGATTCACCCGGCGAGTGCGTAAATTGGCTAAAGTTAGAGTCAATTTCGCCTGGCGTTAATTCGCTTGTGCCGTTTAACCAGTTAACTTGAGCACTTGGGATTTCGCCTGTGCGGTAATCGTAAATTTTATTTGCTAGCTGATCAGAGCCTAAAATCACTTGGCCAGTACTGCCTAGCCCATCATCGGCGCCGTTATCGGTTTCATTTTTAGAGTCATGGTAATCAAGTTCAACGTGCCACGTGTCGTTAATTTCCCACTCTAGGTTTAAACCAATAGAGCGTGCTTTTACTTCTGTGGTGCCTTTGTTGGCTGTAAACGAGGCATCGTTACCGCTAATATCGGCATAAACAGCGGTGCCGTTTTCATCAAGCTCGTAGCCATTAATATTGCTACCAAAGTCGTTCCAAATACCCCAACCAATACTTTCAGAGCCCGTAACCGCTTTACTTGCTGTGTAATCTAAGGTGGCTACAAAGCCATCAACCGGTTCAAATTGAAAAGTAACTTGGCCGTTAGTACGTTCACGCTCTACATCTTCAATAGAGTAGTTCATGTCTTTAGGGAAGTAGTAGTTACCTGATGGGTCAGTACGGTTATCAACAACGTTACTGCTATCTAATTCAGGTAAATCAACATTGGCTTGCCAACCTTGAATATTGGCGCGTTGTTTTTGAAAGTCGCGTTCTTGATGCGAAAACGAAAAACCAAAACCAAATCTGTCATCTGCAAATGTGTTGCTATAAACAGCCGAAAGCTCCGGGGTTACATCATCACCGGCTTCGTTTGATGAGTCGTGATTTGCTTTAACCGTGGCTGAAAAATTTTGGCCTGGCTTTTGAAAAGGGCGCGCAGTAGAAATATTAACTGTAGCACCTAAACCACCGCTTGGTACATCGGCGCGCGCTGTTTTAAATACTTCTAGCGCACTTACGCCTTCAGAGGCAATGTTTTCAAGGTTGTACGAACGCGTATAACCTGTGCCTGGCATTTGGCGGCCGTTTAACGTAATTAAGTTAAACTCTGGGCCAAAACCACGTACGGTAATTTGGCTACCTTCACCGTTTGCACGGCTCACCGATACACCGGTAATGCGTTGTAATGATTCTGCTAAATTGGTATCTGGAAATTTACCCATTTCTTCTGCTGAAATGGCATCTACCACGCCCGATGAATCACGTTTCATATCCATAGAACGAATAAGTGAACCACGAATACCTTTTACTTCAATAACTTCTACATCAGGAGATGCTGCAGTGTCTGCTTCGGCAGCAATGGCCGTATTTAACGTGCTTGCAGCAATGATAAGAGACACAGAAGCCGCAAGTTGGCTCTTTTTAAAATTGAATGTGTTCATAATAGCTCTGCTTTATAAAATGTTGTTGTGTAGCAATAGGCGCCATGCGCCTATTGTAGTGTGTTTTTATGGATTCGCGATAATCACGTTATCTATGCGGTATAATGCGCCGTTGCCCATATCCCACGTAGGAAATACCATGAGCACGTTTATAGCGCTAATATCTAAGCCCGCATCAAATAGTTCCTGAATAGGGAAGGTGTATGTTTGCCATTCGCCTGTAACAGGTGTTTGCCCTTCATTGCTTTGCGTTAATGCCAGCTCTACTGCGCTTGAAGCGCCAATTGATTCAATTTTAAATAACCATTGTGCATCCACGTTTGAAGGTGCTGTTATTACTTTTAAATCAAACTGTACAACGCCATTTTCTAACAGGGCTGATGCATCAAACGATACGTCTTCATCGGCTAAAAAGCCCATTACAGTAGGTGTTGCACCAATGCTAAACTGAGCCACTGCGCCGTGCTGATCATCGTCGGTTTCTGTAGTAGGTGTTGAACCACCACAGCAATCCCATATGCTCCACTGATCGGCGACTGTATCTGTAAATACGTTTAGCTCACCAGAGGCAACGGGCGCTGCATTAGGGTTGTAAATTTTAACGTTATCTACACGGTAAACCGCGCCTTCACCTGCGCCCCATGCCGGAAAAATCATAAGTACATCAATTGCACTTACATCAAGGCCTGCACCTGCGAGATCTGATAACTTAAATGTATAAGTTTGCCACTCGCCAGTCACTGGCGCTACACCTTCAACACTTTGCGTTAGTTCAAGTTCTGCAAATGAAGTTGCACCATTTGCCTCTACTTTAAATAACCACGCAGTTGACGGGTCGCTAGGAGTAGACGTTACTTTTAAGTCAAACTGTATAACGCCTTCATCTAAAATGCTGCTTGCATCAAATGACTCACCTGCACCACCTACTTCAGTACGGCTGTTAAAGCCCATTACTGTAGGCTCTGCACCAATACTAAATTCAGCGGTTACACCGTGCGCTTCATCATCTACCACTTCGATAGGCGTTGAGCCACCACAACAATCCCACATTGGCCATGCTAGGTTTTGCTCATCTTCAAAAATAGTTAGCTCTGGTGATGCGCCTAGGTTGTCTTGTGTAATTTCAACGTCGTCAATTAAAAAGGTTGCGCCTTCGCCCGTGCCCCACTCAGGAAATACCATAAGTACGTCAATTGCGCTGATATCTAAATCTAAGTCAGCAAGGTCAGAAAGTAAAAACGTATAGGTTTGCCACTGACCTACTACAGGTGCTTGGCCTTCAACGCTACTTGTAAGCGGCATATCAGCATCGGTTGAGGCTTCTGTGCTTTCAAGTTTTACAAACCAAGGTGTGTCTGGCACGCTTGGTGCGCTGGTTACTTTCATTTTAAAGCGTACGTAGCCTTCTTCTAGCATAGGTGATGCATCAAAAGGCGTGGCAGCGCCGTTTTCATCAGTAATAAACGCATCGCGGCTAATAAAACCAACCACTGTAGGCTCGCTGCCTATTGTAAATTCAACAACGTCGCCTTGCTCTTCATCACTTACAATTGCAGGTGTAGAGCCACCACAACAATCCCATGCTGGCCAGTTAGGGTTAAAGCTGTCGCCAAAAATAGTTAACGGTGTAGCAATACCTGTAGATGGCGGGCTAGGAATAGGCGCTTCGCCCTCTAGCAGGGCATCGTCTAGGCTATCGTAACCTGGGCGAATAGTTTCACACCCTTTGCCGGTATCTGGGTTTGATGCACATTGATAAACACGTACGTAGTCAATTGCAAATGTTTGGCCGTTTTCAAATGCGCTGGCATCTACGCCTAACTCATTTACGTTTTCAGGCCAGTCGCCGCCTACTGCTAAATTTAACAGTAAGTGAAAGTCTTTATCGTAAGGAGCGCTATCCCAATGAGTTTCTAGCTCGCCAGAACCTTGTTCAAAATACTCTGCAAACCAACCGCGATGTTTCAAACCTGCGGCTTCGCCTTTGGAGTTATATAATACTTCTGATTGGCGCTGTGTGGCATATAGGTAGCCATCAACGTACCAGCGTATTTCACCTTCTTGCCACTCTACTGCGTAAGTATGAAAGTCATCTGCTGGGTTGCTATCTTCAGGAAATTTGTACTCTTGGCCTGTGTAGCTGTTATCTGGCCAAGCGCGGCCGTAATGCAATGTGCCATGAATGCTTGATTCAACACCGCCATCTTCGTCAGCGGTTTTTAGGTTTACTGATTCTAAAATATCAATTTCGCCTGAGCGTGGCCATGTACCGTATTCTTCATCGGTTGGTAGCATCCAAAACGCAGGCCAGCTGCCTTGCCCCGAAGGGAGCTTTGCGCGCACTTCAAAGCGGCCATAAGTAAAATCAGCATTGTAACGGGTATTTAAACGCGCAGAAGTGTAGGGCTTTTCAGCGCCTTCTGTCGCGGGTAGGGCAACAATGTTTAACACACCGTCTTGTATAAAGGCGTTTTCTTCGTTATCGGTGTAACATTGTTTTTCGTTGTTACCACCGCCATCGCAGTTTAATTCAAAGTTCCACTTATTAGTATCAATGGCTGAGTCTTCAAACTCGTCGCTCCATACTAGTTGCCAATCTGAAACTGGCTCAGAAGCGTCGATATTTTCAAAATTAGATGTTGTGGCTGAGTCGCCACCACAGCCAGCTAAAGACGCTAACGAAATAGCAGCCAGTAAGCGAGCAATGTGTGTTTTTTCAATGTTCATAGCTGAACCCCGGTTTCACAGATTGTTGTCAGAATGTGTGTTTAAACTTATTAAAAAGAACCATGTTTATTTTTGTAAGCGCTTACATTTATCATGTGTTTTTGTAAGCGCTTACAAATAATATTGCGCAGTACTTAAATGGTCAACATATTTGTGTGTTTTATTTACATTTAGTTTACGGTAAGACCAGTTTACCAATTGGAGTTATTAACTAAATCGCTAATAAATTTAACAGCTTACATTGTTTGTAATGTTGCATTTTTAATACATCTATTAATATTTTACTTAATTGGTAAATATTAAAGTGACCTGTAGCAATTACGTTTAGCGCTAATTGCGATGATTTACCTGCATTAGGCTAACTATATGGCGTGTAATTTTGCTTTTTTACAAAAAACGAAAGTTAAAAATAAAGTGAAAGTGGTATAGCATTCAATAGGTTAACAATCCCCTTTAAGTGTTTAGGTTGTTAAGGCTAAATTTTAGGGGGTAAGGCTTTGGCGGGGTTTAATAAGGTAAATGTGTAAATTTAAATACGCATTTACCCCTTAATTTATTGTTTATTTTAAGAGTATTGTAGCCACTTGAAATAGCAACTTATTTACGTTTAAACGGCATAATTAGCAAGCCCCACAGCGAGGCGTTTTGCTGCGGGTTAGGGTATTCTTTTAAGCCTATATCTATGTCGTTATCGGCTTTTTGCGCTTCATTTTTGTAACTACCAAACAGTTTATCCCACCAAATAACGCTAAATCCATAGTTTGAATTGGTTTCGCTCACGCGCTGGCTATGATGAATACGGTGCAGTATTTGGGTCATTAATATGAGCCGAAGTGGTTTTTCTATGGCATTGGGTAAACGTATATTGGCGTGGTTAAACAGCGCTAATCCATTAAGTGCTATTTCAAATATTAATACAGCAATAGCAGGTACACCCAAAGCGGTAACGGCAATCAATTTTATAACTATGCTGAGTACAATTTCGATAGGGTGAAAACGCAAACCTGTGCTGGTATCTACATGGGCATCGGCGTGGTGCACACGGTGCAAGCGCCACAAAATAGGCACTTGATGAAAAAGCCGGTGCTGCCAATAAATAACTATATCAAGCAGTAATATGCTTAAAATAATAGCAACACTACTTGGTGTGGCTATTTGATTAAATAAACCGATACCGTGCTCTTGGTTATAAAGCGCTACGGCAGTTAAGCCTATTGGTACACTTAAGCGAGCAATTACAGAGGCAGTAAACACCAGTCCAAAATTGGCCAACCACCGGGTGGTACTTTTTATCGGCGATTTACGGGCAGGCATACGCAATTCTAGCAGCATCATAATAACCAAAATGCTAAAAAAGAATCCTAATCGCCACCAAATTTCATTACTCATTGGCTTGTGTAACCTCATCAGCTTCTTGGCGTTTAAGCGTGTTATAACCACCATGTATACGTGTAAAAATAGTAATAGCGCACGCAGTGGCAAAAATACTCGCCATTAGGGCAAAGTGCTGCGGCCAAATACAAAAGGCAATAAACAGCGCGATGGTTTCTGTGCCTTCGGTTAAACCATTTAAATAGTAAAAGCTTTTGTATTTAAACTGGGGTTTTTCGAGCTTAAATTTTTCGGCGGCTATGGCAAAGGCTAAAAAGCTTGAGCCAGTGCCTATAAAGGTGGCCAGTAATATGCTACCTGCAATGGCGTTTTGCTCGGGGTTTGCCAAAATAAAGCCAAGCGGAATTGCCGCATAAAATAAAAAGTCGAGAGTAATATCTAAAAAGCCGCCAGCGCTTGAACTTAAATTTGCATGGCGTGCCAATGCGCCATCTAGCCCATCTAAAATACGATTTAAAGCAATAGCCGTTAACGCTGCGTACCACATTTCAAACGCAATTAATGGCACAGCTAATAGGCCTATTAAAAAGCCTACCACAGTAAGTTGGTCGGGCGTTATGCCGCGTTTGTGCATTAACGCCACAACAGGAGTTAACAGTGGCTTTATTACTGGGGTGATGTATTTGTCTAACATGCTTGGTGCCTTGTACTTTTTGTGCGTTTATTTGGCTAAATTTAAGGTGATCAGTTTGCCGTTTGCGGCCTCTGCATCGCTATGATCGTGGGTTACCATAATAGCGGGCAATTTATGCTCGCGTATTTGGCTAAATACTAGCTCGCGCGTATCTACTCTTAATTGGGTATCGAGCTTGCTAAAGGGCTCATCAAGTAAAATAGCTTTTGGCTCGCTCAATAGCATACGCAATAAAGCAACGCGGGCTTGTTGCCCACCAGAGAGGTTGTCGGGGTGGCGATTAGCCATGCCTTTTAATCCAATTTGTTCAAGGGCGTGCTCTATTTTTTCAAGGCGCTGTTTTTTATTGCCTTTAGGCATAGCAAAGGCAATGTTACCGCTTACCGATAAATGCGAAAATAATAACGCATCTTGATAAAGCACGCCTATGTGGCGTAAATGTGCGGGTAAGTTATTAATATTTTCGCCGTTAAGCCACACTTCGCCATTTGCGCTAAAACCACTGGGTAATGTGCCGGTAAGCCAATTTAATAAACTTGATTTACCACTGCCTGATGGCCCCATAACAGTGAGTATTTCGCCGCCTTTTACCTGCTCGTTTAAGCTAAGTAATTGTTGGTTTTGACGATAAAGCTCACAATTTTTAATCTCTAAAGATGACTGCATTAAAAACCTTTTAATTTATGGGTTAGCGATGGGCGCTTTTAAAAAAGTACTTAGGTAACACCCACGCCAGTATAAAGCCAATGAGTGGCAATGCCATTTGCATAATGGCATACACCGCACTGGTGCGCCTACTTGCGCCATTAGCAAAGGTAACCGCTTCGGTTGTTATGGTTGCTATGCGCCCGCCACCGGCTAAAAGTGTAGGTAAATATTGGCCAAAGCTAATGGCTAAACCAAGTGCCGCCGCAATTAAAATAGGAGCAAATAACTGGGGTAATTTCACTTGTAAAAATACTTTGCAGGGCGTTGCGCCAAGGCTTGCTGCTACATTAGCAAAGCGAGGGTCTAAGCGCCTATAACTGCTCGAAAGTGATAAAAACACATACGGTAGTACAAACAATAAATGGGTAAATACCACATTAAAAAACGCGGCCTGGTTATTTACTAGTTGTTGCAGCCACACTAGGCCAAATAAAAACGCAATACTTGGCACAAGCAGCGGTAAATAAATAATTAAGCTGGTAAAGCGCGACATGGGTTTGGCACTTAACTGCTCTGATTCTAAGCACAAAAGCGTAATAATAATGGCAAATAACGTAGTAACTAGCCCTATAGCAAGGGTATTAAAAAGCGGGCTTTGCATTTGCATTAGCGCACTTTTAAAGTGAAGTAGCGTGAGCTGATCGGGCAGTGCCGCCGGAAAACGCCAAAATCCCGCAACCGACCACATAATTAAGCCAATTAACGAGAGCAAAATAAAGCCAATTACAAATACTGTTAATACGGTTGTTATTTTTTGCCAATAAACGCCGCCATATTCTCGCTCGCCATTGGTGAGTAAATCACTAAATAATGCTTTTATCGCTTTTTCGCCGCCAAGCCAAAGAGCTAGTAAACCACCAGTAAGGACAAGCTGTAATAGTGCCCCCGCTGAGGCTTTAATACGCAGGTTTAAATCTACATCGTTAAACCAGTGCATAATAGCGACAGCCAAGGTGGGTGGTGTATTTGGCCCCAGAATAAGTGGCATTTCTACACTTGCGCTGGCATAAGCCAATACTGCGAGAATAGGTAGACGCAATAATGGGTAAAGGCTTGGTAATACTACTTTAAAAAAAGCCGTCATAGGGCAGTAGCCTAAATTAAGCGCTACTTTATGTTGTTGGCGCAGTTTTTTGCCAAGCTCAGGTTGGGCAAGCACACCTAGCGCCATTAACAGTAAAAAAGGCAGCTCTTTAAGGGTTAAGCCTAAAATTATACTAATACCAAACGCGTCATGCGGAAACATGCCGTTAGGCGCAAGTTCCCACCCACTAAGCCAAGGCGATACTAAGCGCGAGATCATTCCCGAAGGCGCAATTAAAAAACCAACCGCTATAGCCGCTGCCGCGTGGGGAATTACCAGTATGGGACTCAATAAACGCTGAATACGGTTAAGCCACGGACTATTAAAAAATGCCGCTAAAATCATTAATGTAATGGTAAAGGCTAGTAAGGTACTTATTAATCCGCTGCCAACACTAAGCATAACCATGTGTGTTAGGCCGGGTGTTTGCATGAGCATAGTAAAGCCATGTAGGCCAAGTGTTGTGTGCTCAAGTACCGGCGCATAACCAAAAGCGGGCAATAGCACGCTAATTAAGCCGCCTATTACAGGTAAAATAAGCAATGCCAGTAAAAAGCGTGGGCTTAATGTAACTAATTTACTAAACATATCGGCGCTTTTATGTGGTTTAAGCGTTGGGCTTGCTGCTAACTTATTTGAAACAACACTCATTGGCTTACTCCAAAACGCGCTTGCCAACCTTGCAAAATAGCATTTACCCAGCTTGGGTGTGGCTCACTTAGCGTGCGTTTAATACTATTTAAAGGCAGGGCGCTTGGATGCGGTTGCGTTGTTTTAAATAAAGCTTGTTGCTGTGGTGCTAGCGTTGATTGAATAAGTACGCTTTTATCGCCCCATATATGCGCTTTTTGTTTTTGAGCTTGCGCTTCTGGGCTTAATAAAAAATTAGCCACTAACTGCGCACTTTGCTGGTGGCTTGCATTATAAGGTATGGCTACAAAGTGGGTGTTACTTAAACTGCCATCTTGCATTGCATAACTGCGAATACTTTTTGGTAAATCATAACGTTTAACGGCTGCGGGCACTTCGGGTGCTGAAAACGTAAACGCTATGCTTAGCTCGGTGTCGCCTACTAAACGGCGCATTTGTGCACCACTTTGCATAAAGTGTTTACCGCCGCGCCAAAGTGTTGGGTGCAGTTTATTTAAAAAGTCCCATAATGGGTTTAATACTTGGGCTGTGTTTTGTGCAGTAGCTGGCTGATTTAACTGTGCTTTAAGTGTTTCATCACTTTGTTGATGTAGCATAACAAGCGCGTATTTTAAAAAGCTCATGCCTAAAAAGTCAGGCGGCTTTGGGTAGCTAAAGCGCCCTGGATTTTGTGCGCTCCAGCTAAGTAATTGGTTTAGGGTTGTTGGTAGTGTGTTATTTGCAGTGCCGTCGATTGCTAAACTGTCGTAGTAAAAAGTGAGTGATGCTTGGCCCCAAGGTGCTTCCATCCCGTTGGTGGGTATTCCAAAATCAAAATTAACAGCGGGATTATTGCTAGGGTCGGTGTAGCTAAAATTAGGCAGCTTATTAGCCCATTGTTTAAGTAATAACGAGTGCTCGCTCATGGTGGCAAAGTTAGCACCGTTTATCCAAATTAAATCTACGCTGCCTTTATCGTTATTGTTTGCTGATTTTTCGGCAAGTACCCGGCTAACGGCTTCGCTGGTATCACTGAGTTTTACATGTACTAAGTTAATGTTGTATTTGGCTTTTACTTGCTGCGCAGCCCATTTAATATATGCATTTATTTGCGCATCGCCGCCCCACGCATAAAAATATACGCTTTGGTTTTTACCTAAGCTTTCTATTTGTTGCCAACGGCTTTGTAGTTGTGAACTTGCTAGGCTTTTAAAGCTAATAACAAGGCAAATGCAAAACGCGACACAGCAAAAGCTGTATCGCGATAATGTTTGCCAAAATTTATTGGCGAGCATTTAAATCCCAGTTGTAGTCTAAAAACTTAACTTTCATGTTGTTATTTTTAAGCGCTTTTTGCTGAGCGGGTACCAGTTTTAGTGCTTTAGGGTATTGCAAAAAAAACTGCTGCAGCGTGTTGGCGCCTTTAAAACCTTGTTCAAAGTCATCACCGTACCACTTAAATATTGAAGATACACTTAGCGTGTTACCTTGCGCTATATTGCGGGTTGTATCTGATAAAAAACGCACCGTTTGCGCTTGCAATTGGCTGTCTAAATCAGTGGCAGTGTAGGCTTCTTCACGTAGGGCTGGGCAGCCAATACTTGCGCAATTTACAGCAAAGTGAATGCGTGGGTCGTTGTACTTACCACTGCCACGTATTAAACCATGCTCAATATCATCAAGGCTGCGCGTTTTACCAAGTAATGGCACAAACTCTTTGCTCCATGGTGAGCTAAAAAAGCTGCCTAAATCTTTAATTGATTTAAGGTTTGGGTATTTTGTTAATATAAGCTCAACAGTAAAGGCATTATACGCATTGATTAAAAACGCAAGTTGCTTCGGTTTTTCCCATGTATCAAACTCGTTTTGCGTAACAGCCGATAGCGAATCTAAATAGGTTTTAAGTTCACTGTGCTTAGCTTTAATTGCTGCATAATCAACCTCTGTGCTGTGGCCATGATTAATAGCTACAACATGGTTGTTTAATAATGTATTCCAGCTGTCGTGCATATTTTGAGCTTGGGCCGAAAATGACGTTGCAAACGGTGTTGCAAGCAAAGCACTACCTAACAAGAGCGCTTTTAAAGGTGTTTTAAACATATTAGCCTCTGCGCCATGTGTGGTATTTTTCAAGCATGTTAAGTACTTTTTCAGGTGCGTGAGCGCGTTTCCACTCGCCTGCTGCGTACTTGTTACCTTCAGCCCACGTAGGGTAGCTGTGAATTGTGCCTAGTATTTTGTTAAGGCCTAAACCGTGTTTCATTGCCAGTACAAACTCAGCAATTAAATCGCCAGCGTGCTCAGATACCACAGTAACACCGAGTATTTTGTCTTTGCCTTTTGGTGTAATTACTTTAATAAAGCCTTTTGTGGCGCTGTCGGTAATGGCGCGGTCAAGCTCTTCAAATTCAAAGCGAGTGATTTCATAGTCTATGCCTTTATCAATAGCATCTTGCTCGTTTAAGCCAACACGTGCTACTTCTGGGTCAATAAATGTGGTCCACGGAATAACACGGTAATCTACTTTAAACTTTTTAAGATTACCAAATAAGCCATTTACTGCTGCGTACCAACCCTGATGAGCGGCTACGTGCGTAAACTGATACGGACCTACAATATCGCCAGCGGCAAAAATGTTAGGGTAAAGCGTTTCAAGGTATTCGTTAGTGACTACAGTGCGGTTAGTTTCTATGCCAAGTTCTTCAAGGCCGTAACCTTTAAGGCGCGCGCTTCGGCCCACAGCACATAGTAGCTCATCGTATTCAATATCGATTTCGGTATCATTATGCTTTACCACAATGAACTTTTTACCGTCGCGCGCTTCACAGCGCAGTGCCTGATGCGAGGTTAAAATGTTTACGCCGCTCTCAGTAAGCGCTTCGTGAGCAAAGGTAGACACCTCTAAGTCTTCTTTGATCATAATACGCTCAGCCATTTCAATTTGCGTAACATTTGAGCCTAAGCGTGCAAAGCTTTGTGCAAGTTCACTACCAATTGGACCACCGCCAAGTACAACAAGCTTTTTAGGGGCTTCTTCAAGCTCAGCAAATTTAGTCCATAATGTATCGCTTGTTACATAGCCTGTTTCTTCAATACCAGGAAGTGGCGGTACAAATGGGCGTGCACCAGTGGCAATAACAATAGTACGGGCGGTTAATGTTTGCGTGCCACCGTCGTTAAGCTTAATTTCTACAGTCCACGGGTCTAATAATTTACCGTAGCCTTTTACTACATCTACGCCTAGGTTAGTGTAACGCTCAACACTATCGTGTGGTGCGATGTCGGCAATTACTTGGTGTACTCGTGCCATTACTTTTTTAAACGAAAACTGCGGTGTCGCGTTTTCAAGGCCATAATGTTCGCCATGGCGAATTTGCTCGGCAATTTTAGCGCTTTTAATCACCGCTTTACTTGGCACACAGCCGTAGTTTAAGCAGTCGCCGCCCATTTCGCCGGCTTCAATAAGGGTTACTTTTGCTTTAACAGCTGCTGCAATGTAGCTTGTCACTAAGCCGCCAGCACCTGCGCCAATAACAATCATGTTACGGTCAAACTTTTTAGGTTTAGTGTAATTTTTGTATACGCGACGTTTTTTAAACACGTTTAAGATTCCTTTAGCAATAAAAGGGAATACACCCAATAAAGCGAACGATAAAATAAGATCGAGTGATAAAATGCCTGATAAGCTCTCAATTTGCGCAAGTTGCGTACCCGCGTTTACAAATACAAATGTACCCGCCAGCATGCCTATTTGGCTTACCCAGTAAAAGGTCCATGCTTTAATTGCGGTAACACCCATCAATAAGTTAATTAAAAAGAACGGAAATACTGGCACTAACCTAAGCGTAAATAAGTAAAAGCCACCTTCTTTTTCAACGCCTGCGTCAATAGCGTCTAAGCGCTCAGGAAAACGCTGTTTAATTGTATCGCGCAGTAAGTAACGCGATACTAAAAAGGCAAGCGTAGCACCTACCGTAGAGGCAAACGAGGCAACCAATAAGCCTTCAACTAAGCCAAATAACGCACCTGCGGCTAGTGTTAATATAGCCGCCCCCGGTAATGAGAGTGCCGTTACCACTACGTATAATAAAAAGAAGCCACCAAAAACCAACAATGGTGATTGCTCTTTATATTGGCTAAATTGATCCATCGACCCTTTTAAGCCTTCAAGCGTAAGTAACTGGTGTAAATTAAAGTGAAAGAACAAGCCTATAGCCGCTGCTGCAATCAATACCAAAAATAGTTTTTTAATCATGTTCTCTCAACCGCTCTTAAAAATTATGGGTTAGTGTTAATTTTGCGTTTATTGGCAGTTCTGGAAATGCCAATGTTGCGCCAAAGTAACCCCCTTCAAATACTGGGCGCCAGTTTTTTTGATTAGTGACATTGTTTACATCTAATCGCAACTTAGTCCTAGGCGTAAATGCGTAGCTAGTATTAACGTTTAGCGTGTATTGATCACGAATTTTAACTGTTGCTAAAAAGTCTAATGGGTAACTCTTTGTATATAGACCTGAAAAACCCATTTGCCATTTCGAATTAATTGAATAATTTCCGTTAAAACTGAACGATTGCTCAGGAATGCCCTGAACTTGGCGGTTTGAAGGTGCAAACGCGGTAAAACTTGGTGCGCCAACGCCGGTACCTGCAATAATATCTGGGCGTGAATTGTCAAACGCATCGATTACTTGAGCAGAATCTTGACTGCTTGCAGAATTGTCGTAACGAGCGTCTATGTAGCTGTAACCCGCACTTAGCCAATATGGGTAGGCATCGTAAAATACTTGGCTTTCAAAACCTGTAGTACGAATACCTGTATTGCTGCCGTCGCGATTACGTAAACTACGGCGCTGGCTAAATACCGCGCCATCAGCGTACCAGTCTCTGTCGGTTGGGGCGTACTTTAAGCCAAACTCAACTAAGGTGTTTTCGGTTGCAAAATTTTGTGCGCTAATTGTGTTATCGCCGCCAAGTGATGTACCGCCAGCCATACTGTTTGATGTTGCTTCGTTATAACTTGCTGCACCATAAGTGGTGTAATCACTATTTAATTTGTAATTAAAGCTAACTTGGCCAGAATGCAGGGTTTCGTTAATGCTGTCGCTTGCGGCAACTTGACCTTGTGGTGCAATAGGGTCGTTTGCTTCTACATCGTAAAAGTCAACGCGGTAACCCGCACTGGTATGAAGTTTATCGCCCCAATCTGAATCTTGCTGAATAGCAAGCCCTGTTTGCCATGAACGTGAATCGGTGGTGTCTGATAAGTTAAAGTCGCCGCTGCCATCGTTATCTAAATCGTATTGACCACCAGGCGATACAAATACACCTGGGCTTAGCTCTACTAAACGTGCTTTTTGTGCATCGGTTAAGGGAATGCGGCGGTTTGAAAGTGGGCCAGTTAAATCAATAGGTAAATCGGCCTCGGTAGTAAATTGGCTGTAGCCAAGTACTTTGTTATAGCGTACGTCAAAAGCAAAAATTGTTTGCTGGTCACTGTTCCAGCGGTAAGTAAGCTCAGTACGGTTTTGCGCTGTATCAGCGCCGTCTATAATTTCTACAAAGCTGTTTTGGGCTATTTCTTCACGCTGTAAATGCTGAAAATACGTAATGTTTTTAAGTGAGGCATTAGCACTTAGCTCGCGCTTATAAATGCTGTGAATTAAATAAGTTGTAGCTTCGTTTTGGTTATCAGGGTCGGTAAGTACGGTGCTGCGATCTATTTTTACTTGCCCAGTAGGCGATACAATTGAACCCGCTGCTGGTACGGT
Organism: Pseudoalteromonas sp. 2CM37A; assembly: GCF_023161885.1. Lineage (NCBI taxonomy): Bacteria > Pseudomonadati > Pseudomonadota > Gammaproteobacteria > Alteromonadales > Pseudoalteromonadaceae > Pseudoalteromonas > Pseudoalteromonas sp. 2CM37A. Next base: position 307,100 of record NZ_JALNTJ010000002.1, read on the forward strand.
ACTACCATTGGCTTGCACGCCTTGGCCGGTAATATAAAGGCCATCATCAATTAAGGCTTGGGTAGGGCGGTTAATACCGGCGTTGTCGGTAAATTCAACTTGGTATAGCTCAAAGTTAATATCCCAACTGCTTTTATCATCGGGCAATATGCGTAGTGCTGCAAATAAACTGTCGCTTTTAGTGCCTGAGTAATCGTAGTAACTGCCTTCATCAAGGTGCTCGTAACTTACTCTAAGGCCCACTTTATCTTTTATAATGGGGGCAGTGTAATCTACCCGGGCACTGTATTGATCCCATCGCCCGGCTGAGAGTTTAACTTTACCTTTACTTTCATCTGTAGAGGCAGTCTTTGAGTGTAAATTTACAAAACCACCGTTACGTTGGCTTGAACCAAATAAAACAGGTGGTGCACCTTTTACTACGTCTATTTGTTCTACAGAATTGAACGATAACGGCACGCCAAAGCCATTATTACCCGCTTGACGACGTGTACCATCTTGAAAAAGCTCACCCAGTTGGCCACGAATAGTAGGTAAGCTTGGCGCACCAAAGCCACTTGCAGAGTAAGTGTTTGGGCTCACGGCTAGTACGTCTTGTAGGGTAGTAATATTTAGTTGCTCTATTAACTCGCTTGAAATAGGCGTTACTGAGCGTGCTATGTCTTGCAGTGCAAGGTTGTCGCCGAAGGGGCCGTTAATAGTGGCATCTTTTACAGAAAGCCCTTGAGATTTAATCGTTTGGCCTGCTACTTCAATACGTTCAATTGAGTCGGTATTAGCTGCAGATTGTGCCGCATGAGCATAAAAATTAGGTGTGAGTGAAGCGGCTATAAAAAGTGCCAAATATGAATGTTTCAAAAGGGTTCTCATTTTGGTTAGTGTGAATGTGGCAATAAAGACCTGCAGCTTTGTGAATAACTTTCAGTAAATATTAATTCTTTTTGTTTTTTAGAATGAAACGTTAAAAGTTTAGCACATTGCTCAAAAGCGTTATTCAGTTTTAGGCACTATGTTTTTGTTTTACAAATACTGTAGTTAGTTATTGCCATAATAGGTCGTAATTTATAAATAGCGGTTTTATACGCAAACAAACGCAAAGCAGGGCACAGAATTTATTAAAAAATTATACATTAAGGTGAAATAAAATATGTGTTGAGCGGTCTTGCTAGTTTCAACATTAAATTATTTAGTTTTAAGGAAATTTTATGACTGGTACAACAGGTACTGACTTTCAAAATCGTTTGCAGTGGTCGCTTTTTTCGCTACGCCTAGGCGTATTTATTGTAATGATTATGTGGACGTTTGATAAGTTTGTTAACCCTGGGCATAGCGCACGAATTTTTGAGCATTTTTATGGTGTTAGCGGCTCTACAGATGTGGTTGCTTATGTACTGGGGGCGTTACAGCTTATTTTAGTGTTGGCTTTTTTAGCGGGTATTAAAAAGCGCCTTACTTATGGCGTTATATTTGTAATGCACGGCCTATCAACGCTTTCATCTTATAATCAGTATATTGATGGCTTTAATAACTTATTGTTTTTTACAGCGTGGCCAATGTGGGCAGCGTGTTTTGCACTTTATGTGTTACGCGAGCAAGACGTTAAATTTACCATTAAGTAGCACTGCAAAAAAAATGGTTATAAGCCATACGGCTTATAACCAATAAGTACACAAGGGAGTGTATGGAAGTCGGTTTAATTAATAACTAATGCATGGCATCGTTGTACTGTTTAGCTAGGCTTTCTTTTTGCCCTTCGGTTAGGGCTTTACCCGCTAATTGAAATACTTCATGTTCTTCTTCGCTTAAATGATGATGCACTAAATGGTGCAATTTTTTAGCAGCAACTAACCATGCCGATGAGCTCATTTCGGTGTCTTCAAGTTGTTCTATTAATTCGTCAATTTCATGGTGTTCAGCAACGCTGTGGCGTGCTTTTTCGTGCGTTAGATCGTCAAACATAAGTGGGTTATAAAAATAACGCTCTTCAAATTTTGCATGATCTTCTAATTCGGTTTTTAGCTCGTCCATTAGCTTGTGGCGCTGCTGCGTATCGCCGTGCGTTTGAATAAGGGCATCTACTAACTCGCGTTGTTTATCGTGGTCGTGACGTAGCGCTTCAAAAATATTCATAACTCTTTCCTTGCTGTAATTGCTTTATAAACTTTTAAAAAGCAAGCGCAGTGCCAGATTTTAATATGTTGATATAATTGACTTTAATGTACTTTTGGTTGGTTTGGATGGCGTTGCTCTGTAACTTTTACACATAAACAGCTGCAATTTTTTCAGATTAAAAGAGGTGATTGCTTTTGACGCTACATAAGCTTACATATTTTTACTGGTTGGGTATTTTATTGAGGTGGTAAAGTAGCGCATTATTTGGGTACAAGCTGTACATACTTGCCTTACCTATATTTTTATAAAACTTTAGATATTAGGATAGTTTAAGGATGAACTTAAAAAGCCCCACTACAGCATTATTACTGTGCGCGTTATTAAGTGCATGTAGTACAGCCGAGCATTCTGAACGACGTGTATGCATACAAGAGGCAGAAATGACTGAGCTAAATGGCGCTAAAACAAGCTCAGAGGTTTACAATGAATGTGTAAGCGCTCAAATAAAAAAGGATGCTAAAGGCGACACTTTTTTTGATGAAGTTGGTGTGTTTTTTATTGATCTACTTGTTTTAATAGCCGACTAAGTAAGCAAACTTACAGCTATAATTTAAAGCACAAGGGTGCGTAAAATAGGATTGAATATGAAAGCGTTTTTAATTGTATTTTCATTGTGTATATTTTTAACTGGCTGTGCGGCAAAGCCTTATGCGGGCTCTGCTCAATGTATGGAGCAAGCTGATATAGCTTATGAAACCAATATACATAAAAATGAGCCGCTAAATAATGAATGCAAAGCTACAAAAGTAAATACGCCTAATAAAGAGTTTCAGAATCATAGTATTGTTGATAGAAGTCTTTTACAGCTAATTGTTAGTTTTTTAAACGGTATATTTAGATAATTAAAATACAATTAAATAAGGTATGTATGCAGGAAGAACTAAAAGCAAAAATTATAGCTGTGTGCGATAAAAAAATAGCAGCCAAAGGCGAAAACGTAGGCCTTTCTTTTTACGCTTTTTTTGCAAATAAAAACGACAATCCAGAGCTGCTGATGCAAGCCGCTACGTGGTGGATACACACCCATAAGTTAGATCACTTTGAAAAAGCGATAAAAATAAAACAAATGATTATTGAAGGTGACTAATAACGTATATTTACGCGATTGCTATTTGGTTTCTGCCATTTTCTTTTGCTTTATAGAGTTGTTGGTCTGCACGTTTAATTAGCTCGCTAAGTGAGTCGCTTTTAGCATCACTTATTGCCACGCCAGCACTAAAGGTAACGTGTGTTTTACTTGGCAATGCCTCAATATGACTACAGTACTGCGCTAACTTATTCTCAAGATTTTCAAAAAAGTTGTTTATTTTATCGCGATTTTGCGTTTTTAAAACAAATAGCCACTCTTCGCCGCCATAGCGCCCAAACTTATCGTTAGTACTTAGTGTGTCTTTTGCTGCTTGAGCAAACTTTATAAGTACTAAATCTCCTATATCGTGGCCAAATTTGTCGTTAATAGCTTTAAAGTAATCTAAATCGACAATAGCTATTGCTAAGCTCTGCTGGGATAAACACTCATTTGCTTTTTGCAAAATGCCACGCCGATTTAAGCTGTTAGTTAGGTAGTCGGTTAATGCTATAGCATGGTATTTTTTACGTTGGCGCATTTGGCGGTAAAATAAAAATAGCGACACGATGACCAAAATAAAGGCAATTGAGGCACTTAAGCGCCAAATTATTTTTTGCTGGTGTTCTTCTGTAGCCTGCAGTTTGTTTATGTCTTTTTCGTATTCTAGCTGTAAAATTTTGTCTTCTTTTTCTTTTACTTCAAATTTAACTTGTAAAGTTTTTATATTGGTTTCGCTGGTGGCTTCGTAGTGTTTTATTGTATAAGCAAGCTCATCTTCAATAGCTTTAAATGCATCTTCGGTGAAGTTAAGCTGGCGCTTTAATTTATAGCGTTTGCTTAAAAAATCAGCCTTATAAATGCTGCGGCTAAATTTATCTAGGTTTAAAAATACTTCGTCGTTTACTTGGTTGGCTTTATTTAATAAATTTTGCTTTGTGTAGATGTCTGATAATAAAATCATTGATGCTAAATGCATGTCATTAATGCCGGCAGAGCTTGCAAGTGCAATATTTTTGTTTGTAAGCATTAAAGCTGTATCGTAATTACCCTGCAGGTATTGAATATTTGCAATAGAATATTGAGCGAAGGCTAAACCTTTTTTCATATTAACTTTGCTAAAATAAGCCAGCGCTTTATTTAAGTATACAAGCGCGTTTTTAGGCTGACCGACCTCAAGTAATACGTTTCCTAAACTCCAGTAAGCTTTAGCAGTAAATAGGCCGTCGCTTGTTTGCTCGTAGGCATCTACCGCTTTTTGGGCATAATAAATGGCTTTTTCTTTATCATCTTTGTAGAGGTAGTTGTAAGCGTCGGCAATTTTTCTAAAAAAGTAGCCCTGTGAGGCTATGTCTTCTTCCTTTATAGCAAGCTCTAAACCTGTTAACGCCGCACTTAGCGTTTTTTTAAGTTCGTCGGTTTCGGTGTAGTAATAGGCTATAGCCCGAAAAACAATGATTTGTTCGTTAGGAGAAAGCTGTTTTACCTGCGTTTGCAGTTGATTAGCAAGCGATTGCGCATTACTTAGCTCTTTGTTAATTGCGAAAAGCTTAAGCTGAGCCTCTAAAAATAGTAGGTGACTGTTTTTATATGTTACAAGCTCAGTACTCTTTAAATACATTAGCAAATGGGTACTTAGCGCGGTGTATTGTTCTTGTCGAAAAAGTAGCTCTGAATATAAGGCAGCCGCTTCAAGGTGCAACTGTTTATGCTTTGTATGTTTAGTGACATTATAAGCGCGGGTTAGTTGTTTTTGGTGTAAAAGGTAATCTAGCTTGTTGGCTTTAATATCACTAAGCAGGCTTTGGATTGATTTTATATCAGATGAAGTTAGTGAAGAGCTACTGGCAAATGTAGCACTACTTGTTAGTAAAAATAACAGGAGCACAAAAAAGCGAAACCACACCATATTGATTTTTATTATTATATTGTTCGTCATTTATTTTTACTGAATCAACACCCAAAACGATATAACTAACTATAGCATTGCTTGTAAATAACAAGTTAATACTTTATTGGGTGAAGATCAGGGAATACACCACCACATCCCTTTGAAAGTCCAATTTTTAGTAAATAAGTATGAAAAGCATTATTAAAATAATGATGGCACCCATCTAAAACTTAATAATGACACCCATCAAAACACAAATAATAAAATAATAACGACACCCATCATAATAGTTGTATAAAACACAAGCTCGGACTACGCTTTAGCTCAAATAATGAACAGGGTTGTGTTATGGCTATTGCTCGAAAGCGCCAAATAAGTTTGGCAGATACAAAATATTATCACTGTATTTCACGTTGTGTTCGCCGGGCATATTTGTGTGGTGAAGACCCTTTTACAGGACAAAATTACGCGCATAGAAGAGGGTGGGTAGAGGATAAGCTTATCAGCCTTGCAAAGGTATTTTGTATAGATGTTTGTGCATATGCAGTTATGAGTAATCATACACATATTGTGTTGTATGTAGATGATAAAAAAGCTAATAGGTTAAACGACAAAGCAATAGCAATTCGTTGGCACAAGCTTTTTAAAGGCACCGCTATCACGCATAAATTTATACGCGGTGAGAAGTTATCGGCTACCGAACATTGGTTTTTAAACGAGAGCCTAAAGCTGTATCGAGAACGCTTAAGTAGTATTAGCTGGTTTATGCGAGCATTGAACGAAAATATTGCAAGGCGAGCTAACAAAGAAGATGGCTGCACAGGGCGGTTTTGGGAAGGACGATTTAAATCTCAAGCGTTACTAGATGAAGCTGCTTTGTTAGCGTGCATGGCATATGTAGATTTAAATCCAATACGCGCCAAAGCGGCTGAAACACCTGAGGATTCGCACTTTACGAGCGTAAAACAACGCATAAAATCAATTGCACTTAAAAGCAACCAGGCGTTAAAAGTTAAGCACCCAAAACAGTTATTACGCTTTGCAGGAAAGTCTAAAAAATACATGCCAAAAGGTTTACCATTCGAATTAAAAACGTATTTAGAGTTAGTTGAATTAACAGGCAGATGTATTCGCGTTGATAAAATAGGCTTTATTGCGCATTCAACACCTGAATTATTGATACGTTTGAATATAGCGCCAGAGAACTGGTTAAAACTTACAACCGAATTTGGCAATGTTTTTCATGGAGCGGTGGGGCGTGTAAGCTCATTAGATAGCTATTGTAAACATCAAGCTATTAAGCGAAGGCCTAGCTATTCAAACAGTAAAAAATTATTAGCCTAATAAAACCCACTATATAAATAGTATGTCACTTAGCTTTGCTGAGCTTTTATTGTGCCTGAAGTTTCTAAACTGCCATAAGATTATGATAAAAAGCTTAAGTATATAAACTTAAACATCTCCATTACCACTCAACATCTCAAATCAACATATAAATCCAACCAAATATTTCTTACCACATTGTTAATTTATAAATAATTAGATTGGGTGTCAAAATTATTATTTTGATAAGATTATGATAAAAAGCTTAAGTATATAAACTCAAACATCTCTATTTCCACTCAACATCTCAAATCAAATATAAATCCAACCAAATATTTCTTACTACATTGTTAATTTATAAATAATTAAAGTGGGTGTCATAGTTATGGCTTTATTATGACTAAGAAAGATTAAAGGGATGCCATATCTTTAAATATCCTCATATATTTTGGACTCTAGGGCTTTCCTAGCTTGTTTATTAATTATGGGTGTCATAGTTATTATTTTGTATAAATCTGTATTGGTTGACATGTAGAATGAATGCTCTACCATATTGGGTAGAGTATTCATTCTACATGAGTTAAACACTATGCTAAAACAAGATATAGCTGCTGCGCTTGAGGTGGCCTTTAGTCAACATGGTTTTGCTGAGCCTAGTGTGGCTAAGCTGCAAAAACTCAGTGGCGTTAGTTTGCGCACCCTTTATAAATATTACCCGTCAAAGCAGGCAATGATCATTGCTGCGCTTGAGTACCGCCATAATCGCTATATTAATTTTTTACTTAAAGATGCACCTGCTCCGGGAGTTGAGGCGGTTTTGCACATGTTTGATCAACTAAAAGCGTGGATGGTGCAATTTGCGCCTAATGGCTGTTTATCTATTAATGCGTTGTCGGCGTTTCCTGAAGATGAAGCTATTAGCCTTGCGGTGCAAACACATAAAAATGACGTAAAAAAACTGCTAGGTGAGCAAGGTTTAAATTCATCGTTGGCTAGTAGCTTGTTTTTGCTGCACGAGGGAGTGTCGAGTGCATGGCCAGTTATGGGCGATGAGGCGGTTACATCAGCAAAAAACAGTATTCTTAAATTAATATAATGGAGCAACCAATGGCAAATTTACCTAGCACAATGCACGCTGTACAGCTTACCGAGCATGGCGATTTTGATGTATTAAAGTATGCAACTAACTTACCGTTGCCAGCGCTTGCACAAACAGATGTACTTATAAAAGTCATGGCGGCAGGTGTTAATAACACAGATCTTAATACCCGCACGGCGTGGTACGCTAAAAAACAAAGCAGTAAAGACGATGCAAGTTGGTCTGGTGATGCGTTTGTTTTTCCTCGTATTCAAGGGGCAGATGTATGCGGCGTAATTGTGGCTGTTGGTAAAAACGTAGATCAAAGCCGTATTGGTGAGCGCGTTATTGTTGAGCCATGTTTAATTAAAGCTAATGGCGAAAAGCTTAAATCGCCATGGTATTTTGGCTCTGAGTGCGATGGTGGCTTTGCACAGTTTACCCGCGTTGACTCTATTCACGCTTATAAAATTAATAGTAACTATAGTGATGAAGAGCTGGCCTCTTTTCCGTGCTCATATTCTACGGCCGAAAACATGCTATTTCGCTCAAACCCACAGCAAGGGCAAACCGTTTTAATTACAGGCGCTTCTGGTGGTGTTGGTTCAGCGGCGGTGCAATTAGCTAAAGCACGTGGCGCTTTTGTTATTGCCATTACGAGTAAAAGTAAGGCGCAGCAGCTCAAAGAGTTAGGTGCTGATAAAGTTATATTTCGTGAAGATGATTTAATTCAAGCCTTAGGTAAAAACAGTGTTGATGTAGTCATTGACCTTGTTGCCGGCGAGCAATGGCCTGCACTGCTGGAGGTATTAAAACCAAAGGGGCGTTATGCGGTGTCGGGCGCTATTGGCGGGGCATTAGTCGAGCTTGATATACGTACTTTGTACTTAAAAGATTTAACTTTTTTTGGCTGTACAGTTATAGAGCCTGAGGTATTTAAAAGCTTAGTTAACTTTATTGAACAAGAAAAAATAAAGCCTATTGTGGCGCAAACATTCCCACTGAGCGAAATTGTTACGGCGCAAAAAGTGTTTGCACAAAAACAACACGTAGGAAAAATTGTACTCACCATCCCTCATAGCGAATAGCGCGTTAAACAACAAAGCCCGTTACAAAGTAAACGGGCTTTTAAATGGTAACAAGCTTATAAGCTTTTTTTAGGCGGTAAAGCCACGTTTGCAAATATTAGCCCTGCTACAAGCGACATAAATATTAAAAACGTTTGCTGGCCTATATGCTCGGCGTAAACAAAGTCTTGGCCTTCAATAAGCGAGTTTAAGCCAATATACGTTTTACTGCCGGGTACCAGTACAATTAAGCCTTGCATGGCAACAATGGAAGCTGGCGCATTTGCAACGCGGTTAAATAAGTTACTAAACACTCCAACCGAAAGCGCACCAACAAACGTGCCTAACGTGTAGTCAAGGTACATAGCCGAACCAATACTCGTGCCATAGGCTATAAAACCAGATGCGATTGACCATCCAGCATGTTTAAGTTTGGTTCTAAATATCACTATTAAGCTGCTACAAAGTAAAAATATAGCCAGCCACGCAGTCCAGCGCGGTAGTGGCTCGGGCTGTACAAAATCGGTTTGGCCAAATATGGCAAAGCCAATGCCTATGCCAATAAAGGCGCCAAAGTACAGTTTAAATAACAGCATAAACGAGTCCATAACCCGCGCCGTACCCGACACCAAATGCCTAGCTGCAAGCTCTGCTAAACCAAGCGCTAGCGCTAAACCGGGTATAAATACAATAATGGCTGAAAGCACCACTAACCGTATATTTATATCGGGCGAAATATACACACTTATTGCACAAGCCAGCACTGCCGATACTATAGCAACCAGGGGCTCAAGCATATGAGCAACCCGTTTTGAGCGCCCCGACCACAGTACAAACACATATACCACTAAAGTAAGTAACGCAGACCAAATAACGTCTGTCCAGCTGGTACCCATTAGCATGGCAAATGCCCCCCCCGATGTTGCAAAAGCAATACCGGTAACAAATTTATTGTACGGGTTTGGCATGTCGTAAATGGCATCAAGCTGAGCATCAACTTCTTGTAAGGTGAGCTTGTCGTCGAGCATTTGATTAACTAAGTCGTCGGTGTCGGCAAGTGAGCCTAAGTCGTGATCGCCTGGGTCTACGCGTGCCACGTGGGTGTATTCGTCTTCGTGGCCATCAGTCCAAATTACAAACGTTACCGAAGTTGGCGACATGACAAAAGACGATTTAAGTCCTAAGTAAGTGGCCACTTCCATTAAGTGTGCTTCTAGGCGGTACGCTGGGGTGCCGTACTTATGAAGCATTTTACCTAATTTAACGATAAATTTGCGTTTTTCAGTAAAGGTTGCAGTTTTCAAATCTTGTATGGACCAGTGTGTAAATAAATTAGCTAAAAGTATAGGCTAAAACGCCCATTTGTAATGGGCGCGATTTTAAACACAAATCTGTAGGAGTCTAGTCATTTTTAATCTAATTTTTTATTTTTTTCAGCAATCCATTGCGCCATATATTGCGTACTGCGCATAGTATGGTGTTTTAACATTTGTCCGGTGAAGTTTTTTTCCCTATGCGCTTTTAAATCGTTGCTTATAGAGTCAATTTTATTAATTAACGCCGCGCTTAATTTTACTTTGTCGTACAAGGTATTAAGTAGCGTATTGCCAGCTTGTTGCGCATGTTCAAAATCGGCTTGATTGGTGTAAAGCTCAACGGCTGCATTTGCAAAATCGTCGGTATTATTAGCCACTTTACCAGGCCATGGTAGTTCGTTGTGCATTCCCTCACTGCCTATATTGGTAGTTACACTGGGGGTTTGCATTATCATTGCTTCTAGCAGCTTGCCTTTTATACCTGCGCCAAAACGAAGTGGGGCTAAACATACGCGTGCGCTTTGCATTACCTCATAGGCGTTATCGGCCCAGCCTTTTATTAAAAAACCGGTTTTAGGGTTATTAAGTGCTGTTGCTTTTGGTGGCGGGTAAGAGCCATAAATATGCAGTTCTGCTTTTGGTAATTGCTTGCGAATAAGTGGCCATATTTTTTGTAAGTACAGCACGGCATCCCAGTTGGGGGCGTGTCTAAAGTTACCTATGGTCATAAAGTGCTCACGTTGTTCAAACGAGTTTGTTTGCGCAGGTAAAGCGGTTAAATCGACCATAAAAGGGAGATGATGTAATAAACTGGCTTCTACGTTAAATACACTACTAAGTAATTGCATTTCAAAGCTTGAAATAATTAAGCTTAGGTCGCAGCGCAATATTGCGGCTATTTCGCGTTTTGCTATGTCTGAATGTAAATCGCTGGTGGTAAATTCTCGCTCGCCTTTGTGCGCTTCGTGGCGAGCATTACGTAGGCATTGTAAATCTTCGGTATCGAGTATTTTTATGGCATTAGGGCAATGTTTATCTACACGCCAGCCAAATTGCTCTTCCATCATAAAGCGGTCAAACATCACTATGTCTGGGTTGTACGCTTTAACGTACTCATCAAAACTTTCGCAGTTTAGGGCAATGCTTTGACTGGTAATACCAAAGTGATCTAGGTTTACCATGTGCTCGGTGCGTTGTGCTGGGGTGGCAAATTCTACTTGCCAATTTTGCGCTTTAAATGCATTTAATAACGACATCATGTGCGTACCCGCAGCAGACGAATTTGGCTCTGGCCATACGTAACCAATTACCAGCACTTTTTTCATTACGGTGTTTCTCTAATTTGTAGGTTTACATTTACCAGTGTTTTTACTGGTGCAGTGTTTGTTTGAAGTTGTTCTTGCAGCACTAAAATACTGCGCTTAGCAAGCTCTTGCGTGTTTATATTGGCGCAAGTAAAGCGAGGTTGCATTTCGGTAATATCAGGAATATGTAAGCAGCTTACTATATTGTTTTTTAAATGCGGGGCGGCGGCTAAAACACCATGCGCAATTATATTATTAGCGCATACAACCGCGTCAATACTCGGATTATTAAGTAATGTGCTACTAAATATTTGCTTAGCATGTAATGGGGTGCTTTTTGTGCACGTAATAGCTGGCTCAGGGGTTATATTGTGTTTTTTACACGCGCTATTAAAGCCACTTAATAAACCCTGTGCAGATAAGCTTTCATCACCCACAAACAGTATGTTTTTAGGCGAATCATTTATTAGCTGCAGTGTTACTACATGGCTTGCTTTAGTGTAGTCGGGTAAAACACACGGGGCTGAGCTGTAAGGTACTTCGTGCATTAGGCTAATAACATGGTAGGCAGCAGCAAGGTTGTCGAGCCACTGCGCACAGGTACTAGCCACAGGGCAAATTATAAATGCAGCCACTTTGTATTCTTTTAAATTATTTATTAGCTGCGTTTGGCGCTCTACGCTGTTGTTACTACTAACAATAATGGCCTGAAAAAAAGCTTCGCTTAAAGCCTGCTCTATATTTTTAGCAAGCAATGCCATAAGCGGGTTTGTTAAATCGTCAATCACTACAACCACTAAATTAGAGCGCCCAGAGCGCATAGCTGCTGCATCGCGATTATACACATAACCTAGCTCATCTATGGCTTGTAACACTTTTTGTTTGCTTTTATCGGCTACTTTATTGCTGTGTGTAAGTACCAGCGATACGGTCGATTTAGACACCCCCGCACGGTGAGCAACATCAAAAATAGTGACCGATTTAGCTTTGTTAGGCATGGTATTTTAAGCGCGCAGTAGTGAGTAAATAGCTGCGTAGTGTAGCGTATATAATGCGTTTAAGTCATCTTTTAGCCCTGTAATTTAAAGCTTAATACTTTATGAACAGAGCAAAACATGTTTATATACCTTTTATAATCTTAAAAATAACAAAAGGATAAAAACATGAACGCATTTAGGCTGTTAGTTGCCTTTATTTGTTGTGTTGTAATAATGCCAAACAGCTATGCTGAGCAAGGTTATCAAACACCTTCGCCTGAGCTAGCCGCTGTGGTAGATGCCAAATTAGCACCCACTAGTTTTTTATCGAGCGATGGCCAATGGCTTGCTTTATTTGAGCGTAAGCGCGTAGAGACGCTTGACGAGCTTGCTAAAGATGAGCTTAAACTTGCGGGTATAAAGCTAAACCCTGCTAACTTTTCGCGTTCGCGTGTTAGCGCTAAATACAGCGCGCTTGAGCTTAAGCATGTGCAAAGCGGCACCGTTATTAATATTAATAATTTACCAAACGGTATTATTCGCTCGCCTAAATGGTCATCTAACAGTAAATATTTAGCATTTGTTGTAGAGCAACAAAACCAAGCAAATTTATGGCTTTACAGTGTAGAGACAAAGCAAGCAAAAATGCTCTCAAATGCAGTGCTTAACTCGGTTATTACCGCTACGCCTTACCAATGGCTGCCCGATAGCAGCGCACTGGTTGCAAATTTAGCGGTTAATATAGGTAAACCCGCGTTAAAAAACAGCAGTCAAAATGTAGTGCCTGTAATACAACAAAGTACAGGCGAAAAAGCCCCAGCGCGTACCTATCAAAACTTATTAACCAGCCCGTTTGACGAAGCACAGTTTAAATTTTACGGCCAAGGGCAATTAGCTTACGTAACGCTTGATGGCAATACACAAGCCATTGGCAGCCCTGCATTATTTAAATCGTTTTCGGTATCGCCAGATTCAACCAATATATTAGTTGCTGCGATAAACGAGCCGTTTTCGTATCAAGTACCGTACAGCCGTTTTGCCAGCACTTGGCAAATATGGGGAATGCGCGGTTACGCATTAGCTGAGCTTGTAAAACAACCGCTTGCCGATAACATTCCACAAGGCTATGACAGTGTTCGCACCGGCCGCCGCGATTTTGAATGGCGCGCGGATCAAGGCGCAGAAGTTATTTGGGCCGAGGCGCAAGATGGCGGCGACATGAAAACCGATGTTAAGCACCATGATTATATTTACAGCCTACGCGCGCCGTTTAAACGCGAGCCTAAACTGTTTGCTAAAGTAGAGCGCCGCTATGCAGGTATAGTTTGGGGTAATCAAAATATTGCCATGCTTAGCGACTGGCGCTTTAGCGACCGCCAAGTGCGTACGTATGTTATTCAGCCACGCAATGCAGATAAAAACCGTGTGCTTTTTTCTGAGCGAAGCTATAACGATGCGTATAAAAACCCGGGTAGCTTTATATACGAGCGTAACGATTTAGGCGCCAACGTTATTAAAATTGTTGGCGGGCGTTATATGTATCTGCGCGGTAACGGCGCGTCTGAGCAAGGTAATATTCCGTTTTTAGACCAGTACGATGTAAAAACGAATAGCAGCAAGCGTTTATGGCAATCACAAGCGCCATACTACGAGCGTGTTCGTGCATTGCTTGACGACGAAGGCGAGCGCTTTATAACTGTGCGAGAGTCTAAAACCGAGCAACCTAACTTTTTTATTCGTGATTTAGATAACGATACTCTTACGCAGCTTACTAATTTTGCTCATCCGTACCCAGCATTTAAAGGGATTACAAAAGAGCAGTTACGTTACAAACGTGATGACGGGGTGGAGCTTTCTGGCACGCTTTATTTACCACCAGGTTACGATGTAACCCAAGGCCCGTTACCCGTACTTATGTGGGCGTACCCACTTGAATACAAAGATAAAGCCGTAGCATCACAAGTGCGCGAATCGCCATACGAATTTACTTACATTGGTTATTGGGGCCCTATGCCTTACCTTGCTAAAGGTATTGCCGTATTTGACGACCCTAAAATGCCTATTGTAGGTATTGATGGTAGCGAGCCAAACGATAACTTTAGAAAGCAGCTAGTTTCAAGTGCACAAGCTGCAGTTGATGTGCTGGTTAAAAAAGGCATTGCCGATAAAAACAACATTGCTATAGCAGGGCACTCGTACGGTGCATTTATGGTGGCAAACCTATTAGCGCATAGTGATTTATTTAAAACCGGTATTGCTCGCAGTGGTGCTTACAACCGTACCTTAACGCCGTTTGGTTTTCAGGGTGAAGAGCGTGATTTTTGGCAAGCACAAAGTGTGTACGCTAACATGTCGCCGTTTTTCCATGCTGAAAAAATTGACGAGCCAATGCTAATGATCCACGGTCAAGAAGATCCTAATTCTGGAACTTTCCCAATGCAAAGTGAGCGCATGTACGCCGCCCTAAAAGGCTTAGGTAAAGACGCTCGCTTAGTAATGCTCCCTTACGAGGCACATGGCTACCGCGCACGTAAAAGCTTATTACATGTACTGTGGGAGCAAGAGCAGTGGCTAGATAAGTATTTATTAAGTGATACCGTAAAGCCAGTAGAGGTCATTACTCAGCCAGTGGCAAGTACTGAACAATAGTAGATAATAGGTAACCAATAGCGCGGCTACTTTAGCCGCGTTTTTTGCTTTTAATATAGAGAGAAAAAATGATTGATGTTGCAGCGCTTGCCGTTTTTATTCCTACCTTCTTTTTTGTATCTATCACACCGGGTATGTGTATGACCCTTGCCATGACATTAGGTATGAGCATAGGTGTAAGGCGCACATTATGGATGATGATAGGTGAGCTGTTAGGGGTCGCAAGTGTTGCTATTGCTGCGGTATTAGGTGTTGCAAGCGTAATGCTAAATTACCCTAATGCGTTCGATATTTTAAAATGGGTAGGCGGTGCATACTTAATTTATATAGGTATAAATATGTGGCGCGCAAAAGGTAAAATGTCGATTGATACACATAGCCCAAGTGATGTAAGCCGCCAGTCGTTATTTACGCAAGGCTTTGTGACTGCCATTGCTAACCCAAAGGGCTGGGCGTTTATGATCTCTTTACTACCGCCATTTATTAGCGTTGAACACGCACTCGCCCCGCAACTGTTAGTGCTTGTTTTAGTTATTATGATAAGCGAGTTTATTTGCATGTTAGCTTACGCCACAGGCGGTAAAAGCCTACGTTTATTTTTAAGCCGTGGTGATAATATAAAATGGCTGAACCGAATTGCAGGCAGCCTTATGGTGCTAGTAGGCATATGGCTGGCATTAGGGTAATTAAATAACAGTTGGTATTGTCATCTATTTTAAGAGAAATACCTGTTTAATGAATACGCCTGCTTTAGTAAATTCTGCACTCGTAGAGCCTAAAAAAACACCGTTCACTTATAAAATAATGGTGATGGTAAGTATTATTGTTTTTGTAGGCGGCAGCTTAACAGGCATTATGACTTACACAAATGTAGGTATAACTGAGCATTTTTATATGGATTGGTTTACCTCGTTTTTAAGTGCGGTGTTGGTTATGGCTCCTGTGGGGTTAGCAATGACAGCCCTTATGAATACCTTGGTGGCTAAGTTATTACCAAAAGCAAGTGAGCTAAAACGCAATTTAGTGATTAGTGTTTTTATGGCGCTTACCATGGAGTCGCTAATGGCGTTTGTAACCGCTACTAACAATATAGGTTTTGCCAATATGCGCTTATTTTATACCGCGTGGGTAGAGGGGCTATTAGCCGCCCTACCCATTGGTTTAACATTAATGCTGGTTATGTCGGTTACCGTAAAACCTAAATTAGAGCGATTTTTAAAAAGCTAAATTGCGCTTTTCAAAAACGTTGCTGTGCGGCTATGCTCAGATTGAGCCACATCTTCTGGTTTACCTTGAGCAACAATTAAGCCGCCTTCTTCGCCGGCTCCTGGGCCAATATCAATAACCCAATCGCTGTTACTGGCTACTTGCATATCGTGCTCAACCATAATAACGGTGTTGCCCGCATCAACTAAGCCATTTAACTGCGCCATTAACATGGCTACATCTTTAGGGTGTAGGCCGGTGGTTGGTTCATCTAAAATATACAGCGTATCGCCGCGCTGCGCACGTTGCAGCTCTGTGGCAAGTTTTATGCGCTGGGCCTCTCCGCCCGAAAGCTCAGTAGCCGGTTGCCCTAAACGTAAATAGCCAAGGCCCACTTGTAAGAGCGCATTTAGCGCACGTAAAATAGCAGGCTCATCGGCAAAAAATGTATGCGCTGACTCCACCGTTAAATTAAGCACATCGGCAACTGTTTTATCTTTATAGGTAATGTCGAGTGTTTTTTGGTTGTAGCGCTTGGCGTTACACACAGGGCAAGGCGAATACACGCTTGGTAAAAATAACAGCTCCACGCTTACAAAGCCTACGCCTTCGCAGTTGTCGCAACGGCCTTTTTTCACATTAAACGAAAAACGACCTGCATCGTATTTGCGCGCCTTTGCCTCTTTGGTATTGGCAAACAATTTACGTACGTGATCGAACAAACCAGTGTAAGTAGCAAGGTTTGAGCGAGGCGTGCGGCCAATGGCTTTTTGATCAACCGTTATTAGGCGCTTTATATGCTCAAGGCCCTCGGTAATTTTGCCATGGGTTGGTGTTTGGAGTTCTTGATCAAGCAAGTCGGCTTCATCGGTAGGTATTGGCGGCGGCGTTTTTTGACCTAAAGCATCTTGAATAAGCTCGACTAAGGCTTGGCTTACCAAGCTTGATTTACCTGAGCCAGAAACCCCCGTAACACTTGTAATAACCCCAAGCGGAAATTCGGCACTGATGTTGTGTAAATTGTTACGCTCAATACCACTTAGCTTAAGCCAGGCTGATGGCGTACGTTGTGTTTGATGATTTGGCTTTGCGTTATTGTTATGCTTAAAAAGATACTGACTTGTATGTGAGTTGCTCACTTGCTCTAAGCCTTCAACTGGGCCGCTGTAAACAATATTACCGCCATGCGAACCCGCATTTGGCCCTACATCAACCACCCAATCGGCGTGGCGAATTACACTTGTATCGTGCTCCACCACAAATACTGAGTTACCAGCCGCTATTAGCTCATCTAGGGCGCTTAAAAGTGCTTGCGTATCGGCTGGGTGTAAACCTGCCGAAGGTTCATCTAGCACATACACAACACCAAATAATTTTGAGCGAATTTGCGTTGCAAGCCGCAAGCGTTGTAATTCCCCAGCTGATAACGATGGCGTAGTACGCTCAAGCGATAAATACCCTAAACCAAGCTTAGTGAGTGCTTCTACGCGTTTAATAATGTCGCTTGTGATGCGCTTTGCCACAATGGCTTTTTCGGGGTTGGCTGCGTTACTTTTTGCGGGGTTATTGGCAGCAATGCTTAGTTTTTCTGCCAGTTCGCCAAGTGTTAACTGCGAAATTTCGCCAATATCAAGCCCTGCTACTTTAACCGATAACGACTCTTTTTTAAGTTTTTTTCCTTCGCACTGTGGGCATTGTGATATTTGCATATACTGCGATACGCGCTTTTTAGTGCGTGGGCTTTGCGTACTGGCAAATGATTGTAAAACAAAGCGTTTAGCACTTATAAATGTACCCATGTAGCTGGGGCTTTCTTCATTTTTAATAGCCGCTTGGGTTTGCTCAAGCGTGTACTCGGGAAACACGGGTACTGTGGGCGTGTCGTCGGTAAACAAAATCCAATCACGGGCTTTTTTGGGCAAGGCCTGCCACGGTTTATTAATATCGTAACCTAACGAGGTAAGTATACGGCTTAGGTTTTTACCTTGCCAAGCCGGCGGCCATGCTGCAATGGCGCGTTCTTTAATTGATTTAGTCGGGTCGGGCACTAGCAGCTCTTCGGTTACGTTAAATACGCGGCCAATACCATGGCACTCTGGGCAGGCACCTTGTGGCGTGTTAGGCGAAAATGCATCGGCATACAGTATACCTTGCCCTTTGGGGTATTCGCCTGCGCGTGAGTAAAGCATTCGCAGCGCGTTAGAAATAGTGGTTACGCTACCCACCGATGAACGTACCGAGGGTGCTCCACGCTGTTGTTGTAGTGCTACTGCGGGTGGCAGTCCTTCAATCGAATCTACATCGGGCTCATCTACTTGGTCTATTAACCTGCGCGCATAAGGCGATACCGAATCAAGATAACGATGCTGTGATTCGGCAAATAATGTTCCAAAGGCGAGCGATGATTTACCCGAGCCCGATATACCAGTAAAAACAACAATTGAATTACGGGGCAAGTTTACATCCACATTTTTTAAGTTATGAACACGCGCGCCTCGTACTTGAATGCTGTGATCAGGGTTTAATAAAGCCGATTGCGCATTACTAACCTCATGTGAATTTTTAGGTGTGGTTGCCATGTAATTTACTCCTGTTTAATAACCTTGTGTTTATTAACGTGCCGCAAAGTATTAATACTAATGGGGAGTCACTGAATGAGCGCTTAGTTAGTTTGCTAAGCGTTTAATAGAGTGTTTACATAATAGGTAAAAACTGCGAGTATAAATTTTAATCAAGCATGTGAAATTCGAAGTTTAAAAGGACGTTTAATTATGGCAAAAATTGTCGTTAGCTTTTTATTTTTATTGGTACTTTGCGCCAATGTGTGTGCAGCGCAAAATAATGTACTAAACGTTGACCGAGCCATACCAAATAGCATGCACTTGTCGTTTCCAAACGATAATAATATAACGCCTAAAAAGTCTGACTTTTCTATTGCAAACTACGTACTTATGAGCAACGAAATAGGAGATCGCTGGGCGGTTATTACCCTTACTAATTTAGCCTCTGGCAAGCGAGAGCTTAATCAAGAACACGTGTTAGCGCTGTTTGCAGATGGCAGCAGGATAACACCAAGTGAATTTAAATTAGGCTTTAAAGGCAATCAAACACAGTCGGTAACGGTATCGTTTGCTGAGCATA
The DNA here is from genome assembly GCF_023161885.1 of Pseudoalteromonas sp. 2CM37A. Lineage (NCBI taxonomy): Bacteria > Pseudomonadati > Pseudomonadota > Gammaproteobacteria > Alteromonadales > Pseudoalteromonadaceae > Pseudoalteromonas > Pseudoalteromonas sp. 2CM37A. Next base: position 326,290 of record NZ_JALNTJ010000002.1, read on the forward strand.
CGTTTCCTATTTTAAGTGTGTATTCGAGTAACGATTTGTAATTAATAACGATGCGATAATATTAAATTAGGGATATTTCTGGAATTAAGGGTTTTTATGAAGTCTGAAGATGTGCAACAAAATATAAACCTCGCATACTTCGGTGGTGGAACCGGTGCATTAGTGTCTGGCTTGGTTTGGTCTATAGCTGGCTTTGTCACATTACTGTATTCAAATCAATCGAGTATGCTTACTTTGTTTTTTGATGGTATGTTTATACATCCTTTAGCCATGCTACTTTCAAAAGCTCTGGCAATCATGAACCTAAAAAACCATTAGGTAAATTGGCCTTAGAAAGCACTATTATTTTATTTGTCGATTTGTTTTTAGCGTTTTATGTAGCAAAACTACAAGCTGAATGGTTTTATTCAATACTGCTGATGATAATTGGTGTTCGTTATTTAGTTTTAAACACTTTATATGGCATGGAAGTGTACTGGATTTTAGGTACTTCGCTTATGTTTTCTGGCATGCTGTGTATTGTATTAAATGCCAAATTTGTAATCGGCGCCTTTATTGGCGGGATAACCGAAATAGTATTTGCACTAGTAATATTTGCACAATCGAAAAGTATGGTTTTAAAAACAGAATAACAAGCTTTTATAATCGCAAAAATAGTGTGCTGATAGAGTTACCCTTCAGCTTGGCTATATAGAAAAGGCTTTTAAAGTATTGAGTATCTGCGAGTTACGTGTATCTATTAGTCAGCATGTAGCGAAGATCTAGGGTAATAGCGTGGAAAAGCCCATGAGTCAATACATTTTCAAGGTAGACTGTACTTCCCATCGTTTTTTTATTTTGCCGGCATGCCTTTATTAAAGCCTTTTTCAGCTTTTAGCTGATTAAATGGGGTGTGTCTAAGTCCCGCAAATACAGGTGCTACACCTTCATGTCTAATTCGGCACTTATCTTCTTTAAATCTGACATTTAAGCGCCGATGTAAACTATTCTCAATTTGCCAATGTTTCCGTGCGGACCTTGCTAGCTCTTTCGCCGATAAATTTGCTGAGCAGCTATAATAGGTATATTATAACTCATTGCTTACTTTGCATTTTCCTTTTCTATAAAAAACAATAGCGCCTATGGTTTTGGCATCTTTCCAATTGGTTGTTTCCGATAAATAACTTACCTTGTGACTAACAGCACAACATTTGAACTTTTCTTTTTTTCCTTATATTCAGCTTCATTTTATAACACTTCTTGGCCCCTTGTCGTCTGACCTAAGGTAATAATGCATTCTCCATTTGTGACAGCCGTCCTTGATGATTAGCTTTCACTGCAAATAGGTTTTCGGCTTGTTTATCCTCTATTTTCTGCACTGGCTTTTTGACACCCCATCGCGCCAATCGGGACTAAGCTGCCTTTAATCTTTAGTAATTCAAGAAGCTCTGGTAACACTGTTATTTCATTCGACTTTTTATCAACAGGGCATTGTCCTAAAACAACACCATTTTCGCATGCAGATGCATTGACCATATAAAGTGCATTACGCCTACCTGATTGATTTAATGCAACTTTAACTCACTTGCCGTCAATCGCAATTACACCGCCTGTGTCAATTAGGAATAGCCTTCCACACAGGAAGAAAAAGAGTCTTGAAACTGCGTCATATCAATACGGATCATTATACGAGTAATTGTGTCATAGCTAGGGCTAATCTGTTCAAAAGGGGACGAACTGTCTAAGCAAATCTAATCTATCATGGCCAAAATTTTCAATATATTCCCGCCCTTCGCACCCAGACACAATAGCTCTGACTGCTAAGAATATGATATCAAAAAATTCATGGACAACTTTACCCGCTGGTAAGGGTCTTCAATTGGTTTCAAATATTTACATAACTGAATGCAAAGCATATGGAGACTCCTTAAAAAGGAGTATAAAGCCATGCTTTTAAGTCAAGGTAAAGCTCATGCTCTTGTCTTGGCAAAAATGGTGCATTAGTTTTTATTTAATATACTCATTTTTAATAGATGAAAACAAATCTAATTAATATGTTCTTGTTTTGGGTAAGTAAGTACTATAAAATAATGTAAATTAATATGATTTTTAAAAGGATTTTTGATGATTAATTTTTATAAGTTTATTATGCTCAATTTGTTATTTTTTATAAGTACAGCTTACGCGTCTGTTAATAATTTCGATGTTGATTTATGTGATACAGTTGAAACCTCTAAATCTAACACAATGAAAAAAAGCTGTTTGTACCTAGTGAAATCAAATGTTAATGGTAAAGTCCACCTGATAGGTAATGAGTTAATTGATGAAATAAATAATAATTTTAAAAACTACGATCTACTTATTATACCTGCGGGGAAAGAGTTTACTGTAACTAGAGCAATTAACATTCCAAAATTTGTCAGCCCTGATTCAGGTTCCACACCGAGAGGTTATAAAATAATAGGTGAGTCTCCTTTTGATGCAACTAAGCCTATAATAACTTTTGACAGCACTAATAGTAACGGCAAATATTTATTTGATTTTAACTATAACCAAGATACTTCCCATAAGAATTTTTCAGTTGGAAATTTAATTTTCAAAACAATTGGTTGTAATTCTTCTGAAGACTGTGGAATTATTCGTTACAGAGGGCTTGGTTCACATATATATAATAATGATTTTTCATCACAAGGTAAATGCATTAACCATGTACTGAGAAACTACTCTGGACGTGATAGTAATTCAGTACCTGAGGGAGTTGAAAACCATTTCTATAATAATAAATTTAATTGCTTCGAATCATTCAGCACCAGTTATTACATAAATGATAGTGTTGGAAATAAAAGCTTTTCGGCAGAGAATTTTAATACCCCTACTGACCAATTTATAATAAATAATACTTTTGAGTGTAATGAAGTCGGTCCTTGTATCAATTACCGTGGTTTTACTGGTAGCCTTATAAAAGGAAATACATTTAACTTGAATAAAGAAGGTAGTTATGCATTTTCTTTAGATAATGATCATCTTGTTCAAATAATAGATAATAAATTTACTAGTAATTATGAATGTCCGATAAAGTTTATGGTATTAATTTATTCGCATTATGATGAGGATGGGAAAGTTATAACATTACTTGATAATGACTTTTCATCGACTAAAGCATGTAAAGCATCAATTTACATTGGAAATAACAATTCAATAGGGGGGTTTCAACTTCTGAATGCTTCTGGGAACGGAGAGTTGAGGTGTTATAAGCAATCAAAAAACAACTATGCAAATTATAAAGACATACCTCTTTGCGATAGCGACAAAATTTACCAATAAATAAGGAAATTTATATGCGTAATTTTAAAATTTTTATAAGTTTTATTTTTTTATTTTTTTCTATTTCTGAATATGCGATTGCTTCAGAGTTAATTAATTTAGACAATATAGTCTGTAAAAAATCAGTTGTATGTTCACGAAACGAAAAGTTTAATGAATTTGTTCAAGAGAACAATAGAAAGCCCTTTGGTACGCACACTCTATACGTAAGCAAATATTTTAAAGAACGTTTTAGAATGGGTTCCCCATCCGCTAGTGAAGAGTATGGTGGGATAGATTTAGTTGAACCAATCAACTTTAGCCTTAGGATTATTGGGGATGGTAATGTTGAACTGTTCTTTATAAATGGATTAGAAATAACTAAGAAAGCAGGAACAAATAATACTCCAACTTTATATACAGAGGACCTCAAATTAGGAGCTTTAAATGGAGCTTTAGTGAGACTGAAAAGCGCCAATTACAATTCAATAAATACTAAGTTCGGTCGCAGACATGATTCATGTATAACTATTAGTGGGAGCACTACAATATCTTTGAAGAGACCTTCATTTTATAATTGCCTAGCAGCTATAAAAAATGCAAATAACGAGACTGTGAATTATGCGTCTATAAAAATAGACGAAGCGGTTGCGGCTTTTGATGATTCTACCTTTTCCTTTAACAGTTCTTTTTTTGATATAAATATAGTTAATGAAAATAGTCGTTCAGAGTTTTCGATTGAGAATAGCCACCTATATCGGTATGAAGATATCAGTAGGAAATATGGTTATGTGAGTTTAAATAATTTTTCAAAAATTTTGTTTGATAGTAACTATCTTGAAGGGTTTGATCAGGCTTATGCTTTGAGTGGAAAAAATAATAAAAATATAATCATTAAAAGGAACCTTTTTACTTGTGGTAATGCTGATGAATATAAAAGAAATAAATACTTTGTTGACTTAATAAATACGCAGGCATTGAGTGTTGAAAAGAATACAGTCAATTGTATTTCGCCTCAAAACTTCCAAGCAACTCGTAATGACTCTATAAATGATAAAATAATGTTTATTTCTATTAATGAGGTTAAAGAACAGCCTAACACAAAGTTTAATAGTGTGGTTAGTTGGGAAGGTCGCTATACAAACATTGACCTAATTCCAAAACCAGAGTTGAAAATGTGTCTATTTGGGTCTGGTAATACATCCTATGAGCTAGAGCCTTCTTCTTGGATCTGCGATTACTATACTAAGAAATATAATTATGTGACATTTAAAGCATCTATCAAAAATGCTAAAAATTGTTATCGTATACTAAGTAATGGTGCCACTGAATATCGAGATGCAGAAACTGTTGTAAAGTCGATACGCGTTACGGGAGACATTGAAACATCCTGGCAGTGCCAAGGTTATGATGGCCTTATTATATCTGATACAGCTAAAATGGATGTTATCAGTACTATTAATCAAGAGGATATTCAAATGTTGCCAACACAGATAAGGGATGGGGAATATTATTTCGATGCAAATAAGAGTATTGATTTTAGTTTTGTATCTAAAGATATAGATAATTGTTCAGCCTCATTAGGTGGCCAGAGAGTAAATATGTATAAAAGAAGCAATATATTTTCTGGAAGCTTCTCAAACTTAACGCCTAGTGAAAATAAACAATCTCTAACTATAAACTGCAATGATAAAAGTGGCAGAATTCAACGAGTGTCTCAAGATCTTTATATTTGGGAGAATAAGCCTGAAATCAATATGTGTATGTTTAAACTTTCTAATTCAACAATTAACAGTAGTAATCCACAAAATTGGGCATGTGATATCAGTGCCAATAATTATTCTACAGTTAAATTTAAATCTGACATTAAATATGCATTTAGTTGTTCAAGAAAAGCTAGTTCTGGTCAAATTATAAAAAACCTGGAGCCTAAAACTGAAGTTAATGTTAGGCTGACTGGAGATTTTACAACTAACCGAACATGTACAGGTTTATTGGGAAATGAAGCAACTAAAGTACTCAGTTTAAGAGCTTTATAAAAATTACTTTAATGAAATGACGAAAGTCAGATATGAGTGTAAACAAAAGCTAGAGGTTTCTATAAACTAGATTTTCTTATTTTAGTAGCCTATCTGTAAAGATGCTTTCTCAAAACTGATTTTTTAAAAAGTAATTCTAAATTTCAGCAGTATAGGGTTTAAATGCTTTCCAACGTCCAATTGCTTTGTTGTTATGTGGATGGCGTAATTTTACTTTACTGGCCATAGATACCGGTGCGGTGTTTAGGTGAAAGTCTATACACTGTGCTTGCCACTCTAAATTACAAAAGCTAACTAACTCTTTAATTTGCTGCTCGGGCTGGGCGACTAGTTCTTCGTATTTTACTAATTTTATATTGCTGTGCAGGGCGCCAAAGTGCTGCATGAGTTTGTAAAAGCGGCTATTTAAAAAAGATAAATCCCCCATACTGGGGGCATTTATCAAATTAGTATATGACCTTAATATAATTACTAGCGATGTTATTTTGAATTGGAAATTACTGGCCACTCGTCAACTAAAATGCCATTACCACAATCGTTGTCTGCATGTATTAAATTAGGTTTTAGATTAATCAGTTGTGGGAACGAAATGGTGTAATTGACTTTATAACCGCAAGAGCCAAAAGCAGAGTATAAGCGCAGAGACTTTAATTCATTCCCTATTTCACTAACTTCAATACTGCCGGTAATTAAATTAGTTTGCTTTAGCTCCCACTTATTATCAATAAAAGTAGGTTCTGACCAAGTTATGGGGTAAGCCATGTTAGTTAACGTCTTGACATAATAGGTCAAGTAACTGTCTTGATATGCTCCAGTGTTGCAAGCTAATGCAAGCAATTTATCACCCGAACTTAGCTTAAAAACTGAGACAAATCGATTGTTATGATGTTCGTCTTTGATAGAACAGTTGTCGTTTTTATTTAGTGAGCCAAGAAGATTTTTTTGAGTTAATAGTTCAAAATCTAGAGGCAACTTTTGACCAGAGGGTATCTGCATTTTTGAGGGTTTATTATTCTTAATATCTGCATTGAGTGAAGCGGCATTAACATGCGAGCATAATAAAAAGATCATAACAAATAAGGTCATATTTAATTTCACCAAGAGTTAATCCATAAAAGTATATGTGTATTAAGCTAACGCTACATTTGTTGAGAATAATAACTTTTCAAATTCAAATGTACCTCGTGACGCTTTCAATAGTCGCTCAAAAATTATAGCGTCATTAGCAATCTCTAAAGCGTGATCTTGACCATTAATTATTCTCCTAGCTCCAATATAATTAGAAGTTGCACCTGATATAAATTGGCCTAGCTTCGCTTTAGCAAATAAACCTTCTCGCATGCCATAAGACATTATTGCATATGCAATTTTATGATTAAGTGCTAGGTCTGGATTTATATAGAGCTTATCTCCAAGCCCTAAAGCATCGCCAACCTTTTTATAATTATAATCCCATGTTAATTGTACATAACCCCTTCCGTAATATATGTTTTTTTCTACAGTTGAAGTAGTTGGAACATCGTGTACGCTACCATACAGCTTACCTTTTCCTTTTCCCCACTCTTTAATTGGTTTCCAGGTACGTCCGCACTCACGTTTTACTGTCGCTAACATGTAAGCAATCCATCGGATATCGGTAATGTGAGGATCCGTTACACACTCAATCAAGAGTTTTTTTAGATCATTAAATGCTTGCTCATTAGGGAACTGCTTTTTATATATTTTAATGAAGTGTTCATAATCAATAACTTGAACTTGATTTAAAAGGGCAGCTTCTTTGTGCTTTTTTAGAAAGTTCTGACTTAATGAGGCTACAAGTGCTTTATGAGTTAAATCATCAGGTATAACTTTTTTACTTGGGTGTTTATTACCCAATGCAGCGGATTGAAATAGCTTTAGTTGCTCTTCAGTTTTACTACCATAATATCCATCGGGCTTTAGTACTTTTTTACCGAAATACTTTTTTGTGGTACCTAATAAAAGCCTTTGTAGTACTAAAACATCTAGTGGGGCATTCCTAGCACCGTGACCAACACTATTAGTTAACCTTGTTATATTTACTAAGTTTAGTTCTTTAAATATTAACATTTTAATCCTTTAATTTTAATCCTTTAATTTTAATCCTTTAGTAACTATACCACTCACTATGTGGCCCCTTCAAGGGAACATTAGCTGAATTTTATTCCATTTATATTATTCCTTTTCTATCAATATTTGTCAGTAAGCATTGGTAACTGTGTTAGTTTGATCGTCACAGTGCTTATATTTATTTTAAAAAGTAATTACCTGACTATAAATTAATTAAGCGAATTTATATAAAATAGAAGTGATATTTCATCCTATAATATCTTGTTGTTTTAAGTAGGTCTCAGCCTCATTAGTATGGGGTTTAAACGCTTTCCACCGGCCAATTGCTTTGTTGTTAAGTGGTTGGCGTATTTGCACTTTACTTGCAGTAGATACCGGTGCGGTGTTTAAGTGAAAGTCTATACATTGTGCTTGCCACTCTAAATTACAAAAGCTAACTAGCTCTTTTATTTGCTGCTCGGGCTGGGCGACTAGTTCTTCGTATTTTACTAATTTTATATTGCTGTGCAGGGCGCTAAAGTGCTGCATGAGTTTGTAAAAGCGGCTATAAAATTTGGCAGTGTCGAGTAAATCGAGCGAGTATGCGTAGTAGGGGTTATTTATAGTAAATAGCTGGCGGTAGTTACCAATGCAGGTGTCCATTGGGTCGCGCAACATACAAATAATTTTCGCGTTTGGTAGGGCTTTAGTTATTAAGTCGATATAAAAAAAGTTAAACGGGAGTTTATCTATAAAGTGCTTATGGCTGCCGGTGGTTACGCGAGTGGCGTTTAAATACGTTGTCCCAAGCTGATTAAAATCAAGCTCATACGCTTTAGTGAGTGTTTGAGTATCGAGTACATGCGGTGTTTGAGTTTGGCTTAATTTTTTAACGCTTAGGCCAAAGTCTTGTAATTCACCAGCTGATTGTACGTCGCTGTGGCTCGATAAAATACGCTCAACCAATGTGGTGCCAGAGCGGGGCATACCTAATACAAAAATAGGCTCTTGCGTTGGGCTGCCGTGTGTTAGCGCGTGTTTATTCTGCTCACTTAAATGTTTAATGTGTGCAAATAATGCGGCTGAGCTTTTATGATCAAAAGGCTGTATAGCGCGTTTAGTGGCTTTTCCTTGCTCTAGGCTGTTAAACGCATCATCAAACTTGCCTATGTCTTGGTACTCTTTTGCAAGTGCGTGGCCAATGTGTAATTTAGCATCGGGGTGTGTTACTTGCTCAAAGACGTTTTTTAAGCGTTCAATATGGTTAGTTTGCAGCGTCGCTTTGGTTAAATCGCTTAATGCGAAATGGCTTGCGTGGTGCAGTGAATTTAGCGCAATGGCGCTTTCAAAGGCATTTTTGGCTTGTTCAAATTGACCTAAAAATTTAGCGCTTACCCCTAAATTATAATAAAACTGTGGTTGCGGTTTATTTGTATGGTTAGCCAGTTCAATAGCGCAGTTAAAGTAGTTTAGTGCCTCTTTGTGCAGACCTGCTTGCGTAAGTGCAACACCTAGGGTGTCGGCATCAAGACTCTTTTGTATTTGCTCAACGGGTATCGCTAAAGCGGTGTTTTTGGCTTTGGTAAGCTCACCTGTTAATGCGTAACACTTTGCAAGCTGCGCGCTGTATTCAATGCTTTTACCAAAGCTAAGGGCTTTTTCTATTAGCTTTATGGCTTTGTGTATTTGCCCTACGCGTAAATTAACCATGGCCAGTAAAAAGTAGCCATCAGCAAAGTCATTTTTTTGCGTTACTAATTCAACTAACGCTTTATGAGCAAGCTCAATATTGCCTTGGTTTAAATGTTTAATGGCGCTTTGATGAAGGTGCTTTAAGTTTGGCTGCATGATGTTTGTTTTATTTATGTGTTAATAAAGAAAAAAGGCTCAAATAAATTTGAGCCTTATAACATTGTTTAAAAGTGACTATAAATTATATTTCAAATTTGTAGTTAAATTTAACGCCTACCGTAAGTGGGCGATTTATATAGTGGCCGTAGTTACGTTGTATGTCGGCACCGTTTGCAGTTGTTATATCGGCATCTGAACGACGTACTGATGTAACGGCGTATTTATTAAATACGTTATCAATGTATAAAGTAGTAGACCACTCATCAGCCGTTAGCTTAGCAGAAATATTACTTAAGCTGTAACCTGGCAGGGTTTCGCCATTGTCATGCAAACCTACTTTTGAAATTACATCACTTTGTGCGGTTAAACCGTAGTTAATATCAAGGGTTTTGTCGTTAAACACATCTGTTTGATAGTTTACACCCATTGAGAACTGATGCTCTGGCGAGCCCGGTAAGCGGTCGCCGTCTTCTGCGCCATCGGTGCCATCAGCATTAAATAAAAATGGGGCGTCTGAGGTTAGCTCTGCTTTAGTGTATGCGTATGTTGCGTACACGGTAAACGAGTCAGATAAAATAGCACGGGTAGATAGCTCAATACCTTTTGCGTTGGCAGAGCCTGCGTTAGATAAGTACGGTAATTGGCCTACATCTGTTGCGCCTGCAATTTGCGCATCTTCCCAATCTACATTAAATAAAGCGGCGTTAAAGTGTAATTGGCTTCTAAACCAGGTGCTTTTAAGGCCTAGCTCGTAGTTTGTTGTGGTATCTGCATCAAAAAGCCTTTCGTCAGCGTTACCACACCCTGTTTGCTGGTTTTCAGGGATAGGATCAGGGCAAACAGCTAGAAGGTTGGAACCGCCAATTCTAAAGCCTTCACTTACTGTTACATAACCCATTACTGAATTAGTAAACTGGTATTTAGCATTAAATTTGAATAAGTTACCGTTATCGCCTGCTTCGTCTTTTTCGTAAGCAACGGTGATTGCATCAGGGTCTGCATCGCCATAAAGTGTATTTGCAAGCGGGAAGTCAAATGCTGCTTGCGCCTCTACATCGTATTCGTAAAAACGTGCGCCAATGGTAATATCTAATTTTTCGGTAACTTGGTAGCCAACTTCGCCGAATAGCGCAGACTCAGTGACCTTACTTTTTGTAAGCTCTAAGTATTCTAATGAGTCAGGTCTTAGCTGAGCGCCACCAAAGTTATCGATAGCGAATTGGTCAAACCCAGGCGTAAACTCTCTACTTGATGCTTCGGTTTCTGTTTTGTTGTAAAACGCGCCTACAATCCAGTTAAAGTCGCTGTCGCTTTGAGACACTAAGCGAATTTCTTGAGTGAAGGTATCTTCTTCGTCAATTTCACGTGTGTATGATGAAAACGCAGGGAACTCTTCATAACCGTAATCTAGGCGGATAAGTAAATCGGTTTGGTCACGTTGGCCGTCGGCATCAAAGCTTGAAATACCGGTTGCCGATACAAGCTCTGCAAAACCTAGGTCGGCTTTTAGCTCAAGGCTTAGTAGTTGATCTTCTTTTTCGCGCGGCTCTTCATAACGATAAGCCGACTCGTATTTACTTACAATATCGCTTAAACCGTTATCATCGTTTAGGCTGTTGTAATGAACAATTGAACGGCCTTCGCTGTCTTGGTTTTGGTAGAAGTAATTAAGTGTCCCTTCAAATGTTTCGCTTGGTTTCCAACGTACAGAAATACGGCCTGTTGTAGTTGTTTCGCCGTTAGCATCTTCAACATTTTTAATATTGTTGTTTACTTCGTCGGCGTTGCTCCAATCAGGGTCCGGTAGCGATACACCTGGCTCACGCACTGTGTAAGCATAATCAATAAAGCCTGGGTCTTCGTATACGTTTAAGCTTGCACGTACTGCCAGTTCATCTTCAATAAGTGGCAAGTTTACTATAAAGCCGCCTTCGCCGCCTAACGAGTCACTTTCTTGAGTTTGAAACATATCGCCAAATATTTCTACCGTTGTAAAATCAAGCTCTGGCTCTTTAAGCATGTAACGAATTGCGCCGCCTAATGTGCCCGCACCATAAAGGGTACCTTGTGGCCCAATAAGTACTTCTACGCGCTCTATGTCTACTAAACGCATATCAACTGACACTGGAATTTCGTTAACGTATGTGGCTACGGTGCCGCCATCTGATGATGGACCCGACGAGTTAGTGTTTAAACCACGAACTATAATTGGTGAGCCTGAGCGACCACCTTGATCGGTAATTGTTAAACCAGGTACCCAACGCGCTACATCGGCTAGTTCGCCAATGTTTTGATCTTTCATTACATCGGCATCAAGTGCGGTAATGTTTAGCGGTGCATTTTGTACAGATCCGCTGCGTCTTGTTGCTGTAACTTCGATTACTTCGAGTGATTTGTTTTTAGCGGTGGTTTCTTGTTGTGCCACAGCCGAGTTAGAAAATAAAAATGCGCCAGATACAGCGCTCGAAATAGCCAAGGTTAGCAAGCTTGGTTTAAACATAAAAAGTGATCCCCAGATTCAAAATTTAACTCCAGTTAATATAAGTTAATCAGTTTATCAGGGAGTTAAAGTGGTGGGAATATCAAAATTGAATTTTAATTCACTCTTTTGGAATAAATATGGCTAGTTGCACAACAAAAAATTATATAAATATGTATAACATCCAAGTAATTGGTTAATTAAGGTACAAGGAAGCATATTTTACTCGTTGAGCAAATGTAAATAGCCATTCATATTAGTTAATTACCTGAATGTATTAATACGGTTAAAAAACCTATAAGGCCCTGTTGAATGTTTTGCTCCACGGTATTTATTCTCGTTTTGACACTATAAAAGTGAAGTTTGATCCCCATTAACCCTTCATACCGTAAGCTATAGCATTTCGTACTAAAGTACGCGTATTTAAGGAATATTCATGAGCCAATTATTCTCACCTTTAAAGCTCGGTGAACTCACTTTAGACAACCGCATTATTATTGCGCCTATGTGCCAGTACTCAGCAAATCAGGGAGCTGCTAGTGATTGGCACACTATTCATTTAGGGCAATTGAGCTTAAGTGGTGCAGGGTTATTAATATTAGAGGCCACCGCGGTAAGCCCAGAGGGGCGCATTAGTTACGCCGATTTAGGGCTTTGGAATAACGAAACCCAGCAAGCACTGGGCAAAAGTTTAAAAGCGCTTAGGCAATACAGTCCTATGCCTATTGGCGTTCAGCTTGCGCATGCAGGGCGAAAAGCATCTACTGAAAAACCGTGGGATGGCGGTTGTGCAATTGCACCTAGCGATGAAAACGGCTGGCAAACACTTGCGCCTTCTGCACTTGCCTACGATGACAACGCCTACCAGCCAAAGGCTATGACAAAATCGGATATAACCCAGCTAATAAACGATTTCGTCAGTGCAGCAAAACGCGCTGATGAGCTAGGGCTTGATTTAATTGAGCTACATGGTGCGCATGGTTATTTGTTACATCAGTTTTTATCGCCTCTTTCAAACAAGCGTGATGATGAATACGGGGGCAGTTTGCAAAACCGTATGCGCCTTGTGCTTGAGGTGTTTAAAGCACTAAGAGCTGAATTTGCAAGCCATAAACCGGTAGGCATTCGAATCTCTGCGACTGATTGGGTAGAAGGTGGCTGGGATTTAGCACAATCTATTGAGCTTGCTAAAGCATTAGACAAGCTTGGCTGCGATTTTATTCACGTAAGTACAGCAGGGCTAAGCCCAGAGCAACAAATACCGGTTAAACCTAACTTTCAGGTACCATTTGCAACCGCTATTAAAGAGGTAGTAAGTATGCCGGTAATAGCCGTAGGTTTAATCACTGAGCCACAACAAGCCGAAGATATTATTAGCGAGCAGCAAGCCGATGGCGTAGCACTAGCGCGAGGTATTTTGTATAACCCGCATTGGCCTTGGCATGCTGCAGCGCAACTTGGTGCAACCGTTAATGCGCCTAAGCAGTACTTGCGATCTAGCCCGCATGGGCAGCCTTCACCTATTAAGTAACCCACACTTTTACATTTACCATGGCTACCCACTGCATTTATATGCAGTGGGTTTTATTATTTATAAATTAGAGTTATTTATGAACCAATCACGTGCACAGCCAGTGCAAATAAGCAATACCTTAGTGAGCATTATTGCTCTGTGCTGTGGCCTTATTGTGGCAAATATTTATTATGCCCAGCCTATTATTGAGTTATTAGCGCCTGATGTGGGTTTAAGTGCGCACAGCGCCAGTTTTATTGTGTCGCTTACACAAATAGGCTATGCAATGGGACTGTTTTTTTTAGTGCCATTGGCTGATTTAGTCGAAAACAAACGCTTAATGCTCATTACCTTAGCCATAACATTTTTAAGTTTAATAGGCGCAGGCTTAGCGCAAAGCCCAAGTGTAATGTTGCTATTATGCTTATTGGTGGGGGCGAGCTCTGTATCGGTGCAAATATTAATACCGCTTGCTGCGCATTTATCCTCAGATGAAAAACGCGGGCAAGTACTGGGCAATATAATGGCGGGGTTGTTACTGGGTATTTTATTAGCCAGGCCAGTTGCAAGTTTAATAGCCGATCATTTTGGTTGGCGAGCCGTATTTTATTTTGCCACAGGCTGTATGGCATTTATAGCCAGTGTTATATATTTTGCTATACCGAGCAGGCAACCGGCACACAATACAACGTACTTTAAGTTATTAAAATCGCTTAAGCAGCTAATAATACAGCAGCCCGTGCTGCGTCAGCGGGCATTGTATCAAGCGCTTATGTTTGCCTCTTTTAGCTTATTTTGGACCAGCGTACCGGTTGTATTAGCCAGAGAATATGGCTTATCGCAATCGCAAATCGCCTTATTTGCTTTAGTAGGCGCAGCTGGTGCTATTGCAGCCCCTATTGTTGGGCGTTTAGCCGACAAAGGTTACACGCATCAGTTATCGTTACTTGCAAAAGTGATTGCTGCTGCGTGCTTTTTACCCAGTATATTTGAGCTTCCGCACGGTATTATTATTTTAGCGCTTACGGGTATGTTTATTGATTTTGCTGTGCAGGCAAATATGGTGCTGGGTCAGCGGGTGGTATATTCATTAGAGCCGCAAAGCCGAGCTCGCTTAAACGCCATATACATGACCAGTATTTTTGTTGGCGGAGCGCTTGGCTCGTTAATGGCAAGCCCACTATACGAAGCTGGTGGCTGGGAAAGCGTGGCGTTAGTGGCAGCGGGTATGCCAGTTATATCACTAGTCGGCTATTTAATGACAAGTAAAAAGTAGCGCGATACAAGTTATATAAAATTTTGTTATTTAAAAGGCCAGCGCAGTTATGTGCTGGCCTTTTTATAGAGGGGATTATTGTTTTTTAACACTCGAAAATGAGCTACCCACCGAGGCTATAATCACTAATAAAATAGCCAACCATTGCCACAAAGTTAATAACTCGCCAAGTATAATAAACCCAGCAAGGGCCGCAAATGCAGGCTCTAAACTTAGCATAATACTAAACCCTTGAGCGGGCATATTACGCAGTGCAACCATTTCTAGTGTATAGGGCAGTGCGCTTGATAAAATAGCAATGCCTATGCCCAGCGGTATAACACTCCATGTAAACGCATTGCTTTGTAATATGCCGCCATAAGGTACAAGTACAATGGCTGCTACGGTCATGCCGAGTGCGACCGTTGCGCCGCCTGAGCTTTGCGTGCCGGTTTTTTTGCCAAATAAAATATAGGCTGCCCAGCAAGCACCGGCACCTAGCGCGAGTATTACGCCAATTGGGTCTAGGCTTTCTTGGCTGCTCATATCGGGCAGTAACAGTAAAATACCCGCAATTGCACACGCCACCCAAAATAAGTCGCGCTTAGCGCGTGAGCTAAATAACGCCACCGCTAATGGACCGGTAAATTCAAGCGCAACACCAATCCCTAAAGGGATACGTTCAATGGCGTAATAAAATAAAATGTTCATTCCGCCTAGGCTTAAACCGTATACCACAATTGATAACCGATTACCTTTAGCTGGTAGGTGTTTCCACGGTTTAAATATTAAACACAAAATAAGTGCAGAAAAGCCAAGCCTAAGTGCAGTAGTGCCTTCGGGGCCAACAACAGGAAATAACTGCTTAGCAAATGAGGCGCCAGATTGAATTGTGATCATTGCTAAAATAACGCACACAAGCGCGAGCAAAAAGTCTTTAGTGGATGATTGCATTGTTTTCCTTGGTAACAATCGTCTAGTTTTGCGCAGTGTATCTGTTTTTTATTGGCTAAGTAATAGCTTGTATGGCATACACATTAAATTTGGGAGGGAGTGACTAATATGTGCGATGAATTAGCGTAACTGCTTATGCATAGCTAAAGGCAAACGCTGAGTGCCTTAAAATAAAAAAGCCAGCGAATAGATCGCTGGCTCATAAACGTTTAGGTCGTTTTAGTGTGTTTTGCTAGCACTTTTAACTAAGCCATCTAAAGAATAAAGGCCACGTTTTTCATCATTTTTACGTTTGATTTCTTCAAGCGCACGCGCTTCAACCGCGTCAAATAATGCATTAATTAAACGGTTAAAGTGTTTATGCATTGCGGTACGTGCGGCGCTTGCGTCGTGTGTTTGCAGCGCATTATAAATAGCGGTGTGCTCATCCATTACGCAATCGTTATTGTTTTTACACACACTGCCATAATCAGCCACAATTTGTGAATTGTTTAAACGTAAATCCCATAAATTTGCCACTGCATACTCAAGGGCTTTGTTACGTGTAGCACGCGCTATAATTTCGTGAAACTCGCGGTCTGCTTGTTCTACATATAAGCCTTTTTCCATGGCTATTAGCGTTTGCTTTAATTGAGCTAGTTCTTCATCGGTGATTGATTGAGCGGCAAGTGCAGCTATTTCACCTTCAATGAGTGCGCGAGCTTGTGTTAGCTCAAAAGCGCTGATCTCTTTTGTTTTTACAGATGTTTCTTGTTGTTCTATTACATAAACGCCTGAGCCGGTTTTGACCTCTACGCGGCCTCGTACTTCTAATGCAATAATAGCTTCACGAATTGTTGGGCGGCTTACGTCAAACATGTCGGCAAGTTCTCGCTCTGGTGGTAAACGACTCCCAGCAGAAAACTCTCCTTGGTTTATCAAAGCTTCAACTTTATCAACAATGCGCCAAAATAAGCGACGGTTTCCCATATTCTACCTTTATTACCTTAAGGAATAGCGGCTAATAGGCTCAAATAGCCTAAACCTACTGTTATTAGCAGAGGTTACCCCAAAATTCACTATTATGTCAAAATTCTAAAGTGATGT
Source organism: Pseudoalteromonas sp. 2CM37A (assembly GCF_023161885.1). NCBI lineage: Bacteria > Pseudomonadati > Pseudomonadota > Gammaproteobacteria > Alteromonadales > Pseudoalteromonadaceae > Pseudoalteromonas > Pseudoalteromonas sp. 2CM37A. The sequence goes on from NZ_JALNTJ010000002.1 coordinate 342,816, forward strand.
AACGGTCATATAATATTATAAATGAGTGTTAACCTATTTATGTTACCAATTTAGTATAAATTTTAATAATTGGCTAGCTTGATTGGTCATGTTTTTGTGTGCTAAGTTAACTTTGCTCATTTATATAAGCGTGCTTAGAGCAAGCTAACTTTAATGGATTGAAATGTGTGCAATCTAGGCGCGGGTTAATGGTGGTGCGAAGTGAGTAACCTAGTGCGCCTAATAACTGGCGCTGCCTTGGTTGAATGGTGAATAGATTTATGCAAATTAAACCATTAAAAATCTACACGCTTAAATAAAGAGCCTGTGTAATTTAGCTGTACCTAATAAAAAATAAGTAAGCGCATAATTACAACTAGGCTCTTGCCTTGATTGCCCACGGATGGGGGTCAACTTTAGTCCGCTGCTGCGTTTTTATCATTAGGGTAAACTACCCCAAGCTGTTTTCTTGCGGTATCAAGTACGTTCATTACGTCGCGGGCAAGCTGATGTGTATTAATATCTGACTCTAGCCTTTGCGCGTTTATGGTTTGCATAAAGTGCGCAACTTCGTATTTCATAAAGTGCTCATCAAATTTATCAGAAATAACCTCAACCTCCCCGTTATTGGCAACAAACTCTATGTGTTTTAACTGCGACACGGCATGTATTCGTAAGCGTCCGCGCTCACCTTGTATTTCGGTGATGTTATCGCCTTGAGAAATTTTAGAGTAGCTAATAACGGCTTGTTTATCATCGTAATTTAATAATACGTCGCCTGCACCATCTACGCCTGTATCTAATAGTACCCCACTGGCACTCACGCGCTGTGGAGCGCCCCAAAGTGCTATAAGTAGGTAAAGCGGATACACACCTAAATCAAGCAAAGCGCCATTGGCAAATTCCGGTAAAAAGGTATTTGGGCGTTCGCCATTTTTGTATTTATCGTAGCGTGATGAGTACTGGCTGTATTGGCCTATAAACTTACGGGGTTTACCAATTTTACTCAGCGCATTTTTAAGTCGCGCAAAATTTGGCAAATGCGTGGTCATCATTGCTTCCATGTAAAGGCGTTTATTGGCATTAGCTGCAGTTAAAATAGCATTTAGCTCTTGGCTATTAGCGGCTGAAGGTTTTTCGCCTAGTACATGTTTGCCTGCTTCAAGGCACATTACTGCATATTGCTTGTGTAGGCTATTTGGCGCTGCAATATACACCGCATCAACATGGGGGTCTTGGCATACCAGCTCAATTGAGGTGAAAATTTTTACATCGGTATTGGGGTGATTAGATAAAAAGGCTTCGCCGCTTGATTGTTTGCGTGAGCACACACCGTATAAATTAAATGCAGGTAACGTATTTGCTGCGCTTAGTAGGGTATCACTAATAAAATTTGTACCGACAATGACAAAGTTCATGCCTGCTCCTTAGCTTAAATAATAAGAGCCGTTACTTTAACATTTTTTTGCCCTGTATGCTTTAGGGCGTGTTGACCTTTGGTGGTTGAATTTACAGCAGTATGTTTGGTTTTTAGGCAAGGCAGAGCCTATGTAGTGTGGTTATTCCCCCATAAATAGGCGATAACGCAGCATAAAGACCAAACATGCGCTGCCCTATGGGTTCTTTCTAGGGACGATTGACTCTTTGTTGCTCGATTTTTACTTAGCCCACTAGGTTACAAACCTCGCGCCGCGATTAAATCGCCCCTAGATTGAATAAATTTCAATCCACAAAGTTCGACACGCCCTAGGAGAATACCCAAACCAGCGTTTAACACTTGCGCATAAGGTAGCTTGTTCGTGATAGCCTAAAAGCATTGAAATAGTACTGATAGAGTATTGTTTTTGAAGCAAGTAATGCGCTGCCAGCGCCCGGCGTGTGGTGTCTTTAAGTTTTACAAAGCTGGTGTTATGTTTAGCTAATTCACGGTGCAAGGTACGCGGGTGCATATTAAGTGCCTCGGCAATAGTTTGGTTTGAACACTGATAAATAGGCAGCATTGGCCTTATTAGTGCGCTTACTTGGGCAGGTAATGAGTGACTGTGTTCGTTGCGTTTAGCTAAAAAATTAAAGGCCGCGTCGGTTTTATTAAGGTTATTGTGGTTAAGCTTTATCGATAAGTCGGCTTTGTTTATTACAATGCCCGCACTGTTGCGGTGCTCTATTACTTTACAGCCAAAATAGGTTTTGTATGCGAGTGTATTAGTTGCCAGCTTTTGCGGTAAAAACACAGTGCGAGGCTTGCACTGATTATTACTTAATTTTTTAATTATGCTCATGGCTAAGCCAAGCGTGAGCTCTATGGCTTGGTTTATTTGTGGTAGGGGCTTTAGGTTAAATTCAAACGATAAAAATAAGCTCTCGTCATTATCTAATGAGTGCGTTGTTAAGCACAATGCGGGGCTGTGTAAGTGTAAATATTTAACCACCCAGCTAAGCGCTTCTTCTAAATTAGTCCCACTTTTAGCGGCTATGGCTATGTGGCCTAAAATATCAAAGTTTTGTTTATTTGCTAATTTAAGCCCAAAGCTTGGGCAGTTAAGCGTGTGGCTGCAGTACTCTAATAAATTTGCATAGCTCAAATAGGGTAAATATTGGTTTTCAAGGTTATTAAAGTCGACAGTGACCTTACAGGTTTTCATTACGCTTGCTGGGTCTGCGCCAAGTTCTTTAATTAACGAGTCTATTGAATATAAAGAGGTGGCACGTATTGGGCTGCTCATACACTGGCGCTGTAAATTAAAGAAGGTGTCTAAAAATATCAAGTTTTTAGGATTTAATCTATGCACTATAGAGCGAATAGCTTGCTGCAATAAAACTGCTTATTTACAACTGCATGGATGCACAAAGCAGAAGCAGCTACCAATAAGAACTAAATAGTGATGATGCAAAGGCACCTATGAGTAACCACACGTTTGATTATATTATTATTGGCGCAGGCAGTGCAGGTTGTGTGCTGGCAGCGCGTTTATCAGAAGATCAGCATATAAGTGTGTGCCTAATAGAGTCGGGCGGTAGCGATAAGAGCGCTTTAATACAAATGCCTGCGGGTATTGCGGCCAGTGTGCCATACGGAATAAATAGTTGGCATTACAACACGGTACCGCAAAAGGCGCTTAATAACCGATGTGGCTTTGTGCCGCGGGGTAAAGTGCTAGGTGGGTCTAGCTCTACTAATGCCATGGTGTATATACGCGGTAATAAATACGATTACGATAACTGGGCACAAAATGGCAACCTTGGGTGGGACTACAACAGTTTATTACCCTATTTTATAAAAGCCGAAAACAATAAAACGTTTAATAACGCGTTACATGGCACAACAGGGCCATTGCATGTGCAAGAGCTGACTAAGCCAAGTGCGGTAAACTCTTGCTTTTTAAAAGCGTGTGTTGAGCAAGGAATACAGTTAAATGACGATATAAATGGCGCTGAGCAACATGGAGCACGGCTTTCGCAGGTTACGCAACATAATGGTGAGCGCTGTAGTGCTGCAAAAGCGTATTTAACACCGCACTTAAATAGGCCTAACCTTAGTGTGTTTACCCACAGCCACGTTAATAAAATTATAATAAAAAATAAGGTCGCCCACGGCGTAGAGCTTGAGCGCGGCGGTAAAATTATTACATTAATGGCCAAAAAGGAGGTGCTTTTAAGCGCCGGAGCAATTAACTCTCCGCACGTGTTAATGCTTTCAGGAATTGGCCCTAAAGCGCATTTAGCAGCGCATAACATACCACTGGAACATGCACTGGAAGGAGTAGGGGGTAATTTACAAGATCACTTAACCGTGGTGCCTTTGTGTAAAGCAAATACTGCAAAAGGCACCTTTGGGGTAAGTGTAAAAGGCGCTGCAAGTATTATTAAAGGGTGTGCGCAGTGGTTTAGTAAACGCAGCGGAATATTAACCAGTAATTTTGCTGAGTCACATGCGTTTATTAATGTGTTGGATAATTCGCCTGCGCCGGATATTCAACTTGAGTTTGTAATTGGGTTGGTGGACGATCATAGTCGCAAAGTTCACCTTGGCCATGGCTATAGTGTTCACAGTAGTATTATGCGCCCCAAAAGCCGAGGGACAATAAGGCTTGCCAATAGCGATCCACGCAGTGCGCCGCTTATCGACCCTAATTATTTAAGCCACCCTGATGATTTATTGCTTATGCTTGCAGGGCTTAAAAAAGCGCTGCGTATTATGCAAAGCCCCGCCTTTGATAAAATTCGTGGTAACTTTGTTTACCCGCTTGATGTAAATAACGATTCCCAGCTTATTGAGTTTATTCGCCAAACTGCCGATACCGAATATCACCCTGTTGGCACCTGTAAAATGGGCACCGACAATATGGCGGTGGTTAATAGCAAACTACAAGTACACGGGATACGCAGCTTAAGGGTTATTGATGCCTCAATTATGCCTACCATAGTAACAGGTAACACAAACGCACCTGTTATTGCCATTGCTGAAAAGGCCGCTGATTTAATTAAATTGAGCTATAAAACAGGGTTATAAGGTGCGGTTGTAAAAGTCAGTAAGCCACGCCTGCCAGTCATCTTCTAGCTTAAGCATTTGTTGGTGCTTTTTAGCGTTAAAGTGTTTGTTTTCATCTTCGGTAGCAATAAAAGGGCCTACCCGACAAAGCGAGCAATGATTTTCACCTAAATACGCAGGCTTTGTAAGGTGAGCGCTTAGTTCGTCAGATTGCGCCGAGATTGCTTTAGGCGTGAACACATAAGTGATGCCACTGGTGTCTTTTACGTGTTTATCACGGTCTACGTTTCTTATTTTGTAACCATCAAACTGGTTAATATCAAAAGGCATTTGGCCCGCGTATTTAGCCTCAAGGCCATTACTTAAGCTGCCTTCAATATTCCACTCGCGATAGGGTTTTACATCTTTTGAGGTTATGTAGCAAAGCATAGGGCCGCTCTTGTCGAGCGCGTAATTGTTAGCGTATTTAATAAATTGATGTAGTAACGCGCGATTAAGCACGTTCATGCTGGTTTTTTGGGTGTTGCTTTCAAATGCTTCGCGCCCGACAAAGGCAGGAATAAGCGGAAACTGAAAAATAACTACATCAAAGCTGTGCTGGTGGGCAGCTAATTTTTGCCAACATAAAGGGTCAGTTACATCAAAGCAATTAATAACCTCAACATGACACTTTTTTAAACTACTTAGCGCATTGTGCTGGTATTTTTGCTCTATGGTTTCGGCGCTATCATAAGTAGATGCGACTAACTTTGCCGGTTTTATATGATTAACCACCGCATTAGAGAACGATAGATCGCCATCGCCTACGGTGAGAATTCGCCAATTAGGATTTAAATACATAACTTAATTAGATTTGTGAGTGTTTTGATCTGCACTTTGAGTATTTTGCGCTGTATTAGCACCATGCAAACGATGAAACGCAAGGCGTGTTTTAAGCCCTTCAATGGCTATTTGCTTTAAAATTAAATTAAAGGTAATTAAAATAGCAAATACAATATGAATAGGGCCATGTGTAAAACCCGCCTCTGGGTTATAAAGCGTAAGCCCAAACAACATAAATAACACCACTAACAGTATTTCTATTAATTGGTTTGAGTAAAAGCTGAGCCGGCCTTCATTTTTGTGATCTTTTTTAATACTAATAGCGCAAAAAAACGGAATAACTTTAATTTTAAAAGCGGCGTTTTTTTCTACGTAGTTTTCGCCAAGCTCGTTAAGCTGCTGGCGTAATGTATCAATCATGGTGCGTCCTTAAATAGCAGTGCGCGGATGTTACACTATTACGCCTAGTAGGTTAAGCAGCGCAAGGTTATTTTGGGTAAAGGCTCATACCAATGGTGAGTATGTGACAGACAAATACCACTGAGGTAAGAATAAAGCGCATTTTTTGATAATCGCGATGGTAGGTTTGCCATTGTGGTGTGGCTTTTTCAAAGATAAGAACTAACCAAAAACTAGCCCCTAACCAGGCAAGCGCCCACTCCAGCGGGATAAACGATAAAAATGGTACGGGTATAACAGGCACAACCGCTTTAATTGCATCGCTGTAGCTTTGCATCCCAGCGCGCCATAAATTGCCCGCCATAAATGCCAGTATAGCAATGCTGTAAAAAGTAAAAAACTCCAAGTTAACGCTATTACTGCCAAACATAAGCGGCCACGCTACACAGCCCAAAAAGGGTAGTAACCCCAAATAGCCAAGTTGAATATGATTAACAAATTTTTCCATTACAGCATGCCTTATGTTGTGTGTTTTTTAGCGCGGCTATTGTAGCAGTATTCTTAGCACTTAAAGGTAATAAATCGTTTACGAATAGAAGAGCTGGATAGTTCAATCTTAAAAATCGATTGTTTTAATCTAAACAATCAATTTTATTTAGTTTACCAATGGGCTTATTGTATTAATCAAGCCAACGCGAAAGGCCACACATTTTGGCTGCGTTGAGTAACTTTAAAACACTTTAAATATAAATGAGGAATACTATGAGCACTTCATTGATCAACACAAAAATTCAACCTTTTAACGCAACTGCATACCACAATGGTGACTTTGTAGAAGTGTCTGAAAAAGACGTACTAGGTAAGTGGTCAATCTTCTTCTTTTACCCTGCAGATTTCACGTTTGTATGTCCTACTGAGCTTGGCGATGTTGCTGATTACTACGAGCAGCTACAAGAAATGGGTGTAGAAGTTTACTCAGTATCAACTGATACTCACTTCACGCACAAAGCATGGCATGACACGTCAGACACTATTGGTAAAATTAAATTTCCAATGATTGGCGACCCAACTGGCCGTATTACTCGCAGCTTTGGCGTTATGATTGAAGATGACGGCCTTGCACTTCGCGGTACTTTTGTAATGAACCCTGAGGGCGAAATCAAAGTAATCGAAACGCATGACCTAGGTATTGGCCGTAGCGCTAAAGAGTTAGTACGTAAAGTACAAGCTGCACAATACATTGCAACTCACGACGGTGAAGTTTGCCCTGCATCGTGGCAGCCAGGTGAAGACACACTTGCTCCTTCACTAGACCTAGTTGGTAAAATCTAAATACAGGTTTAGCCACTTTTATGAGGGCAGGTAACTGCCCTTAAACCAACATCATTTCGTTTGTTGGTGCCTCCTATCTCAACTCGGATTCATTAGCACATGCATTAGTTGGCATGGGAGGCTTGCTGTTTAAATTTTCCTAAAAAGGGTTAAGCCATGTTAGATAACAACATTAAAAATCAATTAAAAAGCCATTTTGAATCGCTTACTCAACCTGTTGAGCTGCTTATTGCCTTGGATGACAGCAAAAAATCAGCAGAAGTAGAAAGCTTAGCAAACGACTTAGCATCATTAAGCGATAAGTTTACGGTAGTGAGCAACCCTGATTCGAGCGCACGTCGCCCATCTATGGTTGTGCATTCACCTGAAAAAAACACCCACATTACGTTTGCTGGCGTACCTATGGGTCACGAATTTACAAGTTTAGTGTTAGCGCTTTTACACACTGGCGGACACGCAAGCAAAGCAAAAAGCGAAGACATTGAACAAATAGAATCACTCAATCAAGAACTTAATTTTGAAGTATACATAAGCTTAAGTTGCCAAACATGCCCGCAAGTAGTGCAGGCGCTAAATACAATGGCAGCAACAAACAGCAAAATTAAAGCAACAATGATTGACGGCGCACTCTTTCAAGACGAAGTAGAAGAGCGCAATATTTTAGCAGTACCAGCTGTGTACTTAAATGGCGAACCATTTAGCCAAGGTGCATTAAGCCTGACCGACATTTTAAATAAAGTAGACACTAAAGGCGCTGCTAAGCAAGCTGCAGCACTAAGCGAAAAAGACGAGTTTGATGTATTAGTAGTCGGTGGCGGACCTGCGGGTGCCTCAGCCGCTATTTACTCTGCTCGTAAAGGGTTAAACACCGGTATAGTTGCCGATAGATTTGGTGGCCAAGTTGCCGATACGTTGGCTATCGAAAACTTTATTTCGATTAAAGCCACTGAAGGTCCAAAGCTTGTTGCTCAGCTTGAAGAGCATGTTAAAGAATACGATGTAGATGTAATGCATAACCAACGCGCAGCAGGGCTTGGTCGCGGTAGTAATGGTTATGAAATAACCCTTGAAAACGGGGCTACTTTAAAAGCTAAATCGCTTGTTTTAGCAACCGGTGCACGCTGGCGTGAAATGAACGTACCTGGTGAGCAAGAATATCGCGGCCATGGCGTAGCTTACTGCCCACACTGTGATGGTCCGCTATTTAAGGGTAAGCCTGTTGCTGTTATTGGTGGTGGTAACTCGGGTATAGAGGCGGCTATCGACTTAGCTAACATTGTAGAGCATGTAACGGTACTTGAGTTTGCGGACACGCTGCGCGCTGACGAAGTCCTTATTCGTAAAGCGAATAGCTTAAGCAACATCACTATTATTAAAAATGCGCAAACCACTGAAGTAGTAGGCGATGGTAAAAAAGTAACCGGACTTAATTACACTGACCGTGTAACAGGTGAGGAAAAATCATTAGCACTTGCAGGTATTTTTGTACAAATAGGTTTGATCCCTAATACCGAATGGTTAAAAGAGAGCGAGCTTACACTAAGCAAGTTTGGCGAGATAGAAATTGACGCTAAAGGCGCAACCTCATTACCGGGCGTTTACGGTGCGGGTGACGCGACAAATACGCCGTTTAAGCAAATCATTATTGCAATGGGTAGTGGTGCAACAGCAAGCTTAGGGGCGTTTGATTACTTAATTCGCCATAGCGAGCAAAGCAACCAAGACCAAAATGCAGCTTAATAGGCAAATCGTCTCTTGATGTAACAGCAATAGGTACACCCAAAAGCTGTTTGTTAACCCAAGCCGCCCTCTCCAAAGGCGGCTTTTTTAATGTTTATAACAATATCTCTATTAATCACAGCCACCAGAATCCCCACCGCAATCATTATTAGAGTGTGTATTACTAGCATAAATTGAAGAGTCAGTGCTTGTATAAGCTGAACGGCCTTGTGATGCCTTACCACTGATAAACGTAACTAATAGCAATACGCTTGATACAATAACAACGGTTATTGATGAACCCCATTGCTCAGTGGAAATGCCTTTAAATATGGCTAACAGCAGTACAGTAAAAAGTAATGTTCTTATTATATTTCTCATAGTATGTCCTTACTAAATTAAAGCGAATTTACTTTAGCTGTATGTTCTAAGGCATTAGAAAGCGCTTTTTCTATGTGCGGAAGCTTAAACGGCTTAGAGACAAACATATCCATGCCTGCTTGCTGGCAAGCTAGTTTATCTTGCGACGATGTATTAGCAGTTAGCGCTACAATGTAGGTGCTTTCGCTAGGGCAAATACGTTGTGCTCTCAGCGTTTTAGTGGCTTCAAAACCATCCAGGATTGGCATAATGCAATCCATAAAAATAAGGTCGTAATGCTTTTGCTTACACTTAAAAATAGCGTCTTGGCCATCAATGGCGCAGTCGGCTTTTACGTTTAACTTATCAAGAGAGGCATCAAGCACACGGCGGTTTATATCGTTGTCATCAACAATAAGTACACTGAGCGAATGGCTGTTTAACTCAATTTTTGATTGAATGTCGTCTATTATTTGCTCTTTACCAAGTTCTAGCGGAATATTAATACTAAACGTTGAGCCTTTTTGTAGCTCACTTGTCACCTTTATTGTGCCGCCCATGTATTCTACAAGCTCTTTTATAATTGCTAGGCCAAGTCCTGTGCCCCCTTTATTGTTTTTAGCGTCAACCTCTTGTGTAAACGGCGAAAATAAAGACTCTAAAAAAGCGGGGGTCATTCCGCGACCAGTGTCAGAAACAGTGATACCAAGAGATAGTGCATCGTTATTATTTATGAGCTGTGTTTTAAGTTTTACATGGCCTTGCTCGGTAAATTTTAACGCGTTACTTAATAAGTTAGAGGTAATTTGGCTCAGGCGTGTACTGTCGCAAAAGGCCCAGCAGCTATCATCAATTGTATTTTCTATGATTAATTCAACATGGGTTTCTTTAAATAACGGGGTATATAAAGAGGCTAAATCACTAAATATGGTTTTAAGCAGTACATCGGTTGGCTCTAGTTTTAATTCACCATGATTAATTTTAGAAAAATCGAGTACTTCGTTGATAATATTAAGTAAAATGTCAGCGCTGCGAAGCGCTATTTTTATTTTTTCGTCTCGTTTTTCAGTGTCTTTTTCATCTATTAGGGTGGTGAGCATGCCGGTTATGCCATTTAGCGGGGTGCGTAACTCGTGGCTAATTTTAGCAAATAGCATACTTCTATCTTCTAACATATGCTCTGCTTCGGCTTTTTTCTTTTTTAGCGCTTCTCTAAGCAAGATTGATTCGGTAATGTCTTGAAATGTACCAAATAGCCTTATGCAATTACCTTCGTGAAACTCGGCTTCTCCAAAAGTCGAAATCCAAATTTCTTGGTTTTGTGCAGTGATAACCTCAAGCTCTAAATCCCATTTTTCACCTTTGTTTATGGCGTTTTCTACCGCTTTATTTATGGCTTCTCTGCTGGGGCCCTCTTTGTAAAATTCAATCGCGTTATCAACTATTGGCTGGTAGTCATCGGCTACCTGATGAATGCGTTTAGTTTGCTTACTCCAATAAACTTTGTTCTCGATTAAATCGACCTCCCAAGTGCCGATATTAGCGATGTTTTCGAGCTTTGAAAGGGTGTAGCTATTTTTTAAAAGTTGCTCTTTCGTGTCTATTTTTGCAAATTCAGAGCCTAACCACTGAGCAAACAGCTCAATGTAATCGTAGGCTTCGTCGCTAAATGCAGTTGACTCGTTAGGTGATGAAAAGTTAACAGTGCCAAAGGTTTTATCGGCTACTTTTATAGGTGCGCCAATGTAGGACTCAAGTTGAAAATTTATGTAACAAGGGTGATTGGCAATCGTACTTTGTGAGGCTTTATGAAACGAAAGCGCCGAGCCTGCTGTTAATGTGTGGACGCAGTATGTGCCACCTAGCTCAAATTGTGTGCCGGGTAATAAGGCGTTATCGGGTGTTATAGCATGTAATACTGTGTACGTATTAGCATCAATTTTACTAATTATTGCTACATCAAGGCTGAACACTTCTAGGCCAAACGCGAGTAGGTTTTTAATTTTAGAATTAAAATCCAGAGTTTGGTCTGAGACTATATCGTGAAAACGCCTTAAAAAGTTCACCGCAATTACCTTAATTGTATTTTATATCGTTATGCGTATCGGCAGATAGGCACATTTATTTATATGTTTTTAACAGTTTATACCAACAGGCGTAAACCGTTGAGCAATATATTGAGTAATGGGTGTTAGGCTATCAAAACGCGAACTTAATTGTTTTGCTCAATTAGCAAACTTTTCTCATTAATAGGTAGAATTAGGCGTGTATTCTGGGTTTATGTCGCCGCCTACTTCTTCTGGGTCTACATCGTTTATAAGCAACACTTCGCGCACGGCTTCAATATGATCAAGCACTGTTTGATAGCGCTCGCCATATTCGTACTTTGTTACTTCAATTGCTTGCGGCATGTAAGTAAATGCAATTTTTAGTGCGTGTAACGCGTCTGGATTGATTTTATCGCTCATAAATTTCTCTCATTTTATCAATGTATAGTGATTAGTTTTACAGCTGCTAAAAGAGCCTGCCTAGGGGCAATTAGCTTTTTGCATACGCCCTAACAAAATAACAATAATTATAGAGTTTGTTGACTGTTAAAGTTAAAAATTTGCCTGTTTAGTCGTTATTTTATTGGGTTAAGCAGTTAATCACTGATCAGTATGATAACGCAGTTGTTTTTGGGATTATTTAAAAACAGTTTTAGCTCATCATATTTGCCTACCTAAATACCAAGTATGCTCAAAAAATATAATTTTATAAATAAACAGGCATTGATTATGCGAATAAAAAGGAGCTTGTTCGCCTAATAAGTAACGATAATATGTTGCATAAATTTACAAATGAGCAATATAATGCAAATAGTTGTTATTTGCATATGCAGGTGTGCGCGCCTGCTATTTATTAAATGAGCTAAAAATGAATAATAAAAAAACCTTTAGCGCTACAAAGCGTCGCCATTTAATGGCGTGCGTATTGGCATTGGTAACCGCTACGGTGATGATCACCGGGATGACTACCTATTTGCCCTTACAAATGAGTGAACAAATTTTACTGCCTATTTTACTGTTTCCAATTATTTGGGTTGGGCTTTTTATATATGCCTACATTAGCGAAAAAGCATGGCAGCCATTTTTACTCATGCTCACTTTGTGTTTAGTGCATGGAATTTTAAGTTATTTTGCATTAATGCAGGGGCAAGGATGAAATCAATTACTTTAAAAAAGCTATTTTTATTACATAGTTGGGTGGGCGTAGTAACCGCCGTTTTATTGTTTGTTGTGGCATTTACCGGCGCGTTAGCAGTACTTGCAAGGCCTGAGCTAAAAATTTGGGCCAACCAATCACTGCAGCAAACTCAACATATTCCTAATAGCGAAATAAGCACATTAGTTAATACATACCACGCTCAAGTGCCCAAAGAGTTTGGTGAAAACATTCATGTGTTTATGCCAACAGGGCATAATTTTCACTTACTGGCTTTAGTATTTGAATCGCACCATGGTGATGAAAATTACCAGCAAGAAGTACTTCGGGCATTTGAATTTGACCCAGCAAGCTTAGCGTTGGTAAATACCTACTATGGCCCCAGTAAGCAATATTATGCCAATAAAAAAACAGATGCAGCCAGCTACATTGGTGAGTTTCACGCTGACTTACATTTAGGGCGACCTATAGGGCTTATTTTAACTGGGTTTTTAGGTTTAACATTATTAGTAAGTACGGTAACTGGCTTATTTATACATCGTAAATTAATTAAAGAGCTGTTCACCTTTAGGTGGCTTAAAGGCTTTGATGTAACCATAAGTGACGGCCACAAAGTAATGGGCATTTGGGGCAGTATTTTTAATATTGTAATTGGCTTTAGTGGCGCATTTTTAGGGCTCGCAACTGTAATTTTACTACCTGCAGCAGCTTTTGTTAGCTTTGGAGGAGACCAAGATAAGTTGATAGAAACTTTTACAGCTATTCCTGAGCCAATAATTAGTCATGTAAATCAGCCGACTAACATAACCGCTATTTTAAGTGATGCGCAACAACGCTACCCACATGCAGTTATTTTAGATGCCACGGTAATGGCGCATAACGATGCTAACGCACAAGTGTATTTACGCCTTTTAGGAGGCGAAGCCGTGGCTTCTCAGTTATTGCATTACAATGGGCAAGGGGAGTACATCACTTCAATGAGTAGCTTTGGCGATATTGCAGGGGTATCAATTAAAATTATTGAAATACTCTTCCCACTCCATTTTGGTAATTTTGCAGGTTTATTGGTGAAGTTACTTTGGGTAATGCTTGGCTTAGCATGTGCCTTAATGCCACTTTCTGGCATGATGATGTGGTTAGCAAAGCGTACCAGAGGCAGCACACCAACGCTTAGCGCTGGCGCGTATGCAAGGTGGAACCGCTTTATTATAGGCAGTTGCGGTGGTTTAGTGCTTGCTTGTTGTGTGTTATTCCCTGTGCAAGTACTTTTAAACTATGCCGTGGCTGGCGCTGAGCACAATGCTTACTTTGGGCCGGTATTTTTTTACGCGTGGTTAGTATGGCTAGTAATTGCAGCATTTTGGCAAAACTATAAAAACTACTTTAGAGCAACCTTGTTGCTTTGCGCCTTATTCTTAATAAGTGTTTTACCACTTAATAGTGTATTGGGCGTTAATAATATTATTAACGCAAACAGTACCCTAGTGGCATTTACAGATATTAGCTTTTTAATTGTTGGACTGGCGTTTTTATGGGGATACTTAAAAACAAAACCTGATGCCATAGCACTTGCAGAGGTAAAAGCAGCATGAACACTGTTATGATAGTTATTGCACTAGCGTGTTTACTGGCCGCTTTATTATTAATGAGAAGTAAGCTCTACAAAGTAGCCTATAAATGGCTGTATTGTAGTGCTTTAATAGCTATTGCCTTAGCGTGCTTTATACATGTTTACGCTGTGCTAGCTGGGATTGTATGCACCATTGCAGCGTTTACTGTAATGGGCATACTGGTTGCACTTTCTAAAGGGAAACAACACACTTAGCTTAAAAAGGCTTTGGCTGTATCAATTCCCATTTTGTACCCATCGTTAAGGCGTTTAACATTTTTGGTTGTGCGGCCCACTCTAAATTGGGGCGGTGGAGCAATAATATTGATTTTGCAATCTTCAGGCGGGTTATTAATAAAATCTATGCTGCTGTTATAAACATGCGCTCTGTTAATCGAGCTATTTATTAAAGCAGGGTAGTTTTTATAAAGTTTTTTGGTTAACCACTGCGATTTACTTGGCTTTTTTCTATAGCCTAGTGGCTGAGAAAGCACCACGGTTATTTCTTGAGCACCCATTTCGTATGCTTTTATTACGGGAATAGAGTCTGCTACGCCGCCATCGGTCATCGCAATATCATTAATTATAGGGTAGTTACGATACGCAATTGGAATCGCGCACGATGCCTTAAGTTGCTCTACCATCGCATCACTACTTGCTTTAAGGTAATGGGGCTGCCCTGTGGTGATAGCTGTAGAGACGATATAAAATTCGTGAGCTGCCTTTGCAAAGGCTTCTGTATTGAGGGGGATCTCTTTAATGGTTGCTTGCCACAGCCAATCTAAATCAAATAAGTGGCCGCCTTTGATAAAGCGCGCTAAGTTAATAAATTCAGGCCGACACGAAAAATCGGTAATAACATGGTAGTTTCGTTTAGGTTGTTGGCATAAATAAGCGGCTATATTGGTAGCGCCAGCAGAAACCCCAAAGTAATTAGTAAAAGGTTGATAGCGCTGCGCTAAAAACTCATCCAACACGCCGGCGGCAAAAATACCGCGCATTGCACCTCCCTCAACCACTAAAGAATGTTTATTGTTATTATTAATCATACTATTACCTCCCTTTTGATGATATTACCAACTAACCATGTAAAGCGCGATAAAATGCTGAAATAATTATACCCATTTGCCACATTACTTAATTCACTTAAGGGATTAAACTTGGCGCTAACGGCGCTAAAAATTTTGATATAAACAGAGCAATAACGAAGCTTTTATCCTGTAATCAATATGGTTTAGTATTTAAAACTAAATCACTTAATTAAGCTATTTGGTATTAGTGCACTGTTTGGCTTAGAAAAAAGCGTTTAGCTGCTAATATGCTTTGTTTAATCGTAAGTGTTGGGGATTTCTGATAAAGTATTTATTAATACAAGGCTTTGTTAATATTTAAGAATCGTTATTTATGACTGACTCAAGTGTAACCGTATTTAGTAACGTGCAAAATAAGTTAGGTGAAAGCCCGCTTTGGCACCCTTTGCTTGAAACGCTATTTTGGGTAGATATAGAAAAAAACCTGCTGCTAAGTAAGTGTTTAACAAAGCCTGACTCACTAACACAAGTTGAAATGCAAGATACGGTTTCGGCTTTAGCGTGGCTTGATAAAGCACATCTTATTATTGGCACCAGTACGGGTATATATAAATACCATATAGCTTCTGGGGTGCGCCAAACGCTCACATTTTTAGAAAATACCCAGTCCACACGGCGCTCTAACGATGGTCGGGCAGACCCTTGGGGTGGTTTTTGGCTAAGCACTATGGATACAAACGCCCGCTCAGGCGAAGGTAAGATTTACCGTTTTTATCAAAATTCGCTTAATTGCGTGGTGCAAGGTTTAACCATTCCCAACGGGTTATGTTTTGATAAAGCGCGCTCACGTGCTTATTACTGCGACTCAAAAGCCAGCTGTATTTTTACTTTAAATGTAAACCCAGACAGCGGCGAGCCTATATTACCCGCCCAAGTTTTTTATCAATTTAAAAATACCCAAGTAGACCCAGATGGCTGTGTGATTGATGCCCTTGGCAACTTATGGCTTGCGGTATGGGATATGGGCTGCGTTATGTGTTTATCGCCAAATGGGGAGGTTTTAAACACACTGCCACTTGCTGCAACAAAACCTACAAGCGTTGCGTTTGGTGGCAATAACGCACAGTGGCTATTTGTAACTTCTGCAGATGACAGTAATGTAAAAACTAACCAGTCATTACAAGGTAATGTATTTAAAATATCAGGTATAAAAAACGGGCAGCTAGAGCCGCCCGTAATAATATAAAACGTTACGGGGCAGGGGCAACCCACATAACACCTACCTCTTTTTTAACCACTATTACTTTGGTGCCAGCACTAATGGGTTGTGTACTTTTGAGTTGCCAGCTTATGCCTGAATATTGATGTGTTGTTATTTCTTTATCTGAAACATCTTTTGCTAATACAAAAGTAAGATCGGCGAAATCGCTATTTATTTGCTTAGAATCTACATTTTCTTGCATACGTTTCATGGGTTTCCATAAAAGTAGTGCCAAAACAGCGGTAATGATGGTATTGCTCCAAAGCGCCGCTGTAATAGTTTCGGGTAGTACTCCTGCAACCATTAACAGCCCAGAAGTTAGCAAAGACAACCCCAAGAAAAGCAGAATAATAGTAGATAGCCCTAAAACGGTGACTTCTATTATTAATGCAATAATACCTATAACCATTAAAGCTTGTGGTAAGTTTTGCGAAATTAGGTCCATATATTCTCCTAAATTAAGCTAATAGGCTTTATTGCAGCTTTTGCGTTTTATTTAATGTATTGATAATAGACATACCTTGCGCTACGAGCGAGCTAGCATCGGTGGCGTTATCGGGAAGTAAAACGACCGATGACTCTTTAGCTATGGCCTCTTTTGCAGCGATAGCCTTAGTTGCAAGGTCTAATTGGATAGCTTTTTGTCCTTGTTCTGTATCTGCTGCTGCACCTACTTCACGCAGAGCATCTG
Organism: Pseudoalteromonas sp. 2CM37A; assembly: GCF_023161885.1. NCBI lineage: Bacteria > Pseudomonadati > Pseudomonadota > Gammaproteobacteria > Alteromonadales > Pseudoalteromonadaceae > Pseudoalteromonas > Pseudoalteromonas sp. 2CM37A. The sequence continues at coordinate 359,712 of NZ_JALNTJ010000002.1, forward strand.
CTTGTGCTTCAGCTACCGCAATAATGGCTTTTGCTTCACCTTCTGCTCTGAGTATTTGTTCTGCTTTTTCTGCTTCTGCGGCAAGTACCTGCGCCTGCTTTTTACCCTCTGCAACATTAATATTTGCTTGTCTGTCACCTTCGGATTCTAATATTTGCGCGCGTTTTACACGCTCAGCTTTCATTTGTGCTTCCATTGCTTCCATAACTGATTGAGGCGGCACAATATCTTTTATTTCATAGCGTAAAACCTGTATACCCCATGGCTCAGCTGCTTGGTTAATAGCTGCCACAATGTTGGTATTTAATAAGTCACGTTCTTCAAATGTTTTATCTAGTTCCATTTTACCTAACTCTGAACGCATAGTTGTTTGCGATAATTGAGTAACAGCAAATACATAGTCATCCACGCCGTATGTTGCTTTGTAAGGGTCAAGTACTCGAAAGTACAATACACCGTCAACAATTAGGGAGATATTATCTTTTGTGATGGCTGACTGTGAGGGAACATCTTGAGCTTGTTCTTTCAAACTACGGTCTGCAGCGATGCGGTCTATAAATGGCACAATAAAATTGAGGCCGGCTTCTTTAGTTGATTGGTATTTTCCAAAGCGCTCTATTAACCATGCTCGGTTTTGAGGTACAAACTTAACACTACTTTTTAGAAGTACAATTACAAAAACAAGTAAAAATGCTTCAACAGTAAATACCATATTTAGTATTTGATTGATTGGATCCATTTAAAAATTCCTTATGAGAGTGGAGTTGCTGAGTTGTTGTATTGTTTATAATTTCAGCGTGTATAGATTATCACTACTTGAATTTATGCACCACAAAAACAAGCTTTTAGTGAGTGGGTTTAAATTGGCATACCTTATTACGGCCTGTTTCTTTTGCGGTATAGAGTGCTTGATCGGCTTTACTTATAAAGCACTGTGGCGTGCTATTTTTATCAGGTGTGGCTGAATAAAAACCGATACTTAATGTTAAGTACTCACTTACTATCGAATTATTGTGTTTTATGTCTGCCGCTTTAATTGCTTGTTGAATTAAGCGGGTAAATTGTTGGCAGTCTTGCTCATTAGTTGCCGGTAAAATGACGGCAAATTCTTCACCGCCATAGCGCGCGGCTAAGTCGCTTTCGCGTCGGCATCGCGACTTAAGCGCTGCTGCCACCTTGACTAAGGCTTCATCGCCTTGTTGATGGCCGTAGCTGTCGTTGTAATTTTTAAAAAAATCTATATCGCACATAATTAAGCTAACGGGTTGCTTTGCACGTGCGCAGCGTTTAATTTCGCTCTCTAGTGCTTTGTCAAAACAACGCCTGTTTGCAATTGTGGTGAGGCTGTCGGTATTAACAAGGTGGTTAAGCTTTTGATTTGCGGTAATCAGCAGTTGTTGAATATGCTGAAGCTCTTGCTTGTAGTTTAAGTTTTTAAACGCATTAGCGATTATTTCACCTACTAGTTTTAACCTAATTAAGTCTAAGTCTGTCCACTCACGTTTTTGCTTTACACAATCACAACCAATAAAGCCTACTAGCTCCTTATCGTAGCGAAGGCCAATACACAGTACCGATTGAATACCTTCACGCTCAAGTTCTTGTTTTTCTTTAGCCGCTTTTGCTGGGAGGCTGGCAACATCATTTACTTTAAATAAGTGTGTGGTGCCCATTAAATTAGCAAAGTAGGGGAGTGAGTTTTTTGGTATGTGCTGTAGTTGATCTTTAAATGGCTGAATCCCTTGGTTAACCCACTCATGGGTGTTACGCATTGACTTACCATCGTCAGAAAATTTAAATAAGTAGCTCCTATCGGCATGGCATACAGTGCCAATGGCTTTAAGCGCAAACTCTATATGAGTATCAATATCGTCAATTTGAATATCTATTAAGTCGGTAGAAATTTTTGAAATAATTTTATCAAAGTTATATTGCGCATCTTCGTTGTGTTCAATTATCTCAAACGTAGCAATGTATAAGTGACTATTTAGCGAGGCAAGTTTGGCGTTTAGTAATAGGCCGTGCGTTTGTTTTTGTAAAAATACGTGGCAGTTAGTATTTATAACTAAGTATTTTTCAAACAATTGAGCAACAGTAAATTGTTTTTTACTTTCTGGACTACTTAACGTGAGGTGCTTAAAGTCTGCATCTTTTAAAGTTGGCTGTGAGGGTAAATCAAATATACTCTGCGCTTGAGTGTTTGCTTTATAGGCTTGTGTTTTAGCATCATAAAGTACAACGGCAAACGGAATAAGCTTTATAGTACTCCACATATCTTCGATTGGTTTTAAGCCCACTCATTGCTCCCGTTGATTTTACATACAATTTAATTGTTCCTACTATGTTATTTAGTACAACTTTAGCTATTTTGCTAAGTTTTTAGTGCGTTTAAGAGGGCTTCGTATTACAATTGCTACTGTATATCATTACCCTTTTCTACTCTAAGCCACCTGACGGCTTATTTGCATTTTAAGTATAGGTTTTTCAAGCATTTCATGACAGAAATCACTACACACCAGGCGTCTCGTCGTCGGTTACTTATCGCTTTAGCGATAACATGTTCATTTATGGTAATTCAGGTAATTGGCGCTTATTACGCTAATTCGCTTGCTGTACTTGCCGATGCAGGGCACTTATTTGTGCATAATAGCTCGCTATTTATTGCCCTTATTGCCTCAAGCTTAGCAATTCATTTTGCTAAAACCTATAACGATGGCTATCAACGCGCTGAGCTCATTGGTGGTTTAATTAATGGTTTACTGTATTTGGCGATAAGCTCCGTTATTTTATATGAAGGTGTAGAGAGAATTTCCCATCATAACGATGGTCATGATTTAGCAATAAACAGCTTTTTAATGTCGAGTATTGCCTCTGTGGGGTTTTTATTTCATGGTGCTGCAGCGTGGGTACTTTATAAAGGCCGCAAAGCAAGCATTAATGTGTACGCTGTATTTTTGCATTCGTTTTTTGACATTATATCGACCATTTCTACGTTTATAGCTGGCGTACTTATTTATTTTACTGGCTGGAGCATTATTGATATTTTATCGAGCATGCTAATTGCCTCGTTTGTGTTATTTACTGGCGGTAAAGTGATCACGAGCTGTATTAAAGGGCTGTTCTTTAATAACGCTAAGTTGCCTAAAGTGAAGGATATTGAGCAGTCAATTACCGATTTAGAGCATGTGCATAACGTACATAATGTGACGGTGTCGCGCAAAGACAGCGATATTATTGTCGGCGCTCACGTGGTGTTAAAAGAGCATTGTACAATTGAAAAGCACGATGAAGCCTGCCGCTTAAAAATAGAAAAACTCCTCGCTGCGCGTTTTAATGTTAAAAGCAGCGTACTGCAAATTGAAAGCCACGAATGCCAGCATATTCATAGCTAACTTTTTATTAAAGTGTGAATATGCTCATGTGTTTCGGGGTTTTGTAATTGCTCTGCACGCATTGGTTTTGCAAAATAATAACCTTGTAAAACATGACAACCTAACCCTTCTAAAAAGGCTTTTTGTTGCTTAGTTTCAACGCCTTCGGCTATGCAATAAAGCTCCAAGTTTTGAGCTAAAGTGTAAATGGTTTTGATGATCGACTCATCACTTTTATCAATCCCAATGCTGTTAACAAAGCTTTGATCTATTTTGATGACATCAATAGGGAACTGGCTCAAATAAGTAAGTGATGAGTAGCCGGTGCCAAAATCATCGAGTAACAGCTTAAAACCAGCCGATTTTAACTTTTGTAGTTGCTTTGCGGCTTTTTGCTTGTCTTCTAGCAGTATGTTTTCTGTTATTTCTAGGCGCAGTTGTACTGGGCTCATTTGATGCTGTTTTAATATATTGGTCAGCTTGGTTGCTATATTCGTCCTTAAAATGTGCTTTGGCGACAAGTTAAGTGAAATATAAAATAATGGGTTGCTGGCCAATGTAGGGGCTAGCTCAGTTAGCGCGCGCTCTAAAGCTTGCTCAGTTAATGCTTCTATCAGGCCTGTTTCTTCAGCAATAGGGATAAATAAAGCCGGCGAGACAAATTGGCCGTTATTTTCCCAGCGCATAAGTAATTCAACCCCATTTATTGTTTGTGCGTGCGTGTCTATTATGGGTTGGTAGTGATTAAATAATAGATTATCTTTCGCGGCGTCTTTTAAATCGTTTTCGAGGATGAGCTTTTGTTTTATTTGCTCGTTCATCGAGTCGTTAAAAAACTTAAACCCGTTTCGGCCAGCTTGCTTTGCATGCATCATGGCTACATCGGCGTTTCTGATCAGTAAATCGGTCGAGCTGGCATCAAATGGGTATAAAGCCACGCCAATACTGGCTGATATATTAATAGAAAAATCTTCGATAATGACCTTATTGGCAAGTTCTGAGCTTATACTTTTGACTATGTTATTTAGTGCGGCTATGTCTTCTACGTTATCAATAAGCACTAAAAATTCGTCACCGCTTTGGCGGCCAAGCGTGGCATTACTTGGCAACATAGCGCTTACTCTTTGGGTAATATTACACAGCAGTTGATCTCCCACTGCGTGGCCAAATGTATCGTTTACCGGTTTAAATTTGTCTAAATCTATAAATAGTAAAGCGCTTTGAGTGAGCTGTTGGTGAGCTTTTTTAATCGATTTACCAATTTTTTGATGCATTAAACTGCGGTTAGGCAATTGTGTAAGGGGATCGAAATTGGCTAAATAACGCAGCTCGTCTTCTGCCTTTTTTTGCTCGGTTAAATCCGAAATAACAATCACATAGTAACTTATGCTATGTGTATCTTTTGCGATTGCAGTGGCACTTATATGTATGGGGTGGTGCGGGTTAGTTGCAGTTTTAATAACGGCATCAGTTCGCCAATTTTGTTTTGCTGTTAAGCTTTTTAATGTGCTGGCATAGCTTTTACATTGCGTTTTACCTATCGCATTAACAAACACTTTTAAGCTAAGCGGATGTTTATGAGTTTGCGAAAAGGTTTTTATAAAACTGTTATTTGCAGAAACCGGCACCAAATTATTATCTAAAATAAGCAGCCAGTCGTTTATTTGCCCAAACGCCTCACCTAAAATGTTGGCTTGCTGCTCATTGGCACGTTGCTCTGTTATGTTGGTATATATGCCAGATACAGATACCGGTTTATTTGTTTGCTCGTCATAAATAATTTGCCCTAAATCTTGATACCACAACCAATGGCCAAGCTTATGCTTTAACCGGTAAGTTGCTTGCCAATGCTCATGCTTTTTTTGTTTGGTAAAATTTAACCAGTGCGAAATAACCCGCGGTTTGTCTTCAGGGTGAATTAAAGCTAAATAATGTTTTAATGGAATACGGTTTGGCAAATTAGTATACCCAAGCTCACTTCCCCGGTTTGTATTTACTGAATCGTCGCTGTAATGGTAATCCCAAATGCCACTTTTATTGTTACTAAGCGCAAGCTCGGTTTGTTTTTGTGAGTGTATTGTCGCTTTTTGCGCATTAGCTATGGCTAGCTGTCTGCTTCTGTATTGCCAAAACAGTAAACACAGCACAGTTATAATAATTAAAATATAAGCCGCATACGCATAAGGAGACTTCCACGGCGCGTATGCCACATTAAAATTTAACAGCGCCGGCTTTGATTCGGTCGCACTATTAAAGTTATACGCGCTTGCCTTTAATTGATAATTTCCCGGTGGGAGCTTTGTAAAAAATATTTTGTTTGCTTTTAAATCATCATACTCTAGCGAAGTAGGTCCTTGAAGCGTAATTTTGTAACGTGTTTCCGCGCTATTTTGAAAATCAAAATTAGAAAAGCTGACCTCCAAACCCATATCTTCATGTGTTAATTGCAATGCAGAGGTGGCAAACTGATTTGGCTGATAGTCTAAATCGCGCGACATTAAAGTTATATCGGTTATTGAGGTTGTTGTTTGCGTGCTTTGCTGTAAAAACTCAGCGGGGTTAAACGAAATTGCACCATAACTGCTGCCAAACATTACATTGTTATTTTTAAGCGTAATTGCCCCTAAAGTACTAAATAAATTAACCGATAAACCATCTTTTACCGTAAAAACTCGCAGCCTTAACGTATCGGTATTTAAGCGGTACAAACCATTTTTACTGCTAAACCATAAATAGCCATACTCATCGCTAATAAGTGAATAAATAGACTGCGTTTTTAAGGCGTTACTTACGTTAAAGTGGTGCTTTTTTTCAAAGCTCTGCGCATCAATACCCACTAGGCCTTCGCTGGTTGTTGCTAACCATAAAATGTTATTTTTATCGGTTAACCAGTTTTCGACTGTGTGGTAATTTTGGCTGTCTTTTTTACTGGTTTTATAAATAGTGGTAAGGGTGTTTGTTTGCTCGTTAAACCGGTAAAAGTGGGTAGTTGTACTTAATACAAATTCATTTGGGTAATCATCAAAAGGTCGATGAAAAGTATAGGCCTCTAAAGGGTTTACATGTTGTTTTAACCCGTTAATTTCGCGCGTTAAGCCTGTTTTACCATTATAAACATAAAAACTGTGATCATTATAAAAAGCGAATGTGTCGGGGGCTACCTCAGACAAACCATAAATAACCGCACCTTCAGACAGTGCGTTATTTAAATCTTTTTTAGCAACGGCTGTGCCTGTTTCTTTGTCAAATAAAATTAAACTGTAGTACCCCGTTAGCCATAAATACCGCGAAGTGGAATCTAAATGCGCTTTATTAATTGCAAAAATAGCGTATTCGCCATAAACCGCTTTAGGGTCTTGCGAGGTTAGGTAGTAGGTTGTTTTGTTTTTAGCATTTACATGAGCAAGGCCATTGTCGGTGCCGTACCACATAGTTAAATCATCGTCTTGGTAAATACTGTTTATATAGTTGTTTTCGGGTAGGGTGATTTTGTTAAAACGCCGTGTGTTTATTGACCAAGTAAGCACGCCTTGAGTGCGCGACGCCAGCCAAAACACGCCACTTGAGTCGACCATTAAATCGTTAATAGTATTTTCGGTAATATTAAATTTACTTTGATCAAAGCTAATAATTAACTCAGTGGTGCCCTTTTCTCGGTTAAATTCGAACAAGCCATGCTCTGTGGCAATAAATTCGCCATAGGGTGTATTGCTGTAATCCCAAATATTGTAATCAGCAATCACGCTTTTAGTGCTTTTATCTGCAGCTGCTCCTGCTGAGCTATTTAAACTTAACGCGTACATGCCCTCAACGGTGCCTACTAATAATCCTAGCGCGGGGTCTACAGATAAAAACTTAACATTACTGTTATCGACTGTTTGTTTATCGGGAGTATGTAAATTAAGAGGGGTTAATGACTCTGTTTTTAGGTCGTAGCTAAATAAACCCGTTTGTGTGCCTATAAATAGCGTGTTTTTGTAATATTTTAATGCGCGCACCACGCTGTTTTCATTGCCTATAGTAAACTCTAAAGTAAGTGAATTTGTTTTAGAGTTAAGTGAATACACGTTGTTTAAAATGGCAAGGTAAAAGGTATCTTGGTGTTGGGCTATCGCTTCAATAGAAGCGAAACTAGCTGTATTACCTGCAAGATTGCCCGAAAATATATTACGAGTAGTTAACGTTTTTGGGTTAACTAAATAGGCACCGGCAAGCTCAGTAGAAACAATTATATTGCCTGCATGCGTTTTAAATAGTGTAGTGATGAAGTTTTCGTTAAGGGTAAATCCGCCATCAAAAGGGGTTACCGTGTAGCCATCAAATCGATTAAGCCCTTGCGCTGTGGCTATCCAAATATAACCTAAATCATCTTGCAAAATTTTAGTTACGTAATTTTGGGATAAACCTTCATCGGTAGATATTCGTTGTAGTTGTTGAGCATAATTTGTGGAGGCAGATACGCTAGTAATACAAAGAAAACATACAGTGGTGAAGAGAAAAAACAAAATACTCAATCGCACTAATAAACTCGCTCTAGGGCAGGGGATATACATATAAAAGTTAAATATAGCACATTTTTTAAAATGTTGATTACAACTTATAACAACTAAATTAAAGCACTAATTTAGTTATTTATAACCATTTAAGCTACGCTTACTAATTATAATTACTTAAAAACGGGGCGTTATGGTTAGTCACAAAAATTTATCTGCAGATAACAGCGTGTTATTAGTGATAGATATTCAAGATAAGCTTTCTCCCGCTATTAGCGAATTTACTGATTTACTAGGGTGGGCAATAAAAATTGCCAAAGTAAGCGGCCTTTTTAAAATTCCTAGCATAGTGACTGAGCAATATCCTCAAGGGCTTGGTGGTACAAACAGCCTTTTAAAAAACACCCTTATAAACGCACAGGCTGTTGAAAAAACACATTTTAGTGCGTGTAATGAGCCTGCATTTAATGCTGTGCTTACAAAGCTTACGCGTTCACAAATTATAGTAATAGGCACGGAGGCGCATGTATGTGTGTTACAAACCTGCTTAGATTTAATAGCACAAGGGTTTGAGGTGCATGTAGCGGCAGATGCTGTGGGCTCACGTAATACGATGCATAAATCGCTAGCTCTAGAGCAGTTACAACAGGCAGGGGCAATAATTACAAGCGTAGAAAGTATCATTTTTCAGTGGACAAAAAACGCAGCATTACCTGAATTTAAAGCGGTTTTATCAATTATTAAGTAAAGTTGGCAGGCTAGGCTATATTGATAATTAAATGTGGTCGTAATTATGAGTTAATACGTACAACCCCTGATTTTGTTTAAAAATTTTAATAATTAAAGGTATTTATGAATAGTGTAAGTCGTTTATTCACCATAATATTCATTTTTTTGTTTGTAGAGTCTATCGCCCTAGGCTTGTACTTTGGGACACTTACACAAGCATTTATAGTCGGCCTACCTTTAAGCTTAATGCCTATATGGTTACTTAAAACTCAGAAAAATAACCCAATCACAGGTCATGTTGTTGCTGCGGCAATTATGATGTTTTCTTTTTTGCACATACAACAAGCCTTTGGGTTAATAGAAATACACTTCGAAATATTCATCTTAATGGCCATGTTGATTATGTTTGTACAGTGGCAGGTGTTTATTACGGCCATTATTTTTGTGGCCGTTCATCATTTAAGCTTTTACTTTTTACAAACACAAAACACCGGTTTTTATGTATTTGACCCTGACAGACTGGCGTTTACTACGGTGCTTATACATGCCGGCTATGCAATAGTAGAAGTGTTTGTAGCAGGCTATATTGCTAAAACACTACAACAAGAGCGCAGAGCTGGCGTGTCTTTAACCAAAGCGACCGAAGCCATTATGCAAGACCCTGAGCATATACAGCTTTCGCTTAGGGCCGATGATAAAAATAGCAATGCAGTAGCGGGCTTTAATACTTTATTGGGTTATTTATCAGATGTAATTAGGCAAGTGCAAACGCAGTCTCTTTCACTGCAGCAAAATTCACAGCAATTAATAAACGTACACGATGAGCTAGCAAGCGGGGCAGAGCAAAGAAAGCAACAAACTAATGATATAGCTGACTCTGGTGCTCAAGTTGCACAGGGCTTTAGCTTAGTTGAGCATGAAAGCGAAGTGTTAAAGCAGCAAGTAGATAACATTACTCAAGCTGCAAATAGCGCCTTAAATGACGTTATGCAAACAGACACTAAAAGCACGGAGCTACTTAATTTACTTAATCATACAGAAGAGCAAATAAATCATTTAGTGGCCGCTGGCGATGTAATATCAGGGTTGTTGAATGAAATATCAGGCATTGCAGAGCAAACTAACTTACTTGCGCTTAACGCAGCCATTGAAGCCGCAAGAGCGGGTGAGCATGGCCGCGGGTTTGCAGTTGTAGCCGATGAAGTCAGAACGCTTGCTACAAGCAGTAAAGCCACGACAGATAAAATTGCTTTAACATTAAAAGATTTAGTTACAAACAGTAAAACGTCAACCCAATCTATGAGCCAGTGTGTCGATTTTGTCGTTGATTTAACGCATATCAGCACCACCATGAAAGAAAACATAAGCGCCATGAGTGAGCAAATAAAAGCCGTCAGCCAAAGTACTCACTCTGTAGCGCAAGTTGTTGCTGAGCAAGCTGTAAACACAAAACAAATAGCCTCAAGCACAGAACAAATGCAGCAAAGCCAATATCAAGATACCAAAGTGGTAGAAAAACTAACCGCTAAAGTACAAATGATCGACGTAAGTATTGCGGTATTAGAGCAAAGCATTGCTAAATTTAAGTAATTCATCCATTAAAACGAGTGCAGTGATTGCTCTGTGGTTAGTATTGACGGTTTCTGGTTTAGTTTATTATCAATATAATCAGTTGCGCGTTTTTGACAGCTATGGCGTGCTTGAACAACCAGGGTGGTTTACTAAATTTAAACAACACATAGGGTTTACAGCTGCAAAGCATAATTCGTTGATTATCGTTACTGACCCTGACTGTGGCTGCACCAAGCAAGCCCAGCCTCATTTAAAACAGTTGGCTGCGTTTTCTAAAGCGCAAAATATTACGCTTATCAATATTGAGCAAACAGCCTCTTTACAAATACTGCTCCCTGCTACACCAGCTGCCGTGGTGATTAACGATAAAGGTAACTTTGTTTATGCCGGCCCACTTTCTCAAGGGCTTGGCTGCGCGCAGGGCAGTGGTTTTGTTGAAACGGTTATAAATAATCTTGTAGCTGGATTTAACAGCGAACTGTTACTTAATAAAACCAGTGGTTGTTACTGCACTGCTTGATAGCGCTATTACTGATTAGCCTTTTATAGGTATTAAAAACGCCACCTGCATAATATTAAGAATATTAGACGGGTAGGTTTGTGGGTCAAATACGAGTAAGCGCTACATTTACGGCTTTAGATTACGGTTATAAACAACAAACTTTGATGAAGCCTACTGTTAGTTCAATCACAGCAAGTGAAATTTAAAAGTACTTAAATATAGTTATTTCTATAATAACGCTTATTTAACTCTAGCCGCTTATTTGCCTGCTTTCTTGAAAGCGTCCTGCTCAATTACTAAATAGCATTTGAACTGTATCAATGTTTGCTCATGCTTTAACTATTAGCACGTGGGTTTAGACAACTAGCAAAATTATCACTGGACTTCCCAGCTTTCACTAGACACCAGCTTATAAACTTACAAAACGGAAGTAAACTTCCGTTTCTAGGACTTCAAAGGTAGTTATCGGAAATATATTTCTGTTTTTTGAAAGCGTTAACCTAGATAGCTATACGAGCCACTTTTCGGGGTCTTATTTGAGCGAGAACCCGTCATTCAAAAGTTTTGATATCTGAAGTCAAGATTTGACCCTCGGCTTTTTTCTGAACAAAATACTGAAATTAGCCAAATGGCAAGGCGCTATAACGCAGGCGGTGCGGCTAATGATGGTGGCGGCTTTGGTGTTGTAAATATACATATAACTAGCCAAATCATTGTGCAAGGTGGTGCTAATGAGCAGACATCGCAAGCCGTTGGTCAGACATTGCCCGCCAAGTTGTAGGTGTTGTGGTAGCTAATATTCAAAGTAATGATGCAATTATTAAAGCAGTACGAGGTGCAGCTTAGTTGTTAAGTGTTTGAGATTGGTGTAAAAAGGAGCTTTAAAAAGCGAGGGAATGTTTGTGATTAAGAAACTATTAGGTAATCTAATTTTTTGGTATGTCATTGCAGTTAGTGCAATTTTTGGTTTTGTTGGTCTTTTCTTTTTCAAGCGGTTTGGTTTTAATTTAAATGCCCCTATAAAAAACTGGGTTGATACAGCAAGTTACTTTAATGGAGTGTTAACTCCCCCTTTATTAGCCATAACCTCAATCTTGATTTTTTTAACTTGGCATACTAGTAAAAAGGAGCTTAAAACTAACCAATATATGTTGTCAGAACAATTAAAAAATCAAAAAGAGAAAGAAAGCTTTGCTCTGTTTATAGATCAAATTGAAAAATTAAATGATACCTTCATTAGGAAAAATAGGGTTATTGATATTTTCAAACTTGGTTTGATTTTTGAAATAAACAATGAATATAAACAAGCGAGAAAGGAACAACCTGATGACCTTTATGATTACATATCAAACCTTCAAGTATCTTTTCTTGAACTTTTAAAAAATGGTAGAAATTTTTCTGTTAACAAAAAAATTCACAAAGATACAAAGAGCTATACCAAAGATAAATTCAATAGAAATATTAATAATTATAAAAAAATTATTTTAAATGCCCTATCTATTTACTATATAGACAATTACAAAAAACGAACAGAGGTAATAAACTTCTACAGTTTGCTTATGCAATTATCTAATCAAAAAAGAGAGCACAGGGATACACTATTAGAGTTCAAACTTGGTTTTAACAATGATATTGCAAAGATTTTAATTCTCAAGAACGATAAATTAAATAATGATTTGTTAGATTAATTATTACATCTTCACCACTAAATTAATTGTTTTAAATGGATATCTTATGACTGAACATGAAAAACAGCAAAAAGAAGAAAGAGATTTTTTAAAAATTATAATTATAATTTTTTTAAGTACAATGCTTGGAGTTTGCTGGGTATTTGGTCATTTTTTTGGGTTTTTCGCCATCAAAAAGTCTCGATGTTTGGTATCAAACAGCAACAATTTTCACTGGCGTTACAACTCCATTTATTTCTGCAATCTCAGTATTTCTTTTATACTTTGTTTGGAAAGATAACCGAAGAGAGTTAGCTGAAACAAAAAAAGCTTTAACAGAGCAATCTGATACTCAAAACTTTAGTGTTATTAAAGATGCTGTTTTTGAAATTGCTGATCAAGTTAAGGTTTGCCTTCAAAAGGATGTTGTAATGGGTATGGGGAGTAATGGATGGATATTGACTAATGTAAATTCCCCTGTTTCTGATACTCGATTTTTACCTGATGAACAAGGTAAAGAACAAAGAGATGAAATGAAATTAGAATCGTTTTTAAAATTATATTTTACATTTACGCACAGTAAGCCTATTGAAAAAAATAGATATAACGACTCAATGAAAGAATTGATATTTTCTAACCCAACTTTTGAGTTTATTGAAAAAGTAAAAACTATCGCACTGTTCGTCCGAGAAACAAAAAGCATAAATTACAAAAATATTTTAGAAATTACCTTGTTTGCAAAATTAAATATCTTTACTTGGATGATGTTTGTCGAGATTTCATTTCATTTATTTAAAACAGCAACACTTGCAGAAAAAGAAACTGCTGAGCTTGTATTTGAAGAGATTGCTGGTTTAACATGTAGGCAGCTTAAAGAAGTTTATTGGATTGATGCACTTTCTGACGAGGTTTTACTTGAACTAAATGCCCGTAAATTACTATAACTGAGTAAACCCCTGTCCAGCCGAAAGCTTACCCAGTAAATTTTACTCGTTACCAGTGAATGGGGTCCAATCTTGACTTCATACATTAAGGGTTATGAATGTCCCTTCATGGCACTCAGGCGAAATTCGGCAAAGAGCGAATTGCAGTCAGTCAAAAGTTTTGATATCTCAAGTCAAAATTTGACCCTCGGCTTTTCAGGCAAAAAGTGCACTGACATTGGTACTCAACGATGACTGAGGCGAAAGCCATTAGCCTTAATTAATCATAAATAATGCTTAATTAAACGGCCTTAATTCATATGAGTGACTGGTGCATATTCACACCAATCGACGCCATTACTAGATATATATCCATATTTAAAGTCAGTTCAAAAAGTAAGAACATTTGGTTTTTTAAATGAATGACCAAGTAAACACAGATGTCTGCTTGACAGGAACTTTCTAATGGGTGAGCCACGTTTGCTCTGTTCGCTGGAATCACCTCTACAGCTCAAACTGAATAATATGTCAGACACAGCTAACAATAAGTTTAGCAATCTGCTAATCTAGGAACATTAAACATCTACCTGATTTCTATTTACAACTATCCCAATGCTGTTTATTTCCTTGCCAATGCAATATCTTCATGTCATCGGAACATTCCAAGGCATTTTATTAGCAGCAATACTTTTGTTTAGTGCTGGCGTTAATAATACTGGGCGCATAATGGGCGTTTGGTGTCTTTTTCTAGCATTTTATTTCTGCTGTCCATTGATTGTAGTGCATGCTGAGGATACTGTTTTTGCTAATCTAATTGGATGGGGCTACTTTGTCCCCGCCAGCTTTGGTGCATTTTTATATTTATATTTTCGGTCAGCGATAATTAAAAAGTCATTCCATTTAAAGGATAGTATTCACGCTACGCCGTTATTACTTTGTCTTCTCTTAAATATAGATTTTTTGTTTTCTACCCCGACTGAAAAAATCAACATCGCTAATAACGCTTTACACAAAGAAAATATCCAACTGCTGACTCAAATTATTATGTTCGTACAGGCATTTTTTTATTTAGCATTGAGTGTCAAACTGATAACTAAAAGTGGACGCCATGCGCGTGACACGCTTTCCAACTTTAATCCCAAAATATTTACCTGGTTATGGGTAGTATTAAATTTGTACGCAGCAATGTTGCTGACAGAAGCTGTCAGCACAATAATCGGCGCAAATTCTACTTTGGCTATTGCTAGTGATCTCATTGCCTTTACTTTGATATACAGCGCTTCGATGGCTCAGTGGCGTGAGCCAAACTTATTTACCATTGACAACTTGAGTGAAACTCCAGCGGAAGCACTCAACTCGACAACCAAGGCACAATGCTTCGACTCTAATACTAGAGCCAAATTATTAGAAAACATTGTTCAATATATGGAAGAAGAGCAACCTTATCTAGAAAGTGAGCTTAGCTTAGATGCGCTAGCAAGATATACCAACCTTAGTAGTCATCACTTATCTGAAATCCTCAATCAGCAAGCAAATAAGAACTTTTATCAATTTGTTAACGAATACAGAATAAAAACAGTCTGTTCTCAAATTTCTTCTAATCCAAAAGAGAGACTTATTGATCTAGCTCTATCTGCTGGGTTTTCCTCAAAAAGTACCTTTAATGCCGTTTTCAAGCAATTCAAAGGAATGACCCCAAGCCAGTACAGGAAACAGCTGAAACTCGATTGCGAATGAGTGCGAATCGACCGAATCGCACGTCCAACTCTTCCAAATCAGACGATTTTTCTCTTAGACTGCTCTTTAATGCAACTTCTAATCGCCGTGGATAACAATATTCATCAGACGATTTAATTAGTGGAAAATAGAATTGAGGACAAAAATTGAAGACTATAATTTTAACTTTTTTTATTGCGTTTGTAGTTGGCTGCACTAGCTTGAATGAACCAAAGTCAATTACAAAAAACACAAAAACGCAAGAAAGTAATACTCATACTAACCTGCCTTCATCTGGCAAGATAGTGAGCATTAAAGTATTAAAAAGCAACCTGACTGAGCTAAGTCAACGCCTTGATACGATCCACCCAGACCCGGGCTTTACTATGGATGTATCTGAAGTTAAATCGCAGATAGAGTCCTTGTCAGAAAGTATAACTTCACCCATGACACATTATGAAGCATGGAAATACTTCTCTCAGCTGAATCCTTACTTTAAAGATGGACACATGCTAATTGCTTCGCCACAGCTTGATGGTCAATTTAAGAGCCACATTCAGAACGGTGGTCGGCTATTTCCATTTGACGTAATAATAGATGTATCCCAACGTTTGCTTGTGGCGGAAACTCTTGAGGGCCATTTAGATATTAAAATCGGTGATGAGATTACCTCAGTCAACGGAGTTAGGGCATCAAAAATAATTGAAACTATGTTGGCAAGAATGTATGGCGACTCATTAGAGTTTAGGGCTGCTTTTACTGCCAGCCGATTTAACAAAATGTACTGGTTACTGTTTGGTAGTAGCAAAGATTATCAAATTGAGTTTATGCATAAAAATAAGCGCAAGCAATTCTCTATAACGGGTGTCACTGATGAGCCGAAAAATCACAATGCTGATGTGAGGGAATTTGTCCAAAGTCGAATACTAGACAATGACATAGGGTATTTGCGTATCGATCGCTTTTTTTATTCTCAAGAACAAGAACAACCTTTTTTCACATTTCTAGATGAAACGTGGCAGGCGTTTAAAGATGCGAACGTCAAAGATGTGATTATCGACGTTCGCCATAACCCTGGGGGGACCGATCACTATTGGCAGCAAGGTATTGCACCTTACATTGCGAGCAAGCCATTTCCATTTCTGTCAAACTTTAAAATTCGTATGACTGAACGAAATATCAAACTAGGACCTATTAAAGGTAATCAAGGTGAGGTTATTGAAGGCACATTTAATCAATTAGTGCCTGTCGACGCGCATAAAGGTTTAAAGGTACCTGGACGGGCATATTTACTAATGGGGCCGCTCAGTTATTCATCCACTACTTTGTTTTTAACCTCACTACAGGACTCTCGTCAGGCTGTCATCGCGGGTCATTCAAATGTAAGGTCTTGCACTACTGGGCGTATAGAAACTCATGTATTGCCTGGTTCTAATTTAGAACTAACCATGCCGACACTTATCTTTACTCGCCCATCAGGAAAAGAGCATTGTCAGCAACCTATCGAACCAGATGTTTATGTGTCGAACGAAGTAATAAATTCGAATGAGGCAGTGGAATACTTAGCAAAATATATTACCGCTAATAGGTAGACGAATATAGACGGGTTACCCAACATTTAAATAAGAGCGGTTAACGTGCAGGCTCAATCAAATCTGATGGTTTACCAACCCCGTCTTTAACTCAACACGTTAACCTAATTCGTTTTATGGTCGTTAAGAAGAAGCCTTGTGTTCATCAAATGGGACATGTCCTTAAGTATGTGATAACACGCTCTTGCGAGTTTATGTGCAACTGTTTTAATCGCGATAATTTGGTTGGTTTTACCCAGCTTGCGTTGGTAATTTTTCTAATTGTCGGGTTATACCTAATAGCAAAGTTAGCAGCTTCAGTAAACGCCCACGCAAGGTAACGATTACCATTCTTTTGATTTGTAGCGCCTTTCTTCTTCCCATTGCTGTATTTTGCACCTTTCACGCAGCGACAATAGGAGGAGAAATTACCTGGACTATCAAAACGTTTAATAGTGCCTGTCTCTAACATAATGGTCAGTACTAACGTATTCCCAATCCCATCGATACTGGTTAGGTTTATAAACTCAGAGGAGAGTGATGTTTTATTAATAGCGCCCTCTATCGCATTGATTTGCTGTTGAGCACAGCGTATTAATGAGAGGTTAGAAATGACTGACAGTGCTGTATTCGTTGAGCTGAAATCGATGTGTACTTGCTCAACATTCACACCTCTTCTGATAGCGGCCATTTGTTTTATTTTGTTGCTACTGAGGCTTATACCCAAGATGACGCATGTAACAACTTTGCACTGATAATAAGTTTTTAGTGGACTGTTGAACAATGTCCATTCGTTTACGCATTAAGTAGCAAACAGCCCTGAGTTCACGAGGATAAATGTAGCCCTCAGGCAAAATGTTTAGACGTAGCATTTTAGCCAACCAGCATGCATTACTATGGTCATCAGCATGTTTTAAACCTGAATATTGCTGAATTGCAGCGGGGTTTGCTAAGTGAAGTTTAAACCCTTCATCCAATAAAGCATCGACTAACCAATACCAATTAAAGGTCGATTCAACAACAAGCCCTTCTAAGTTGTCTTTGTAAGGACTTAAAAAAGATAAAATGACAGACATATCATTATTTAAACGCTTAGCGGTAAGTGTTTCACCGTGTTCATTAATGATAGCGATAACACTTTATTTGAATGCAAGTCAATTCCACCACATAGTTTCATACCAAGCTCCTCGGATTCAGTATATGTTTTGGTCAACAAACTGTATCGTAAAACTCGAGGAGCTTTCTATATGAGTATCAAATCTTGACTTCATACATTAAAAATCGTGAATGACCGCTTATGGCACAGAGCAGACCGCCGGTAATTATTGAGTGATGCAATCCACGGCTATAACTGACCAAGAATAGAAGTTCTTTATGTAATGAAAAATAAAGATGCGCTGTCGATACTCCGCAAAGCATCGGCCTAAATAAACTCTACCTCGAAGTAAACCCGATTAGCTTTCGTATAACAGATAGGCAAATTATCAATTCAAATCACTTACTGTAATAGATGTTTTCAAGCGATTTCTCGTTGTTTAAGAAATTTACCTAATAAAAAACATAATTATTTTTAGAGTGTAATTAAGTTAATAAATCTCAATTTAAGTGCCATATTTCATTATAAATCAATAAGTTCTCAACGCGCCGTGTATTCTCGACTTAAGTGGCACTGATCTAGTTTTTGAAAAATAACTACTTTTTATTCCACAAACAATTGATAACCATTATTGTTTAGATTAATATGTACCTACTAAATGAAATTGAGAGTAGTTTGTATTCATGTATATTTGTCTTTGTCACGGGGTGACCGATAAAAAAATTGAGCAAACAATTGACGATGGTGCAACTACCATGCGTGAATTAACTAAAGAGCTTAAAGTAGGCAGCCAATGCGGTAAGTGTTGTTGTTGTACTAAAAAGATCCTAAATCGCAAACTTATTGAGATTGCAGATATTACCGATCAAGTCGCTTAATTCGTTATTACAAAATTCAGATACAAAAAAAGCAGCTTATAAAGCTGCTTTTTTTTATGACCTAAATTTACCTTACAGTTGAGACTGTAAGTAATTTTCAAGCCCCGTGTTTTGAATAAGTAATTGCTGGGTTTCTAGCCAGTCAATTTGTTCTTCCTGTTCGTTCAAAATATTGTCGAGTGCTTCACGGCTAATATAATCTTTTTTGTTTTCAGCTAATTTAATTGCACTGCGCAAATCATCAATTGTATCAAGCTCAAAGCTCATATTTGCGGCAATCATTTCTTCGCTGTTTTCGCCAATGCGTAAACGGCCTAGGTCTTGTAAGTTAGGTAAGCCTTCTAAAAATAAAATACGTTCGATTAAACGATCGGCGTTTTTCATTTTTTGAATTGAAACTTTGTAGTCTGCTTTATCAAGCTGGCTAAAACCAAAATCTTTAAACATGCGGGCATGCAAAAAGTATTGGTTAATACCCACAAGCTCATTAGCGAGTACTTTATTTAAAGCTGCTATAACGTCTTTATCGCCTTTCATACTTTATGCTCCTTACTCGCCCATTTGTGCTTGGTGGTAGTTTTGCGTACCAATTTTATCAATTAGACCAAGTTGTTGCTCTAACCAATAAACGTGATCTTCTTCGGTATCAAATAATAGCTTTTCTAACACTTCGCGAGACTGATAATCTTGCTGCTCTTCACAAATAGCAATTACCTCTTTAACACATGCAACTACTTCAAGCTCTAGTGTTAAGTCGTTTTGCATCATGCTTTTAACATCGTTACCAATTAAAAGGTCACGGCGTTTAGTCATGTTAGGCACGCCTTCTAAGAACAAGATGCGTTTGATTAGCCAATCAGCATGATCTTTTTCTTCTTCCATTTCATGGTTAAGGCGTACATATAATTTATCTAAACCCCAGTCATCATACATGCGTGAATGAATAAAATACTGGTCAATTGCGGCTAACTCATTGGCTAGCAAAGTATTAAATGCATCGATTACTTTTTGATTACCTTTCATGATAAATCACCTTAACTATTTTAATTGTGCACAGTGTAGTTAAATTTGCGTATTTTGCAAGTTTTTCTATAAAAATCATTAATTTACAAGTGGTTTTGATTCTCATTTAAGTTTGCGTTATTGCTTGGTTTATGTACAGTTTTGCATTTTCATTTAACGGGTAATGCTATACCCACTTGTGTCGTTTGCACCATAAATAAACACCACTGAGTATAAAAAATGCTAACGACAGTGATATTAAAAGCCATACAAATTTTACAATCGGCCCTGCAAATGCGCCAGTATGAAACACATATTTAAAGTTCCATATATGGGTGACTGCATTTGCTTTACTGGCATCATACGCGCTAAGCACTTTAGCGTTGTATGGATTTACCCACACCCAGCTATAAGCATGGCTTTCTCCTGGGTTTTGTAGGCGTAAAGCGATTGGGTCATTGTGTTTTTTAGGTAAGTAAATACGATACAAAATCCCCTCAGGAAATACATCAAGGGCTTTATTTATTGCTTGGTCGTAGTTAATACTTGCTGTTGATTTTGCTATCACTGTGGGCGCTTTAGGCCTATTTTGTACTTGAGAAAATGCCACGGTTTCTACTAATGTTTTGGTCGCGCTTTTCCAATTAAAGGTGATACCTGTAAAGGCTATAAGCAATAGCGGTAATAAAACATAAACACCAAGCACGGTGTGTAGCTGATACATAAGTACTTTAAATTTAGCTTTAGGTTTAATCGCCAGTCGTTTTAGGCGGTTTTTAGGCTTAACCCATAAATAAAAACCCACTAACACATTTATTATTAATAATAGGGCGCATACAGAGACCACGTTTTTTAGCGGCTTTTCACCAGAGGCTGTTTCAAATAATAGCCAGCGATGCAAAGCAAGGGTAAAACCATACAGCGTGTCATTTGTTTGGTATTGAAAAATTACTTTGCCTGTATACGGGTTCACACTGGCGTTACTGCCATCACCTAATCTAAATTGCCAGCTGGCATTAGGATTACTAAGGGGCATAAAGCGGGTGATTTTTTTATCTGTTTGCTGCTGTACTGCGCGGATTAACTCTGCGTGGCTAAGCGTTTTGGTTTGTGGTTCTACCTGCCATTTATCGGGCTGAATATAATATTGTATGTCATTTGCATAAAGTAAAATGGCGCCGCTAATACTGAGTATTAACAAAAAAAGGCCACTTAGTAAGGCAAGGTATAAGTGAATTCGACGTAACCAGATTTTCAAAAGTAATCTCTATAATAAGCAGTTACAGCGATTGTAAGTGATAGAACAGGTGTTTATCAATTTATAAAATGTGACCCTTTGTGTAAGCAAACTACTGTATATAAAACCGCGAACAACACGCTAAGCTTTAGACCCTTAAATAAAGTTTAAAAATTTAGTGGCTTTAAGTCAGTAAAAGTTCGTATGAGTAATGCGCTTTAATTTTTATAATAATGAAATAAATACCAGCTAAAAATTAAAATATGCACGGTTTGCGTTCTTGCTTATTTTTACGTGTAAATTTTAATTGCAACTTATTGATGTTTAAACTGTAATTATGTGATGTATTTTAAACGCTTTGCGGGCTAAAACTTGCGTCTTTTAGGTTTTAGTGCATTATTA
The DNA here is from genome assembly GCF_023161885.1 of Pseudoalteromonas sp. 2CM37A. NCBI lineage: Bacteria > Pseudomonadati > Pseudomonadota > Gammaproteobacteria > Alteromonadales > Pseudoalteromonadaceae > Pseudoalteromonas > Pseudoalteromonas sp. 2CM37A. The sequence continues at coordinate 380,871 of NZ_JALNTJ010000002.1, forward strand.
TAGGTAATAAATAATACAATTACAGTTATTGGATATATAGCATGGTTGAAGGAAAAAAGTATGGGCTGCTAAATGGCACAGCTCAGTCTGTGCGTAGTAAGCTGATCATTACTTTTTTAGTTATTGCTATTGTTCCACTTTGTTTGCTGACCTGGTTTAGCTTACAGCACGTTAATAATACCTTGCAAAAAAATGCAAATGCAGAGCTTCATGAATTAAGCTCTATCGCCTCAGAGTTTGCTAATTTATGGTTTGATGATCACCTTACTGATTTATATACCTTTAAAAATCAGCTTTCTAACTTCCCGCTTGAACAAAGCAAATTAATAAATCATTTTGTTAATCAATATGACTTTGTAAACAGTATAGAAATTATCGCTGCATCGGCACTTAAGCAGCCCATTATCTCGCCTTACGGGCAGATAAACAAAGGTGAGCTTAGTACGCTTATAAATTCGGTTAATACCTCAACGCCAGCCGCTTTTGGCTCTGTTATGTTAAATGGCAAACAGTTTAATATTGTGGCTATGCCTTTGCTTAATTCGGCGCAACAACTAGAGGGTGTAATTCTCACAGAAGTAAATATTAATGGCCTTTTAAAAAGCTTAAACACCATTCACAACATGCACAACGAAGTGAGTTTTTTTGTACTACATAATAATAAAATAGAGCGCTCTTCAGTAACAAATGCAGATGAGGCGCCTGTTTTTTCGCAAACGGCACTCACCAGTAAGCAAGTGTTTGATTACGCCAGTGCCAACGGCACGACATACCATGCATATATTAGTGATTTAAATTTTTTAGGTGTGCAAGGGTGGCAACTTTTAGCAGCAAAACCTTTGCATATTATGCTCAAAGACTCTACTTATTATAAGCAGCTGGCTATTTTTACAAATGCAGTTTCTTTACTTCTCATTTTATGCGCAGCGTGGTGGTTTAGTCGGCGCTTATCTAAGCCTTTAATTCAGCTTACCTCAGTAATGGCCCGAATTACCGATGGCGAGAAAGTAAAGGTGCCTACTTTAACTGATAGCCACGAGTTAAATAGGTTATCAGTAGATTTTCAAAAAATGGTGGCATTTAAAGAAGAGCAGCAGAGCATACTGCAAAAGCAGCGCTCTGCTTTGCAAACTGCGTTTAAACAATTGGATGAGCAAAAAAGTGCCCTCGATGAGCATGCCATTGTTGCGGTAACAGATTTAGCGGGCACTATCACTTTTGTAAATAAGAAGTTTTGTGAAATTAGCGGCTACGAAGAACATGAGCTTATAGGCCAAAATCACCGTTTACTTAATTCAGGAAGGCACGACAAAGGCTTTTTTAAAGGCATGTATAAAACCCTTAAACGGGGTGAAGTATGGAACGGCCAAATATGTAATAAAGCAAAACACGGTGGCTTTTATTGGGTAGACACCACAATAGCACCATTTTTTGATGAGCACGGTAAACCGCAAAGCTATATAGCCATTCGTACTGATGTCACGCCATTAAAATTACAAGAGCTTGAACTTGAGCAGCACAAAACCCAACTTCAGTTAGTCATAGATACCACTGCCGTAGGAATATGGGATTGGTTTATAGATACCAGCAAAGTGACTTTTAATAATCGCTGGGCAGAAATAATAGGCTATAAACTCAGCGAGTTAGAACCTACCACTATTAATACTTGGTATAAGTTTGCACACCCCGATGATTTGGTTATTTCAGAGCAAAAGTTAAAAGCGCACTTTAATGGTGACACCGATTACTATGTCAGCGAAGCGCGAATGAAACACAAAGATGGCCACTGGGTTTGGGTACTCGATACTGCAAAAGTAGTCGACTGGAACCTAGATGGGTCGCCTCGTCGTATGATTGGAACACATTTAGATATTACCGAGCGCAAGCAAATAGAGTCTGAGCTACAGTATAGCCGCGATCGCTTTGCTTCTTTGGTGGAAAATATTCCAGGGGTTATTTATCGATGTAAGTTCGATAAAGCCTGGACTATGTTGTACATGAGTGACCAAGTAAAAGACATAACAGGCTATACGCCTGATGACTTTATCAATAATAAAACTCTAAGCTTTGCCGCTATTATTCACGATGGCGATCAAGATGTTGAGCTGCAAGTAAGTACCTGTATTGCACAAAAACTGCCTTGGTCTATTGAATACAGAGTAAAAAGAAATGATGGCAGTATTCGTTGGGTGCATGAAAAAGGCCAAGCAATTTATGGCGAAGACAACGAAGTTCTTTATTTAGATGGCTTTATTTTAGACATTACTGAGCGCCATAATACTCAAGTAGAAATTACCCGCCAACAAAACCTGCTTGAAGCAATGAGTAAACAAGGCCAAATTGGCGCATGGGAAATAAACCTTGAAAACCAAACCATGTATTGGTCAGACGAAGTAAAAGTAATACACGAAGTTCCCGACGGGTTTGAGCCTAGCATTGATACTGCCATTAACTTTTATAAGCCAGGAGAGCACCGCGATAAAATTAGCACGTTGTTTGAATGTGCGGTGACTTTAGGCGAAAGCTGGAGTGTAGAGCTGATAATTTTAACTTATACCGGTAAAGAACGCTGGGTTAAGTCGATGGGGCAGGCGGAGTTTAAAGACGGCAAATGTGTGCGTGTCTTTGGCTCGTTCCAAAGTATTGATGCACATAAACGCCTAGAGTTAGAAAGCGAAAAAGCAAACGCCTATAACAAAAATTTAGCGTCATTAACGGTTTCGCCTGAGGTACAAAACAGCGACGTTGCGCAAGTTAAAAAGCTGACGATAAAGTCGATGGTAGAGGTATTAAATGTTGAGCGTGCCTCTATTTGGATATTTAACAAACAGTGCGACGAAATGGCGTGCCATGGTTTATATACTCGACAAGATGGTTTTGTAGATTTTGACGGCGTTCTTAAAAAGGCTGATTTTCCAAGTTACTATGAGGCTGTTTTTGAGCAAAACCTAGTGGCAATTGAAGATGTATATACGCATAAAGCAACCATTGAATTTACGCAAAGTTATACTCAACCATTAAATATTCAGTCAATGCTGGATGCGGTTATTTCATCTGGCGATGGAAATTTAGGTATTTTATGCGCAGAAACTGTAGGGGTTAAACACATTTGGACGCAAGGCGAAGAAACCTACTTGCGCTCTTTGGCTACGTTAGTCGGTAGTACCTTGGTCTCGCAAAAGCGTAAAGAAACCGCTGAAAAGCTAAAGGTTGCTTTAGTGCAAGCACAAGATGCTGCTATAGCAAAAAGCCAGTTTTTGGCAACTATGAGCCACGAAATTCGTACACCGATGAATGGCGTATTAGGCATGTTAGAGCTGGTAGAGTTAGAGCCATTAAGTAAACCAATAGAAAAAAAGGTCGCTATTGCTAAAAGCAGTGCTCATTCTTTACTTGGCGTTATTAACGATATTTTAGATTTTTCTAAGGCGGAAGCAGGCAAAGTTGAGCTTGAGCATATACATTTTAATGCGCGCGACTTAATTGGCGAAATAGCCGAGGCACAGGCCTTTACCGCACAAGAAAAAGGCATTGAGATTATTTTAGATTTAGTCTCCTTGGAGCCTTCACATTTAATGGGCGACCCCGGGCGCATACGCCAAGTGGTAACCAACTTAATTAGTAATGCGGTTAAATTTACCAGTCAGGGTGAAGTGGTGGTGAGCGCATCTATAGAAAAAACCGACCAAGACCTACTGCTAAATATAAAAGTAAAAGACTCAGGAATAGGCATAACCGAAGCAAAACAACAGCAATTATTTACCCCTTTTTCGCAAGTGGATGCATCAACCACGCGAGAATACGGAGGCACGGGGCTGGGGCTTGCTATATGTAAACAGTTATGTGAGCTAATGAATGGTAAAATTTCACTGGCGAGCGAACCTGACAAAGGCAGCGAATTTACTGCAACCATGCAAGTGGCTGAAGGCATCGAAAAAGAACGTACTATCCCTAATATCAATATGAGTTCGTTAAATGTACTAGTGGTTGATGATAACGAGACAAACCGCTTAGTTATCTCTCAGCAATTAGGGCATTGGGGGGCTAATGTTACGCTTGCTAGTAGTGCAAAACAGGCGCTTGAACTATGTGCACAGCGCATAGAAAATGATCAGCCTATGTTTGATATTGCCGTGCTAGACATGCAAATGCCAGAAATGGATGGAATGGAGCTGTGTAAAGTGCTTAAAGCACATGATGACTATAAAGCCATGCCATTAGTAATGATGACCAGTATTGCAGGTATGGAAGGCGCTCAGCGCTACTCAAAAATTGGTTTTCAGGCTTATTTTCCTAAGCCGGTTACAACCGCCGATTTAATTTCTGCGTTATCGGTTATTACAAGTTCAGACAGCACCGAGCCCCTTCCTTTGGTGACCCCAGGGTATATTTCGTCACTCAGAAAAGAAAAATCAGACACACCTGCAAAAATTTTATTAGTTGAGGATAACCCCGTTAATCAGCATGTTTCTACACTGATGCTTAAAAAGCTAAATTGCGAAGTAATACTGGCGCAAAATGGTCAAGAAGCCATAAATACCTTAAGTGAGCATAACGAAGGGTATTTTGATTTAGTGTTAATGGATTGCCAAATGCCGGTAATGGATGGCTTTGACGCCACCGCTAATATACGAGACGGTATGGCAGGGGATGAGCACAAAGCAATAAAAATAATTGCCCTAACCGCCAATGCAATGGACTCAGATAAAGAACGTTGTATTAATGCCGGTATGGACGACTACTTAACTAAACCCATTCAGCTTGATATTTTAAAAGAAAAAATAGAGCAGTACTTTTAGGATTAATAACATGAGTAAGCAAATACAAATACGCGATGCTAAAAAAAGCGATGCGCCAACAATTTTACAGTTTATTACCGAACTGGCCATTTACGAAAAAGAACCCGATGCAGTAAAAACAGATGAGCAAGCAATTATAAAAACGCTGTTTAGTGAAGGGGCAACAGCACACAGTGTTATTTGCCTTGAAGGTGATGAGCCTATTGGCTTTGCGGTGTATTTTTATAATTACTCTACCTGGCTGGGTAAAAATGGCTTATATCTGGAAGATTTATACGTAAGCCCCGATAGCCGTGGCAATGGTGCGGGCAAACTAATAATGAAACACCTTGCTAATAAAGCCATAAAAAACGACTGTGGACGTTTTGAGTGGGTAGTACTGGATTGGAATAAACCCGCTATAGATTTTTATAATAGCATTGGGGCAAAAGCCCAAAACGAATGGATAATCTACCGCCTAGCAGGCCAAGACTTACTCGATTTTGCAGAGCAATAGTGATACTAAAACGCTTAATTAAGTGGGTTGGTATAATACTTTTTTAAAAGCAGATGAGTGCCGAAAACGGCCAGTATTTGCTTTAAAAATTGTTATGCTGAGGTACGTTTTATTGATTAAGACCCTACATGAATAATCAGTATTGGCAAAAAGCACGGCAAAGCCGCGATGCACGATTTGATGGCTTATTTTACGTTGCGGTAAAAAGCACCGGTATATATTGTCGGCCAATTTGCCCCGCGCCCACCGCTCAAGAAAAAAATGTGGTGTATTATCAATATGCGCACAACGCAGCGCAAGCAGGCTTTAGACCGTGTATACGCTGCAGGCCCGATAGTGCTCCGGGCAGCGCTGCTTGGCAGGGGGTAAAAACGACCGCGCTTAGAGCTAAGCAGTTAATTGATTTAGGTGATAGCTGTAATTGCGAAATGCTAGCTACTCGTTTGGGTATTACCAGTCGTTATTTGCGACGCATATTTAATCAGCACTTTGGTGTGTCTGTTACTCAGTATCGGTTATTTAACCAATGTCAGTTTGCTAAAAAGCTCATTCAAGAAACCACATTACCCATAACCGATATTGCATTTGCCGCTGGGTTTAAAAGTGTGCGACGTTTTAACGATGCTTTTTTACAACAGTTAAATATAGCGCCATCAAAGCTCAGAAAATCAAAAAAAGAGGCAACCCCTGTGATTGTATTAACTCTCCCTTTTAGACCTCCTTACAATTGGCAGGCTTTGCACAGCTTTTTGTCAAAGCGGTTAATAGAGCCTATGGAGTGGATAACCCCAACCAGTTACGGGCGAACATTTAAGCTAAAAGGGGCGGTAGGTTATTTTAATGCGCACTTTAAGGCGCAAAATAACCATTTTAAAGTTGAAATAGTAATAAATAATACCGAGCACTTACAAAAAGTAATTAACAATATACGCCGTGTACTTGATGTAGATGCCGATATAAACCCTATTGAAAGCCACTTAAAAAGCAGTATTAATGGGGCATTTACATTAAGTGAAGGGCTACGCTTACCTGGGATATGGTCAAGCTTTGAAGCGGGGATCCGCGCTGTATTGGGCCAACAAGTTAGCGTGGGGGCAGCGCACACTTTAGTAACAAAGCTGGTCGCAGAGCGAGGCGATAAACACGCAAATAAAGTGTATTTTCCACAGCCTGAGGGTTTAGCGACATGCGACTTTGAATTTTTTAAAATGCCGCAATCGCGCAAAAATGCATTAAAAAATTTATCTAAGTACTGCGCTGATAACCCCGATAACAGGGTTTTGGATAATTGGCTCGATATAAAAGGCATAGGGCCGTGGACTGTTAACTACGCTAAACTGCGCGGGCAAAGTAACCCAGATATACTATTAGCCGGCGATCTCGGAGTAAAAAAGGCGCTGATTAATGCTAAGCAATTTAACCCAGAGCTGAGCGCTCCATTTCGCTCGTACTTAACGTTTCAACTATGGCAGCAACTTTCATGATTATACAGACCGCAATTTCGAGTCCGATTGACGATGTTATTATTCAAGCGACTGAAAACGGGGTGAGCTATGTTGGTTTTTACCCAAAAACACACTACACCCATACACCCGTTGAGCAAGTAACAAATGAAGCGGTTTTAATCTGCGTAAAGCAATTAAACGAATACTTTAATGGTCAGCGCAAAACCTTTAATGTGCCATTAGATACGCAAGGTACGCCTTTTCAAAATGGTGTGTGGCAAGCGTTGCTCAGCGTCCCTTTTGGCAAAACCATGACCTACGGCGATATAGCTAAACAATTAAATAACCCTAAGGCGGTAAGAGCAGTCGGGGCTGCAAATGGCAAAAACCCCATTAGTATTATTGTGCCGTGCCATCGAATTATTGGTGCAAACTCAAAGCTTACTGGGTACGCTGGTGGCCTTAAGAGAAAAAGTTGGCTACTAAAGCATGAAGGGATAATTTAACTGTTACAGCACTGGCAGCTTTGTTATCACAAGCTACAATTTACATTATTTACTAATAAAAATTATTATGAGTATCAGCAGCTTAAATTATTTATTTATATTTGGTTTGATGTTTTCTTCAGCGGTGTTTGCTAACTCTCAAACGCTTATATTTTGCTACGAAGATAAAGACGTTGCACCTATGTTTTTGGGCATTGGGCAAGAGGTACCTATAGATAACCCTGGCGCCTCAATTGAAATTTTAAAGCAACTGGATGCCGACATACCCAATGTGGCTATTTCATTTGTTAGAAAACCATGGCGCAGATGCCTAAACGATTTAGAACTTAACCGTGTTAATGCCGTTATTGCCAGCTATCGTGATGGGCGTGAACGTTTTGCTGTGTACCCTACAAACGAAAAAGGGGTGTTGCTAGAAAAATTTGCAGTGAGTCGTTTTAGTAGCTGCTTAATAGGGCGGGCTCGTTTTCATAAACAATGGCAAACGCGCGAAGTATTTCAAAATAAAGCGTTCACTATCGCCATTCCTAATGGCTATGGCTTAAACAGCGCGCTAAAAGAAGAGCCTTTTTATATTTATAATACTTTTTCAAAAGACAAAGCATTTGAATTACTTGATAAAGGAGTGGTACAGGCAAGTGTTGATTTATGCCAAGTAGATCACTTAAAAGTGTCGAGCTATCAACATAAAGGGAGCGATGTAAAACCCCTTTACCCACCTTATGAAACAACCGACGGTTATTTAATTTTTTCAAAGCAGTTTTACCAGCAAAATAGCCAGCTTAGTAAAGAAATATGGCAATGGTTAGCGCGCTTTGACAGTGCACAAATTTATATAAAATACTTGCAAGCTGTTGAGTAGTAAGAAAATCAAAGCGCTTATTAACTAAAATAGCGATATGAAATTGGTATTAATCGCATATTAAGGTAGCATAAGCGCACTTTTTATCTTAAGGCACGGCAATGGCTCAATTATACTTTTACTACTCTGCGATGAATGCGGGTAAATCAACCACCTTATTACAATCTGCGTTTAACTATCGTGAACGCGGTATGGAGCCAGTTATTTTAACGGCTGCAATTGATAACCGCTCTGGTGTAGGAAAAGTATCGTCTCGTATCGGACTGCAAGCTGATGCGCATATATTTGATGCGTCAAAAAATGTTTTTGAGCTGATCCAAAATCTGCAAAACGAAAAAAAGCGCCACTGTGTATTGGTTGATGAATGCCAGTTTTTATCTAAAGAGCAAGTTATGCAGCTGACCGATGTGGTTGATGAACTTGGTATTCCGGTATTATGTTATGGCCTGCGAAGCGACTTTAGAGGTGAGTTATTTATTGGCTCTCAGTACTTGCTAGCATGGGCCGATAAACTGGTTGAACTTAAAACAGTGTGCCATTGCGGCCGTAAAGCCAATCATGTGTTGCGTACAGATGAAAACGGCAATGCTATTGCCGATGGTAACCAAGTAGAAATTGGCGGCAACGACCGTTATGTGTCGGTGTGCCGCAAGCATTATAAGGCTGAGTTAAATATGGGCCGCTAAGGCTCGTATAAAAGTATCTATATCATCTTGGTTTATATCAAGATGAGTGACTAGCCTAAGCTGTTTGCTTGGGCTAATTAATATGCCTTGTTGTGCTAATTGCTCGCTAATATGCGCTATATTTAACTCACTTGAATAGCGCGCATAAACCATGTTAGTGGTGTTACTCATATCAACGCTAAACCCATCGAGCTCATTAAGCTTACTTGCTAAATAACGCGCATTAGCGTGGTCGCCTTTTAAGCGAGAAACGTTATTTTCAAGTGCGTATTGCCCCGCGGCTGCCAGCATTCCGGCTTGGCGCATGCCACCACCGAGTACTTTTCTCCAGCGCCGTGCTTTTGTGATAAGCGCCTTTGTGCCTAGTAATAGCGAGCCAACGGGAGCACCTAGCCCTTTTGATAAGCAAATTGAAACAGAGTCAAAGTGCTGGGTTATATCTGTAATATCAACGTTTAATTCAACCGCTGCATTAAACGCACGTGCGCCATCTAAGTGCAGAGCTAACGAGTGCTCATTTACAAAATGACGTGCTTTGGCTAAGTAGCTAAGGGGGAGTACTTTTCCGCCTATGGTGTTTTCAAGGCTAAGTAAGCGGGTGTTAGCAAAATGGCTATCATCTGGTTTTATTGCTGCGGCAATTTTATCAAAGCAGAGGCTGCCATCGGGTTCATTCTCAATCGGTTGTGGTTGAATAGAGCCTAATACTGCAGCGCCACCGCCTTCAAATTTATAGTTATGGGCATTTTGCCCGCAAATATATTCATCTCCGCGTTCGCAATGAGCCATAAGCGCAAGTAAATTAGCTTGCGTGCCAGAGCTACAATAAAGTGCGGCTTCAAAGCTAAAACGCTCACATGCATAGGCTTCTAATTGGTTTATGCTAGGATCATCCCCGTACACATCATCGCCTACTGGCGCGCTATACATTACATCGCGTATGGCTTTTGAAGGTTTAGTAACCGTGTCTGAGCGAAAATCTATCATGGTGGTTATTCCTTTATTAAGTACTACAGGCTTTATTGTTTTTATGGGTTTAAACAAGCTCTTCAAAAATTTGTTCGCGGGTGGCTTTATCAAAATAACTCCAGGCAATAAAGCGACTTACTTTTTGTCCTTGTGCCATGTCTATAATTTTATATTCGGCAATAGGGAGGGTGCTTAATTTATTTTCTAACACTTTAAGCGTTTCTTTTTTTGAAACCAAGGAGGTAAACCATATTACTTGCTCTGCAAATTGCTCACTTTGAGCAATCATATTGCTAATAAACTGTGCTTCGCCGCCCTCGCACCATAGCTCATTATTTTGCCCGCCAAAATTAAGGGTGTTTTTAGGTGATTTCCCTAAGTTTTTCCATTTGCGCTGCGACCCTTTATTGGCCTCTTCTGCGCTTGCGTGAAACGGGGGGTTACACAGGGTTAAATGAAATAAATCTTTTTGATTTATAATGTTTTCAAAAATAGATGATGCGTTTTTTTGGTGTTTAAGGGTTATTTTTAAACCATTAAATTGGGCGATTTGCTTCGCTATTTTTATAGAATTTGCATCGATGTCGCTACCAGTAAAGTGCCAGTTGTATTCATGATTACCCGTTAACGGGTAGACCAAATTGGCCCCTGTGCCAATATCGAGCACCTTAATTTGCCTGCCAGTTGGAATATTTTGTTGGTTGTCGTCGCTTAATAAGTCTGCCAAGTAATGAATGTAATCAACGCGACCAGGAATAGGAGGGCATAGGTTATGCTCAGGAATATCCCAAAAATCTATTTTATAATGCGCTTTTAAAAGCGCTTGATTAAGCGTTTTTACTGCTGTGTTATTGGTAAAGTCAATGCTCTTACTCCCCGCAGGGGTGACGATGATGAAAGGGGTTAACGCATCATGCTTATCGCATAGCATGTCTAAATCGTAGCCATGTAAATGTTGGTTGCGTGGGTGGAGCTTGTTAGAGACTTGTTTTGATTTCATAGCATTAATTTAGCAATTAAATAATGGCGCAATTGTATCAAATGCCCCACTAAAAAGTGCAACCATTTACTTTAGAATTAACAGTGGTACTGGTAGGATGAGTGGCTAAAAATAATAAAGGAAAATTTGTGGCAATTACACAGCACTCCCATTTTGTTCAACTAGGCAATCAGCAAACGCTGCATTTACGCCGTATAGCAAACGACAAGCAAGCGGGCCCCGTGGTGTTTTTTATGCACGGCGCAGTAGAAAATGGCAAAATTTTTTATACTCACAGCAATAAAGGGCTAGCCCCTTATTTGGCTGAGCAAGGCTACTGCTGTTATGTAGCAGACCTGCGCGGGCGTGGAGAGAGCAAGCCGCTTATTTCGGAGCAGACTAAATATGGTCAAACAGAGGCAATAGTAGAAGATATCCCCGCCTTTATTAATTACATTGAACAATTTGAGGGTAAAAAGCCAGACTATTGGGTTGCTCACTCTTGGGGGGGCGTTTTAATGAATAGCGTTTTTGCACGTTTTCCTGAGTATTTAAAAGAGGTTAAAGCGTGTGCTTATTTTGGCTCTAAACGCTCTTTGTTTAACAATCACCCTAAAAAGTTACTACAAGCAAATATAATTTGGTACTTTATGGCGCCCATATTGGCTAAAAAACAGGGGTACTTAAACGCAAAAGGCTATAAGTGGGGCAGCGATAACGAATCGCAAAAGTCGCATTATCAAAGCATGCAGTGGGCTAAAAAAAGGCCATGGATAGATAGCGATGATGGTTTTGACTATGCAAAAGCCTTAGCTAAAGTGCAGGTGCCTCCTACACTACATATTGGCGCTGTAAACGATAAAGCTCTTGCGCAGCCTATTGATATTAAAAAGTTTATGGCAGAGTCCGGACCTGGAAAACAAACCCTTAAAATTTATGGCAAGCGCCATGGTCATAGTGTGGATTACGATCATATTAATATGCTTACTCACCCTCAGGCACGGGATGAGCAATTTAAAGATGTTGTAAGCTGGTTTAACGAGCACAGTTAGGCAATTAGGCTCATTCAAATTGTTTTAAAAGCGGTGTTTTATAGCGCTCCCAATGCGCGAGTGCCTGTGTATTAATTGGCTGCCTAATGGCTTGTTTGCTTAATGTGCTAACAGCAGCCTTACGCTTATAAAATGCTAAGCATTGCGGTTCATACTCACACCCTAAAAACGAAAATAAAGCACTTAGCTGCGACTCAGGCTCGGCAACTATTTGCTCATAATGAATATCGTATAGCGGTAATGAGGGCAGGCTGCGCCAATGATCCATTAATTTTGCATACAACGCATGGTAAAGTTTGAATTCTTTTAAATCACAAAAGTACGGCTCATTTTCGGCAAAATAGTTACTGAACACCGAAAAAGCAGTGGCGTTAAAATCCCTACTTAAATTAATAAATTTAGCATTAGGGAACAGCAAGTAAATTAAGCCAATAGACTGATAGTTACTCGGTAGCTTATTAATAATGAAAGGGCGTATAGGCTGTGCTTTTTTTAACTCTTCAATATAAATATTGCGAGCTTTTGCGATTAAATCGTTACTAAGTGCGCTTAAGCATTGCGGGTAAGGGGTTTGCGTTTGCTGCTCTATAAATGCCACCACTTGGTTAGCAATACTGGTGTTTTCACCTAATGTAGCAAACTGTGAGTGGCTGGCCATCATTTGCTCAAGTAAGGTTGAGCCGCTGCGGGGCATACCAATAATAAACACGGGCGTAATAGTGCCGGTAAAAGTGTGATCGGCAAATGCAATTAGCTGTTGTGTATTATACGTTATAATTGTTTCATAAAAAGGCACTAAGTCACTGGTTTTAAAGTGAGTAAGCTTTTTTTGAAGTTTGTTGGCAAGCACATAGTAGTTAAATGCTTGCTCTGTATCTTCTAGTTTGTCGTAGCTTTTACCTAACGCGTAGTAACACACCATTTTTAAACGCACGTTATTCGTTTGCGTTAAAAAGTGGTGCAGGTTGCTCACATAATTATGTTCTTTATTGAAACGGCCTAATTGTACTAGTTCAAATAAAATATAGGCAGTTACGGGGTATAGCCCCATGCTTAGTGCATGCGCAAATGTGGTGTGTGCTTTGTCTAATTCGCCGTAGCTTAAATAATGCTGAGCTAAATAATAATGAGGCTCTGGGTTATGGCTTGCGAGGCTTTTAGCATATTCGAGTACTTTAAGCGCATCATTAGGGGAATTAACACCGTTAAATGCATCGGCAAGGGCGTGCAGTGGCTCAAGCATATGGGGTAAACGTTCGCATGCTTTTTGTAATAAGTATACCGCTGCATCAAAGCGCTCTAACCTAAGTGCTATCCTGCCTAAACCAAATAATGCTTCGCCGCTTTGCGGGTTACTATTTAAAATTGCTTTAAAATGAAACTCGGCTTCTTTGAGTTTATTTTCTTGTAATAATTGATTGGCTTTTTTAATTAGCATGATGAGGCATTATTGTTTTTTAATTAATATAAAATAAAAAAGGCGAAATGTCTTAACATTTCGCCTTGGTTTATCATGAAAAAATATTAGAAAGTATAGGTTGCTTTCGCGTAGTAGAAGCCACCGTTAATACCGTATGGAGACGTTTCGTAGTATTGGCCACCCCAGTTATTGTTAGGGATACCCGTACGGTCTTCAAAATCAAGTTTTTCAGCGTCTTGGTCAAAGATGTTTTGTGCACCTACCGAGAAGCTAATAGACTCATTTAAGAAGTACGTTATTTCAGCGTCAATGGTCACGGCTGCATCAGCTGTTTTTGCTGTTGCATCGTAATCTACGTGAACACCTTGGTATTCGCCGTAGTAATTAGCACGGGTAAACATTGAAAAAGATTCCCACTGCTGTGCCCAAGTAAGCGTTGCACGGTGGTTAGGTAAATCTTCTTCTAAACGCTTAACTTTAAACTCACCAGTAATGTCGCTGAACTTAGTTACCTCAGTTTCATTCCAGTTGTAAGCCAGGCTAAATGTAGAGCTTCCGCCTAGCATGTCAGCTGTGTAGTTTGCTACTAAGTCAATACCTTGTGTTGTTGTATCAAAGTCATTTGTGAAAAAGCTCACTTGTGCATAGCTTTGCGCATTTGGTACGCCTGCTGCTTCTAACGTATCTTTATCATCTTGGCTAAGTACAATTTTTTCAGATTGGCTGATACGGTCATCAACTTCAATGTTGTAGTAATCAAGTGTTACAAATAAATCGCCAATAGTGTAAACCGCACCTAATGTGTAGCTTTGCGATTCTTCTGGCTCAAGCTCTGTACCACCTAATTGCACTGCAATTGGGTTTGTTGGTGGTAAAAGTGCTGAATCTTGTAATACACCGTCACTTAAGTTGGTTTGTACGTTACTTACGTTAGCTTGGCCAACAGTAGGGGCACGGAAACCTGTGCTTACTGAGCCACGAATATTTAGATCTTCAGTTACGTGGTACTGCGCCATTACTTTGTAGTTTGTTGTTGTACCAAAGCTGTCGTAATCTTCAAAACGTACCGCAAGGCCCATTAAGAATTCTTCTGTAAATGGTGCTTCAATATCTACATAAGCTGCGTAGTTACGGCGTGTATATTCGCCTGCATCAGAAGGTTTGAAACCAGGGAAACCATTAGAGCCAATACCAAAACCTTGCTCAGTTAAAGGACCTGCAGTGAATGATGCTTCATCACCCGAAATTACAGTAAATGTTTCTTCGTGCCATTCTAAACCACCGGCAATATTTACATCGTACGCTAGGCCTAAATTAAAGCCTTTAGAAAGGTCAAAGTTAAAGTTTTTCTCTAGTTGCTCATATTTACCTGGGCTAAAATCACGTGGGCTGTCTGCACCTAATGACGCATTAACCGTGTCGTAAATAAAGTAGCGAGATTCGTTTAAACCCACCGTACCACTTAAATCGTAAAATGCATCTTTAAGGAAACCACCCGTAAACATACCCTTTGTACCAATAGTTAAAGAGGTATCGGTAATGTTGCCACCAAAGTTAGGTGTAAAACCGCCAGGAATGGTTTCGTTAAATGCAAAACAATCAGGGTTATTAGCAACACCGCTAATGTAGTCAGGGTTATCTAGTACGTTGTCATCAATTGCGATAGTTGGACAGTTACCGCTCATGTCTTCTGTTAAATCGGCAACAAGCAGTGTTTCACCGCCATCGTTTGAGTATACACCTGGGCGAGTGTGCGGGTTACGGTAGTAAAAACCACCACGTACATCACGCTCAGAGTAGTTACCAAACATATAAAATTCTGAGTCGTTTGTTAGTTCTAAACCAAAGTTACCAAAAATTGAAATGTCGTCATCAACCTCTGGAGCACCCCAAACTTGCGCAAGCGAAGACACTTCTGGTACACCTGCAGCAGAAAGTGCGGCTGCATCAGGGCGTTGCTCTGAGCGACTTGTTGCATCTGCTGTTTTATATTGAAAACTTAAGTTAGCAAAACCGTTGTCTGTAAATGGTAAGCCAACGTTACCCGATATCTGTGTGGTATCACCGTCGCCTTCGTAGTATTGACCATGGCGTACTTCAAATTTACCGCCTTCAGAGGCATCTTTAAGTTGGAAGTTCATTACACCTGCGATTGCATCTGAGCCGTATTGTGCTGCTGCACCATCACGTAGTACTTCTACTTGCTTAAGTGCAATGCTAGGAATAACTGAAATATCAGCGCCTTGTGCACCATCGTTAATACCACCACCTAAAAATGCAATAACAGAAGCACGGTGACGGCGTTTACCGTTTAAAAGGATTAATGTGCTGTCTGAAGGTAAGCCACGTAAGTTAGCTGGGCGTACTAGTGATGCAGCATCACTGATTGGGTTTTGGTGAACATTAAAAGAAGGAACAGAGCCTTTAAGTAGCTCTAGCATGTCTGTGTTACCAGACTTTTCTAGCTCTTCACCGCCAATAATATCAATAGGAACCGGTGAATCACCAATAGAGCGTGGCGCTGAGCGAGTACCCACTACGGCAATTTTTTCAACGTTTTTATTAACTTTAGTTTCACTTTCTTCTGCTGCAACAGCAGAACCTGAAATAAACAAACCTGCGGTGGTTGTTGTTGCTAATGCAAATTTAATTGCTTGATTTAGCGCGTTGCTTTTAAGTTTCATTCTAATTTTCCCCAGTTAGAATATATTTTGTACGTAATGCAGTAATTAACATTACTTATTTATAATTTTGGACGTATTCACATGGGGATAAAGAGTCAACCTACTCGACTTCTTAAAGCTAAAAGCCCACCTCATGTGAAGTCCTATGTACAGACTATACATAAAAAACTTTCAGGGCAATTAATAATTAACTCTTTAATAACAAAAAGTTCAAAATAAAATATATTTGCAACAATGGTGCAGTATGTAACTAATTTGAACTAATAAAGTGCGGTTTTATCGCTTTTTCGAAGATTTAATGCGCGAAGTGGGTGGGTGGATGTTATCAACTTGTTTCTTTTTGTGAGGCAGGTGGTGTGTTTTGCGCTTGCCAGTCACGATATTTTTGTCTGTATTCGTCCCACACACAAGGGCTACAGCTACCTCCGCCGCAGCATTCATCAGGCTGTGGTTCTTGGGGTTTGAGGAGTACTATTATTTGTTTGTTTTGCATAAAAATGAGCTTGTGAGCACTGTTATGGTGCAAAAGAGTAAAGTATAGGGCGTATTAAGTAAATTATTCTTGTGTAAAACCCTTTATGTGTGAAAATAAAGGGTATGCGATTATATAAAGTTATTCACCGTGCGCCTTGGCGGGTAGTTAAAATTAGTAAAAAGCGCCAACAGCTTCGCTTTCGTCGTGCAATGGTGGCGCTAAAAATTGCTCTTGCGCAAGAAAGGCAAGAAACCATAGAAATGCTCACCATTTATAGGCGTTACACGCAAGGGCAAACCAGCAAAGAAGAGTTAAAGCGTGCTAATGAGCAGTTTGTAGATATTTTAAAAGGGCTTGGCTTAGGTGTATTTGCCGTACTGCCGTTTGCCCCTATTACTATTCCATTGGTTGTAAAGCTAGGCAGAATGGTAGGTGTAGATGTATTGCCCAGCTCGTTTAACATTAATAAACCAGTTAAAGAGCTAGACGCCGAAATAGTTAAAGAGGATTTAAAACAACACACTAAAGCGCCTAATAAAGAATAAATCTGGCTAAAATTAGCTATACCTTTTAGCCGGTCTTATTGGTATGCTTTGAGCTACCATTTTTTATTATATGAGCTTTTCAATGAGTGCATTACTTCGTCATACTTCTTCTGGTATTCCTTTATCTTTTATTCTTAAAAACGAGTTAACTGACTGGCAATCACAACAACCGGCTTTTATCCAAACATGGTTAACAAATAGCGGCTTTGAAAAGCAAGGTTTAGCGCTTGTGCCTGACGCGCAAACCGGTGAGCTCAGCCACGTTTATTGTTTATTACAAAGCCAAAATGATTTTTGGGCCGCAGGCGAGCTTGCCAATAAATTACCGCTGGGCACGTATCAAATTCAAGGCGCTGATGCCTTTACAGAGCAAGTCGCACTTGGTTTTGTGTTAGGCGGCTATGAATTTAGTGAATATAAAGAAAAACCAACTGCAAAAGCACAGTTAGCCATTGCCGATGAAGCGCTGTATCAGCGTATTAAGCAACAAGCTGATGCCATTTATTTAGCGCGTGATTTAGTAAACACACCTGCGGTAGATATGATGCCGCAGCATTTATCGCAAGTAATGGAAGATTTAGCCAATAATTACAACGGCGAATTTACCCAGTGGATTGGCGATGAGCTACTTGAGCAAAATTACCCAACAATACACATGGTCGGGCGCGCCAGCGAAAACAAACCGCGATTACTTGATTTAAAATGGGGCGATGAAAACGCACCACTTATTACCTTAGTCGGTAAAGGGGTATGTTTTGACTCTGGCGGGCTTGATTTAAAACCAAGCTCGGGCATGCGTAACATGAAAAAAGACATGGGCGGGGCAGCGCACGTTATTGCTTTAGCGCAGCTAATTATGGCGGCTAATTTACCAATTAGACTGCGTGTTTTAGTGCCTGCGGTTGAAAACGCGGTATCGCGAAATGCATTTCGCCCAGGTGATGTAATTAAAACGCGTAAAGGCATTATGGTTGAAATAGACAATACCGATGCAGAAGGGCGTTTAGTATTGTGTGATGCGCTTAGCGAGGCACAAAACGATAACCCTGAGCTAATTATTGACTTTGCGACCCTTACCGGTGCTTGTCGTGTTGCTTTAGGTACTGAGCTACCGGGCTTTTTCTCAACAGAGCGCGATGTAGCAAATGGTATTATTGATGCCGGTATGGATGTAAGCGACCCTGTATGGCAATTGCCTTTATTTGATCAGTACAAAAGCTTTTTAAAGAGCGATGTAGCCGATATGGCAAACTGTGCCAGCACACCATTTGGTGGTGCAATTACCGCGGCGCTTTATTTAAAAGAGTTTGTAGAGCCAACCACACCCTGGGTACATTTTGATGTAATGGCGTGGAATTTACGTGCTTTACCTGGGCGCCCAACCGGCGGCGAAGCGTTAGGTATTCGTGCGGTATTTAATTACTTGCAAAGCCGCTTTAAATAAACCTTGTTATACGAGGGTTATACCTCGTATAACTCAAGCGGTAAGTTATCTGGATCGGCAAAAAAGGTGAATTTTTTGCCGGTTATTTCATCCACTCTTATCTCTTCCACAGTTATATTTTGTGACTCTAAATACTGCTTTGCTTGGGCAACGTTTTTAACTTTAAATGCTAAATGCCTTAAGCCTTGCGCTTCTGGGTAGCTTGGTCTTGCAGGTGCTCCATCAAACGAAAATAACTCTATTTGGCTGCCATCAGGCATCGCTAAATCTAATTTATACGAATTACGCGCGGCCCTAAAATGCTCGTTAATAACTTTAAGTTTAAGTACGTTACTATAAAAGTGCTTAGAGTGGGCGTAATCACTGCAAATAACAGCAGCATGATGAATGCCTAATAGTTCCATGTAGTTAGCTCCATGAGTTTGTTCTCCTAAAAAACAAAAACGCACTAAAAAGTGCGTTTAATTTTTATGTGCTTTAAAAACGTTTAGCTCGGCTCAGCGTCTTTGCAGGCTTTAACTGCGGGGGCTACAAGCTCAAGGCCGGTTAGCTCACACGGTGGCAAAGTTGCATCACTTACTTTAATCGGCGTAACACGCTCGCCCCACTTTATATAGCTTGCTGCCCACGTTAAACCTGCGCCAAACGCTGCCGACATAATATTTGAATGCGGCTTAATTAAGCCTTGCTCTACGGCTTCACATAACGCAATAGCAATCGTAGCGGCTGAGGTATTACCGTAGTCAGCAATGTTTACCATTACTTTTTCATCTGGCACTTTTAAACGATGCTGAATTGCTTGAATAATACGTAAGTTAGCTTGGTGTGGCACTAATACGTTTATGTCATCAAGGCTTAGGTTGGCTTGCGTTAATACATCATCACACGCTTCGCTCATACCTTTAACGGCACGTTTGAAAATTTCACGGCCTTCAAACAGTAAGTCCGATGGGCCAATTGGCTCATATTTATTTAAATCACTACCAAAGTTGGTGATATGCAAAATGTCTCTGTCTTCGCTGTCGCAACCGGTTTTAGTACCTAACAGGCCTGCGGGTGTATCTGCGGCTTCTAATACTACTGCGCCTGCGCCATCACCAAATAATACAGCGCTGTCACGGCGTGCCCAGTTTACATACCAAGTCATGCGCTCTGCAGCAATAACCACGGCTTTTTTGATCATACCCGCCTGAATTTGTGCGGTAGCTGCCTGAAGGGCATATAAAAAACCAGAACACGCAGCATTGGTATCCATAGCTGCAGCGCCGGTAGCACCAATGTTTTTCTGTACTAAAGAGGCGGTATTGGCCACTACAGTAGAAGGGGTACACGTTGCTAAAATAACTAAATCGATATCTTTTGCGTCAATCCCTGCACAATCGATGGCGTGCTTTGCGGCAACGGTTGCAAGTTCTGCGGTGCTAACATGGCTAACCCTACGAGATTTAATACCAGTACGTGTGGTGATCCACTCATCGTTGGTATCAACTATTTCGCTAATTTCATCGTTGCTAATGCTTGCTGGTGGAATACATTTACCCCAACCAGTAATATGTGCGTAGGCCATAGTGTGTTCTCTTAAAAAGGTGGTCTGACGTGTATTGCTAATGGGTGAGTTATATCAAAAATTGCCCTTTAAGAGAAGTTATTAACCTGTTTTGTCTCGTAAATAATAGTAATTGTGGGCAATTTAACGTAAAGCTTGTTTAAAGAGTAAGCAAGTATTAAAACTATACGTAGCGATGTGTTAAACAGCATATAATTGAATAGTGCATGATTTTGCGGCTTTACTTAAACGTAAGTGGCTTGCGTTTATGGCACTGCGTTAAAGCTGTTAGCTTGAGTGAATTAAAGTAAGCCGATATTATTAATTACTGCCCGTTTAACATATAAACACACAAACACGTGGCAATTGCATACATAATAAGGAAGCCCATGAGCAATAAAATAAAAGTGTCGTTGTTTAATCACTTGATAGAGGCCGAACGACAGTTGCTCGACCCTGATGTTCGTCAATCAAGCCATGCATTAAATGCCTTACTTGATGATGAATTTATTGAAATTGCAGCTAATGGCACCGTATTTGATAAGCAGCACGTACTCACACGTTTACCTACCGAGGTTGTTCCGCAGTTTTATAATCAGCACTTTAAAGGGCGAATGCTTAGCGATGATGTCGCGCAAATTAGTTACCAAGCGGCTTATAGGCGCTCAGCCCGAAGTGAGTTTAATTACTCCTTACGTATGTCGCTTTGGCGTAAAAGTAATGAACAATGGAAAATGGTGTTTCATCAAGGGCCCCCGTGCGCGCTGTTTACTATATCAATGGATGAAGATTAACTTTTTAACGTATTAAATTTTATAGGTACATCACACCTTGTTTATGCAAACCGACCCGACCATTAGTCGCCTTTTAATGCTGCGAAGTGGTGCTATTGCTGTGCAGTTAATTGCTGTACTAAGCGTGTATTTTTTATTAGAACACCAAATAGCGTTACTCCCTTTATTAGTGGTAATAGCCATAGAGGCGATATTTCAATTAGTGAGCGTATTTGCCTATCGAAATGTGAGCCAAGCTCGCCCAGTTGGCATGTTAATGCAGCTCACTGCGGATGTGCTGTTTTTAACTATTTTGCTCTCATTAAGTGGCGGCGCAACCAATGCGTTTGTATCGCTATTATTGCTACCTATCATGATTGCAGCGGTCACCCTTCGTGAAAAAGGACTCGCTTATATAGCGGTTCTTGCTATTGCCGCCTATAGCTTTTTATTAATTAGAATGCCCGATCACAGTATGCATCAAATGAATATGAGCGGGCATTTTATAGGCATGTGGGTGAATTTTGTTTTAAGTGCAAGCGTTATCGCTTTGGTTATTGGCGCTATGAGTAGAGCATTAAAGGAGCGAGAGCGCACAATAGCTAAAGCTCGCGAGCAGCAATTGCGCAACGAGCAACTGGTAACCCTAGATGGCGCAGCTGCGCAAATAACCCATCAACTAGCCAGTCCTATCGCTAACTTACAATTACTATTTGAAGAGCTTTTAGAAGATCAGCCAAATAACCCTGTCGTGGTGCAAATGCAAACGCCGCTCAAGCAATGTGCTAGGCAATTAAATGACTTTAGAAAGCTCTCTGCTCAGCTTCGTAATAAAAATACCACCGAGCACATTACAGTAAAGCAGCTACAAACGCAGATCATCGATACATTATTACTGCAATACCCTGATCAGCACATTAATTGGTTAAGTGAGCCAATAGCAGCCACCTTAAAAAGTGATGCAATGCTATTGCCCGCCATACTTAATTTGCTACAAAATGCATGCATTGCTAATCAAAAAAATAACCAAACCCAGTTAGAGCTAAGCTGGCAGCAAGATAATCAACACAGTGAAAGTATATATTTGCTAATTCGTGATTTTGGTAGCGGTTTTAGCCACTCACAATTAGCAGAGCTTGGCGGGCAACTTATGCCTAGCAGCCAAGGTATGGGGCTTGCGGTTTTACTTTCTAATGTAACGTTTGAGCGACTAAACGGCTCGTTAACTTTGTATAATCACGCTGGTGGCGGGGCAGTGGCTAAAGTAAAATTAGCCATAGCAAATAATGAGCAATCACTTACATGAAATTACTGATAATTGAAGACGATATAAACCTTGCCAGTACACTTGCTCGGCGTTTAACAAAGCAAGGCTTTAGTTGTGAAGTTACGCATAACCAAAGTGATGCATTACTCAGTGCACATAAACACTTACCAGATTTTATTTTGCTCGATATGAAACTAGGTGACGATAACGGCCTTGGCTTAATTAAGCCACTTCGCAGCTTATTACCGCAGGCGTATATTGTATTATTAACAGGGTTTGCAAGCATTGCCACCGCAGTAGAGGCCATGCGTTTAGGCGCTAACGACTACCTTACTAAACCCGTTGATATGGCCACGCTATTAAAGGCCCTAAACGCAGATTTAAATACACAAAATGTTAGTGATTTTGCCACACCAGTTATGTCACCAGAGCGCTTAGAGTGGGAGCATATTCAGCAAGTGCTACATAGTAATAACGGTAATGTGTCGGCCACTGCGCGGCAACTCAATATGCATAGGCGCACATTGCAGCGTAAGTTACAAAAAAAGCCGGTTCAGCAGTAACTGCTTAAGGGGTATAAAATGAGTGATGATGCGGCTACATTAATGCGTAATCAAAAAATTATATTATTCGATGCACAGTGCAAATTATGTAGTGCGTGGTGTAATTTTATAATTAGTAACGATGCCACTGCCATTTTTAAACTGTGCAGCGTGCAATCCCCAAAAGGTGCACTGTTATTAACTCACTTTGGTTTTTCAACCACACAATACGCCTCAATGGTTTACCTACAAAACGGCAAAGCGTACACGCAAAGCCATGCTTTTTTTGAAGTGGTTAAGCAGCTAGGTTACCCCTACAAACTAGCCACTGTATTTAGTGTTTTACCCAACACCTTTAATAATTGGCTATACGATAAAATTGCTTTAAACCGGTATACCTTATTTGGCAAATATCAGTATTGCAGAGTACCCAACCCAGAGGATACAAAACATTATTTATAATTGGCTAAGTTAACTTAGCTATAAGTAGATGCTAGGTTTAGGTGGCTGTGCTAAAATCGCCGCGTTTTAAATTATCAGGGCTTTGAAATGGCAAGTACAGCGCACGCACTCCACATATTGGTTAAACACAAAGAAATAGCAGAAGACATTATTAAGCAATTAGGTAAAGGTGCCAAGTTTCAAACCTTAGCTAAAAAATACTCGTCGTGCCCATCAGGTAAAAAAGGCGGTGACCTTGGCGAATTTAGACGCGGGCAAATGGTTCCACAGTTTGACAAAATAGCCTTTAATGGCGCTATTTTAGAGCCACATTTAGTTAAAACTAAATTTGGCTGGCATGTAATTAAAGTGCTTTATCGTACTTAATAAGCTCGCTGACAAATAGTAAAAAGGCTGCACACTGCAGCCTGTTTAGTATTCAGTTTTTTTATTTAATAAACATCCAGATACCCGCAGCAATCATAAACAGGTTTTCGGTCAGAGAGACAAACCCCAGCGGTACATTACTATCTCCGCCAACACAGGCACATTTAAGCTCTCGTTTGTCTATGTAAACAGCCTTAATCACCGACACGGCACCAACACCCCCAATAAATAAAGAAATTGGTGCAACAATATAAGCTGAAAGCCCTGCAATCATGCCAATACTTACAAATGCTTCTAAAAATGGATACACATAAGCATATCTCACTACTTTCATCGCAAATAAATCATAGGTTATAAAAGAATTACTAAAGCTGTATAAGTCGCGTAATTTTTGAATAGCCAGTACGCCCATTGTTAACGCGACAAACAGCATAACTGTATGCATTGAAAAAAGTGCAAAGCCAGTCGAGTAGCTAAATGCAAAGGCAAGCAATAAGGTAACAGCAAAAATGGCCGTTACGGGAGTATAAGTAGTACCTTGTTGACCAGGCTCCGATTTATTAAAGTAAGCGCGCAGGTCGTCATACCCGCCAATGCGTTCGTTATCGATAAATGTTTGTGGTGTGGTATCAACATTGTGCTTTTGTTGAAATGCATCGGTTTCTTCGCGCGAAGTCAGCGGCTTATCATCTACCTTATAGCCCTTTCGCTTAAGTAAATCTTTTGATTTGAGTCCAAATGGGCAAATATGCTCATTGGTTACCATTCTGTATAATGTTGCTGACTTAGCCATGCTTGCCCCTTATGCGTAATTGGTTACTCGTTAGCCCTTAAGTAATAGTGAGAGTGAATGGCGGTATGAAAGAAGTTAATAGCACCTTGTAATATTTACGTGGCATTTGAAATAAAATAGCGCGCAGCACACTCATTAAGAACACATAATAGACAATGCACGTATAGTGCCAGCACTTTTATAAAAGTGCAGAGCGTAA
Organism: Pseudoalteromonas sp. 2CM37A; assembly: GCF_023161885.1. NCBI lineage: Bacteria > Pseudomonadati > Pseudomonadota > Gammaproteobacteria > Alteromonadales > Pseudoalteromonadaceae > Pseudoalteromonas > Pseudoalteromonas sp. 2CM37A. The sequence continues at coordinate 405,181 of NZ_JALNTJ010000002.1, forward strand.
GGTTTGAGTAGCAGAGGGTTTTTGTTAAAAGCTTATAGAAATATCGGCTCACGTAGACAGTTAAGTTACACTGCACCCTTAATAATCATATAAGACTGCATTGCGCAGCCTTATATATGTTAAACAGCAGCTTACTTGCTAAGCGTCTTGCTTGGCTTCTTCTTCACTAATTTGTTTTAGTGCTTGAATAAACGAGTCGCTTGGTTGTCCGCCACTGATTGCGTATTTATCGTTGATAATAAATGTAGGGACTGAGGTAATACCGAGTTGCTTAAAGCGGTCTTGCTCTTGGCGTACTGTTTGAACGTATTTATCTGAGTGTAAAATACTACGCGCCTGTTCTTTATCAAGGCCAACACTTTCTACTAAATCAAGCAGTGCCTCTTCTTGATTTAAGTATTTTAAATCGGTGAAGTGTGCTTTAAACATGGCAAGCTTTAATTCGGTTTGCTTATCTTCTTCACGCGCCCAGGTAAGTAGGCGGTGTAAATCAAAGCTGTTGATCATGATGCGCTCACCATCAAAATTAAAGGTAAACCCGGCACGCTGACCTGCTTCGAACATGTTTTTACGATTTTCATCGCCTTGCTCTTCGCTTAGGTTGTACTTTTGCATTAGGTGCTCGTTTAAATTTTGACCTTCAAGCGGCATGTCAGGATTTAGCTCAAAAGGATGCCACGTAATATCTGCACTCATCTCGTCTTTAAGTTGGCCAAGCGCTGTTTCTAGGTTTTTGTAACCTATTACGCACCATGGGCACATTACGTCTGACACGATATCAATTTTAAAGTTTTTCATATTCATCCTTTTGCGGATTGCTTTGGTATAACAAACGATATTGGGATGAAGTATGCATTATCAATCCTCAAACTAAAAAGAGCAGCTAATGGCTGCTCTTTATAAAGGGTTTAAGCGTTCAGCCCAAACGGGTCGTCAATACTATAACTTGGTTGTGTAAACCAATGCGGGCCGTTGTCGGTCATATAAAAGTGATCCTCCAAACGTACACCAAATTCATCAGGTATTACTAGCATTGGCTCGTTACTAAAACACATGCCAGGTGCAAGTGGGGTTTTGTCTCCACCGACTAAATAAGGCCATTCGTGAATATCTAAGCCAATACCATGGCCCGTACGATGCGGGCAGCCCGGTGTTTGGTACTGTGGCCCCAATCCTTGAGCCGCTAAATAGTGACGAGCGCCGGCATCAACTGCTTCACACGTAGCGCCAATTTTTGCAGCACTAAAGGCGGCGAGTTGCGCTGCTTTTTCATGATCCCAAAACATGCGCTGGCGCACTGTTGGCTCACCAAATACATAGGTGCGGGTTATATCTGAAAGGTAATCATGCACTTTGCAACCGGTATCTATTAATACCATATCGCCTTTTTTAAGCACTTGCGCATCTTTAACGCCATGTGGAAATGAGGTCGCCACACCAAATAAAACAATACAAAAATAGTTACCGGGGGCACCTACTTTTTGATGCGCTTTTTTAATGAAGGCTTCTGCCTCTGTGGTGGTAATACCTTCGTAAAGCATGCTTGCAGTTGCTTGATGTACAGCTAAAGTCATATCCATTGCGCATTGCATGAGCGCTAATTCGTTTACCGACTTATGCATGCGGCAATGTGCAGTAACGCTCTGTGCATTAACTATATTTAGGCCTTTTTGCGCTTTGTTAATACCGTCGAATATAAAAAATTGGGCACTTTCATCAATGCCTATTGTGGCATTGTCATTAATGTTGAGCTGCTTGAGTACACTTACAAATAACGCATATGGACTTTCGTGTTCTTGCCATCCATGAATGGGGCCTTCAATCACTTTAAAGCCGTTTAGGGTGCCAATTTCAAAATAAGGGGCTATGTATTGTACATCGCCTATAGCGGGTAAAATGGCGCCAACCATGCGCTCACTTGCATACCATTTCATACCTGTGAAGTAAGTGAGGTTTGTACCTGCATTTAAATAAATTGCATCAATATTATTTGCTTGCATATAAGCTTGTGCTTTTGCAATGCGCTGTAAATATTCATCTGCTTGAATAGGGGTTACATTGGCGGTCATATTGCTTAATCCCGCTAATGCTTGCTCGCTTGTGTGTGTACCAACGCCTAGTGTGGCCATAAAAGTCTCCTTGGTTTCAATACCAAGCTGCATAAATACTTGAGCAATTGAACAAATTAAATTTCACTAAAATGTTAAAAAGCCCCAATAAGCAGATTGGTGTTAGGCATTGTGTTTAATGTAAAACCATAATTCAATATTATGCGACAACATGCATGCTAAGGTTTTTTAGCGTAAGGTAAACGCGATAATTTATTGCTAGTGTGGTAACTATCAAGCCCAGTTACAGCCACAGTCTCAATAGCTTGTAAATCTAAAAAGCCATCACTTTGTAGCGCCGCTTCATCTAAATACACATCAGTAATTTCACCTATAACCAGCTCGGTGCCATTAACGGCTAAGTGTTGGTGCTCAACGTATTTCACAGAGTATTTTAATCGCGACTCTTGCACAAAAGGGGCTGTAAATTCATTTAGGTATTCTGGCGTTAAACCTGTTGCGTCAAATTCTGACTCGCCTTTATCGTAGCGAGCTGATGTTTGATGAGCTTGCTTATATATGGCCTTATTAACTTGGTTAATGGTGTAACAGCCGGTTTCTATGATGTTTTCAAACGTATGGCGAGGCACGCTATTAGGGCGCATTATCATGCCAACCAATGGCGGGTGAGCCCCTAAATGAATAACCGAGCTAACAATAGCTACATTTGTATTGCCTTGCTTGTCTTGCGTGCCAATTAAGTTGGCGCTTTTAAAACCCGAAAGTGAATTAATTAAATGAGTACGAGTGTGTTTTTCAAGTGCGTTTATGCGCTCTTTAGTAAAATGCATTAAAGGTCCTTACCAGGGTATGGCTTCGCCTTGCCAATCTAAATAGGCGGGCTCACCGTTAAGTTCTAAATGAGGGTTATTAAACGTAAATGTAAAAAGCTGTTTAGCTACAAATTCAGCGCTAAAAAGCTTATCCGCAGGTACGTTTTTTTGAAATGGTTTTGAAAGCGCAGTATCGGTAGTGCCCGGATGAAATAACACCAGTTTAGTATTTTTAGCTCGGCGCGCCAGTTCTACCGCTGCGGTTTTAAATAGCATGTTTAAGGCCGCTTTAGATGCGCGGTATGTATACCAACCACCTAATTTATTATCGTTAATACTGCCCACACGCGCACTGAGCGCCGTTATAGTGCACTGCGTTTTATGTGTTAACAGCGGTAAAATGCTCTGCAAGCACAGTAAGGGAGTGAGTGTGTTGGAATTAAATAATTCGTTAAAATAGTCTGCGTTTAGCTCTTCTAGCTTTTTTTCTGGCATGTGGTTTTTATTGTGCAATGTGCCATTAAACATAACGACTTGTTGAATATCGGCATTTTGCTCTTTTAAGTAAGTTGTAACCTTGGCTAAGCTTTGCGCTGTGTAATCGCTCTTTATGTAAACAACATTACTATTTGTATCTGCCTTTTTTGAGCTAACACATATAACTTGCACTGTGGGTGCATTTATTTGTAGGTGCTCAATATAAGCTTGTGCTATTGCGCTGCTGGCACCAAATAAAACAATTGTTTTCATTGTTTGTCCTTTGTATTAACGGTGCATTGGCCGTTTAAACAGGAGGCGTTTGGCATGAGGAAACGGCTAATTTTTTGTCTATGTTTTGCAAAAAACATATAGGCGGCATCAGCGAAGTAGCGAATTATTGGCAAGCGAAAAATTTTCAACCAGCGGTATTTTCCTACTGTTTTCCACGCTTGATAGGTAACATCTAAGCCGTAAATTATCTCGCCAGTTGGTAACTGTGCATGCAATATAGCCATGGCCTTGTTTTTATTAACACTTGGATAACGTGCGCTAAAATCGTGGCTATTAAGGTCTTCTAAAACAATTTTATGTTTAGTATCAGCATCTTTAAGGTGCTGCATTTCGGTATTGCAAAGCGGGCAGCTGGCGTCGTAAAAAATGATCATAAAAGCCGTTTTCTAATAATTTACATATAGCTAATTACGATTCACCATTGCAAATGGATCTATTAAATCTGCGCTCATGATGATATTAATAGCATTCCATGAAACAAAGGAGACTGAGAAATGAGTGAACAATATGCCGCCTTGCGAGGTAATGTTAATTTACTTGGGCAGCTACTAGGACAAACTATTAAAGATGCCCAAGGCCAAGCGATTTTAGATAAAGTAGAGGAAATTCGTGCTTTATCAAAGTCATCTCGCAGTGGTAACGAAGACGACAGACAAGCGCTAATTGAGGTACTACATGCGCTTAGTGATGAAGAGCTTTTACCGGTTGCCCGTTCATTTAATCATTTTTTAAATTTAGCTAATGTAGCAGAGCAGTTCCACACTGTTTCGCGTTTTAATGATGTTGGTTTTTGCCAACTAAATCCTCTCACTCAAACATTAAAAACGTTAACTGCAAAAGCAAAAGAAGGCCAATTAGATAGTAATCATCTGGCCGAAACACTCTCAAAACTCCACATAAACTTAGTATTAACCGCTCACCCAACCGAGGTGACGCGCCGTACAATTATTAATAAGCACGTAGAATTAAGTGATTGTTTAGCCTCGCTTGAGCGCAAAGACAATTTACCACAAGAGCGTGAAGCTATTTTAAATCGCATCGCTCAGCTTATCAGTCAAGCATGGCACACCGATGATATTCGTCGTTCTCGCCCAAGCCCAGTTGATGAAGCTAAATGGGGATACGCTGTTATTGAAAACAGCTTATGGCACGCTGTGCCACGCTTTTTACGTGAGTTTTCAGATCAAGTTAAAGAGCATTTAAGTTTAGAGCTCCCAATTGATTACAGCCCCATTGAGTTTACCTCTTGGATGGGCGGAGACCGTGACGGTAACCCATTTGTAACCGCACAGGTAACACAGCAAGTACTTGACCATGGTCGTTGGATGGCGCTTGATTTATACAGCCGTGATATTGACACGCTAAGCGCAGAGCTGAGCATGTCAGATGCAAGCGATGAGCTAATTGAGCTGGCAGGACAAGACTTTGAACCTTATCGCGCTGTACTTAAAAAGCTTAAAAACCAAGTCTCTGAAACAGTGGTGCATTTAGGTGCAAAAATCAAGAATAAGCGCAGCGATTCAGAAGACTTAATCACTGATATAAATCAAATCAAGCACCCAGTAGAGGTGTGCTATCGCTCTTTATTAAAGTGCAACATGAAAGTTGTCGCCGATGGTTTATTACTTGATTTACTGCACCGTATAAATAGCTTTGGCCTGCGTTTGGCAAAACTTGATGTACGCCAAGATTCAGACCGCCACAGCGATGTGTTTTCTGAGCTTACACGCCACCTAGGCTTAGGCGATTACAACCAATGGCAAGAGCAAGATAAGCAAGCATTTTTGCTTACCGAGCTTAACTCACGCCGTCCGCTTATTCCTAAAAACTGGCAACCTAGTCCAGAGGTGCAAGAAGTGCTCGACACCTTTGATGTAATAGCTAAGCAAGATGAAAAAACATTTGGCTTGTATATTATTTCAATGGCGCGTACCGCCTCTGACATTTTAGCTGTACAACTGCTTTTAAAAGAAAGTGGCTGTCAGTTTGATTTACCAGTAGCGCCTTTGTTTGAAACGCTTGACGATTTAAACGCTGGTAGTGATGTAATTACCACGTTGCTTGATAATGTATGGTACCGCGGGCATATTAAAAATACCCAAAATGTCATGATTGGTTATTCTGATTCAGCTAAAGACGCCGGCATGATGGCCGCGGGCTGGGCACAGTACGAAGCAATGGATAAACTAGTGCAGCTTGCCGATAAGCGCGGCATTGAACTTGTTTTATTCCATGGTCGTGGTGGTACGGTAGGGCGCGGTGGGGCACCTGCTGCACAAGCATTGCATTCACAACCGCCTGGTTCATTAAAAGGTGGCTTGCGAGTAACTGAGCAAGGCGAAATGATCCGCTTTAAGTTTGGTTTACCCGATGTAGCACTGCAAAGTTTAAATATTTACGCGGGTGCTGTACTGCAAAGTAACTTATTACCACCGCCAGAGCCTAAGCAAGAATGGCGTGAAGTGATGAAGTTGATAAGCGAGCAGTCGTGCGATCACTACCGTAATGTGGTTCGCCATGATGAAAACTTTGTTCCTTACTTTAGAATGGCAACGCCTGAGCTAGAGCTGTCTAAATTACCGTTGGGCTCGCGTCCTGCGAAACGTAACCCAAATGGTGGGGTAGAGAGCTTACGTGCTATTCCATGGATTTTTGCATGGAGCCAAAACCGTTTAATGTTACCTGCATGGCTTGGCGCATTAACAGGCTTAAAAGCGGCACTCGATAAATACGGCATAGAAACACTGCACGAAATGAGCCTGCAATGGCCATTTTTCAGAGCACGTCTTGAAATGCTAGAAATGGTATTTAGTAAAGCCGATAGCTGGTTAAGTGAGCATTACGATAACGCGCTGGTGGAAGATATGTACAAACCACTAGGTACTTCGTTACGTAAAGAGCTAGAAGAAGCAATTAGCTTAGTGCAATCGCTTAGCCCACAAAATAGCTTATTGGCAGATCAACCATGGATAAAAGAGTCGATTGCGCTGCGTAATCCGTACACCGATCCGCTTAATGTACTGCAAGTTGAGCTGCTGCGCCGCTCGCGCTCAAGCGATAAAGTAAGTGAAGGTGATATTGATAATGCATTAATGATCACTATGACAGGTATAGCCGCAGGTATGCGCAATACTGGTTAGTCTACTTTAACTAAAAAATAGGGGAGCACAGTGTGCTCCCTTTTTTTGCTGGCATTTAGGCGCCTAACCTTTTAAACTACTTAGCCATTAAATAATTATAATATGTTATGGCATCAGCAACTTTTACTGTGCAACAAGACACAGCACTCACAAATTCACATATCTCACTAAGCGTTACGCAAACTCAAGCATTACGCAGCCAATTAAAAGCCCAGCGCGGTATTTTACATCCTAACGATATTAGCCAATTATGCGCGCAACTTAATGTATCTGATGACGCGTTATTACAAGGTTTAGTGCCTTTAGCGTCTGAATTTTCCGTGGCTCCTGTTTCTCATTTTCATGTGGGAGCTATTGTTAAAGCACTTGATGAGCAAGGTGATATAAATTTTTATTTTGGTGCGAATGTCGAGTTTGATCACCAAGCGCTTAGTTTAGTCGTGCATGCAGAGCAGTCAGCGATTAACAATGCGTGGTTAAATGGCGCAAAAAAAATACTAAAAATAGCAATTAGCGATGCCCCATGTGGTTATTGCAGGCAGTTTATGAACGAACTGGCTGATGCAAAAGAGTTTGATATTTTACTGCCAGAGCAACATTTTAAATTAGCTGATTTATTACCGCATTCATTTGGCCCCACTGATTTAGGCAACGATTTTAGCCTGTTTAACCCAAAACAGCAGCAACACACATTTGCAGATACAGCTCTTGATGAAAAGCTAGCAGCCATGGCGCTAATGGCCTACGTACCTTACAGTAACAACTTTAGCGCAGTTAAAATAAGCACCTTTAACAATGGTGACTTTTACGGCAGTTACGCAGAAAACGCGGCTTACAGCCCAAGCCTTTCGCCACTACAAAGTGCGCTTAGTCAATTGTTTTTAGCGGGTCTTAGCTTTAACGATAAAACGATTAAAGCAATTACACTGTTAGAAACCCAAGGCCATGAAAACCAAGGGGGAGTAGCACGTGCGGTACTTGCAAGCTTTAGCAATTTGCCAGAAATAGAAGTGATTAGCGCAAAGCTAAGGTAACCAGAGTTCAGGTTAAGCTAAAAACAATAAAGCACAGCAATTGCTGTGCTTTATGCGTTTTATTAAAGCGCTAAAAAGGCATTAGCCTAATAGTACTTTTGCAGCTTCTAATACCACAGCCACTGATTTTTTCTCAATTTCACCGTGATCAACATTTGGAATTTCTTGGCGAGTACGGTTAACCAATACACCGGCAACACACGCCGCTTTAAGGCCTAGCGCTGCACACATGGTAAATAAGGTAGCAGACTCCATTTCGTAGTTCATCACGCCTAGGTTTTGCCACTCTTCACAGCTACCTTGTAATGACTTAGGTACATAACCCGAGTGCGTATCGTAACGCTCTTGCCCTGGGTAGAATGTATCGCTTGAGGCAGTAATACCAATGTGGAAGTCGATATCTAGGTTTTTACACGCTTGCACCATAGCTTGAGTGGCAAAAAAGTCAGATACCGCAGGGTAGCTAAGTGGTGCAAAGTGTTGGCTTGCGCCATCTAAACGCACAGACGCTTGGCTTACTAAAATATCACCTTCATTAATATGTGGCTGAATTGCCCCAGTAGTACCAATACGTAAGAAAGTACGTACGCCAAGCTGTGCCAGCTCCTCTACAGCAATAGAGGTTGAAGGGCCGCCAATACCGGTTGAACAAATCACCACAGAGTGACCATTTAACTGGCCTAAATAAACATGAAACTCACGTGTTTGAGCAAGGCAGGTTGGGTTGTCTAGGAATTGAGAAATGCGTGCAGCACGATCTGGGTCACCAGGGACGATAGCAAGTTCAGCCCCTTTTAAATCGTCAATACATAATCCTAAGTGAAATACCTTTTCCATAACTAAGCCTTTTTATAAAAATTTGTTGTCAATCTAGCATCATTACGGCAAATGTAAACTAAGTACAGGACGTATGTCCGATGTTGAAAAATACTTATAAATGATGGCTTTATTCATTCACATTGAATATTAAATCAAAGGCTTAAAGTTCGTTAAAAGGCGGGTGGTTGACTTGTTTATTGAGAGTCTATATGTATTGATTATGGTGATAATTTAAATTTATCAATACGTGGTTTAAAGCGTTTTTAGTTATTTAATAACAAATGGTTACGGTTTTATTTTAGCTTTTTTTAACGGCTTTTATATAAGCGCATAAATAATGCTTGAGCAATAAGTGAGCGCATTGCGCGTTATTTGCAAATAGGCCGATAATTTTAGTTTTTGCATAACTAATCAAAACCACATGAATAAAACACACAAGTATAGGATTTATTATGTGCACACAATTTGACGCGTTTAAACGTAAAGTAGAGCACTGTTTATGTGCACCTGGCGATGGTGTATTTACAGTTAATACCGCGAAAGAGCGTAAAGCGGCATTACGTAATAAATTGTATGGGCAAAGCGAAAATGTTGATGTTTTGTGGCGCGATTCTTTAACACAATTACCCGAATCTCCTCACAAAGCGGTTATGTTAGGTATTAGCTCAGATTGTGGCGGCGGTATTTTACGTGGCGCAAACTGGGGGCCATTATTTTTACGCTCAGCCTTGATTGATCAGCAAACCCAGTGCCGCTCTTTTGATTTAGGTGATGTGCGTGTTATACCGCATTTATTACATGATAAATACTTAAACGACGCCACAATTTCAAACTGCCAAAAAGCCCTATACGGCGATAAAAACGATGATTACTACGTAAGCCCGCTTTCTATTACCGAAGATGTGTGTGACAGCTTTTACGCCACATTTAAAGATAAAGGCATATTTGGTATTGGGGGCGATCACTCAATTAGCTACCCGCTAACTAAAGCGTATTTAAAAGCTAAGCGCGAGCAAGGCAAACGTACCGCTATTATTCATTTTGATGCGCATACCGATTTATTAGTAGAGCGCTTAGGGATAGATTTATGCTTTGGCTCGTGGTGTACGCATATATTAGAGTTTTTACCTGCACCGCATCATTTAATCCAGTTTGGTATTCGCTCAAGCGGTAAACCTAAATCGCACTGGGAAAGCACCTTTGGTGTAAAACAACATTGGGCTAATGAAATAATAGAGCGTGGTGCAAAAGCGGTTGCGGATGAAACCATTGCGCAGCTTAAAGCCGATAACGTAGATGAAGTGTACGTAAGCTTTGACATAGATGCACTCGATGCCGAATTTGCCTCAGCCACGGGCACACCAGAAGATAACGGCTTAACCCCGCAACATGCACTGGATATTTTACAAGCTATTGCCGATGAGTTTCCAATTACTGGCGCCGACATGATGGAAATAGCGCCATTTACCGACAGCTCATTAGTAGGCCAAGCAAGTTCAGAAACAACATTACGTGAAGGCGCTAAAATTTCAGCGTTCTTAATTAGTGCAATGAATAGATAGCAGGTTAGTCTTTAAAAAAATCTAGTCCTATCAGCGTATAGGGCTAGGTTAAAAACTAGCGGTTCGGTTACCCTCGGCTATAGTTGGTGTATATCTGTTTTAGTTTTGAGGCGAAGCTAAATGAAGCTGTACTTATTTTTGTTGTGTTTTGCATGCATAAGGCTCAATGCAGCTGAAATTACAATAGTGACCGAAGTATTCCCCGATTTTCAATACATTGACGAAAACAACCAACTTGCAGGGCGCTCTGTAGATAAAGTGAGAAACGCGCTCGCCAATACAGATATTAAATACACTATGTTAGCGCACAGTTGGGCTGTGTCTTATAACGCAGTATTAAGAGATACGAATACCTGTATATTTTCTATTGTAAGGTTACCTAAGCGAGAAGATAAGTTTAGCTGGGTGGCTGAGCTTGAAAGTTTTGACTCTGCTATTTATGCCCTTAAATCACGTAACATTCGCTTAAAAACGCTTAACGATGCTAAAAAATATAAAACAGCGGTGCTTAGAGATAATTTTAGCCACCATTATTTGCTAGAGCGTGGCTTTACTGAAGCTAAAAACTTATTGATAATTGATAGCTTAGACAAAATAGATAAATTAATAAGCACACGGCACGATATTCTCGACTTTGTTATATTAAGTAAAAAACAATTTAACTACCGCGCACAGTTTGAGCCAAAGCTTAAATTATTAGAGCCTATATTTACGCTCAATACACAACACTCCCCGCTTTACTTTGCCTGTAATAAAAACATGCCGCAAAGCCTACAAGATAGACTTGCGCTGGCATTCGATGAAGCAAAAAAGCAAAATAAACAACGCTAATTCAATGGCTTATTAATTTAGCCTGTAAAAGCATAAATATAAATTGCCGCGTTTAAAAAAGCGTCTATAATCAGCTGCTTTTTATTGAAAAAGCGCTAACTTTTTGGAGCGTTAAATGGGTGATTTAATCGGGATTAGCTTATTGATCTTGATCAGTGCGTTGTTTGCCATGTCGGAAATTGCTATTGCAGCGTCGCGTAAAATTAAACTGCGGGTAATGGCCGATGAAGGCAGTGATAACGCGGCCGCGGTATTAAAACTGCAAGAAAACCCTGGGGCGTTTTTTGCGATGATCCAAATTGCCCTAAACGCGATTGCTATTTTAGGCGGAATAGTGGGCGAACAAGCGCTATCGCCTTATGTACAAAGTATCTTGGTGCTTTTTTATCAAGGTGTACACCTTGAAAAAATTAGTTTTTTATTTTCGTTTTTTACCATTACCTCGCTGTTTATATTATTTGCTGATTTAATGCCAAAGCGTTTAGCGATGATCATGCCCGAAGCGGTGGCTGTGCGTGTGGTAACAATAATGCGATGGGTTACTTTTGCACTTACGCCATTAGTGATGTTTTTTAATGGTTTAACTAATTTTGTACTGCGTTTATTTAAAGTACCCGCAGAGCGAGAAGACATTGTTACCACCGAAGACATTGTGGCGATGATGGACGCGGGCGCAGAATACGGCAGCTTACAACAACAAGAGTATGAGCTAATTGGCAATGTGTTTGAACTAGAAGCACGCTTTTTATCAAGTGTAATGACCCCACGCGACCAAATAGTTTATTTTGACTTAAATGAAAGCAGCCACGATATAGCCACCAAAATTATTGAAAACCCCCATAATCATTTTTTAGTGGTCTCGGGTAATTTAGATAAATTACGCGGCTCTGTTGAATCAAAAGATATACTACGACAAGTACTAAAAGGTGAGCCAGCTAATATTAAGCAAGAGCTGATTGAAACAGACGTGTTTTATTTACCTGAAACCCTAAGCCTGTCTGAGGCGCTAAATGCATTTAAAAGTGCTGCAAAACCGTTTGCTGTGGTAGTAAATGAATATGCCTTGTTAGTCGGTATTGTTACCGTAAAAGATTTAATGAAAGGGTTTATGGGAGATTTAATTACCCACCAAGGCGATGAACTTATTATTGCCCGCGATGAGCACTCGTGGTTAGTGGATGGTTTAACCCCGATTTCTGATTTAGCAAAAGTATTAGACATTGAAGAGTTTCCCGATCAAATGCACTTTGAAACCGTGGCGGGCTTTTTAATATACACAATGAAGCGTATACCTAAACGTGCTGAGCACTTTACCTTTAATGGCTTTAAATTTGAGGTGGTTGATGTTGAGGGCATAAGGGTTGAGCAATTATTGGTGTCTCGTATAAATAAATAGTTATAAATTTGCATTAAAGCCAAGCTTAGCTTGGCTTTTTTGTTGCACGTTAATAAATAACGCACCGCAATAAAGTTTATTTTTCATACTTATCCATTTTATTTTTCATCAAATTAACACCTTCTACAACCTATGGCGTAGTTTAATTTTGCAACTGTAAGTTAGTGTAAATTTGCACCCGTTTTAATTTATTCTCGTTTAGATTTACTTTAGAATGATCGTTCACTCTAGACATAAATAGACTAAAAGGTATTTAACATGCAGCGTTCTCGCATCGCTTTATTTGTATTAACAGCCCTCGTTGGATCTGTTGCTTTAACAGGTTGCGACCAAGCAGCTGACTCGCAACAAGCTTCAGCTCCACAAGCAGTACCTGTTGGTGTAATTACATTAAAAAGCCAAGCGCTTACACTAAAAAAGGAGCTTCCCGGTCGCATTAGTGCTTTTCAAATTGCGGAAATCCGCCCGCAAGTAAGTGGCATTGTGCAATCGCGTTTATTTAAAGAAGGTGCTCAAGTTAAGCAAGGCCAAGCGCTTTATCAAATTGACCCCGCTACGTTTGAAGCTGACCTAGCAGCAAGCGAAGCAGCTGTTGCCCGCGCTGAGGCAAGTATTGCCAGCACTAAATCAAAAGCGTCGCGTTATAGCGAGCTTTTAAAAATTAAAGCCGTAAGTCAGCAAGACTTTGACGAAGCAGATGCAGCGCAAAAGCAAGCACAAGCAGAGCTATTAACGGCAAAAGCACAGCTTAAATCGGCGCAAATTAACCTAGACTACAGCCATGTATCTTCTCCAATCAGTGGCCAAATTAGTAAATCGAGCGTTACTGTTGGTGCGCTTGTTAGCGCTAATCAAACAACAGCATTGGCAACAGTGACCCAGCTTGACCCTATTTATGTTGATTTAACCCAATCAAGCAACGAGCTAACTCAACTTAAAAAAGCTATTTCTTCAGGTTCATTGAGCGTTGATTCACAATCGCAAACAGATGTTGAACTGCAAATGGAAGATGGCTCAACTTACCCACTTAAAGGCACGTTACAGTTCTCTGAAGTGACAGTAGACCCAAGCACAGGGTCGGTTACCTTACGCGCTAAATTCCCAAATCCTGATAAGTTATTATTACCGGGTATGTATGCACGTGCCTCTGTAGTTGAGGGCGTAAAACAAGACGCTATTTTAGTGCCGCAACGTGGGGTTAGCCGTAATACAAAAGGCGAGCCAACAGCCATGGTTGTTAGCAAAGAAAACACCGTTGAAAGCCGCGTTTTAAAAGTAGACAGAACGATTGGTTCAAACTGGTTAGTAACCGACGGGCTAAGCGATGGCGATAAACTGATTATTGAAGGGTTACAAAAAATTCGCCCTGGAGCGCCGGTAACACCGACTGAAGTTTCACCATCAGCAACAGCTGACAAAGCGCAATAACGGAGAGTTTTAATGTCACGATTTTTTATCGACAGACCCATCTTTGCATGGGTACTTGCTATCGTGGTTATGCTTGCAGGTGTTTTAGCTATTCAAAGTTTACCAATAGCTCAGTACCCGTCAATTGCCCCGCCGGCTATTAGTATTACTGCAACATACCCGGGCGCATCAGCACGTACCCTAGAGGATACGGTTACCCAAGTTATTGAGCAAAAAATGAAAGGCCTTGATGGTTTGCTATATATGTCATCGACTTCTGAGTCGAGTGGTTCAGCAACCCTTACGCTTTCATTTAGCGCCGAAACTGACCCGGATATTGCACAGGTACAAGTGCAAAACAAGTTAGCCACAGCCACCCCTTTGCTACCTGAAGAAGTGCAAAGGCAAGGTGTATCGGTGGCTAAGTCTGCACGTAACTTTTTAATGGTACTGGGTTTTGTATCAAAAGATGGCAGCATGACGAATATCGATATTGGTGATTATGTGTCATCTAATGTTCAAGATATTGTTTCGCGTGTTGAAGGGGTAGGTGAGGTTCAGCTGTTTGGTTCTCAGTATGCTATGCGTATTTGGTTAGACCCAGCTAAGCTGCAAAACTACAAGTTAACCCCTGCTGATATTAGTGCATCAATCAGTGCTCAAAACGCCCAAGTGTCTGCTGGGCAATTAGGCGGCATGCCTGCGGTTGAAGGTCAGCAACTTAATGCTACCGTTACTGCACAAAGCCGTTTACAAACAGCAAAAGAGTTTGAAGACATTATAGTTAAGGCAAACGCCGATGGCTCGTTTGTACGCCTTGAAGATGTAGCCCGTGTAGAGCTTGGTGGTGAAAGCTATCGTGTTGTAGCGCGTTACGATGGACAACCAGCATCGGGCTTAGGTATTAAGCTTGCCAGTGGGGCAAATGCACTCGATACCGCAGAAGGTGTAAAAGCTGCTATTGAAGAGTTAAAAGCGTTTTTTCCTGAAGGCTTAGATGTTGTTGTTCCTTATGATACTACTCCGTTTGTTTCGTTATCGATTGAAAAAGTAGTGCATACATTAATAGAAGCGGTTGTGCTGGTATTTGTTGTTATGTATCTGTTTTTACAAAACTTCCGCGCTACGCTTATTCCAACTATAGCTGTACCTGTGGTGTTGTTAGGTACTTTTGGTATTTTGTACGCGTTTGGCTATTCAATAAATACATTAACCATGTTTGCGATGGTACTTGCCATAGGTCTACTGGTTGATGATGCGATTGTTGTAGTAGAAAACGTTGAGCGTGTAATGAGTGAAGAAAAACTCTCTGCGCTTGAAGCAACACGTAAATCGATGGATGAAATTAAAGGCGCGCTAGTAGGTATTGCCATGGTGCTGTCGGCTGTATTTATTCCGATGGCGTTCTTTAGTGGGTCTACCGGTGTTATTTATCGTCAGTTTTCTATTACGCTGGTATCAGCAATGGGGCTCTCGGTATTAGTAGCACTTATTTTAACACCTGCATTGTGTGCCACGCTTTTAAAGCCTAGCCACGTGCATGATAATAGCTCGATGTTTGGCCGTTTTTTCAGTGGTTTTAACCGCGGGTTTGATAAAACAAATGCCGGCGCGCAAAGTTTTGTAAGCCGTATGATCCGCTTATCTAAGCGCTACCTTTTATGTTATGGCCTTATTGTTGCGGGCATGGTGTATATCTTTTCAAGCCTACCTACAGCGTTTTTACCTGATGAAGACCAAGGTATTTTGTTTAACCAGGTTTCACTGCCTGCAGGCTCAACTACCGAAGAAACATTAGAAGTGGTTAAAAAAGTAGAAAACCACTATTTAAACGATCAATCTGAAGCTGTTAACGGTATTTTTACGGTAACCGGATTTAGCTTTGCAGGTTCTGGTCAAAACTCAGCAATAGGGTTTGTAAACTTTAAGCATTGGGATGAGCGCGAACGTGATGATTTATCTGTGCAAGGTGTGGCAGGTAAAGCAATGGGCTACTTCTCAACGATTAAAGAAGCGTTTGTGTTTGCTTTCCCGCCGCCAGCCATTGTTGAGCTAGGTACTGCAAATGGTTTTAATATTTTCTTACAAGACAGGGTTGGACTTGGCCACGATGCTTTATTAGCAGCGCGTAATCAATTACTTGGTTTAGCGAGTCAAAGCCCAATTTTGGCGGGTGTACGCCCTAACGGACAAGAAGATATGCCCGAGCTGCAACTTGATGTTGACCTTGCTAAAGCACAAGCACTGGGTGTGTCTCAGGCTGATATTAACAGCACGCTATCAACTGCGTGGGGTAGTAGTTACGTTAATGACTTTATTGACCGTGGCCGCGTTAAAAAGGTCTACCTTCAAGGTGAAGCGCAAGGACGTATGGTGCCAGAGGATTTAAACAAGTGGTATGTACGTAATGACAGCGGCGATATGGTGCCATTTTCAGCCTTTGCAAGTTCGTATTGGACCTATGGTTCACCACGTCTTGAGCGTTATAACGGCTTTTCAGCAATGGAAATTCAAGGTACTGCTGCACCAGGTTACAGTACTGGCCAAGCAATGGATGAAATGGAGCGCTTAGTTAAACAACTTCCTAACGGAATTGCCTCTGAGTGGACGGGTATTTCGTTTCAAGAGCGCTCTAGCAGTGGCCAAGCCCCGTTACTTTACGGTTTATCGCTATTGTTTGTATTTTTATGTTTAGCAGCGCTTTATGAAAGCTGGTCTGTACCGTTTGCGGTTATGCTTATTGTGCCATTAGGTATATTTGGAGCTACGGTTGCCGCGGTAATGGCAGGTTTATCTAATGATATTTACCTTCAGGTAGGTTTATTAACCACCATAGGATTAGCCTCTAAAAATGCAATATTAATCGTAGAATTTGCGATTCATAAAATGCAAGAAGGCCTAGGGTTAGTCGATGCGGCTATTGCAGCAGTACGCTTACGCTTACGTCCAATATTAATGACCTCAATGGCCTTTATTTGTGGTGTTATACCGCTTGCTATTGCCTCAAGTGCCGGTTCAGGTGCGCAAAATGCACTGGGTATTTCGATTATAGGTGGTACGCTTGCCTCTTCTATTTTAGTGGTGGTATTTGTGCCGTTATTCTTTGTTTTAGTTCGTCGTGTATTTCCAATGAAAAACACCGACGATAAAAAGGAGAGCGCACAATGAGCATTAAACGCTTCACTTTAAGCGCAATTACATTAGTTGTTTTAAGTGGCTGCCAACTAGCCCCTGAGCAAAAAGAGCTTGCTTTCCCAGTGCCAGATACTTATGTATCTGACACTGAGCAAGCAGCAGCGCAACAGTTACATTGGCAGCAATTTTTTAATGATGAAAAATTGCAAACCTTGATTAGCTTAAGCCTTGAGCATAATAAAGATATGCAAATAGCAGTATTAAATGTGCAGCGTGTACGCGGTTTATACCAAATTGAAGATTCGGGTTTATACCCTTCATTAGATTTTAATGGTGGGGCTACGCGCCAACGTTTACCGGCTGATTTAACCAGTACGGGTGAAGCAGGTATTAGCTCACAGTACAGCGCAACGGTCGGTATTACCTCTTATGAATTAGATATTTGGGGTAAGGTACGTAACCAGTCTGAGCAAGCCCTGCAAAACCTCTATAACACTGAGCTTACGCAATACAGCACGCAAATTTCACTCATTGCTGAGCTTGCCAATGCTTGGTTAAACTACGCAACTGACTTACAGCTATTAGAGCTTGCTAAAGAAACATTAAGCTCGCAGCAGGAGTCGCTCTCGCTTACGCAAAAAAGCTTTGATTTAGGCGCTACATCGGCAATTACGCTTGAGCAGCTTAAAAGTACGGTTGCCACTGCAAAAGTAGATATAGCAACATATAAACGCTTGTTAAAACGTGATAAAAGCGCGTTAGATTTACTGGTAGGGCGCCCTGTATCGAGTGATTTATTACCGACTAACTCGTTAACTAATTTACTGGACTTACCAGAAGTACCTGTTGGTTTACCCTCTGATTTATTAACGCAGCGCCCTGATATTAAAGCCGCTGAGCACGCTTTATTAGCCGCTAACGCGAATATTGGTATAGCGCGTGCGGCGTTTTACCCAAGCATTAGCTTAACCGCGACTGCGGGCAGTACGTCTAGCGATTTAAGTGGCTTGTTTGATTCAGGCTCAGGGACGTGGAGCTTTGTACCGTCAATCAACTTACCAATTTTTACTATGGGACGTAACCAGGCAAACCTTGATGTGGCAAAGGCCGATCAAGAAATTGCGGTGGCGACGTACCAGCAAAAAATTCAAAATGCGTTTCGTGAAACTGCCGATGCATTAGCAGATAGAGAAGGCTACAAAGAGCAACTTGATGCCCTTGATATGTTAATTAGTTCGCGTCAGCTAACGTACGATTTATCAAAAATGCGTTACGAAAAAGGCGCTGATAGCTACCTACAGGTACTTGATGCACAGCGTACGTGGTACTCGGCTCAACAGCAGTTAATAACAGGTCAGCAGGCTTACCTTGCCAGCCAAATTAATTTGTATAAAGCATTAGGTGGCGGCTGGAATATAGCTAAAACACCTGTGCAAGAGCAGTAAAATGAAAGGTGTTGTTAAGTTAAGCTATGCAATGAGCTTACGCTGTATTAAGTATGCGCTTAATACCGGAGTAGGGTTATGAGCACGAAAGCTAAAAGGCATATAGACCCAGCATTAGCACAAGCTAGGCGAGAACAAGTGCTTAGTGCTGCCTCAGAGTGTTTTAAACGCAAGGGGTATCATGGCGCAGGCATGGCCGAAATATCCCGTACGGCAGGCATGAGCGCTGGGCATATATATAACTACTTTGAAAGCAAAGAGGCAATAATTGAAAGTATTATTGCTAAAGACATGGAAGAAATGTTTTCTATCTTTCAGGAGTTTGAAGATCACCCAGGTGATGTTCTGCAAGCGCTTATAGATGGCTTAAACATTGGTGTACAAAGGCATATGGATACCGG
This sequence comes from Pseudoalteromonas sp. 2CM37A, assembly GCF_023161885.1. NCBI lineage: Bacteria > Pseudomonadati > Pseudomonadota > Gammaproteobacteria > Alteromonadales > Pseudoalteromonadaceae > Pseudoalteromonas > Pseudoalteromonas sp. 2CM37A. The sequence goes on from NZ_JALNTJ010000002.1 coordinate 424,003, forward strand.
TGCCTGTGTGGTTGATTTAGACATGATGGCGGAAGCGGGTCGCAATAGTAAAGTGGCCTCGCTTTTACGAGATATGGATATTCAAGCACGGGGACGTATGCGTCAATTGCTCACCAGTGAACGTAGTGCACTTAAAGACACTGATGAACACGAACTTGAAAGCCGCATTAACGTTATTTTTTCGATGATGGCGGGGTTACTGCTTCGTAAGATGCTCTACCCTGAGCTCACCGAAGAAACGGTGTTAATCGCGCTTAGGCCTGCGATGAAAACCTTGCTAATGCCGTTTGATAAAACCAAGTAATAGAAAACTAAAAAGCGAGTCAAACGACTCGCTTTTTTAATGCTAAATGCGCTCTACGCACCACAATAGCGCCATTGCAGCGATTGCAAGAGAGCCAATTGGCATCACCCATTTTATGTAAATAGGTTTATTGTGCATGGTTAGTAACACCGGCAGTGCAATACACAGTATACTCAGCTGCCCAAGCTCTACACCTAAGTTAAACGCTAAAATGCTGAGCAATTGATAATCGCTCGAGAGCCCAAGCTCACCCAGTACACTGGCAAAGCCCATTCCATGTAACAAACCAAACGCAAAAGTAAGCCAGCCAAGGCGTAATATAACCGGCCATACATTGTTTAAAGCCGCAAATAATACCGAGATTGCAATACCTAGCTCTACCCAGCGGCTACTTGGCGAAACAAGATTAAGAGCCGTAGCAGTAAGGGTAAGTGAATGCGCAAGGGTAAACGCAGTCACAATCCACGCAGTGTGCTTAATAATGTGCTTTTTACTTGCTATTGCCTGCCAGTGACTATCATTGCGTGTTAAAACGCAGGTTAAAAGTAGTGCGATTAAAAATAAAATATGGTCAATGCCAATCCAAATATGTAACACGCCTTGATAAACATATTGGTTAAAGGTCGTTAAATAACTCGATTGCTCAGTGGTAAAAGTGTGTTGTTGCTCATCTATAGTGAAAACCCGCGAAACCTGATTTACATTTACAATAACTTTGTGGTTTGCGTCTTGGTTAAAAAAAGCGCGGTACGTTAACGTTACATCTGCATCAGTGTTACAGCTAAAAACTAGCGGTAACACTAAATATGCTTCATTAAAATGATTATCTAATTGGTAGTTATCGGTGATTGTTAATGGGCAAGTTTGCTCATTTTGTAAAACCGATAGAGTATTTTTGGCATAGCGATTAATAGCCGTCTTTTGTGATTTTAATTCGCCCCAGCTTATTTGGGTGTCTTGGTTAACATCAAGCGCAACTTTTTGTTCTAAATCGCTAATATTTATTTGCCATGTGCCTGTGTATTGCTTTTCGTTATCGGTATTATCCAGCGAAATGTAGCTTGTGCTCAACTGATGTGCTTGCACGCTAAAGTTGGCAAATAGCGCAACTATAAATAAAACAAATAACGCGTTTATTTTACTCATAAAGAATCCCTAACCATCGTATTTGCTTGGCTTAGTAAGTGTTTATCTGTACTCATTTTTGCTTGCTGCCAATTTATATTTGCCCAGTATTGTGCCTTGGCTTGGTTTGCTTGTACATGAATATAGTAGTTAGCTAAGTCGTTGGCATGGAAGGTATCTTGGCGTTGTTCACGTAATTTTACGCGCTGTTGCATGAGCGGTTGCCACACCGTATTAGTGTGCTTATTACTGCGTTTTTCAGCTATGGCTAACTTGAGCAAAATAGCGTCTTCAAGCGATGAGTGGCTATTGGCAAGTTTACCGAGTGTATTAAGCACTTTTTCAGGGTTGTTTTGCTGCAGTTGAATATCGGCCCACAGCACAATAAGGCTCACCGGGGCTGTGTTTAAATCAATATTATTTATATGCTGCTGCGCACGGGTGAATTTATTGAGTCTAAACGCCATTTCGCTGAGCACATGTTTTGTCGTTAAGCTGCTGTTTTTGTTTTGCGTAAGCTTAACTAACGCGTGATAACTTTCACTCAGTTTGCCCTGTTGGCTTTGTACATCTAGCACACACGTGCTGGCCGTTAATAGGCTGGTGTTACCAATTAATGCCACGCAATGGCGCTTAGCTTGTTCAAATTTGCCTTGTGTCATCAACATATTAGCGAGTAATAAATGGGTGTTTACATGATCTGGCTGGGTTTTTAATACGTTATTAGCAACGTCTATGGCACGCGAAAACGCATGCTCCTTTTGAAGTACCCGTGCATATAAATAACCGCTTTGTGCAGTTGCAGAAGCGGTATATAGGTTTTTTAAGCGTTTTTTTAATACACCTTGATAGCGCTCTGTTTGGCCTATGTATTGGCTATTTAGCACCAGCGCAGTGAGTTGCTCAAGGGTTAAATTAGCACTTAATGTTGCATTGCTTGAGGCAATAATTGCGTTATCTTTTGGGGTAATTGGTTTTGCAAGCACGTTATTTACACACAGTGCAGCGCAAAAAACAAAGAGCATTTTTTTATAATGACTGCACATTGTTTTATCCTCTTAAAAAAGCCATCCATGGCCATCAGCTTAATTTACTTACTGAGTTAGTTACCAGAAGCGCCCGATGAAATACCGCTTACGTCTGTGTCTGTATTGATAAAGACACGTCCGTTGGTAGATAGCGGTTGCGCAGTGGGGCTTTGATTAAATGCATCGCTTGCAAATTGTGCAAAGTCCACTTGCAGTGCTTCAATGGTTATATTTACCGCTGCAGTCACTTGCTGGTTAACACCGTCTGATACACCAAACATAAAGCTGTCGCTACCGGTTGCTTCTTTGTTTGGGGTATAGGTAAAGCTGCCATCGCTATTTACTACAGCGTTACCTAATGTCGGCTGCGAAGTTAATGTGTATGTTAATGTATCGCCATCAGCATCGGTGGCCACTAACATGTCGTTAATTTCAACTTCTGTTTGTGTGGTTAACATTGCATCACTAGCATTGGGCGCAGAATTTACAACCGGTGTGGGTTGTTTGTTATCATCATCACTGCTACACGCGCCTAGTGCCAAAGCGCATAACAATATACTGCTATGGGTAAGGTTTAAATTACGCATACGTTACTCCTTATTTAGAGCCTGCAAGTGGGGTGGCTAAGTATGGGAAAGTGGCATCCATCATGCTTGCATCAACTGGAGCACCATCAGTGAATGGCACTGTACCTACATCAGCATCCTCTGGTGTACATAGACCTAAGTCGGTGTCTTCACCATTTACAGGAATAGGATGACATAAACGCCCCATTACCACGCGAAGTGCAATATCAACGACATCGTCACCTGGACGGCGCCCGTTTGGAAAACCTGCTAAATCATCACCGGCTACACCAAATGCAGACTGATCAGTTTGTGCTGTCGCTGCAATTGCAGTATTTAAACGTAGCATTTCTGATGGCGTTACGGTGGCTTGTTGGTTTACCCCTGCAAAACCAGTTAAAAATGCGGTGATTAAATCAGTACGTGGAAAGTTAGTTGGAGCAAGAGTTTCTAAATTAGCGCCAAGTGTGGTATTTACTGCATCTTTAAATAAAATATTTAACAGCTCTGGTAAAGACGGGTGCGAAACGTAATCTAAAAACTGTGCATCGTCTTTAGGATGAGCCGTTGAGAAGGTATCTTTGTCTTTAATACCAATAACTAGCTCATTAACTAATGGATTACCTAAGCGTGAAACCTGCGTTAATGCACCGCCATTTACCGCGTTATCTGCAAATTTAGCGTTAGGGTTTAAAATGCGTGCTTGAGGTAGGCTCGCTGTTGTCCATGAACCAATTACGCCGTTGCCTTCACCTACAATACAGCTTTTAGGCATTTCAACTGCAATTGAGGTAACGTTTTTATCTACCAGGTCGTCATTCTCACTGCTTTGTGTAATCCCTCCAGGGAAACCACCGCCATCCCCAGCACCTGGCGCACTATCACCTTCTACGGGAACGTAATTTACTAAATCGAATGTTTTACCTAAGTTAACGACAAATGGGTCTTTGCGCTGACCAACAAATACTTTGGCCATACTGTCACAGCCTGGTACCGAAACTTGATAAACAAACTGATCTGCATAGGTTTGGTAATCAGCCATTGAACCAAATGTTTTGTCACCAATATAATCAAGCGGTTTATTAAACGTGGTTGAACTGGTGGTGGTATTACTTAATGCTGTACTGGTACCCGTACGTTGTGGACCGCTTATCATGCTGAGTGTGTATGACTCGCTAAAATTAGCGGCGCTATCATCACCTGCTGCTACACCACCAACGTTTTTAAGAGGTACAGATACAGTACGCTGATTATCTTCTGGGCCAACGGTTAATTGAACGCCTTGATTATCGTTTGGCAGCATACTGGTAAAATTAAAAGCAAAGGTAATATCCTCAACTGCATCACCGTCGTTATCAATATGAATACTGTAGGTTGCATCTGGGTCCATAGCAAAGTAGTTAGGGCCGCCGTAGGCATCTTGTAGAGGAATATAGTTGGCAATAAATGTAACGTAGTCGTCTCTGCCTGCTTCATAACTATTAAATACGTAAAAGTCGGTAGAGTCTAAGGTTGGAAAGCGGCTAATGTTCGGCGCTTCACGATGACTTGATGCCTCGCTAGAGGTGCTTACTAAGGTACTGCATACTACTACTGCGAGTATAGATGGAGTTAAAGCTTTCATGACTTTTTCCTTTAGTTTTGATTGGAGTCATAACTAATAACGAAGCAAAAAGCACAATGGATGCAAAAAAGTTAAATATTTTTTATTATTGTTAATAAAGGGGTGTTTAACGTTCAAGATTAAATTTTCAGCAGGCTGTTTTGCATTTCGATAAGGAAGTGATAAGAGAGTGATATAGAGGCTGAAGCGGTTTGGTTTTATACTTATTACAGGGGGTGTATGCAATTAAAATAACGCAGCAGGTATTGAGCACACAATATGATAAGCATCGCACTGCGATTAAGCCTACTTTAGTTTAATCAAATATTAATAGGTAAAGGGCGCTAGACCCCAAGATAAATATAAAGGTTGGCCAAACAAAGTTTGACCAACCAGTCGCGTTTATTTAGTTATAAAATAACTAAATCTGTCGTGTACAGTACTTGTGTTGGTAGGCCGTTTGGCGAGCCACCTAAAGGCTCTAAGCTAACAGCGAGTAGGGCAATATCTTGCGCTTTAAAGCGCGTGCCTTTGAGTAACTGTTTTTCACCGTTTTTAGGCAGTAGACCCAACGAAATTGGCGTGTCTTGCCCTTTTAAAATCATCCACAGCTCGTAGTCTTTATCGGTTTGCGCAACGAGTTTATCACTGGCTTTAACCGATAATGTTTGCTCATCTACGTTAATAAACCACAGTGATTGCTTATCTTGGTTTTGTACTAAAGCAATTTGTTGGCTGTATTGGGGCTGAGTTGTGGGCTGAATAACCAAAAATGCTAAGATAATACAGGCAGCTGTGGCTACAAATGACCAATTGCGCCATAGCGATGTAGCTGGTTTGATGACCGTTTTAACGGGTTGGTTGGTGTGCTCTAATGTATTTAAAATATTCTTCCACACTTGCGCGCTGGGTGTTTGAGGCGTAATTGCACTGGCTAAATCATTTAAATTTTGCTCCCACATTATAGTGGCTTCTCGGGCTTGCGGTAAGCTGAGCATTAAGCGTTGAAAGCGTTTTCGTGCCAGGCCTTTTAAAGTACCTAATACATACTGCCCTGCTAAAGCATCAAGTAATTCTGGTTTATTATAATTCATAATGTTAAACACCTCTGCAACTGCTGCAAACCACGCCTGATCCAGCTTTTAACTGTGCCTAAGGGCGTTTCTATGTGATTGACTAACTCACCATGGCTTAGCCCTTTGTAATAGGCTAAATGAATGGCTTGTTTTTGTTGGGGGTCAAGTTGCTCAATACAATTAACAAGTTTGGTTTGTTCGTCGTAACTAACATCGACAGCTTGTTCATCGTATTCATCGTCACCCATTGCCTGCTCTTTTCTTACCTTGTGATAACGCAATGCATCTAAGCTGCGGTATCTCACAATGCTTATCATCCAGCTAATAACTGTGCCTTTAGATGAGTTGTACTCTGACGCGTTATGCCAAATTTTTATAAATGCCTCTTGCAGTACTTCTTCTGCGTGCGCGCGGTTTGACAGCATATTTAAACTAATCGCAAAAAGCTTTGCGCTTGTTTGCTGATACAAATCAGCAAACGCGGCTTTGTTACCCTGTGCTGTTTTACACAAAAGAGGAAGTAAATTGTCGTTTTCCATAAGGTTCCTGTTGTTTTTATTATTACCGAGGTGTGTTGAGCTTCGTGAATTAACAATTGTTTTATTTAAGCGCAACCTAATCGCTTTGAAATAGAGATTAAACAGGCTGTTATAAATTTAACTAATAAAGATAAACACACTCTCAATAAACGTGTGAAAAGAGTGATTGGATGCAAAAACTTTTAAGCTGACATTTATATTAGCTGCTGTACACATTGAAACAAGTTTTAAATATAAACAGTTACCTTTGAGTAGTGAGAAAAAATGACCGATTACTGTGTAAAAAGCGCCTAATATGCGAATACAGCTAAAGCCAGCTACTTTTATTTGTTTATATCAGTTACTTAGTGTTGTTTTTGTTCCTGAAAAACAACTTTTGTTGGCGTGTAAATTGCTACTACACTTATACACAACTGTAAAACATGTGCCAAAACAGTAAAAATAAAGGAGAAAATATGTGGGCTGCAACGAGTTATTTAATTTTAGCGTTAATTTTTATATTTATAGGGTGGGAGGTTAACTCGGTATATTTTGCAGTGGTATTTTACTGGAGTGCATTGTCGTTAATTCTTGTCAGTGGTGCTTATATTTTTAATTTGGCGAAAATTTTTAGAAAGCGTGAAAATGGCGTCATCCCATTTTATATTCGCTGGGCATTTGTGCCTTTTTTACTGGGTGCTCAAATTTACAATGCGTATTCTCGCAAGCACGATAAAGTCCCTCCCATTCAAAAAATTAACGACCATTTATTTTTAGCATGCCGATTGTTCCCCTCTGATATTGATACGTTAAAAGAAAACGGTATAACGGCAATATTAGATGTAACGTGTGAGTTTGATGGCTTAGAATGGAGCTCTACACAAGAAAATATTAGCTATTTAAATATTCCGGTGCTTGATCATAGTGTGCCTACCCATTCGCAATTAAACCAAGCCATTAACTGGATACATCATCATATTAAAGAAGACCGCCGCGTGGTAGTTCACTGTGCACTGGGCAGAGGGCGTTCGGTATTTGTTATGGCAGCGTATTTACTGAGCCAAGATAAAAACGCCGATGTTCACCAAGTGCTCGCGCAAATAAAAGAAACCCGCGAAACCGCAAATCTTAATAAGCATCAGCTTCGTCATTTAGCAAAGCGACATAAAAAGGGCGAGCTAGTTATTAAAAACAAAGCCGTTATTATTGCAAACCCCGTGTCGGGTACCAAAATGTGGCAAGACAAAGAGCATTTAATAGTGGCTAGGTTGTCGGCGTATTATGATTTAGAAGTATTAACCACCACCAAAGAAATAGACGGTATTGAGCTTGCTAAACAAGCCATTAAAGATAAGCCAGATATAATAATTGCCTGTGGCGGCGATGGGACCGTGACAGAAGTAGCAAGTGTGTTGGTAAACACTCAGTGCAAGCTGGGTATTATTCCAATGGGCACAGCCAATGCATTAGCGCATGTGCTTATGGGTATTAGCTCTAAAATCATTCCTGTTGAGCAGGCCTGCGATCTTATTATTGATGGGCAAACCCAAACAATTGATACGGCCTATTGTAATGACGAGCTAATGCTGTTGTTAGCTGGGATTGGTTATGAGCAATCAATGGTAGAAAAAGCAGATAGAGACTCAAAAAACGAATCGGGTCAGCTTGCCTATTTAAGTGGTTTTTTTCAGGCATTTAGTGAGCAAAAAGCGCAAACCCTTTATGTCACCCTTGATGATAATCAAACGCAGGAGGTAAATACAAATAGCTTTATTGTGGCTAATGCTGCGCCATTTACAACGTTATTAGCTCAAGGGGGTGGTCAGCCCGATCACGAAGATGGCCTATTAGACATTAATTGGCTGCTACCTAGTGATGAAAACACCACCCGCGTGTTAAGCATTGCTGAACTTATGTTTAGTAGTATTACACAAACGCATTTAGCAATTAGCTCGCATCATACCAACGCTATAAAAGTAACGATAACCGCAGACGAAGAAATTAAATATGTACTGGATGGTGAAATAAAAACAGCGGATACACTTACTATTACAGTTGACCCTGCCTCGTTAAATGTAATTAGTAAGGAGTTATAAAATAAAAAATGCACGTGTTTAACGTGCATTTTTGTGTATTACTTTTTAATGCTTGGCCAAACAAAGCCACTGCTATCGCTTTGGCTGGCAGGCTTAGGGCGCTGAGCGCTTTTGGGTTTACGCAGCGGTTTGTTACTTAACGTATGTAAGTAGAGAGCTTCAACTTTATCGCGAGCCCAAGGGGTTTTACGTAAAAATTTTAAGCTTGATTTAATACTCGGTGAGTCGGTAAAACATTTAATGTTTACTTGTTCGCCCATGGCTTTAAACCCTAAGCGCTGCTCAAGCTCTACTAAAATTTGTTCTAACGTTACCCCATGAAGAGGATTTTTTGGTTGATTATCCATAGCCATACTACTTATTTAAACTGTGCGCATTGTAGCGTAAATCCTGTTTTAGCGCTAATTGACCGTAATGGTTTTAGGCTTCGTGGGATAAACAATATTGCCTTTTTTATCTAATTTTAGCCAAATTAGCTCACTGTTATTATGTTGCGGGTTATTAGCAGCGCACACTAAGGTAAAAGAATGTACTTGCACCAGCGCGCCTTCACTATAACGTTTGTTGTCGTACCAGCAAATATCACCATTATTAATAATCTCATTAGCGTCAATAATAGAATGCGTTTTGACTGTTTTTGCATAACTGCTAGGGGCTAAAGTGAACGCAATTAAAAAAATAAATAAAACCATAATATGGCGCATGAGCGACCTCGAATTTTGATAGTTTAAAAATAGTACACACGATTAAAAAACATGCTAGGGTAAGTAATAGCGTTAAACAACACTGACTTAAACACACAATTATAAAAAGGTGAACACATGCAATTTAATCAAACAATGATAGATGAATTTACGTTATTAGCTAAATTTCCACGTGAGAGCAAAATGCAAGGGATTAAGTTACATTCGGATGCTGAACCAAATTTATTAAGCGCGGCACAAAGGTTGTTTGATAAAGGCGTGATAGACAGCCCAGATGGCGGCTATTTAACCGAACTGGGCCTTGATTTAATAGAGCACGTGAGTGTTATTCACTGCGCATTAAAAAGTTAAACTGCATCGCGCTGATTTTGCGGCGCGGCGTCACTAAAAGCGGGTAATGCATTACAACGTGCATAAATGGCTGCAATTTTTGGATACGCAGCCATATCTACATTAAAACGCAACGCATTAAATACCTGTGGCACTAAGCATATATCAGCGAGAGTGGGTGTATTGCCTACGCAAAACTCATCGTTTTCACTTAGCATCAATTCAATTTTTTCAAATCCAAGCTCTACCCAATGCCTATACCAGGCGGCTTTAGCTTGCTCGTCTACCTCCAATTCGTTGCTTAAATACTTCAGCACTCGTAAATTATTTACTGGGTGAATATCACATGCCACTGCATAGCTAATATTACGAATTTGCGCTTTTTGCCATGCAGTGCCATAAATTAACGGCGTTTGCGGATAGCTTTCATCTAACCACTCTAAAATAGCCAGTGATTGCGCTAATACGCCTTCGTCCGTTTCAAGAGCAGGAAGTAAACCTTGCACATTTTTATCTAAGTAAGGCTGCGCTAGCTGTTCAGATTTAAGTAAATTAACGAATTGCATATCATGCTCAATGCCTTTTAAATTAAGTGCTATGCGTACACGGTATGCGGCAGATGAGCGAAAGTAGCTGTATAGTTTCATTGTTATTATTCCTCGCCTGTAAAATGTTTTGTGATACTACGCCAGCACTGAGTGTAATTAGTTTGGCGCTCTTTTCCTTCAAGGGCATATTTAGTGGGCGATATTATGTAACGAGACTCGAACATAAAGGCCAACGTGTTCTCGTATTTTTGCGGTGCAAGCTCAGCGTTAGATGCTTTTTCGAATACCTCGGCTTCAGGCCCATGTGGCGACATACAATTATGCAAACTAGCGCCTCCTGGTACAAACCCGTGCTCTTTTGCATCGTAAACCCCTTCTATTAAGCCCATAAACTCACTCATAATATTGCGATGATAGTAAGGAGGTCTAAATGTATTCTCTGCCACCATCCAGCGCGGTGGAAAAATTACAAAATCTACATTTGCCATGCCTTCAGTGGCTGAAGGGGAGGTAAGTACAGTAAATATAGAAGGATCTGGGTGGTCAAAACTCACGGTATTAATAACATTAAAACGTGCTAAGTCGTATTTGTACGGTGCGCTGTTACCGGTCCAAGCAACTACATCAAAAGGCGAGTGTGTGATAGGGCAACTAAATAAATGACCGTTAAATTTAGTGACTAATTCAAAGCTACCTTCTTTATCTTCAAATGCAGCAACAGGGTATTTAAAGTCTCTGTCGTTGGCGTAGCCATTTGCCCCGACGGGGCCGCGCTCGGCAAGTTCAAATGCGTGACCATAGTTTTCACAAATGTAGCCACGTGCGGTTTCATCAATTAAATCAACCGAGAATTTAATCCCGCGAGGAATGACGGCAATTTCCCCCGGCTTTACTGTGAGCTTTCCGCATTCAGTGTGTAATAACAGTTCGCCATGCTGAGGCACAACCAACAGCTCACCATCGGCATTACAAAAATAACGCTCTTGCATAGAACTGTTAGCAACATAAACATGAATACCAATACCGGTTTGTCCATTGGCACTGCCATTTGCAGCCATTGTAATTAAGCCATCAATAAAATCAGTGGGCTGTGTGGGAATATCAATAGGGCTCCAGCGCATCATTGTAGGGGGCGTAATTGCTTCAGTTATAGGCGCTGTTCTTATTAGTGCGTTATCTATAGCGGTGTATTCACCTTGTACCACCGATGGGCGAAGGCGGTACAGCCACGTGCGACGATTAGCGGCTCGCGGGGCGGTAAAGGCCGTGCTGCTAAATTGCTCGGTGTATAAATTGTACTTCACCTTTTGTGGGGTAAATTGCCCAACAGGCAGTGCGCCGGGTAGCGCTTCGGTTTCAAACTCATTGCCAAAACCGCTCATGTAGTTTATTTCGCTGGCCATATTTAGATCCTGTGAGAGTGACATTGTTTTATCTTTCTAGGGCCTGTTTATCTTTCGAAGTTGAATTTGCAGCAGTCTGTTTGGGAATTAGGCAAGGCAGAGCCTATGCAGTGTGGTTGTTCCCCATAAATAGGCGATAACGTAGCATAAATGCCAAACAGGCGCTGCCCGAAGGGTTCTGCCTAGGGGCCATTTACTCTTTGTTGCTCGGTTTTTACTTAGCCCACTAGGTTACAAACCTCGCGCCGCGATTAAATGGCCCCTAGATTGAACAAATTTCAATCCTGAAAGGTCAACAGGCCCTAATTAGTTTAAAGTACTCTCAAGTGAGAGTAATTTCAAATGGGCGCATGTTTTAGCCTGTAAATAAAAATGCACAGTTTTCACAGTGTGTAAATGCGATGAGAAAGTAATAATGGAAATAGATCTAGAGCAGTTTTTGCCCTATCAGTTGAACCAAATGGCAAATCTTATAAGCGATGATTTTGCGCGTGTTTATCAGCAAAAATACAACTTAACCATCCCTCAATGGCGGGTGTTGGCAAACTTAGCACAATATGGCAAAAGCAATGCAAAAGATTTATGTACACAGGCCAATATGGATAAGTCAACGGTTTCGCGAGTTATAAAATCATTGCTGCAAAGAGGGTATGTAGAAGCACAACTAAATCAGCAAGATAAGCGAGTAACGCAGGTTATGTTAAATGAGCAGGGCAATGCAATTTACAAGCTCATAGCACGTGATGCACAAAATTGGGAAGGGCAATTAGCTGAAAAATTTAGTAAGCAGCAACAAGTCCAATTGCTAAATTCACTAAAAGAGCTTAAAGAGGCCTTATAAAACCAATCCGCAATAATACTTAATCATTTTGAGGGGATAAATGTGTCGCTATCTGCGTTATAAAATTTTCATTTAGAAAGCTAAATAGCAATTTTTTTACCTAGCTCATAACACATTTATCTATCATTAAAATAGATCATTTAATTAAGCTGGTTGGTAAAAAAAAGCCCATCAAAAGATGGGCTTTAATTAGTAGTTTTTTACGCTAATGCGATTAGAAAGTGTAACGAACACCTACACGCATTTGCCATAATGACGCATCAGATTGTACTGATGTATTTGCGTTGTTTTCATTAAAGCCTGAGTAAACGTAACGGCCTTGCTCATCAATCGTGGTTTTGATCATGCTAGCGCCAACGAAAGGACCTTTTTTAAGTACGCCCCAATCATCGTTTAATAGGTTAGTTAAGTTATCAATTACGAAGAACGCTTCACCTTTATGGCCATCCATAAAGCCTGGTAATTCTTGAGTAACTTTAAAGTTAAATTTAACAAACCAATCTGAGTTTTCAGCATTACGGCCAGTGATTTCACCACGCTCTAAACCGTTAGACGCGATAAAGTCGTTAAACGCGTTAATTTCATCAGCGCTCATGTCGTAAACAACGTTAGGATCGTTTTCAAGTGGTACGTAAAGTAACTGACGACTACCGTTCCAGTTGCTATCCCCGAAGTTACGATCGCTACCATCAAACGTGTAGCTGTATGGTAAGCCTTTGTATGCTTCACCGTATAGGTTAAAGCGAGTAGCAAAACCATCTACAAATTCATGAGAGTAGCCAAGCGTCATAGTAAAACGATGTGGAATTTCGTAATCAGATGATGCAACACCAGGGTTACCCGGATCCGTTAGCGCAATGTTACCGTAGTTTGAGCCAGCAACAGAGCTTGTCATTGGGTTAACATCGTCTGAATCTGTGTACGCGTAACCAAAATTAACGCTTACGCCATTATCAAACATTTTGCTTACTGCTAATGAAATAACCGATGAATCACCGCTATCGCCACTTACATTTGTAAGAAGGTACTCACCAGAGCGGCCTTCAATAGACTCGTAAAGAGGGCGACCATCAAATGTAGTTTCGCCCGAATCCTGAAGTGCGATGTCACGCATTAAGGCAGCATCTTTCTTCTTAGAGTATAAGTAATCAAGTGAAATTACATACTCGTTTTCGGTTGTGTATGTTGCACCAATTGAGTATTTCCACTCTGAAGGAATTTCAAAATCTGGGTCAACAGCGTTTGTTGCTGAATCACCCGAGCCGATAACAGTGTTAGCAACTTCATCAAACATCTCTTGCGGTACTTCAAAACCAGGCGCGCCGCCATTTACGTTTGGCGTGTTGAATAAATCAACTGGGTTGCGGAATGTACCGATGTTAGTAATACCATCGTTAGAGTAAGAGTTAGATAACCACACATTTGGGTTACCACCAGAGAATAAGCCAACACCGGCGCGTACTTCTAATTCGTCTGTTGCGTACCACTGGAAGCCAACACGTGGTTGAAGTAAATCAATACCATCGAACGTGCTTTGGTTACTAAAGCCGTAGCGGTCAGTAAAGTTTTGGTTGAAGTTAGGTACGTCATCACTTGTGTATTTATCGTAACGTAAACCAAACGTGATGTTTGCATCTAAGTCTGTAAATGCGTATTCATCTTGTACATAAAACGTATGCTGAGCGTATGAAAAGCTTGCAGCTGCATCGTCTGGATTGTTAGTCGCTGCAGCATTATTGTAGTAAACACGGTCAGCTAAGCCATCTTCAAAATCATCGATTGAATTGAAACGATATTCACCTTCAGTATGCTGTACGAATAAGTTAAATACATCTAACTCTTCAAACTCATAACCAGCAGTAATTGTGTGTTGGTCAAGGTAGTAAGTACCCGCTACTTTAAATGTAGTGGTATCGTAATCTAAATCATTTGATTGACGAGAGTCATCTGGACCAATGTAAACCGTACCACCATCTTCTGTACGAATTTGCATTTCGCCAAAGCTGCTAGCAGCATCAAGCGATTGTACCGTTGCATCTAGTTCTGATTTACCAATACGAACTTCAGTTGAAAAGTCATCTGACCAATCTGAGTAAACAGAACCAATAATTGATGTGAATTCTGCACTTTGGTCGTAAAAATGGTTAGATAATGAAACACGGCTAGAACCAGTATCAGACTGTGAAACCGTATTACCATCGTTGTAGTTATAGATTAAGTTTGCACGGTGATCTTCGTTGATGTTCCAATCTAATTTAACTAAGATTTTTTCATCTTCAACAGGCATACTTGAAGGCATACCGCCTACGTCATAACCATATACAGATTGAGCTACACTTGTAATACGAGCAATATCATCTGCAGTTACACTGCCGCTGCTTAAACCGTCGTAGTTAAACTGTTGCACACCTTCAAGTTTTTCATATGAAGTGAATAAAAATAGTTTATCTTCGATTAACGGTAAGCCAACGTTAAAGCCGTAACGTTTTTCGGTGTAGTTACCGTTATCAACGTCTTCGCCTTCAATTTCGTCGCCTTTGAATGAATCACTTGTGAAATCGTAGAAGATGCCACCGTGAACTTCATTACCACCAGATTTTGTTACCGCATTAATGTTACATGAGGTAAAACCACCGTACTGTACGTCAAATGGTGCTAGCTCAGCTGAAACTTGCTCAATTGAATCAAACGAGAAAGGGGCACGAATAGTAGGGTAACCGTTAGAGCTTAAACCAAAGTTATCGTTCATACGAACGCCATCTAGCGTTAAGCTGTTGTAACGAGGGTTACCACCACCACAGTTGATTGAACCGCGGCTATCATCAATTGTGATACGCGGGTCAATACGAATGATATCTTTTAAATCACGGTTAATAGCAGGCGTGTTTTCAAGATCAGTTAATGTAAATGTAGATGCTGGACCAGTTCCACCAGACATAGAGCTGATAGGCGCGCCAGTAACTACAATTTGCTCCATGCTTGATTGTGGCTCAAGTGAAGCATTTACTGGGTAATCGTTACCAATGTTTAGGATAATGTTATTAAATTCTTGATCAGCATAAACATCAGAATCAACGATTACCTTGTAAGGACCACCAACACGAAGGCCTTTAGCAGTAAAGTAACCTGCATCGTTTGCTTCTGTTGTTTTAACTGAGCCAGACGGTACGTGTAAAATTGTTATTTTGGTACCTGGAGCTGGGTTACCGTTTGGACCGGTAATTTGACCCTTAATCGCAGAGGTTGTTTCGTTGGCGAATGCAGCGCCACTTACACTTACACACGCAGCGATAGCAAGTGAGAGTGCTGTTTTTTGAAGTTTAGTCTTCATTTTCATTTCCCGTGAAAGTTATAATTAAATTGTTATTTTAAGTAGTATAAAGTCAGCAGTGTTGTTGAATTTATACTCTTGTAATATGCAAAATTAATTTGCACAATTTATACTTGTATACTTAACTAAATTTGGATTAATTACTTATTGTTATGTTACCGCCGTTATGTGACAGTATTATGAAATGCAAACTTTATAATTCCTTTTACAATTAATTATTTACATTTTGTAATTAATACATTTTTAGCTGTATTATTTTAGCTATACTCCAGAGAGTGTATAAACATAAATTAATTCCCGTGTGTAGGTTTTTTATTTATAGGTTGATTGTTATTTTGTCGTTATTTTTAATTTTTTATTGTCATCTGACGAATCAAATAAATAGTTCAATACACCCGCAAGCCTAACGCCTGCTTTTTGCAAACGCTGCTTTACAAGCGGATTGTATTTGAAAACATAACTATAGCTCACTTCATCACTGGTTGAGGTATAAATATCTTCGGCCAGTTTGTGAGATTCCATCAGCCAAGTAGTAGGGCTGCTGTTTAAGTATGTTTTAATTAATGCTGCATCGTCGGTATCTATAAACTTAGCGTATTCAGTGTAAGCTAAGTTTTCATTTTCTATTAATCCAGTGTCCCAAAGGCTATGCAAATTGGTTTCGTTGTCAAAAAAATCAACTTTAATTAAATTGCCGCCTCTATCTTCACTTCGCCCAGCATGAAATGGTTGATGGCTGTCGCCAACCAAGTGAACTAAAAACTTTAAAGCAAACTGTTTTTCATTAAGGGAAGAGGTAGATGACTGAAGTGTATTAATAGAGAAATAAATACCTTCTAGAATATTTGTTACATCGTCTTTGCTGTGTGTATGTGCGTGATTTAGAGAAAGTGTTTTATTTTTAGGAAGGTTTATGTAGTGCCAGCGTGAAGATTTTTTACGCCAAAATAGTTCAGGACTAGATCGCATTTCATCTGCCCAAGTAGCAATTTGAGCTAGGGATTGTCCTTCTAATAGTGGCAACAGGTTCTGCACTGTTTCGTCACTCAAATGTTGCTCTGCAATATGCCCAACAATTCGATGACCATTTTGACCCCACGCATACGCTTTAGAAGTTGTAAAAACAGCACCAATTATTAACGTTGTTGCTACGAGAGTAGCAATTTTAATGCGCATTAATGTTTCCTGCATTTATTTTTATTCACCTATTAGCTGGTGTAAACATTGTGATTGTTTTTGCTAAATATAGAAAGGAGTCAAGAGTATTCATTATTTCTTATTCATAATTGCATTAAATCAATAACTTACCTTTGATGGGTAAAATTACCTGTTGTAATAAGTAAATAATATTGTTCAAATAAAGCCTTAGGGTTGTTAGGTACATCTTATTGATGGGGTTTGGAAAGGTCATGTTACATAAACTGTCGTTTGTTACACTTTTGTTTCTGGTTATGGTTGCTGCATGGTCTGTTGGAAAGGTGAGCGTTAAAAGTGATGAAATAAATTTCCCAGAACTAATAAAAACGTCAACACAATGTTATACAACAGCCAGTGAAAACAAAAATCAGCTTATTGTATTTACGCCATCCCAAAGCGTGGCAGAGAAGCTTACAGAGTCTCTATGCCTTGATACCGTGGTAACGAAACAATACGGTTCAGTTAAAGGTTACTGGGGTGACAGTACAACGGAAAGCTTCGATTTTGTCGGCAAAGGGATTGCAGACCTCGTACTTGCAAAAAATAATATAATGGATGCCTTTAATGCAGAGCTAACTTATAACTATCAATCTGTGGTGGGCTTTTCTGATTACACCGCATTTTTTATCTCCTCAAAAGAAAAGCCACGCTTAACAAAACAATACTTTTTAGATAAGCGTATAGGCTTATTAGATTACCCTACAAGTCGCTCTGGCCATATACTTCCAAAGAAAATGTTTAAAGATTTAAATATTAACTTAGCCAATTTAGATATTACTTACGCCAGTTCGCACAGCGAGCTTCGTGACTTATTAGCTAATGGGCAGGTCGATATTATTGCGTCTTTTTGGAAAGAAAGTGATGCTGCTCGTTTTTCAAAAAATTATATAACCCCTTTAAGTAATAAAATTTCAGGTTCGCGCTGGTATCTAAAAATGCAGCAAAACAATACAGACCTTTTATGTGCTGTACAGCGTCATATTCTTGATATGTCAAAGGAGCAGACACTGAGTTATTACAAAGAGGCGCAATCGTACTGGGATTGCAGTTCAGAGCAGGTAACAGCTAAAGATGAGAGCGTTAAAAATGGATAAGTATAAATATGTTTTTTTTGGCTGCGCTGTTTTTATTATTAACTGTTTAGTGTTTTATGTGTCTGTAATTAATGAGCAGAGTGACGCTATTAAACGCCAGGTTATTGAAACCGAAAAACAAGTTGCGCTGGATTTACCGTTAATTGCGCTCTCTAATGAGCTTTTAAAGCACTCGGGTAACCAACATGCAGTGCAAGACTACTTATTAAAGCTCAACGGCTATTTAGACAATAACCTTCGCTTAGTTAAAATTGTGCCAAAATCTGCTAAACCTTTAACTTTAAAGCCAAACCAGTTTATAAGAACACTCAAGTCGAGCACTACCCATGTCTCTTTAGTGTTTGAGAAAAACGCACATTTTTGGTCAGAAAACAGGTTTTTGATTTGCTTGTTATTTTTAGTTTTGAGTATTTTATTTAGCAAATGGCTGAAGTCTATTATAGGTATGCGTGTAGATGCTAAAGGCCCATCACTAAACGCTGATACTGACTTAGGGAAACCAAAAGAGCTGGCATTGATCATTGATTTAAACACTAAAACACTCAGTAATAGTTATATGCCTGACGCTACAGTGTGTTTAGCTAACAAACCGTTATGCTTTTATTTAGCATTAATAGAGTTTTGTCGTGATAATAAAGATGTTGTGCTAAATCAAAATAAATACGTGCCAGATGAGCTTATAGAGCTTGCTAATAAGTACTTTTATAGGTTGATTGAGCTTGGGCATACTATACGCAAGCGGCCAAATTTTAATAGCAGCTTAGAAAAAACACTCAGTGAAATTCGTGCAGCCCTAGACGAAGTCTTAAACGAACACCCTGATATGAAAGACATTTATTATCCGCCTAAAGCATATGGCGAGGGCTCTCGCTCACGTTTACACAGTTACGGTTTAATAAATATTGCAAAGGGAAACATAGAAATAAAAGGAAAGTAGTCAGCTACTTTCCTTAAACATTATCTTTTAATAACGTTTTGTTATTTAGGTGCAAACTGCGCAGCTTTAAGTGGACTATTTTGCGATACAAAGGTTTTAAGTGCCTGGGCATCGGTTTCATCTGTGCTAACAAACCCTTTGAGTTTATTAATAGCAGGGTAACCATCACCACCTGATGCGTTATAGCTATTTAAACTCATACGGTAAGTTTTATTTTCATCAAGTGGCTTACCATCAATGAGTACACTGACTAATTTGCCATTTTTACGGGTAAACGCTAATTTGTGATATTGCAAATAGGCACCTGCATCCACTGGGAAGCTGGTCACTGTTTCTAAGTAGTTCCATAAATCACGCCCTTGCCAGTCCATGTAAGTAATGCGATTTTTAAACGGATGTACTTTTAAAATATCTTTATAGCTAATATCGCCAGCTTCAATAGAGCTTCTTATTCCGCCACCACTAATAAGGCCAAAGTCGGCGCCAACTACATTCATTTGTGCCTGTATAATCAAACGCGCTAAATTAGTTTGTTGGTAACGTACCTTGTTTCTATCGCCCTCTAAACGCGCATCAACACTGCCAATTTTACCTGCAATTTGTTTTGCGCCTTTTATTTGGTAACTTGCTAAAAAAGCTTCTAGGGTCGGATCGGGTTTAATGTATTCGTTGGCTAATACTTGTTTACTAGACCCATCGGCTTGAATTTCATCAACATATAAATTAACTGGCAACAATTTATAATCAAGTAGGGTGAGCTTTTCGTTTTCTAGCTTAAACTCTGCCTTACCCACATACTTGCCCCACTCATGTGCTTGCATAATCCATGTGCCGTTTTGCTGATCGGGCTTACACGCAAGACCGGGTTTAAAGTTATCGTCATTTTTATTTTTTGCTGCCATACAAACCGGCTCTTGCGAGTGACCACCAATAATCATATCTAAGGTATTAGCGGGTAAAGAGCGGGCAAGTGTGACATCGCCCGGGGCATTAATCCCAAAGTTTGCATCTACATAATGACCCATGTGAGTAAGTGCAATAGTGATATCGGGGTTGTATTGCTCATTAATTTTTTTAGCGAGAGCTGCCGTCACATCAACAGGGTCTTTAAATTCTAAATGGCCAATATATTGTGGGTTAGCTATTTTAGCGGTGTCTGTTGTGGTAAGTCCTATAACCGCAATTTTTAAGCCCCCCTTTTCAAAAATTTTATAGCCTTGAAATGCGCTTTCCCCAGTTGCTTTGTCAAAAATATTTGCAGACAGTAAAGGAAAGGTAGCCCATTGCTGCTGCTTAGCTAAAACGCTCAGTGGGTTATCAAATTCATGGTTACCAATTGCCATGGCGTCGTAACCGAGTAACGACATTCCCTTAAAATCAGGCTCTGCGTGTTGTAAGTCTGACTCAGGTATACCGGTGTTAATATCACCGCCAGAAAGCAGTAATACTGCATGGCCTTGCTGTTGAGCTTTGTTACGTAAAGCGTCAATTAACGTTTTACGCGCTGCCATACCATATTCACCTTTTTCGTTATGCCAAAAGCGCCCGTGATTATCGTTAGTATGTAATACAGTAATATACTGTGGGGCAGTGGAGGTGTTTAAAGGTGAGTTTGTACAACCTATAACAGATAAAATAACTGAAAATAAAATAATTATACGCATGAAATACCCATTTATTATGGTGTGCTTAATTTATTAGGCGGTTAGTTTAAACTAATTTAGCGATAAATAACGTACTTATTTTATACTTTTTTATATTCGAGTTTTAAAAGTAATATTAAATTATTAAATGCTTTACGCTAAGCGAATACAGCGAGTGTTATTTAAAAGAATATGTAATGAAGTGTAACTAAAAGTGTGTTAATTGTAGTTGTGCCTTCTAAATGCTTTTCCTTGGCGTATAGTGTGGATTAGAATTAACACTTAATTTAAATAACAATAACAAAAAGGACTCATAATGGAAAAGTGCCTGATTGGCTCACTACTTGCGTTTGCGTGCTTTACTAGCCAAGCCACTATTGTTGAAATGCAAACTTCGCACGGGGTGATAGAGCTTAACTTGTTTGATCAACAAGCCCCCAATACGGTTGCTAACTTTTTAAGTTATATTGAAGATGACGCATACAACCAAACCGTAATACATCGCTCAGTCAGCGACTTTGTAATACAAGGCGGTGGCTTTACATTTACCGACGAATTAGTGCCAATAACCACCAAGCCTACTGTTGTTAATGAGCCTGTTTTATCTAATGTGAAGGGCACAATCGCGATGGCTAAATTAGCCAACGATGAAAACAGCGCAACGAGCCAGTGGTTTTTTAATATGGTTGATAATAGCGAAGCGCTTGATACCCAAAATGGCGGTTTTACCGTATTTGGGCAAATTACAGCGCAAAGCCAAGCTACGCTCGATAATATTGCTGGATTGGTACACTGCGGCGATATCCCATTGGTTGATATAACCAGTGAACAATGCTCAAGTAGCGATGTCGCTCTGAGCAGCGCTAACTTTGTAACTATTAATAGTGTGGTGGTATTAGATGACGACCCGCTTTCATCTGCCAACTTAAACCCAACAGCCAATACATTAATAAGCCAGGACGATTCATCAGCAGAGGCTGGCTCATCAAGCAGTTCGGGTGGGAGTATGGGTGTTGGTTTTTGCTTAATTGCACTGCTTGGTGTGGGTAAACGCTTAAAACGCGCTAAATACTAATTAAGTGTTAAACAGTAAATAAAAAAGCGGCTAATTAAGCCGCTTTTACTAAAATGCTAAAATTCGCCAAACAATCGCGAGCCATAAAGCAAACACACTGGCGCAGCCTAGTAAAAAAACATTAAAGCGCATTCTTACATTATTACTGCCAATATGAACAACCGTATGCACAATACGCGAAATAACAAATAAGCACGCAAGCGCAGTAATTAAGTAGCTAGCGCTGTTAAGTTGCAATGCAACAATACAACCGATATAAAAAAGCACTGGTATTTCAAACTGATTTGTAAAGTTTCTATCTGCTACGCGTACGGTATCGCCTGCGTTATCAAGGCGCATGGTTTTAAAATCGCTCAACTGTAGTTGTTTGTTTTTTGCAGCAGCAAAGCGTCGCTTGCCCATAATTAACATTACAACGAGCGATAACGTTACTTGTGCAAACATGGCGAGTATTATTATTTTTTCCATCCTATTTCCTTCGTTATTATTTTCTGACTTTAAGTATGCAGGTGTTTTTCACAATGTGTTACATAAATTAGTATTATTTTGTGGTAAACCCTTAATTGTTAGTGTTAATTTAGCTCTATTACGTTGTTTTGAGCGCATCCTAAGCGCAATTTTAATGGAAAAACAAAATGAAAAAAATTCTTGGTTTTAGCGTCATCGCTTTAGCAGTTTTAAGTGGCTGTACTAATACATCATCTACCTCATCGGTTGCTAGTTCTTCGCAAAGCTCCTTACTCTCAGACACATTAGTTGTTAGCCCAAATGATACGCGCGAATATAAAACCCTTACCCTCGAAAACGAAATAGAAGTCATTTTAGTCTCTGATCCAAGCGCTGAAAAATCAGCAGCATCGCTAAGTGTAGGCGTAGGCTTACTACACGACCCTATGATGCAGCAAGGTATGGCACATTACTTAGAGCATATGCTTTTTTTAGGCACAGAGCGCTACCCCGATACAAAAGGCTACTCTGACTTTATGACCAAAAATGGCGGGGTAAATAATGCGTATACCTGGCTCGATATTACAAACTACATGTTTAAAATTAATAACGATGCCTTTGATGAAGCGCTAGACCGTTTTGCTGATTTTTTTAAAGCCCCCAAGCTGTACCCTGAATATGCAGATAAAGAAAAAAACGCTGTAAATGCCGAGTGGTCAATGCGCCGCGAAATGGACTTTTTTGGTCAGTTTAAACTTGCCCGTAAAATGATGGGCGATCACCCGGCAAATCGCTTTTTAATTGGTAACCTAGAAACGCTAGGAGACAAAGAAGGCAGCCAATTACACAAAGAAACGGTCGACTTTTACAATAAATACTATTCATCTAACATCATGAAAGTAGCGCTTATTTCAAACTTGCCAATTGAGCAAATGGAGCAAAAAGCAAAAACTTATTTTGCCGATATCGAAAATAAACACATTGAAAAGCCAACCGTTACCGCAGAGCTTGATTTTGATAAAGCCGGTGGCAAAAAAGTATATTACTCACCTAATGAAGACGTAAAACAGCTGCAACTTGAGTTTACTATTAATAACAACAGCCGCGACTTTGCGGTTAAACCTAACCGTTATGTCAGTTATTTATTAAGTAATGAAATGCCAGGTAGCCCGGCACAATTACTACGCGACAAAGGCTGGGTATCGCAATTAACAGCGTCTCCTTCTCCTAGTCAGTACGGCAATTACGGCGCGCTTACAATTTCGCTAGAATTAACCGATGAAGGCATGAAAAACCGCGAAACAATTGTCGCAACTATTATGCAATACATTGAACTGATTAAAAAAGAAGGTGTAGATGCTAAGTACTTTAATGAAATTCGTACATCACTTAGCAATCAATTTAAGTTTTTAGAAAAAGGCGATGAGTTTAGCTATGTCAGCTCGCTAACTGGTAGCATGCAAGATTACCCATTAAATCATGCCATTGATGCGCCTTACTATTATGCCAAATTTGACGCAGAGGCGATAAACGAGGTACTTAAACAATTAAATGCCGATACGCTGCGCGTTTGGTATATTTCGCAACAAGAAGAAACCGACTCGCAACTGCATTTTTATGATGGTAAATACCGCATAGAAGATATTAGCGATGCCGAAATTGCCAGTTGGAAAACATCAAGCGAGTTTAAGCTTGCTTTACCAAGTGTAAATAACTTACTACCTGAAAGCTTCGCGATTAAAACAGCTGAGTTTAAAGAGCAAAAACACCCTGAACTGGCTTACGATAAAAACGGCGTAAAAGTATGGCGCCAAGCAAGCCAAAAATTTGCTGCCCAGCCAAAGGGGTTAGTTGAGGTATATATTAATACCCAGCCAGGCTTAAATGATATTAATGCTGAAGTACTTTACTCAGTATGGGCCGACTTATATAACATTCAACAAAGCCAACTAAGCACCGAAGCCGCCATTGCCGGCATGAGTGTAAACCTTGCGCCAAGTAATGGTTTAGTTTTATCAATGAGTGGCTTTACCGATAAGCAAGATGTACTTTTAAAACAAGCACTAAGCGGGTTAAAAGCCGACGTAACGGCACAAGCATTTACCCAAGCCATTGATCGCTACAAACGTGGCTTGTTAAATCAGCAAAAGCAATTTCCGTATGCACAAGCATTTGGCGCCTACTCAAAACTTATCCGCACAGGCAGTTTTGATACAGAGGCACTGATAAAAGCGGCAGAATCGTTAAGCGTTGCCGATTTAAACAAGCTAAAAACAGCCACATTTGCCGCCAACGATTTACGTGTATTTAGCTACGGTAATTACAATCAACAAGATATAGAATCGATAGCCACTGAGCTAAGTGCCACTTTACCAAGCAATCATACATCGAGTGAGTTTGCGCGCAGTAAAGCATGGTTACCACAGCCAGGCGAAACGCGAGTATTGCAAAAAGATATTGATGTTGCCGATGTGGCAGTAGTTGATATGACTGTTCACCCAGTGCCAGGGTATAAACAAAAAGCGCAAGCCGCGGTGTTACAAAGCCACTTTAGAACCATTGCATTTGATAAAATGCGTACCGAAGAGCAGCTTGCATACGCGGTAGGTGCGCTGGCTCGCCCAATAGAGGATTACTCGGCAATTGGCTTGTTTATTCAAACACCTGTTAAAGGGCCAAAAGAAATACAGGCACGTTTTGATCAATTCAAAAAAGAGTACGCGGTAGAGCTTGATAATATGAGCTTAGATACTTTTGCTCAACTTAAAAATGCCACGCTTGTATCACTAAAAGAGCAGCCTAAAAACCTAAGCGATGAAATGGGGCCACTTATTACCGATTGGTATCGTGAAAACTTTAAGTTTGACTCTAAGCAAAAGCTAATTGATGAAGTTGAAAAAGTAACGCTTGAGGATATTAAGCAGTACTACAAACAAACTATGTTAAACCCACAAGCCGCACGTTTAAATGTGCAGTTACGTGGTACTAAGTTTGTAGAAAGCGACTTTGCTGATTTACCAAATCAAACCAAAATTCAATCGCTTGAAACCTATTACAATGGTATTAAATTACAAAAATAAGCTATATATATTTATACAGCTAAAAGAATACCAATCCGCTTAATTAAGTATTATTGTGGATTGGTAAAACACCCCAGTGTAGTACTACATTGGGGTTTTTTATTTATATTAACTTAATTTATGCCATAACAATAAAGCCGACAACGGCAAGTGCCGCGGCAACTAATGTATAAGGCAGTTGCGTTACTGCATGGCTCATTAAATTACAGCCAGAGCCTTGTGCTGCAAGTACGGTAGAGTCTGAGTAAAAACAGGCTTGGCTTCCAAATGATGAGGCCGATAACAACGCGCCAATAACCAGTGGAATATTTGCATCAACGGCAGTTGCCAGTGGCATAACTATTGGGATCGACACAGCAAAAATACCCCAACTAGAGCCTGTAGCAAACGCTAACACCGCCATAGCAATAAATACCACCGCCGGTAAGTATTGGGCAGTCATGTACGGGCTCAAACTACCGATCACAAACTGCGCTAAGCCAATTAAGTCGCACACATCTTTAAATATAAATGCGGCTATTACAGTGCCAATAGCCGGTATCATGCTTTTAAAGCCATCAAGCATGCGCTCTATCATTTCGCTAAAGCTCATTAATTTTTGTAGTGCATAAAAAGGAAGCGTTACCGCCATAGTTGCTAATAAGCCTTTATATACATCTATTTCAAAGTAAACTGTAAAGGCTACTAGTAAAATTATAGGCAGTAAAAAGTTGTGTAATTTTCCTTTAGGGTCTGCATCTTCAAAGCTTTCTTCTACTGCTTTTACAGCGTATTCGTCGGCTGTTTGAATATCACTAAATTGCGCAGGGTCTACAGTGGCTTGCTCAACTTGCGCTAACCTTTCGGCTTTTTTCATAGGCCCAATAGCAGGTATAACACCCAGTACCACTAACAAAACCACCAATACTGCAAACCAGGCGTAAAACATATAAGGAATGGCTTGAATATAAACCGCAATGCCTTTGCCTTCCTCGGCAATGCCGTTATCGACTAACAAGCCACCAAAAAATACCGCCCAAGTCGATAAAGGGACAAGTACGCAAATAGGTGCCGCTGTTGAATCTACAACGTAGGCTAGCATTTCTCGGCTTACTTTAAATTTATCGGTAATGCGTTTCATTGTTTCACCAACGGTAAGCGCATTTAAATAGTCATCAATAAAAATAACCACACCTAAACAAAAGGTCATAAATAAAGAAGAGCGTTTACCTTTAGTGTATTTTAGCGCTAATTTGCCAAACGCCGACGCACCGCCAGTGCGCACTAATAAAGTGATTAAAGCGCCAAAGCTTCCGCACACGAGTATTAACCAACCTATGGTTTCGTCGGTCATTACTTTAAGTGACGTGTTGGCAAAGTTAGCAAGCACCTGAGCTGGGTCGGCTATTACTAGGCCAACTAAAGCGCCAATAAGTAAAGATAAAATAGGGCGGCGTAAAACAACAGCCAATACCACAACCACCGCTGGTGGCAGTAAACTTAATGCAGAAGGTTCAAGCATTTAAAGATTCACAAAATTAAAAGCATATTTAAATAATAAATTGCTTAACAAAAACAAAGCAGGTAATAGTTATTACGTGCCAAGTCACTGCTTTTGCCGCGTAGGGTGCTTTGCTGTTATGTTAAATTAATAGCGAAAGGGAAACGCGTTGGCTTTGGCGCCAGACGGTGCAAGAGAAGCATGCCGCTATTGTTGTGCCTGTAAAAACATCGGCGCAAAAATAATCGGGTTTTGTATTTCAGTCAATAAAAATTTACGTACCAAATAACTTTTTATAGGAGATAACGTGGAGGCCGTATTTAAAACCCAACGTTTATTATTGCGCTATGCAAATGAGCACGATGCAGCCATGTTACTTACTTTGGTGAATCAGCCAAATTTTATAAAATATATTGGCGATAAAGCCATTTATACGCACAGCGATGCCAAGCGCTACATTGAGCAATCGTTTAGGGCATCCCATAAACACCAAGGGTTTGGCCCTTATATTATTACTTTACACAATGGTGAAGTAGTAGGAGTTGTGGGTTTTTATAAACGCGACGTACTGCAACTGCCAGATTTAGGTTTTGCCTTGCTAACCCGTTATGAGAAAAACGGTTATATTTTTGAAGCGGCCAAAGCGCTATTACAAAATAGGCACACACTTGGGATAAAGCAGGTCAGTGCTATCTGCGCAGCTAATAATACCGCATCTCAGTGTGTATTATTAAAGTTAGGTTTTAATAGGGTAGGCAAGGCGGTTATTAATAATGATAAAACCGCCGTAATTATATATGGTTATTAAAGTCGCGCTTGCTCTATGGCTTTTGCTACGCTTAGGTTTATGTTTTGCCAAGTTTGCTCAAGGGTAGCCACTAAGCCATCGTAACCATCATCTTCTATTGGAACTACATGCGAAAAATTATGCACACTAATCAGGCGTCGGCCAGTTTCTGGGTGGGTGTAATATAAGCGCCAAAGACCAGAAATATCAGCATTGCCTTGCATATCACCATTAAAGTGGTGCACTTCATACTCAAGCTCGTAAAACGTTTGCTGATCAAGCTCGGTAATTACCGGTAAGCCCTTAATGACCATCCAATTAGGCATTGCATTAAAAAGGGTTTGTTGCGCTGTAGCGGTGAGCATCACATCGGGCGATTCACCCCATAGGTTGTAATTTGCCGCATGAATTTGGTTGCTATCAATTTTCATTGCTATGCCCAAATTATTTAAAGCGCCTCTAAGGGCCACGGTTTGCACTCTTAATTGGGCATCAGTTTCTTTTACATGGCGTGATGATGAAGCAATGGGTTGTTCAAACTGATAATACTGCGTTGCGGTTTGAATTGACGCACTGCACCCTGCAAGGGTAATTAACACGGTTATGGCTAAAAATAAGTGTTTCATTATTGCTTCCTTGGTTGTGGATCAGCAGGGAGTGCTTTATCAAAAATAAACATATTAGGTTGTTCGTTTAAACCCCGTGTAAGCGGCTGAATTTCTTCACTTAAGCGTTTAAATTCAAGCAAGGTTTGCTGTAATTGATGATGAAACTCAGAGCCGGCCTGATAACTTGCCATGGTTTTATCAAATTGACGCATGGTCACTTCAAACTGCTCCATACTTTTGGTCATTTTATCAAAGTTACGGTTAAAGTCGCCGGGTAAGTTTTGGGTGTCTTTTTGGCTTAATAACGCACGCATTTCGTTAGCAAGCGCTTGGTAGTCGCTAAATGTAGCCTGCATTTGCGCTAGGCTGTCTTCAATTTTTAAATCGTTTACCTTGTTAAGCACATCCGAGACCTGATCGGCAAGCACCGTAATGCCGCTAGAAATACTCGGAAATACATCATACTGGGCAAGCTTTGCTAAATGCGCTTTTGGTGCGTCGGGGTATATATCAAAATCTACATACACTGCGCCAGTTAAAAGGTTGCCAGGTTTTAAAGAAGCGCGCATACCATTTTTTATCCAGCCGGTTAGGCTACTTTGCCAAAACTCTTTGGCCGCTGCGCTATCGTGATATAAACGGCCATACTCTATTTTAATCAGTACCGGCACCGCCGTATTATGGTTTTTAAAATGTGCAGGTTTACCATTAACAATAACGTTAGCGGGGGCTTCTACCACGGTACCAATTCGGGTGCCGCGATATTCCACAGGCGCGCCGGGTCTTAGGCCACGTATAGATTGTTCAAAATCAATAATGTAGTAATCAAAGTCGTAAAAGCGCTCTTCTAGTGCTTCTTTGTAGCTTTGGCTTAGCGAAAAATTGTGGCCGTCTTGGGCTAAGTCGCCTGGGGCTTGTTGCTCTGGTAAGCCAACCGAAATACCGCCTTTGAGGAGTTTACTTAATGAGCCGGTACTTATATTAATACCATCGGCCGACAAATCTATTTCAATGCCGGCATTAACCCAAAATATAGAGTTTAATGTTATGAGGTTTTGATACGGCTCGTTAATAAAAATACCGTACTTCATTGCTTGGTTTTTCCAGTCAAAAGTAGCGGTTTCTATTTGGCCTATTTTGTAGTTTTTAAAAAATATCCCAGTGCTGACCTCTAGCACTTCAGCGTTGTAGCTGAGTAACTGAAAACGCCCACCTTTTACATCTTTACCAATAAGGGCTGGCTCGTCTTGTAATACAAAACGCTCTTTTAGTTTTTTACTCTCCCCCGGTGAAAACTCTAAATAAACACCCGACAAAAGCGTACTCATACCACTAATGCCAGTTTCGTCTATACGAGGTTTAACAACCCAAATTTTGGCATCGTCGGTGAGGAGCTCATTATAGTTTTTGTCTATTTGTGCGCGGGCAATAACGCTATCTTGCGAGTCAGAAAGGCGTATAGCATCAATTTGACCAATTTTAACACTGCGCACTTTTATTTCTGTTTTACCTGCAATAATGCCTTCTGCGTGGGGCATTTTTATATAAATAGTAGGGCCTACATTTGCTTGGTATTGATACAACATCCATATACCAACTAATAAGGCTATCAGTGGAATAATCCAAATAGCAGAAATTTTTGGTTTTGTTGTTACATTAGCCGTTTCGGTCATGCTTTATTCTCTGAATGTTTGTTTTTTGGTGTATCCCACAACAAGCGCGGATCAAACGCATGTGCAGCCATCATTTGGCATATTACCATAACAGTAAAAAATACAATGCCTAGCCCTGGGGTAATTGACATTAAGTTGCCTAGTTGCACTAAGGCAACGAGTATAGCAACAACAAATACATCGATCATTGACCATTTGCCAATAAATTCAGTAAGTTGATAAATTTTAGTATAGCCTTTTGTGTGCTTGTTAGCAGGTTTTGCCACCATAATGCATAAAAAGCTAAGCACAAAGGCTTTGGCCAGTGGCACCACTACGCTGGCCAAAAATATAATGGCAGCAATGGGGTAGGAGCCACTTTTCCAAAGTGTCAGTACGCCGCCAATTAAGGTTGACGGTGACACATCACCCAGGCTGGTGGTGTGCATTATTGGTAATAGATTTGCAGGTATGTAACACAGCACAGAGGTCACTAACCAAGCCGTTGCTTTTTGAACACTGTTGGGGTTTCTTACATGGGTTTGAGTGTGACAACGCGGGCAAACACTACTTTTACACAGTTGATGGCATACGTGGCAAGCTTTAATGTTTTGATCAATAGCGCGCTTGGCATGTGCTGCGTCTTCAAGTGTTGTTGCTGGTTTAATATGTGCCCATAAGCGCGGCTTATTTAAATGGGCAAGCGCCGCAATATACATAATAACAAAGCCAATATATGCCCAAAAGCTGGTGCCAAAACTAATGTCGGCAAGCGACATAATTTTAACCATGCTTACTAACACGCCAATTAAAAATATTTCAGACATGATCCACGGCTCAAGGGCCAAGGTAAACTTGAGCAATCGCCTAGCGATGGCCTCAGGCAAGGATTGCAAAAGCCCAAGATGCATAGGAATAAGGATGATAAGTAAGCTCATTGGCAGCGCAATAATGCTTAAATCAATAAATAAGCCAAGTAACTCACTGTCGTAATTAAATAAAATTCGGGCAGCATCGGGCAGGGTGATGGTTTGCGTTATGCCGCTGCTACTAAAAGAAATAAACGGGTAAAACATGCTGCTTAATAGCATTAGTAATGAGCCAATACTTAGCGCAACCACTTTACTGTCGTTGTTTACATCGCCTTCGCACAACTTATGGTGACAATGCGGGCACACTGCCATTTGCTTATCGGCTATTGCGGGTATATCAATTATTAGGTCGCAGCACGGGCAAATTGTTTGCAAGTTATAACCATCAAAGAAGAATGTTTACGCAATTTTGCTATATTTAAGTTATTAATACAACGCGATTCATCATTAAGCGCAATAACAATATGTTAAGGATAGATGTGAGGCTGTTATTACTTTGCTTTATTAGCTGTTTTTTTATAAGCCCGCCAGTGTCTGCCGCTTGGCAAAAACAGCCAATTGTGATTGCTGCCAGTGCGACTATTCCTCCCTATGTAATAGAAAAAACAGATACGGGTATACAACTTAATATAATTAAAGCGGCACTTATTGAGCAAGGCTTAGATAATATTGTGGTTATTTACATGTCTAACAAGCGCGCCGAGCAGCAACTACATAGCGGTAATGTGGATATACTGCTTAATTACGCAGGAAAGCGCGGCGCAGGTATTTACCCTAGTCAGCCAGTATTGAGTTATAAAAATGTGGCGGTATCACTTAAAAAGCGCAACTTTACTATTGAGACTATAAAAGAGCTAAACAATAAAAGTGTATTAGGATTTCAACATGCAACAGCTTATTTACCGCCCCCATTTGCAAAAGGGGTTGCTCAGTTTGCAAGTTATGAAGAAGTAGTCAATCAGCGTGCGCAAGTCGATAGGCTAATGAAAGACTGGGTGGATGTAATTATCCTCGATGAGCGCATATTTCATTACTATAACAATGACTATACGCACTCATTACCCGTTAATATTCACCCAATTTTTCCAAAAGCCCCACGCCCTGCTTATTTTAACAACGCAGTGCTGCAAAAAACATTTGATAAAGGCCTGCTAACTATAAAAGCAAAGGGAAAATATCAACAAATAATGAGTGGTTACCACTAAGCTCATTAGTAAGCTAAGCGGTACTTAATCAAACAAAGCAACGGTTTGACGTGTCAAAGCAATTAGCTCCCCCGATTGCGACCAAATACAGCCATCTTCTAAGCCATAACCCCCTTTAGCATGATGTGTAATTGCTTCAAAGCCTAACCATTCACCGGGTGTAAGCGTTGGCTCTTGCACAAATTCTAAATACCACGACATGCTACTTGCTGGAGCCGGCTGTTTAAACATTTGTAATAATGTAGGAGGCCATGCATCGGTAAGGGCTATTATATGTGCTTCGGTAATTGCCTCTGGGGTATGTTTAAAGCGCATCCAGCCGCCTAAATGCGAGGTCTCTGCAGCGCTAAAAGGCATAGCGCCTTGTTGCGGACATAAATCAACATGCTGAAAAAACTCAGGCATTTGCCCTTCAATAAACGGCAATGTATGACGTGCATCCACAGGCTTTAATCCCATTTCTTTACTAACCGGTACATTAACACCCGATTGCCTATCAATAGCAAAACACGCTTGGACAATAACGCACACTTGTTCACTCTGAATCACTTTAGCTAATACCTGAGTACTGCTTTTACCTTGGCGTAAAATTTCAACTGACAATGAAAAAGGCGTGTCGGCAAGCAGCGGCCCAACAAAATTAGTGCTTAAAGACAGTAATCGTCTACTTGGGTCAATGTGTTTTCTGATTGCTTGATAAAGTAGTGCAGCAGAAAGGCCACCAAAAGCGGTTCTACCTTGGCACCAATTAGCAGGAAACTCCATTGTATTGCTGTTATTGGCAAGCGAAGCGGAAGAAGAGTTTGAAATAGCAGAGGCTTGTTTTAATAAGTCATCAAAATGCATCGTTAATATCCTTGAAATTATCATTATCAGACATATATAGCACATAACAACTGGTCAGACTAGTTGTGTTGAATAGGTGTATTTGGCGTAAAAAACATCAAACCCTACTTTTATTAAGGTTTTTTGTTAAATAAATTACAAAAAATGAATTTTTTTTCATTTTTACAGTTGAATTAACTTTGTGGCATCCCTATTTACTAGTCATCGAACGTATTAACGAATTTGAAGTTGGAGAAGATTCATGGGTAAAATTATTGGAATCGATTTAGGTACTACAAACTCTTGTGTTGCAGTACTTGATGGTGATAAAGCACGTGTTATTGAAAATGCGGAAGGCGATCGCACAACCCCGTCTATTATTGCTTACACGCAAGACGGTGAGACGCTAGTAGGTCAACCTGCTAAGCGTCAAGCGGTTACTAACCCAACTAACACGTTATTTGCAATTAAGCGTTTAATTGGTCGTCGTTTTGAAGACGAAGAAGTACAACGCGATATCGGTATTATGCCGTTCAAAATCATCAAAGCTGACAACGGCGATGCATGGGTTGAAGCGGGCGGTGAAAAACGCGCTGCACCACAAATTTCTGCAGAAGTACTTAAAAAAATGAAGAAAACAGCAGAAGACTTCTTAGGTGAAGAAGTAACTGAAGCTGTAATCACAGTACCTGCATACTTTAACGATTCACAACGCCAAGCAACAAAAGATGCTGGTCGTATTGCGGGTCTTGAAGTTAAACGTATCATCAATGAGCCAACAGCTGCTGCCCTTGCTTACGGCATGGACAAAAACAAAGGTGAAAACGTTGTTGCAGTATACGATTTAGGTGGTGGTACTTTCGATTTATCAATCATTGAAATTGATGAAGTTGAAGGCGAGCACACATTTGAAGTACTTGCTACAAACGGTGACACTCACTTAGGTGGTGAAGATTTCGATAACCGCGTAATCAACTACTTAGTAGCTGAGTTCAAGAAAGACCAAGGTATCGATTTACAAAACGATCCGCTTGCTATGCAACGTGTTAAAGAAGCGGCTGAAAAAGCGAAAATCGAACTATCATCTGCACAATCTACAGAAGTTAACCTTCCGTACGTGACTGCCGATGCATCAGGTCCTAAGCACATGAACGTTAAACTAACGCGTGCTAAACTTGAGTCATTAGTTGAAGACTTAGTAACTAAGTCAATTGAGCCACTTAAACGTGCTCTAGCGGATGCTGATTTATCTGTAAATGATATTAACGATATCATTTTAGTAGGTGGTCAAACACGTATGCCACTAGTACAAAAAACAGTTGCTGAGTTCTTTGGTAAAGAGCCACGTAAAGATGTCAACCCTGATGAAGCTGTAGCAGTAGGCGCGGCAATTCAAGGTGGTGTATTAGCAGGTGACGTTAAAGACGTACTATTACTAGACGTGTCTCCATTATCGCTAGGTATTGAGACAATGGGCTCAGTAATGACCGCGCTAATTGAGAAAAATACAACGATTCCTACTAAGAAATCGCAAACGTTCTCTACAGCAGAAGATAACCAATCTGCCGTTACGATTCACGTACTACAAGGTGAGCGTAAGCGTGCTAGCGACAACAAATCTCTAGGTCAATTTAACTTAGAAGGTATTCGTCCAGCACAACGTGGTACTCCACAAATCGAAGTAACTTTCGATGTAGATGCGGATGGTATCTTACATGTATCAGCGAAAGATAAAGATACAGGTAAAGAGCAAAAAATCACGATTCAAGCGTCTTCAGGCTTAAGCGATGAAGAAGTAGAAAAAATGGTTCGTGATGCAGAAGCTAACGCTGAAGAAGATAAAAAGTTTGAAGAGCTAGTAGCAACTCGTAACCAAGCTGATGCAATGGTACACGGTACTCGCAAGCAAATTGAAGAAGCTGGCGATGCACTACCAAGTGAAGACAAAGATGCAATTGAAGCAGCTGTTGTTGACCTTGAAGCAGCTATTAAGAGCGATGACAAAGCAGAAATTGAAGCTAAAACGCAAGCACTTGCTGAAAAGTCTCAAAAGCTAATGGAAATCGCTCAAGCTAAAGCGCAACAAGGTGGCGCAGATGCAGGCGAGCAACCACAACAGTCTGCTAAGCAAGACGACGATGTAGTTGATGCTGAGTTTGAAGAAGTAAAAGACGACAAGTAATTGTCAGCTAAGCTTCTAACTAGCCTAAACAACATGATTTGCTCAAGTTTTTAGGGTAGGATGAACTTTTGAGGCGCGCAGGCTACAGCTTGTCGCGCCTTTTGTATGTATTTAAGGTTTAAAATTTTCATGATAAATCGATGTGATTTATCGGTTTATCCCGCAGCCTAGCTGCAAATAGAAAAGAGTAGTGTGATAGATATGTCAAAACGCGATTATTACGAAGTTCTCGGCGTAAGCAAAGATGCAAGCGAGAGAGACATAAAAAAAGCGTATAAACGCTTAGCGATGAAATATCACCCAGATCGTACCGCCGGTGATAAAGATCTCGAAACTAAATTTAAAGAAGTAAAAGAAGCTTACGAGATTTTAACCGACGATCAAAAACGTCAAATGTATGACCAATACGGCCATGCTGCCTTTGAACAAGGCGGTGGCGGCGGTCACGGTGGCTTTGGCGGTGGTGGTCAAGGCGATTTTGGTGATATTTTTGGTGATGTGTTCGGTGACATTTTTGGTGGCGGTGGTGGCCGTCGTCAATCGCGTCAACAACGTGGATCAGATTTACGTTACAACATGGACCTAAGCTTAGAAGAAGCGGTTCGTGGTAAAGAAGTAGAAATAAAAGTACCTACGTGGGTTAGCTGTAAGCCATGTGATGGCAGTGGTGCAAAAGCGGGCTCTAAGCCTAAAACATGTACTACGTGTCATGGTGCTGGCCAAGTGCAGATGCGCCAAGGTTTCTTTGCTGTTCAACAAACGTGTCCTACGTGTCAGGGACAAGGTCAGATTATTTCAGACCCATGTGATAAGTGTCACGGACAAGGGCGTGTTGAGAAAACGAAAACGTTGTCAGTTAAAATTCCAGCAGGCGTAGATACAGGCGATCGTATTCGTTTAACCGGTGAAGGCGAAGCGGGTATGCACGGAGCGCCAGCTGGCGACTTATACGTGCAAGTATCTGTACGCGAACACCCAATTTTTGTACGCGATGCGAATAACTTGTACTGCGAAGTGCCAATTAGCTTTACTACCGCAGGTTTAGGTGGCGAAATTGAAGTGCCTACGCTTGATGGCCGTGCAAAACTTAAAATACCGTCTGAAACACAAACGGGCAAAATGTTCCGTATGCGTGGCAAAGGTGTTAAATCGGTTCGTAGTGGTGCTCAAGGTGACTTAATTTGTAAAGTAGTGATTGAAACGCCAGTTAACTTAAACGAGCGTCAACGCGAGTTACTTAAAGAGTTAGACGAGAGCATGGGCAAAGATAGCTCAAAAAACCGTCCTAAAGAGCAAGGCTTTTTTGACGGCGTTAAAAAGTTTTTTGACGATTTAACTAAGTAATTAGTTATCGTAAAAACTAAAAAAAACGGTGCTTGATGCACCGTTTTTTTTGGCTCAAATTCATGTGATTTAACCATTTTACTGGGCACGACTTAGCAATATTATAAAGTGCGTATACTCAATCGATTAATTCACTGAGCTATTTTGTTGCCTTAGGCAATTGACCCACATTGCTTTACCCTTTGTACCTATACCCTCGTCAATAAAAGGCTTTTTACGTATCTGCTATTAAGTTACTCTTCAAAATGATTAACCCTTATTGTAGATTAATAATGCGCTTAAAATGATGTGGCTAAATTGTATGACCCCGGCAATAGAATTACTGAAAAAACAAAATGTGCCTCACGATGTACTCAGTTATCAACACGATGCTAATACAACGCGTTATGGCCAAGAAGCCGTTGAAAAATTAAACCTTAACAGTGAGCAGGTATTTAAAACCCTCGTGCTTGAAACCAATGAAGGGCAGTTAATTGTTGCCATTACACCGGTATCCCAGCAAGTAAATTTAAAGCAATTGGCCAAACTGAGTCACGCTAAAAAGGTCGCAATGTCAAGCGCGCCAAAGGTACAAGCCGCTACAGGGTATATCTTGGGAGGGGTTAGCCCGCTTGGGCAAAAAAAGCGCCTAACCACTTTTATTCATTCAAGCGCTATGGCCTTTAAAACAGTGTATGTAAGTGCAGGTAAGCGAGGGCTTGAGGTAGCGCTTTCGCCAACCGATTTAAAGGCACAAACGCGTGCCACCTATGGCGATTTTTAAAAACCTCCACAAAAACCAACACGCCCTAAACCGCAATTTTAAAGGCGATAATTTGCTGCTTAGGGTATTTTTAACTACAGTCAAAATACCCTTGTACACTATGCATTATGGCAGTATGTATGAATTTTTCTGATGTTAATTTTTTTGCCGTGCTTGTGGCGGCGCTTTCCTCTTTTATGCTTGGCGGTATTTGGTATTCAAACGCTTTTTTTAAAAATGCCTGGTTAGAGTGTACAGGCCTTACGGAGCTTGATTTACAAACAGCAAAACCGGCGTTAATTTTTGGCGGCAGTATGGTACTTGCACTTTTGTCGGCGGTGGTGCTTTCATTATTTTTAGGTAAAGAGGCCGGAATGGGAGAGGGCGCCTTTACAGGTTTTGCCATCGGTTTGTTTTGGGTAGGTAGCTCGCTGGGGCTCAGTTACATTTATGAGCAGCGGCCAATCAAGTTATTTATAATTAATGCAGGGTATTACACATTACAATTTACATTAATGGGTTTTATTATAGGTGTATGGCCCTAAGCAAGCTAAATAAGGCGCCACCTTTAAGCTAAGCGCTAAAATACAATAAAGATAATTATGAAAATATTAGTCGTTGATGATATGCCACTTATGCGCCACGTATTAATTAATATGTTAAGGCAGCTTGATTACAAAAATGTTGTAGAGGCAACTGACGGCCAACAGGCATTAAAAATACTGCGTCAGCAAAAATTTGATTTAGTAATAACCGACCTACATATGCCTAAAGTAGACGGTGTAAACTTGCTTGATAATATACGCCACGACCAAGCCTTAGTCGATTTACCTGTTATTATGGTCACCTGCGAAGATAACGCTGATACAGTAAAACAAGTTATTAAAGCAAAAGTGTCGGGGTTTATTATTAAACCATTTAATATGAATGTGTTATCAGCGCAATTAAACCGTTTGTTTTTTAGAGATTAGCGAAACGCTTTTATGGCGTTTTATATCGTACCTATTATTTAATCTCCCGTGTTTTCTCCACCGCTTATTAGGCAGTTTACCTAGCTTCTGTAACGTTTTTATTTATTAACTGCTAAAATGTCTGCTTTGTATCAACGTAGGTATGTTAAGGAGTGTATGGCTAAGCCAAATAAAAAAGGGCCGACTAAAACAGTCGATATTTTTTGCTCTGCTTGCAAAGCGGCGCTGTTTAAATATAGGAAAGGTGGCAAAGGCGCTTTAGTAAAGTGTTTTATAGAGCGAATAACCCAAGATTACACAACTACTCCGTGTATTTGCCCCCAATGCGAGCGCCCATTTGCGCGCCCAGCAATCATACGCGGTACGCCAGCTTATAAAATAATTGGCGGTAAGGTTACCTTTAAATAACCCAATACGTTTAAAAATGTAATAACTACAAAAGCTTAGATTTGATGATTAGTAAGGCGGACAATTGACCTTGTACCAATAAACAAGCCTGATATACTCGCCCGGTTTTGCTGTTTCAATGATTGAAAAACACCCTCCCCAAGGATAGGGCCAGTTAGTTGGGTTTTTTAAGCAAAGGATAAACGTGTGATAGCACTGTTATTTGATATTGTAGGTATGGCGGGTACTTTCTTAGTTGTTGGTGCATTCTTTTTATTACAACTTAATAAAGCATCCCCAACGGGGTTATTGTACAACATAATGAATTTAACAGGGGCAATTTTGCTGTTAATCAGTTTGTGTTACAACTTTAACCTTGCAAGCTTTGTAATTGAGATTTTCTGGATTGCAGCTTCACTGATCGGCTTATACAAGTACGCTAAAAATAAGCCTCAATTAGCCACTAACTCGTAATTTTAGTACCGCTAATGATGTTTACTGTTGCGAGTCAGTACAGACTTGCAGCAGTTTATAAATAAATTAAGATTTATTGTATTTGTTAACACAAAGTTTCTGTTGTTAGCGCCCATAACCCGTTAAACTAGCGCCCTTAAATTTTATAGCTATTTTGTTGTGAGCTAGGGCATGTTCTCCTTTTCTAAAAAACTTCTTTTATCTTTTGTTGTACTGATAGTGCTATTGTCGGTCGTGTTTTGCTATGGCCGAACTCATTATTATAATCAGGCCGAGCAAAAAGCAGCCCAGCAAGCAACTCAGTTAAAGCATTATATTGATGCTGAGCTTGCGCGTTTTTCAAAAATTCCTCAGCTTCTTACCTATAACAATGAGGTTATTGATTTTTTAGGTGCGGCGCAAAATAACGAAAAAAAGATTAATAACTACTTAGCTGATATACAACAAGCCAGTGGTGCCTCAGATATTTATATTCTTGATGAACAAGGCGCTGTGATTGCAAGCAGTAACTGGCAGGCCGATCATAACTTTTTAGGCAGCGATCTGTCGTTTAGACCGTATTTTAAGCGCGCATTTGCAGGTGAAAAAGTAGCGTATTTTGCCGTAGGTATGCGTACAAAAGAGCGAGGCATCTATTTTTCACAAGCCATTTATAACAATAATCAAGCGGTAGGTGTTGTTGTTTTAAAAGTTAATGTGAACAAATTTGAAAGTGACCGTGAGCTTTTAAATACCGCCAAAGGCAGCCACTTTTATGTGCAGCTAGAAGATAGCGTAATTGCTATTTCAGATATGGAAAACTGGCGCCTGAATACGTTTTCTACACTCGATATTACTCATCGTCGAGATATCGCTCAGCGTCGTGCGTATTTAGATTATCAACCTAAGCTGATTGCCCATTCAAATTACACATCACAAAGGTTACTGTTTAGCACAATTGATGAGCATAACTATTTATCGGTAGAGCAAAAATTACGCTTTTTGAACGCATCGGTTACCGTATTAGTAAATGTATCTAATGCTAATATTGCCCAATTACCGGCGTTATTTGGCTTTGTGATAATTTATGCGCTTATTATTGCCCTAGGGTATGTTGTTTTAAGGCGCTTTGTTGGCGTTAAAAAGCTGGTTTATTCCCATCACAGTGTCAGTCAGGAAATTAGTGCACGTACCAATGCTTTTAAAGCACAGCAAGATGCGCTTGTACAATCAACTAAGCTTGCAACAATTGGCCAGCTTAGCATGGGCTTTAACCACGAAATTAATCACCCGCTTAATACCATTAATACTTACTTAGCCAGTGCTAAGCGCTTGCTAGCTAAAGGAAAGTTTGAAGCCCTAAACGAAAATTTACAGTTTATTGAATCCTTAGTAGCAAGAGTGCATAAGATAGTTGCACAGCTAAATTATTTTTCTGATTCTGCAAAAACGATTATTAGCGAAGTGCCATTAAGTGAATCAGTAGCCAAGGCACTTGAGATTAATAAAAACCAGCTAAAGCAGGACAATATAAGTGTTTTACCGCCTAAAATTGACAGCCAATTAAACGTGTTAGCAGATAAAGCGGCCTTTGAAGAAGTGTTAGTTAACTTAATATCGAATGCCAGCCAAGCAATGCAAGGGTGTATTACTCGCGAGCTGAGTATCAGTGCCAATTATCTAAATAATAGTGTGCAACTGTGTATTGAAGATACCGGTCCAGGCATAGAAGTGCACGATATAGAGACTATTTTTGAGCCTTTTTACAGTACTAAATCGGTTGATGGGCTAGGGCTTGGGTTGTGTATTTCTAAGCAAATTATTAGCGCGCTTAATGGCACGCTAAGCGCACAGAACCGCGAGCAAGGCGGCGCTAAATTTATTATTACGCTGCCTTGTGAGCCGCTAACGAGCTAAATAAAAGTAATTTAAGGGCTAAATTATTGAGCGAGTAGTGATTAATTGTGGCTATTTGTTCCTACAAAAACGGTAATTTTTAGATAGTTAGTGTTATTGCTCGAAAATCAGAACGGCGTTATAGTCGTAGCAAAATGATACACGAGTAGCACCTTTGGATACTGATAGCACACACACACCGTCACTCAGCGATACGTTTAATGAGCTGCAAAATAGCTTTTTAGCCCAGTCGTACCTCCCGATAGATAAGCGTATCGTATTATTAAAAACGTTGCACAAACGCATTGTTAGTAATGAACAAGCGCTTATCGATGCAGCATCAAAAGACTTTGGCTACAGAACCGCGTTCGATACGTTACTTGGCGATATTCTGCCAACGGTTCAGGGCTTAGCGCACATTATTAAAAAATTGCCAAAATGGGCGAAACCCAGTAAGCGCTCAACTAGCTTAAGTTTGTGGCCATCAAAAGTGAGTGTGACTTACCAGCCACTTGGTGTAGTTGGCGTGATTGCACCATGGAATTACCCCATACAATTGGCATTAGTGCCTGTTATTACCGCCATTGCTGCGGGTAATAGAGTTATGCTTAAGCTCAGCGAGTTTACCCCGCATACTAATGCAGTCATCGAAAAAATATTTGCAGACGAGCTACAAGCGCATTGTAAAGTGGTGTTAGGGGCAAGCGATGTAGCGAGTGAGTTTTCTGCACTGCCATTTGCACATCTGCTGTTTACTGGCTCAACGTCAGTGGGCAAGCTGGTTATGAAAGCGGCCAGTGAAAATTTAACTCCTGTTACCTTGGAGCTTGGTGGTAAGTCGCCGGTGATCATTACTGAGCAAGCTAATATTAAAAAAGCAGCGCAAACATTATTGTTTGGTAAAATGGCCAATGCGGGGCAAATTTGTGTAGCCCCAGATTATGTATTTGTACCTAAGGCCCTTGAGCATCAGCTGGTGCAGCAATTGTGCGAGCTTTATAAAAAGCACTTTAAAGACGGGGTTGAAGGCAAAAACTTAACGTCAATTATTAGCGATGCGCATTACACTCGCTTAGAAGGGTATTTAGCACAAGCACAGCAGTTAGGTGCGCAAGTTATTAAGCCGCTAGATCAAAACCAGCAAGACAAACAAAAGCATAGAATGGGTTTGCATATTGTTACCGCACCTAGCGATGATATGACGCTAATGCAAGATGAGTTATTTGGCCCCATTTTGCCTATTAAAACCTACGAAAAGATCGATGAGGCAATTAGCTACATAAAATCGCATAATCACCCTTTAGCGCTATATATTTTAGGCCAAGATAAGCACGCTCAAGATTACATCATGGAGCAAACATTAAGTGGTACAGTTGCTGTAAACGATGCCTTAGTACAGGTGACAGCAGACGATGTGCCATTTGGTGGCGTTGGGCATTCAGGAATGGGGCACTATCATGGTAAAGAAGGGTTTTTAACCTTTAGTCATGCAAAAAACACCTTGGTGTCTAGCACGTTTAACCCGCGTACCGCGCTTTTACTCAAACAGAGCAACCTTATTATTAAGTTGCTTAAATTTTTATATATTAAGTAAATTGATATAAAAAAGGACAAATGCGAGATGCATTTGCCCTTGTGTAACGCTCAGGTTTAGCTAGGCGCAAATTAAAATAAGCGACCTTCACCGGCGTACGTGCCTGCGAGTATTTTTTCGTAGATTTTGTCGGCTTTTTCTTTTGCTTCTTCTATTTCTTTAGGTAGCATTTTACGCTCATCTAGCTTACGGCTATGGCTTGCTTGCATGTTGCCGTTGTATTCTGCAATGGTGTTCCACACATACGACTTCTCTAAGTCTTTTGGCATGCCTAGGCCTTCAAAATACATGAGCGCCAGATTAAATTGCGCCAGTGAGTAGTTATTAGCAGCGGCTTTTTCGTACCACGTTCTGGCTTGTTTATAATCGCGCGTTACGCCCTCGCCATTTGCATACATAACACCTAAATTAAATTGTGCGGCGGGGAGGTTTTTTTTCGCTGCTTTTTCAAATAACGTAACCGCCATTTGCTTATCAAGCTTTACGCCTTTGCCTTCATCGTATAAAACCGCTAGCGCAAACATTGAGTCAGCGTGATTTTTTTTAACGCCTTCTTTATAAAGCTCTGCCGCTTTAAAGTAGTCGCGTGTAACACCATAGCCGCCCTCGTAAAGTTTACCTAGTTCGTAAATACCAGGGGCAAAGCCTTTATCAGCTAAATATTCAAATTCTTTTAGTGCCGTCGCAAACTCGCCTTCGTTGGCAGCTCTTATACCGTCTTCAAGAGTTGCATGTGCAAATGGGCTTGAAAGCAAAACGCCAGTGAGTATTAATGCTTTTAAATTAAACTGTGACATAGCCATGTCTCCAATAGGTAA
Source organism: Pseudoalteromonas sp. 2CM37A (assembly GCF_023161885.1). Taxonomy (NCBI): domain Bacteria; kingdom Pseudomonadati; phylum Pseudomonadota; class Gammaproteobacteria; order Alteromonadales; family Pseudoalteromonadaceae; genus Pseudoalteromonas; species Pseudoalteromonas sp. 2CM37A. The sequence goes on from NZ_JALNTJ010000002.1 coordinate 466,765, forward strand.
TAGTTGCAATGTGTATGTATAAAAACCTGTTTTATTGCAACACTTTGTACTTACTATTTAATAACCACGTATAAAATGGTGCAAGTGCTTGGGGTTAAATGAAATACTAACGCTTTGGTGATTATATGCTCGTTTAACACTTAGCCAAGCTGTTGTGGTAATTATAGCTTAAATAAGCAATTATATTGCTAATAATGCGTTGTTTATAAGCGTAAGATACAGATATTACAGAAAATTTAAAGCAGTAAAAAAGCGCAAGCCAAGGCCTGCGCTTTTAATGTCATATTAACCGTCACTAATATGAGCAATGTAGCAAGTAGAGATGAACTTTTATGCTATTACTTGGGTCGAGTAAATAATAGCCATTAAGCAGTCATGCGCTTAAAACAAAATGTCAGCATCCATGCTGTATTTCTTCCTTGGGCACTGAGGTCGTTACACTTTGTTTATGCGATTAATTATTATTTAGATTTGACGGCGTGTCAACAGTAAATAATAATTATTATCAATTAAAATAAATTAACATCTTTGCGTATTATGTGAGAGTTTGAGAGAAAGCGTTAGTTGAGGATTTCATGTTTAAAATAAAAAATATAAAAGTTTCGCGCGTAGCCATTGCGCTCAGTCTGCTCTTTTTGTGTAGTTGTTCGGCTTCGTTTACTTATAATAACTTAACGTGGCTTTCGTCGTTTTGGGTAGATGACTACATTGACCTAAATAAGCAGCAAAACAAGCAACTCAAAAGTATTATTAACACAACCCAGCAGTGGCACCGCACCACGCAATTACCCGCCTACAAGCAAGATATCCTAAATTTAAAAGGGTTATTTAATCAGCAGTTAGACTATCAGCAACTAAAGTCGCAAGTGGTATTGGCCAGAGCTCATTTTCAAAACATTCTTGAACATGCGCATATACCGCTCGCGCAGTTAGGGCTTACGCTTTCTTATGCGCAGCGCGAAGAGCTTATTGCTAATATCCAAACGCAAATTAACGAAGAATACGAAGAGTTTACTGAATTAACAGCGCAGGAGCGCAAAAGCGAGCGCCTAGAAAGGCAGCTTGATTACTACAAACAATGGCTAGGAAAGTTAACCCCTGTGCAAACGCAGCTTATTACCCAAGCTAACAATGCTCATTATGACTCTTCATTACTTTGGCATCAGTACAAGCAAACGCGTTTAAATGCAGCGCAGCAAGTACTTTTAAATAAAGCGCTCAGTGAGGCTGAATTTGTAAAACAATTAAGCTATGTAATTACACAGCGAGAAGCGTATATGAGAGAAGAGCTATTAGCCAGTAATGATGCAAACTTAGCGCTCTATGTAAACCTACTTATTGAACTAAATACCACATTGAGTGAGCAGCAACGCGAGAGTGTAAATGATGAGTTTGATGAGCTAATTAATACGCTCACCGATTTAATTGAAGATTAATGCTTATTTAAGCCAAGGCTCGCATTAGCCAAAAAGCTAACGTATTGTTTGCTAATTAAGCATGTGTAACATTTTATAAATTATACGCTTATTAAGGAAGTTAGGGCGTGGCGTACTGCGGTGGATGAATTTACAACAGGGCGTTTGGTTTTTAGTCAGGGCAAAGCCTTTGAAGGCGATTTAATTGCACCTAGAGTGAAAAATTTCAATCCACACAGGTCACCTCGCCCTCGATAAATGCTAAGATAATATTTCATATTTAATAACGTCCTATCTGATCGATTTTAAAATATATCACGTACGCTTCTCACTTATTTGTTGCTTGATTATCCTCGTTATATCTAACAAATGAAGCAAAGCGACACCATGGTGATAATTAAAACGCGCGCATATTAAGGTTTGTAATGGCTGCAGTTTATGGTTACTGATTTAAAAGGAATGCTCAATACGTGGTATCCGCTTCGTGATGAACAACAATGGGTGCTCGCAACCTTGTACCAAATTGAAGGGTCTAGCTATCGAAAATTGGGCGCGATGATGCTTATTTCGAGCCTTGGCCAACGCTTAGGCATGCTTTCGGGTGGCTGTTTAGAGGCTGATATTCAGCGCCACGCCAAACAGGTTATGACCTCATTACATTCTAAAACTATTACCTACGATGCAACCGATGAAGACGACTTAACATTTCAGCTAGGAATTGGCTGTGGTGGTGTGGTGCATATTATTTTGCAAAGCGTTAATAGTGAAAACGAATACTTACAATTAGATAGCATGTTTAATGCGCTTAAAAATAAGCAATCGGGGCACTACACACAGCAAATTAAACCTTTGGTGGCAAAGGGGTCTGGCGTTTTTAAAACCGTGGCGCAGCAGCACAACTTATCTTTAAACCGCAAAGCAACGCTTTTAGAGCAAGATAAAGTCCAACGTTTAGAAGTGGCTATTTACCCCAGCGCACATTTATTAATTGTTGGCGGTGGCGCTGATGCGATACCGGTATACGCGTTTGCTAAACAACTCGGGTGGATGGTAAGTGTATGGGATAGCCGAGCTGCAAATGCTAAAAGAGACTACTTTAAGCAGGCCGATAATATTTTGCGTTGCCCAGCTGCGCACCTTAAACAATTTTGCGAACAGCACAAAGTGGATGCCGCTGTTTTAATGGCCCACAGTGTAGAGCTTGACTCACAGGCGTTAGCCGCACTTGAGCAAAGCCAACTAAAGTACATGGGATTACTGGGGCCTGCACATCGCCGAGCGCAAGTGTTTGAACATGCAAATACAACGGTAAATAAGGTAGTAGCGCCTGTATTTGGTCCTGTTGGGCTTAATTTGGGAGGCGACTCGCCAGAGAGCATAGCTTTGTCGCTCATTAGCGAAATTCATGCGGTATTTGCTAATAAAAATGCTACATCGTTAAGTAATTGGGGCAACTAAGGTGCGCATAGCAAAGGTTATTTTAGCCGCTGGGCAATCGTCGCGCTTTAACGGCTGTAAGCTTATAGCCGATGTAGGTAATAAACCAATGATTTGCCGCGCCGTAGATACCTTACAAGGTGATGACACATTACCCATATACGTTATTAGCGGTGCTTGGCATGCGCAAATTGAACACGCGTTACGTGGCTATAAAAATGTTGAAATACTGCATAACCCACACTGGCAAATAGGCTTAGGAAAATCCATTGCGCTGGCAACACACACTATAAGTAAGGCGCACTCATTAGAGGGGATTTTATTTATGCTGGCGGATCAGGTTGAGCTTAGTGCTACACACATAAATACTTTAATTACTCATTTTAACAACAACCCGTCGCGCTGGTGCGCTGATTATGGCGAGCGCCTTGGCGTACCTGCTGTATTTCCTGCCTGTGATTTTAAAACACTCGCAGCGCTAAATTGTGATAAAGGCGCTCAACATTTGCTGCGCGATACACAGGTTGACGTTAATACCATTTTACTTAAGCAGGCAAGCACAGATATCGACACTCAACAGCAATTAAAGCAGTTTATTAATAATAACAACAACCTAACTGTAAGCGAATAAACTAAAAAATATAGCCTAAACTTTAGGTTAAACGTTCAAAACGAGATTAAATTTTTAACAGTTATGCCAGCGCGCATTTGAAATGTGCGCTGCAATGCAAGGCGTAATAGTTTCAACGTACGGTGGTATAAAAAGTAACGTGTATGGGTCATGCGTTACTTTAATTTTATTTAGGCTTAATCAAGGGGCAAGCTATGGTGACGTTTACAGTTAATGGCAAAGAGGTTAAATCGCAAGCAAGTGCAGATACACCTTTGCTGTGGGTTATTCGCGATGAAATTGGGTTAAAAGGAACTAAGTTTGGTTGTGGTATTGCTATGTGCGGCGCATGTACCGTGCATTTAGATGGGCAAGCAACCCGCTCGTGTGTATTACCCGTGGGCGCAGTGGCAGGAAAACACATTACCACCATTGAAGGGCTTAACAACGCGCACCCGCTGCAAAAAGCGTGGGTCGATGAGCAAGTACCTCAGTGTGGTTACTGTCAATCGGGGCAAATTATGCAAGCTGCTACGTTATTAGCAGACAATCCAAATCCAACAGATCAAGAAATAGTAAATCATATGAATGGCAACTACTGCCGCTGTATGGCGTACAAGCGTATTAAATCGGCTATACAACGTGCAGCTGATGAATCGCAAAGTGCAGTACAAATGTTTAACCCCAAAGAGCTAGACGTGTAACTGGAGCCGACAATGAAAAAACTATTTCAAAAAAATACCGAAACCGTAGACTTAAACCGTCGCTCTTTTATGATTAGTACAGCAACTGCTGGCCTGGTTATGGCATTTGCTCCGGCTTTATTTTCAGGTGAACTTAGCGCCAAAGAGTCGATTGCAAAACAATCGTTTTCACCCACAATTTGGTGGACTATGAACCAGCAAGGTGAAGTAGTCGTTAGTATTGCCAAAGCTGAAATGGGCCAGCACGTAGGCACCGCCTTAGCGCGTATTGTGGCAGATGAGCTTGAGTGCGACTGGGATAAAGTATCAATCACGTATGTAGATACTCACGAAAAGTGGGGCTACATGGTTACAGGTGGCTCGTGGTCTGTATTTCAAAGCTTTAAGCCGCTTTCACAAGCTGGCGCTGCGGGGCGTATAGCCCTTATAGACGCTGGAGCTAGTATGCTGGGGGTTAAGCCTGAGCAGTGCCACGCAAGTAAAGGGCGCATAATTGCAGGCGATAAATCGCTCAGTTATGCCGATATTGTTAAAAATGGTGAGTTTAACCGTACCTTTAGCAGTGAAGAAGTTGCAAAACTGCCGTTAAAGCCTGCCAATAAACGCCACTTAACGGGTTTAAAACAAGACTTTAAAGCGCTTGATATTCCGGCAAAAACAAATGGTACTGCCGTATACGGTATAGATGTAGAGCTTGAAGGCATGGTGTATGCGCGCCCTGTGATCCCACCAACACGTTATGGTAGTGAAGTGACACAGGTGGACGATAGCGCTGCAAAAGCAATAAAAGGCTATAAAGGGTTTGAGATTTTAAACGACCCGAGTAATACCGTACAAGGCTGGGTGGTGGTTTTAGCTGACAATTACCCCAGTGCTATTAAAGCGGTAGATGCGCTAAAAGTAACCTATAAAAAAGGGCAAACAGCTAATGTTACAGAGGCCGATATTCAATCCCTCGGCGAAAAATTATGTAACGATAGCAACGCTGGCACCTTATTTGTTAATGAAGGTGATACCGCTAAAATGCAGGCTGAGGCAACGCAGTCTCTTGAGTCACTGTACACCACGGCAACAGCAAGCCATTATCAATTAGAGCCGCTTAACGCGGTGGCAGAGTTTAAACAAGACAAGTGGATTATCCATACCGGTAATCAGTGGCAGTCTTTAACATTACCTGCATTGGCCAAGGCGTTAGAGGTTGAACAAAATAACGTTATCATTCGTCCTTATTATTTAGGCGGTGGATTTGGGCGTCGCTTGTTTGGTGATTGGACTGTGCCTGCAGCATTAACAGCGAAAGCGATTGGCAAACCCGTAAAACTGGTATTTACGCGCGCAGATGATAGCTTATTTGATCAATCACGCTCTGCCTCTACAGCTAAATTAACAGCTTCGTTTAATGAAAATGGCGAGCTCAGTGCAATGGAGCATGCTTTTGCAGCAGGTTGGCCAACAAAAGCAATGGCACCAGGCTTTTTATCACCAGGGGTTGATGGCAATGGTAAGTTTGATGCATTTTCAGCCTCTGGAGCCGATCACTGGTACAGCATGGATAACCACCGTGCCCGCGCAATTAATAACGAATTAGCGCAAAGCACATTTACCCCAGGTTGGCTTCGCTCGGTAGGCCCTGGTTGGATAGCATGGAGCTTAGAGTCTTTTATCGACGAAATAGCGCACAAACAAAGGATTGATCCGGTTGAGTTTCGTTTATCAATGCTCGATGGCAAAGGTAAACAAGCAGGTAAAGCCCCTGAAAGCGTGGGCGGAGCGCTGCGCTTAAATGCGGTACTTAAAAAAGTGTCAGCGAAGGTCGCAAATGTTAAGCTGGGTGAAAATGAAGGCATTGGTTTTTCAGTAAGTTCAGGCCAAGAGCGTAATATGCCAGCGTGGATTGCCACAGCAGCTCATGTGCACGTAAATAAAAGCGATGGCAAAATTACGCTTAAGAAGCTTTATGCCGTGGTAGATGCAGGTTTAATTGTTCACCCCGATGGTGCACTAGCCCAGCTTGAAGGTTCGTTATTGTGGGGTACAAGCCTTGCGTTACATGAATCAAATAATTACCAAAACGGACAAGTAGCAGCCACTAACTTTAACACTTACTTACCACTTAGAATGCAAGATGTGCCCGATATGGACATAGAGTTTGTACAAAGTGATGAGTTTCCAATGGGCTTAGGTGAGCCAGGTGTAATTGGTGTTGCGCCAGCTATTGGAAATGCGGTATTTAATGCAGTCGGTGTACGGTTACGTAATTTACCCATGAAACCCAATGAGCTTAAAGCAGGTCTTTCGGCCTAGTTAAGTGCTAACAAAGCGCGTAGGGCACAGGCTTTACGCGCTTTGAACTTAGCGATGAATTATTAAATGTTAAAGGCTTTTTTATGCTAGTCGACCCAGCAGGGCGAAAATTTAGTTATCTACGTTTATCTATTACTGATGTATGTAATTTTAAGTGTGTGTATTGCTTACCGGATGGTTATCAATGCGATCACGACCGAGACTTTCTTTCACTTAACGAAATTAGCAATACCGTAAACGCCTTTGCTCATCATGGCATATCAAAGTTACGCATTACTGGCGGTGAGCCAACCCTCAGAAAAGATTTTATAGATGTAATTCGTGCGGCAAAAGACACCCAAGGTATTACCAAAATAGCCGCCACTACAAATGGTTACTCAATGCATAAACATGTTAAAGATTGGGCACACGCAGGGCTCAATGCAATAAATGTTAGCATCGACAGCCTAGACCCACGTATGTTTAATACCATTACCGGCAACGATAAGTTTGCCACGGTTATGCAAGGCATAGACACGGCCCTAGAGAGCGGCTTAGATTCAGTAAAAATAAATAGCGTACTAATGAAACAGTACAATGGTCGTGCCCTTGAACCTTTTTTAGCCTATTTAAAGCACAGGCCCGTAACGATGCGCTTTATTGAGTTAATGCAAACAAACGACAATAAAGCATTTTTTGATGCTAACCATATATCAGGTCAATCCATAAAAGAGCAGTTGCTTCGCGCTGGTTGGCAGCCCATTATACGCGATGTAACGGCGGGGCCTGCGCAAGAGTTTTACCACCCTGATTATTTAGGCAAAATAGGGTTAATAATGCCTTACAGTAATGACTTTTGTGCTACCTGCAACAGGCTAAGAATTTCATCACTGGGGAAACTGCATTTATGTTTGTTTTCTGAGCAGGGTATATCACTTAGAGAATACATGAGTGATAACACTAATCAGGCATTAATTGATCAGTTAGCGCGTTACATAAAAACAAAAAAACCAACGCACTTATTGCACCAAGGTAACACCGGGGTCACTACAAACTTATCTATGTTAGGTGGGTAAAGGCATAAATGTAGTGTAATTCGCTACTGAGTTTACTGTTTTCGCTACACAGTTTAATAAAATGACTGTTTTTACCTATTTAGCTACTTGTTATATTTAATTTTAAGGTTACACTGAATTTTTTATTATTTTAAGTTTTTTGAATGGATATAGCAGCACTTGGTAGTACTAAATCATTAAGAAGAAACGTTCTGAAATGGATGTGCTTGTGTTTTGGTTTTGTCTCATTGTTTTTTGCTGCGTTTAATATTTTTTTAAATAACTTTGCGTTATTAGGCTATTTAGAAATAGCGCTCACTGTATTTTGTGCCTACACCTACCACCGATTAAACACACACGCACTCGAAGTATGGCAATCTGTTGTTATGTGCATATTTGTCACCTTTGTTATTGTATTAGGTAATTATTTAGCAAAGCCAATAAATGGTTTGTATGTGTGGTCGTTTGCGTTACCTGTGTTGTATTACCTGTTGCTAGGTAAGCGTTATGGCATTGTATTATCGGCTTTGCTCTTTGTACTTCAAGGTGCCATATTAGTAACAAAATCATCGCAACTTCCTCTAACGACGCTTAATTTCAGTTTAAATCTTGCCTTTGTTTATATCAGTATTTGGGCTATTTCTCATGTTTTTGAAGGTAGCCGTGCTTTATCATCTAAGCGGTTAAAAAATCTTGCTTTGTTAGACCCACTTACCGGGGCTGCAAACCGTTTATCAATGAACCATTATTTTGCAGTAGAGCTTAAAGATAAGTCGCAACTTTATTTGTTTTTACTCGATCTAGACTTTTTTAAACAGGTTAACGACACCCATGGCCACGCAGTAGGGGATAAAGTGCTGATTGAAGTCGCCACTTTATTAAGGGTTGTATTGGCAAAAGGGTATGTATTTAGAGTAGGCGGGGAAGAGTTTGCTTTACTACATTCTTTTGCGTCTCAAAGTGATGCATTGGCAATGGCCGAAACCATAAGAGAAAAACTCAACAATACGGCATTTGAGATTGATGGGCTAAAAATAAATGTAACTGCCAGTATAGGCGTTGTTAAGTATCGCCAAGGCGACACGCTTGAAAAGTTTGTAATTAAAGCAGATAAACAACTGTATAAAGCAAAAGAATATGGCCGCAATAAAGTGTACTTTCAAGCAAATGCCAACCTGATTGAAAAGCCTCAAATAGCCTAAGTACGAGGCTAGTACATTTGCTCAAAATTTGGGATGTTGTTTTCCCAAATTGGTTTGTCTTTACCTAGGTATTCTCTTACTGCATCAAAAAATAAACGTGTTCTTACTGGTAAGTCTCTGTGTGGGTACACCGCATACATATGGCTAAACTCTTTTAACTTAACATCCGTTAAAATGGGCACTAATTGACCTTGTGTAATTTCTTTATCGATAATAAATGCTGGCGCAACAAAGTAGGTAGTCCCTGAAATAGCTTTCATTAGCAGTACTTCAGCGTCGTTTGCTCTGTACACGCTTTTTATTTTTAGCTCGCACGGCTCACCTTTACTATCGTAGTAATCTATGGTTTCTACGCGCATAGCGTTACTTGCATAACTTGCAGCGGGTAACTGCACCAGCTCTTCAATGGTTTGTGGCATACCATAGGTTTTTATAAATTCAGGGGCGGCTACAATAAGCAGTCTGTTACGGGCAATTTTACGGGCAATTAATGAGGAGTCTTTAGGCTCACCAATTCTAAATGCTAAATCAAACCCTTCAGATACAATATCAACTAGCCTATCGTCTAAACGTAGCTCTACTTCTACTTGTGGAAAACGTTTTTGAAAGTCGTTAAGCACAGGTTGTAAATAACGCCGACCAATTAATGTCGACGAGGTAACCTTTAACACACCGCGTGGCTCTAAGTGGTAGTTTTCGGCCATACGTACGGTTTCACCAAGTAGCTCTCTTAGCTCTGACGCTTTTTTAATCATTTCTGCGCCCGCCGCCGTTAACGAAAACGAACGGGTGGTGCGGTTTAATAACCTAACGCCTAGCTCGTCCTCTAACCGGCTGATTTGTTTAGATATAACAGAGCGGTCTATGTTTCTTATTTCTGCAGCTTTGGCAAAAGAGCCTTGTTCTACCACTTCAAGCAGCATTAAAAGCCGGCTTGTTGTATCCATTATGATCACCTAATAAATGCTATTGATGCCATTTTGGCATTAATGAATTTATAAATCTATGGTTTTTGTCCGCAAGTATAGTCCGTAACATGCCAGGTAAATAAATAAAGGAGCGTCTTCATGAATAAACATTTAATTGCTGCTGCATTAGCTGCGGCAACTCTATCCTTAGCGGGCTGTGCCGATGAGAGCGCACCAAATGCGCAGCAACAACAATTACAACCTATCGATGTAGCACAAGTTTTAATTAAACCAGTACAAAGCTGGCATACCTACACCACGCGTTTAGAATCGCCGCAAGAAGTTGCGCTGATGCCGCGTGTATCTGGGGTGATTGATAGCATTGAATTTAAAGAAGGTGATGTTGTTAAGCAAGGCGATGTGTTGTTTCAACTTGACGAACGCCCTTTTGCAGCAGTTGTAGCAAGCCTAGAAGCGCAAATACACAGCGCAGAAGCTGCACTTGAACAAGCAAAAAGTGAAGATAAACGAGCAGTACGCTTATTAGAGCGTAAAGCTATTTCAACAGAACAAGCACAGGCACGTACTTCAACGCTTCGCCAGCGCGAAGCACAACTTGCAGCGCTGCAAGCACAGCTTACCTCTGCAAAGCTCGATTTAGAATTTACATCAGTAGTTTCGCCGATTGATGGTGTTATCTCGCGCGCAAATATTACCAAAGGTAATAACGTATTAGCGGGCCAAAGTGTATTAACGTCAATTGTTTCTAATAAAGCGATGTATGCCTACTTTGATGTTGACGAGCGTACTTGGAATAGCGCCTTTAACGATGTAACCGCACAAAGCCGCCAAACAGTTGTTATGCAAAAGGTAGGGCAAAAAGAGTTTGCTTATCAAGGCTATATTAACTTTATTGATAACCAAATTAATTCAGCAACGGGTACTTTACGTGTACGTGCCGTATTTGAACAAGACAACAATCAACTACGTGCAGGTTCTTTTGCTCGCGTTAAATTGGCAGCAAACGAAGTGAGCGAAAAAGTAATTATTCCTGAGCGTGCTATTGGTACCGATTTAAAAAATCGCTTTGTATTAACCGTTGGCGAAAACAACGTGCTTGAATACAAATTAATAGAAGTAGGCGAGCGCTATGGTGCGTTACGCGCTGTTACTGCTGGCCTAAACGAAGGCGATATTATTGCGGTAAATGGCCCTGCACGTGTAGGCCCAGGTATGCCAATTTCGCCAAATACAGTGACAATTGATACAAGCGGCGTGGCTTTTACACTGTCAAACGACAACGCGCAGCTAATGGCTAAGCAATAAGGTTTATTGATGAAATTTTCACACTTTTTTATTCAGCGACCAATTTTTGCAGCCATGCTGTCGTTGGTTATTTTAATTGCTGGTGGTATTTCACTGTTTCAACTTCCTGTAAGTGAATACCCAGAGGTTGTGCCACCTACTGTAGTGGTAACAGCAAATTACCCAGGTGCTAACCCAACCGTTATTGCGCAAACTGTGGCAACGCCGCTCGAGCAAGAAATTAACGGCACCGAAAACATGCTTTATATGTTTTCTCAAGGCACCAGCGATGGCCGTATGACACTTACGGTAACGTTTGCATTAGGCACCGACCTAGACCGTGCACAAGTGCAAGTACAAAACCGTGTAAACAGTGCATTACCACGTTTGCCCGAAGAGGTGCAGCGCTTAGGTGTAGTAGCAGAAAAATCATCACCCGATTTAACCATGGTGGTGCATTTATACTCGCCTGAAAACAGCCACGACACAGCGTATTTATCTAACTATGCCGACATTCATATTAAAGATGAAATTGCCCGTTTACCAGGTGTAGGCGATATTCGTTTATTTGGTGGTGGTAAGTACTCTATGCGTGTGTGGTTAAACCCAGATGCATTAGCAGCGCGTGAGCTTACAGCCACCGATGTTGTGGCTGCTTTGCGCTCGCAAAATCAGCAAGTTGCAGCGGGTAGCTTAGGTGCACAGCCAATTTCTAACGACAGCCAATTTCAAATTTTGTTAAATGTAAAAGGGCGTTTAAACAGTGTTGAAGAGTTTGAAAAGGTCATTATTAAAGTGGGCGAACAGGGGCAATTAACGCGTTTGTCTGATGTAGCCCGCGTTGATTTAGGCCAAGATACCTATGCACTTCGTGCGGAGCTTGATAACCAGCCAGCACTTGCAATGCCAGTGTTTCAGCGCCCGGGTTCAAATGCAATTGAGCTCTCTGATCAAGTACGCGAAACCATGGCTCGTTTATCACAAGATTTTCCGGCAGGGGTTGAGTACGACATTGTTTACGATCCCACTGTGTTTGTACGTGGTTCAATAGATGCGGTTATAGCAACGCTACTTGAAGCCATTGTATTAGTTGTAATTGTGGTTATTGTATTTTTACAAACGTGGCGCGCGTCTATCATTCCATTGATTGCGGTGCCAATTTCGTTAATTGGTACGTTTGCTGTAATGCAATGGCTAGGCGTGTCTATTAATACGCTTTCGCTGTTTGGCTTGGTACTGGCAATTGGTATTGTAGTTGATGATGCGATAGTTGTTGTTGAAAACGTAGAGCGAAATATAGAACAAGGGCTTTCGCCTTTAGAGGCAACACGTGTTGCTATGAGCGAAGTCACCGGGCCAATTATTGCGATAGCGTTAGTGCTGTGTGCGGTATTTATTCCTACTGCATTTATTACCGGTTTATCGGGTCAGTTTTATAAGCAATTTGCACTAACAATTACTATTTCGACTGTTATTTCGGCGTTTAACTCGTTAACCCTTTCGCCTGCGCTATCGGCATTATTATTAAAATCGCACGATGCAAAACCAGATGCATTCACACGTTTACTTAATAAACTGTTTGGTGCGTGGTTATTTAAACCGTTTAACCGCGTGTTTGACCGTGGCGCTAAAGGCTACGAAAAGCTGGTACAAAAGCTTATACGTATGAGCGTTATTGTTATGGTGGCCTATGTTGCGCTGGTGGGCGGTACAATTAAATTGTTTGATACCGTACCAGGTGGCTTTATTCCACAGCAGGATAAGCAATATTTAGTTGCGATTGCGCAACTGCCAGATGCAGCCAGTTTAGACCGTACCGAAGATGTGCTCTCGCAAATGCAAAAAATAGCATTAGAAGTACCAGGCGTTGCACACACCGTGGCGTTTCCAGGCTTATCAGTAAACGGTTTTACTAACAGCCCAAATAGCGGCATTGTATTTACGCCACTTGAGAGCTTTGATAAACGTACCGACCCTAGTCAATCAGCGATGGCAATTGCTGCGCAGCTAAACCAGCGTTTTGCAGCTATTGATGAAGCATTTGTGGCTGTATTTCCGCCGCCACCAATTCAAGGCTTAGGCACAACAGGTGGCTTTAAACTGCAAATTGAAGATAGAGCAAATAAAGGCTTTGATGCACTATTTAATAGTTTGCAAACCATTATTGGTAAGGCGCAGCAAGACCCCGCGTTAATGGGCTTATATTCAAGTTTCCGTATTCAAGTACCGCAAATGGATATTGATATAGACCGCGAGCAAGCGCTTATTCAAGGTATTCCTCTTGATGAAGTATTTGACGCATTGCAAATATACCTAGGCTCAGTATATGTGAATGACTTTAATATGTTTGGTCGTACTTATCAGGTTAATGCGCAAGCTGATGCTGATTTTCGTCTTGATCCTGAGCAAATCCTTAACCTAAAAGTACGTAACAGTGCAGGAAATATGGTGCCGCTTGGCTCGGTACTTACAGTTACACCAACAATAGGACCTGACCGTGTAATGCATTACAACGGTTACCCAAGTGCAGAACTAAACGGCAGCCCAGCCCCCGGTTATAGCTCTGATCAGGCACAAACTGCTATTGAAACAATATTAGCCGACAACCTGCCAACAGGTATTGAGTACGAGTGGACAGAAGTAACGTACCAACAAGTACTTGCAGGTAACACCATGGTTTATGTATTCCCATTAGTTGTGTTGCTTGTATTTATGGTGCTTGCTGCGCAGTACGAAAGTTTACGTTTGCCACTGGCCATAATATTAATTGTACCTATGACTATTTTCTCAGCACTATTAGGTGTGTGGTTTGTAGGCTCAGACAATAATATATTTACTCAAATTGCATTAATTGTACTGGTGGCACTCGCCTCTAAAAACGCCATATTAATGGTAGAATTTGCCCGCGACCAACACGGCGGTGGGTTAACGCACTTTGAGGCAATATTAGCGGCGTGTCGTATGCGTTTACGTCCAATATTAATGACCTCAATTGCCTTTACAGCTGGGGTTGTACCTTTGGTACTTGCAACCGGTGCAGGCGCGGAAATGCGCCACGCAATGGGTAACGCGGTATTTGCAGGCATGATAGGGGTAACGGTGTTTGGCTTATTATTTACACCTGTATTTTACATGTTAGTTGTGAAAAAGCAGCAAAGAGCAAAGGGGTTATCGCATGACTAATTTAATCGCTAAACCTATCAAAACGTGCTTAACGTTAAGTGCTGTGTTAGTGGCTGCTTTTTTATCTGGTTGCGCTAGCAAAATAGATACACAAAGCGAGCAAAACGCTATTAACGGTTTTGTAGCTCAAGCAAATATTGCCAGCAATGTTGCCATAGCAGATGAAACAAATTGGTGGCACAAGTTAGAGTCAAAGCAGCTAAATGCTTTGGTTAATAGCGCACTTGCCAATAACTACAATTTGCAAACAAGCCAATTAACGCTAAAAAGTACCCTTGCCCGACTTGGTGAGCAAAAAGCGCAATATTTACCCCAAGGCGGGGTAAGTATTGGCGCAGCACGAAGCGATGCACCGAGTGTGTTTGACCGTCAATCGAGTGCTAACATAGCACTTGATTGGCAGTTAGATTTATTTGGCCGTATTACTGCTTTGGTTGATGCTGCAAATGCATCGGCCATGAGCCAAGCAGAGCAAGTACGTTCACTGCAAATTGAAGTGGTATCGTCTGTTGTTAAAGGTTTTGTAAGCTATCAAGGTAATGTTGAAAAACAACACATTATAGCCATGCAAATTAACGCATTAGAGCAAAGCATTGAGGTACTTCAAGCACGTGTAGATGAAGGCGTTGCCAACGAGCTTGACCTAAACCGTACGATGGCACAGCTTAGGCAGCAAGAAGCCTTAATGCCCGCTATTGAGTATGCTAAATACAGCGACTTATCAACTTTAGCTGTGCTTACAGGTAAGCTCGCGCAAGACATTGCGATAGATAATGAGCAAAACCTGCTGGAGCAAAGCTTTAGCGTTGCGCTTAAAAATGCCAATAGCGCCATTGCCCTGCGCCCTGATATAAGCCGTGCATTGTATGATTTTAGCCAAGCCAACAGCTTAAGTGTGGCGGCAAGTAAAGCCTTACTACCTGATATTAGCTTATCAGCCTTTGCAGGCGTAGTGAGCATAGACAGCACGGGCTTAAAAAATACTGATCAGCAATGGCAAGTAGCCCCCCAAGTGCAATGGTCAATATTAAGTTACCCCGCACTCCTTGCCCAGCGCGATGCACAGCAGTTTTTAAGTGAAGCTGCCTACAGCGACTATCAGCAAATAGTATTAAATGCGGTGACTCAAAGTGAACTTTCATTGCAAATGTTGGTCAATCAACAACAGCAAGAGCGTTATGCTAAACAGCGCTATGGCTTTGCAAATAAAGCATTTTTACAAGCACAGGCGATGTACGAAGAAGGCCAAATACCGTACTTAGAGTTGTTAGATGCACGCCAGGATGTTTTAATGGCACAAGAAAACGCTGTTGACACAACTATTGCTACATTGCTTGCTAAAGTGAATGCTTATCAGGCATTTAATGGCCAATGGAGCTATGCACTGAGCAGTACAAAATAGGTAGAGTTAATTGAATGAGCAATACTGAATTATCACATCAAGGCAGCCCCTTACAAACAATGCGCGCTATTGTTTTATCACAACCAGATGAGCAAATACGCTTGCAAGATGTTGAGGTTGATATACCCGAGTGCGCCGACAACGAATTGTTGGTAAAGCTTGAGTATGTAGGCCTTAATCCTGCTGATGCCTATTTTGCTAAAACGGGATTTTGTAAGTGGCAATACCCTCATATTTTAGGCCTAGACGCCGTTGGTGTGGTAGTTAAAGCTAACAAAGGTGTGTTTCCTGGGGTTGGCGAACGAGTAATGTGGCATGCCAATATTGGCGAGCAAGGGGTACTGAGTGAATACACCACGGTGCCTAACTTTGCTGTATCGGTTGTGCCCGATGGGCTGTGCCCTGCAAAGGCTGCTACGTTACCGTGCGCTGGTATGGCCGCCCTTATTAGCTTAGATAAAATTGCCATTACGGAGGGCGACCAAATCCTAATCGAAGGTGGCTCTGGTGCGGTAGGGCAGTTTGCCATTCAATATGCTAAACAACGCGGTGCCGATGTATTTACCACCGCTTCAAAGCGTAATCACAAGCTGGTAAAGCAGCTAGGTGCCGATGTGGTATTTGATTATAACGACAAAAAGTTACGCGACAAAATTCGCCGCGAGCTTGGCCCGCAAGGGTTTGATGCTGTAATTGATACCATGGGCGGTGAATCAACGCTTAGAAATATTGAATTAATGCGCTTTTGCGGGCGTATCGCGTGTTTAAACTCGCTGCCTCATTTTGATCAAGATTTAATGTACCACCGAGCGCCTAATATTAGTGTGGTGTCTATTGGTGGTGCGTGGCTTGCCAATAGTTTATGTGCACAGCAACGCTTAAGTTTTATGGGTAATTTATTGCTTGAAGGCGCGCTATCGGGCGATATTAAAACACCGGCAATCACTGCGGTTGACTTTACTGCTGACTCAGTCAGTGCTGCCTTAAATAACCAAATAGCGGGTGGCTTTACAGGCAAACACGTTGTGCAAATAAGTAGTTAACGTTGCCCACCTTATTTTAAAAACGCAGCCCAAGTGGCTGCGTTTTTTTATGCCTAAAAAATAGCTTTTTATGAGTATGGGGATTAATTGTTGCCAAATAGAGGTATTTCAGCGCACAAGTGTAAGCCTTTTAGTTTCAACAGTTTACGTCACCGTAAAGAAAATAAATTGAAAAAACTGTTAATTAATTGAATAGAGTAATTGATCTAAACTGATTTTTATGACGTAATGTAGGTATTATTTATCTGGTCGGATGAGTTCAATCATGAGTTTACGTACAAAATTAAAAAAAGTATTACCAAGTATTTCAATCACTGAACAAGAAGCGCTAGACGCGGGTGATGTGTGGCTAGAAGGGTCTATCTATCAAGGCAAGCCAGATTTTAGCGCACTACGCGATGTGCCGGCTGCTACCCTAAGTGCAGACGAGCAAGCATTCTTAGATGGCCCAGTACAAGAGCTACTAGGCATGATTGACGATTCAGTTATTCAAAACGGTATTCACTTACCAGATGACATATTAGAATTTTTGAAAAAAGAGCGTTTCTTCTCGCTTATCATTCCTAAATCGTTTGGCGGTTTAGAGTTTAGCCCTTATGCAAACTCGACTATTGTGGCAACTATTGCGACAAAAAGCTCAGCAGTAGCGGTAACTGTTATGGTTCCTAACTCTTTAGGCCCAGGTGAATTATTACTGCACTTTGGTACACAAGAGCAGCAAGCGCATTACTTACCGCGTTTAGCAAACGGCAGAGATATTCCATGTTTTGCGCTAACAAGCCCAGAGGCGGGCTCTGATGCAGGTGGCATTCCAGATATTGGTACTGTAACTAAGGGCATGTACAACGGCGAAGAAGTACTTGGCCTTGAGATCACATGGGATAAGCGTTACATCACACTGGCACCAATCGCTACGGTACTTGGTTTAGCATTTAAGGTAGTGGATCCAGAAGGTTTACTAGGCGGCAAAGAAAACTTAGGTATTACCTGTGCGCTTATTCCTAAAGATCACCCAGGTGTAGAGCTTGGGAACCGCCATGACCCAATGGGTATTCGTTTTTATAACGGTACTACACGTGGTAACAAAGTATTTGTACCAATGGACTTTATTATTGGCGGCCAGAAAAACATCGGTCGTGGGTGGCAAATGCTGGTTAGCTGTTTAGGCGCAGGACGTGGTATTTCATTACCTGCACTAGGTGTAAGTACATCACAAGTGGCGTTTAAATCAGCATCTGAATACGCAGCAGTGCGTGAGCAGTTTGGTTTAGCAATTGGTCAATTTGAAGGTATTCAAGAAAAACTAGCAGACATTGCAGGTAAAACATACCTTCAAGAAGCAATGCGCGTACTGACAACTGAAGGCCTAGGCATGGGCTTAAAACCATCGGTTGTTACAGCAATAGCTAAATACCACATGACCGAGCTTGGCCGCGACGTATTAGATTCTGCAATGGATATTCAAGCGGGTAAAGCGATTCAAAATGGCCCACAAAATACCCTTGCAAGCGGTTACGTAGCACAGCCTATTGCAATTACAGTAGAAGGCGCGAACATTCTTACACGTAACCTGATGATTTTTGGTCAAGGTGTTATGCGTTGTCACCCTTATTTACAATCTATGGTTGAATCAATCCATAGTGAAGATAAAGGTGCAGATAAAGAGTTTAACGGCATTTTACGTAAAACAATAGGTTACAGCACAGCAAATAGTTTACGAGCGTTCCGTTTAGGTGTTTTACCATTTACTGCAAGTGCAAACTCTGCATTACCAGAAGTACGTGAATACGAAAAAGCCGTACATAAACTATCTGCAAAATTAGCGGTGTATGCCGACTTCTCGTTACTCGTACTTGGCGGTAAGTTAAAGCAGGCTGAAATGCTATCAGCACGTTTAGGCGATGTAATGAGCTTTTTATACGCGGCAATGGCATCAATTAAGTATTACGAGCAAAAAGTAGCAAGCAGCGAGCGCGAACAAGCAGCGCCGTACTTCCACTACGCGACACGTTTTGCACTGCAAAGCGCTGAAGAAGCACTGCATAAGTTTTTAGATAACTTCCCTGCAAGTGGTACTCGTAAGTTTATTCGTTTTGTAACAATGAACTACTCAACTAAAATGCCAAAAATTAGCGACGACTTAATTCGTGAATTAGCAAAACAAGCACAGCTTGATACCGCATTTAAAGCGCAAATTACGCATTTAGTTAAGCCTGTAGAAGGTGACGGTCATCACATTAACGAGCAAGCTTATAAAGCTAAAATGGCATCACTTGTTGAACTGGCCAAAGTTAAAAAAGCGCTGCGCGCTAAAAAGATTAAACCAGGTACACGTTTTGCCATTACGCTAGATAACGCATTAGCAGCAAATGTAATTACTGCGGATGAACATGCGCAACTAATTGATTACAACAAAAAGCGTGAAAAAGCGATTCGTGTTGATGAGTTCGACTTTGACATGAACTTACTTGATGACAACGCTCAACCAGTTAACCCACTTAAAAGTGTAGTTAATCAATAAAATTCAATGATGCAAAGCGCCCGCTGTATCGGCGCTTTTATTCTTGATTAAAAAATTAGTGTGGAGCCTCGTTTGTTTAAAACCAAGCGGGGCTTTTTTATGTGTTTTATAAAGTAGAGATAGATAGCGGTATTGATTTGTAAGCGAGTATGTATGTGCAGAGGTTTAAAAGAGACACTTATAATCTTGAAAAAGGGCTGATAACTCCGTTGGCACCTTGTTGTAATACATGGGTAGGATACCCACTGAATTAAAACGTTGAACATTTTAGCGGTCTAAATAACTCATTAACGGCGTTAAAAACTTCTCATATAGATAAACTATATAACCAAGTTTTTGCCTTGTTATTGAGCTATTTATCTATCGCTATAATTGCTCACTAATTCAATACAGCGGGTATTATTTGTGTTGTACGTAAATCACTGTGACCTAGTTGTGTTTGTACTGTGCGTATATCAGCCCCGCTTTGTAGCAAATGAGTGGCGCAAAGTATGTGGGGTAACGTGTTTATTTATATGTGCTTTTGTCGAAGACAGTTTAACTGCCTTTCTTACCCCTGAATGATTTAAGTGCTGACGTCTTATTACTCCTGTTTCAGGGTCCGTACTTAATTTATGCGATGGGAACAGAAACTGCCATTGTTAAGAGTTATTAGCGCTTGGGTATTTTTTACTAAGTCGATGAGGCATCCATACACCGGCGTACGTATCATTTTTTAAATCTAACTGTAAATATTTATCAACTTGAATTATTTGATTTCTTAGCATTGGTATTAATTCTTCAGCAAGTGTCACAATACGATTTTTATTACCCTTGCCGTTCCAAATGCGTATGTTTTTATAGTCGAAATCAATATCATGAACTCTTATTTTTACTAGTTCCATCAGCCGTAAACCACTTCCATATAGCAGGCTTGCCTATCAAATAATGTCGTTTATTTATATTTCTAAAAAATAGTGATACCTCAGTTTGTGTAAGTACGACAGGAAGTTTCTGTTGGCGGTTACTTTTCGAAATTTAAATCTAATGAAAGCTCATTCTTGATAATATGTTTATATAAAAAGCAAGTGCATTTAAAGCGGTTGCTTGTGTTCTCTCTGCCACCTTTTTAGTGACTGTTAAGTGATTTAAAAATATTTCAACTTCATTATTGCCCATACTGGTAGGGTGCCGCTTATTATGAAAATGGATATAGGCAGTAATCCAAAATACATAAGTTTCAATAGATTTTTTAGCATAGTGATGGCTATACATATAGTTGATAATACTATTAAGAAAAGGGGATTTAGTTTTCATTTTAAACCTCAGTTAACTGTATTTACATACAGTGTTAGCGTTATTCCTCCTAAGTCAAGAAATGAGGAAGTTTTCCTCTTTTCTGCATATTATTAAAAGAGCAGCCTGACTTAAAGTTTAAAGCTGGCAATGTGTTACATGATTTGTTATTAATATGAAAAAACAATTAAGGGGACATGGCATTGCTCATAAAAAGAGGAAAGTGTCCTCTGATAAAACTGTTAGGCTTTTCTCAAAATTCAGCTGTGGGAGTATAGTTAAAGTTGAGTGATATATTTAAAGATGTTTCAGATTTTGAATCACGACTTGGTTTACCTAGCGGTTTTTACGAAGGGTTAATAAAGGAAGATGACTGGTCATTTGTTATTAAAATAAGTGCTTTATTTGAAGCTGCCTCAACACATTTATTATCCGTTAGGTTTAGAGCTCCAGAAGTTGAATCTGAATTAGCATTTTTAGAACAAGCCAATCCCCGAAATGGGAAAATTGTGCTCCTTGAAAAAATGGATGCTATATACAAAGATCAGGCTAACTTCTTAACTAAACTAGCAGGTTTACGAAATCAGTTAGCCCATAAAATTGAAAATGTGAATTTCAATTTTCCTGACTACATTTCAAATTTAGATAAACACCAATTAAAATCATTTGTTGCATGGGCCGGCCATGGTGTAATAGATGAAACAGAATTTAAAGGGAAGAAGGTAACAAGACACGACCTTGTTACTAACAACCCCAAAATGTCTATTTGGGTTACTGCAGCTGAGGTTTTGGCGTGTATGAATTTAGATATTCAAGGAATGGAAGTTAAAATGAAAATGGAAGCGTTTGGTTGGTACCAAAGCATAACAAGCTAATAAATAAGGACAAAAAACAGTTTGCTGTTTTCGTTCCTCAACATTTTAGCAAACAATTTTTTGCCCATTATTAGGGCGTAAAGTGTCACGATGATAAGGAATTCAGATGCAAGAAAGAATGGCGAATACTGAGCGTGAAGAACAAATTGAAAACTTGCGTAAAAAGACGGAAAAAGTCCAAAAATTCACTTCAACTATTGCAGGTGTTATTTCAGCAGTAGCTGTAGGAGTTACAGTCTCTTTATCATCTGGAATTTTTTTCGATCAAAAAACAACTTATACACGAGCAGAGCTATCGGAAAAATTAGTTATAGCTGAAGAAACCATTAAGGCTCAAAGCAAGCAACTTACTAAGTTAAAATCTGATATTAAAACAATCGACATAAGTCTCAATACATTAACAAGCCTTCCCGAAGGTAGTGAATGGAAAATAGAAGTAAGTAAAGTCTCTGAGAGTGTATCAAAAATAGACGTGAAATTAGCAGCACTTGAATCTGCATTAACGTTAAACCCTGAAAAAGCACTGGCAATACCAATTCTAAGAAAAGACTTAGACAATGCTAAGGAGTCCCTCCGTACAGAATTACTCCAAACAAAATCAGAAATTGACAGGATCTATGACCAAAACAAGTGGTTTTTAGGTCTTATGTTTACAATGGCACTAAGTGTTTTGGGAATGGCAATAAGTAGCTTTGTCGGTCGGAAAGACACTTAACAAGTGACTATAGTGTCAATTCCTAATTTAAACCATTTTAGGATCCCACATGACACCATCCCTCAACATAGAATGTATGATCACTACCAGCTTTCGTATACACGCAATAATAGAATAAACAAGACACCCATCCTAAATTTTGCACTTAACGCAATTAAAGGCTAGCTTTTATTTAGTGCAAAAAATAAGCATAGTGTCTTATGGCAATTGCAAGAAAGCGACAAGTAAGTTTGGTTGATACAAAATACTATCACTGTATTTCACGGTGTGTTCGTCGTGCATTTTTATGTGGCGAAGACCGTTTCACTGGTCAATCTTACGAGCATCGACGAGGATGGGTTGAAGATAAGCTGGGTGAATTAGCTAAGGTATTTTGTATTGATGTGTGCGCTTATGCCGTAATGAGCAATCATACCCATTTAGTACTGTATGTAGATGATAAAAAAGCAAATAGGCTGAATGATAAAGCGATTGTTATTCGCTGGCATAAACTCTGTAAAGGCACATTGTTAACGCAAAAATACATACAAGGCGAGAAGCTAAGTAAAGTTAAACTCATCTTTTTCAATCAAACGGTAAGAAACAAATAAACAAGACACCCATCTTAAATTTTGCACTTAACGAAACCTAGATTCTAATTGGAAGTGCACCACCTAGTTCATTATAGACTTCATTTGGTGTTTTAAATCCTAAACATTTTCTAGGGCGATTATTTAGTTGCTCCTCTACCTTTTTTAATTGCTGATGGCTTACTTTGCTAAAGTTTGTTTTCTTCGGATAATACCTTCTAATTAACCCATTTATTTGCTCTACAGCACCTTTTTCCCAACTGTGATAAGGCTCACAAAAATAAGATTTATTTTTCAAAATGGCTTCTACTTTTTTAAACTCCGTATTTTCAGAGCCATTGTCATAAGTTATCGATAAACAAGAGCTTGGTGGGTACAAATAAACAAGACACCCATCTTAAATTTTGCACTTAACGCAATTAGAGGCTAGCTTTTGTTTAGTGCAAAAAACAGGCAGAGTGTCTTATGGCAATTGCAAGAAAGCGACAAGTAAGTTTGGTTGATACAAAATACTATCACTGTATTTCACGGTGTGTTCGTCGTGCATTTTTATGTGGCGAAGACCGTTTCACTGGTCAATCTTACGAGCATCGACGAGGATGGGTTGAAGATAAGCTGGGTGAATTAGCTAAGGTATTTTGTATTGATGTGTGCGCTTATGCCGTAATGAGCAATCATACCCATTTAGTATTGTATGTAGATGATAAAAAAGCAAATAGGCTGAATGATAAAGCGATTGTTATTCGCTGGCATAAACTCTGTAAAGGCACATTGCTAACGCAAAAATACATACAAGGCGAGAAGCTAAGTAAAGTTGAACTCATCTTTTTCAATCAAACGGTAAAACAATACCGAGAACGTTTAGCAAGTATTAGCTGGTTTATGCGCCTGTTAAATGAAGATATAGCGCGAAGAGCAAATAAAGAAGATAATTGCACAGGGAGGTTCTGGGAGGGTAGGTTCAAATCGCAAGCTTTACTTGATGAAGCCGCAATTGCAGCGTGTATGGCCTATGTAGATTTAAACCCCATTAGAGCCAAGATGGCTAACACGCCAGAAGAGTCAGACCATACCAGCGCTCAAGTACGCTTAATATGCGCAAAAGAAGGCAAGCAGCCGAAACAACTACTTCGCTTTGCAGGTTTGCCACGTCAAATTATGTCTAAAGGGCTGCCGTTTGAGCTTAAATCGTACCTTGAACTTGTTGAGCTAACAGGGCGAGTAATGCGAGAGGATAAGCACGGGTATATAGATAATATGACCCTTCCTTTGTTAGAAAGGCTTAATATATCATCAGAAAACTGGTTAAAACTCACCACACAATTTACGCGCATATTTCATGGTGCAGTGGGCAGGCCAGCCTCACAAGAAGGGTATTGCGAAAACTTAAACCGAAAGCGGCGAGCTAATATCAGTAACTGCGCAAAGTTATTCGCTTAGAGCCAAATCACTTTTTGAGCACTCCAACTACATAATGTAGGTTTTTTTGTGGCTGGCATTTGAGCTTTATTTAGTAATACCTCTATTTTAAAACTCAAATTATTTTTGGACAGTTAAAAAACATAAATTCATTAGTTAACTTTAACTTTTTGTAATTCACTTTGTAGAAATTAAGGTGGGTGTCACTTTAAAAAGAAAGAGGCTTATGGATGCTATCGTTTTATTAAAAATACCTTCTAATGTTAAACTATAAAAAACTTAATGACTTAATATAGCTATGGCATTTTATCTTCCTCTTTTACAGCCTCATTTTAAACACATTGAAATGGGCGATACGCTAACCTCGCTTTGGAGCGGGTGTGGCAGTATTGTCGAGTGCAGGCTTGATGCCGAGCCATGTGTTATCAAAGCGATTAAAATACCACGCTACATAAACCATCCAAAAATTAAGCAAAGCGAATTTGCATTAAAGAGAAAGCAGCAGTCTTATAAAGTTGAATATAATTTTTATAGGTTATACAGCGCGTACTTACCGACAAGCGCTAAAAGTATTACCTATATTAATGCAATTAATGATGGTGACGATTATGCGTTAGTATTTAAAAACTTTACTCAATATGGTTTTGCTCAAGCAAGCTCCCAGCATATAAAGGCAATACTAAACTGGTTAGCATCTTTTCATGCCTTTAATTTAAATAAGCCCGCAAAGGGCTTATGGCAACAAGGGAACTATTGGCATTTGAGCACACGGCCAGATGAGTTTAATAAGTTAAAACAAAGCGCTGACGAAAAGTCCGATATTAAAAATGCGGCTCATAAAATTGATAAAACACTGCAAGCATCACCCTACAAAACCTTGATACATGGCGATGCTAAGCTTGCCAATTTTGCT
Source organism: Pseudoalteromonas sp. 2CM37A (assembly GCF_023161885.1). Classification (NCBI taxonomy): domain Bacteria; kingdom Pseudomonadati; phylum Pseudomonadota; class Gammaproteobacteria; order Alteromonadales; family Pseudoalteromonadaceae; genus Pseudoalteromonas; species Pseudoalteromonas sp. 2CM37A. The sequence goes on from NZ_JALNTJ010000002.1 coordinate 491,599, forward strand.
GCAAACGAACAAAGTGAAATACTCGCTTATGACTTTCAGTATGTAGGGGCTGGGGTAGGGATTTGCGATGTAATGTATTTTATGACCAGCTGCTTAAGCGACGAGCAGTTACATTCCTGCGCCGATGAGTATTTAAGTTACTATTTTAGCCAATTAAAAAATGCGCTTTTAGTGTATCAACCGCAAATAAATGCCGATGACGTGATTGCAAAGTGGCATGCATTATGGCCATTAGCTTGGGCCGATTTTTATCGTTTTTTAGCGGGCTGGAGCCCAACTCATTTTAAAATAAATAGCTACATGATGGCGCAAGTAAATTTAACGTTATCAGATAACAATTTATAAACATAAAGTAGTGTGTCGCTTGCATAAATATCAAGCAAATCAATGCATTTTGGCACGATCTATGAAAACTTATTTAAAATTGCAGGTCAAATGACCTTTTTTAATATAAAATACCGACAATTCTTGTATCAGTAGGTTTTTATCATGTCAATTCACGTAATTTCACACCCTCTAGTTCAACACAAATTAGGCTTAATGCGCGCTCACGGTATAAGTACTAAAAGCTTTCGTGAATTATGCTCTGAGGTAGGTACTTTATTAACCTACGAAGCAACTAAAAACCTACAGTTAGAAGATAACGAAATTACTGGCTGGGACGGCAACAAATTAAAAGTAGAGCACATTAAAGGCAAAAAAATTACTGTTGTGCCTATTTTACGCGCGGGCCTTGGCATGATGGATGGCGTAATGTCATTACTCCCAGCGGCTAAGGTAAGTGTAGTGGGCCTTGAGCGTAACGAAGAAACGCTTGAGCCAGTACCTTACTTTGAAAAGTTAGTAGGCAATATTGATGAGCGTTTAAGCTTAGTTATAGACCCAATGCTTGCAACTGGCGGCTCTATGATTGCTACTATCGATATGCTTAAAAAAGCCGGCTGTAAAGACATTAAAGTAATTGTACTGGTTGCTGCACCTGAGGGTGTTGAAAAAACATTAGCCGCTCACCCTGATATTGAGATTTTTACTGCCTCAGTTGATAGCCATTTAAATGAAAAGGGTTACATTATCCCAGGGCTTGGCGATGCAGGTGACAAAATTTTCGGTACGGTTTACTAAGGTTTAACAGTGCAAAATAATTCTACATTTTCTATAAAAACCATTTTAACCGGCGCCCAAATGTTGTTTGTAGCATTTGGTGCGTTAGTGTTAGTGCCTTTATTAACGGGGCTTGACCCAAGTGTCGCTTTGTTTACAGCGGGTATAGGTACTTTATTATTTCAGGTAGTGACGAAAGGCAAGGTGCCTATATTTTTAGCGTCATCATTTGCGTTTATTGCGCCTATTATTGCCTCAGTACAAATGTGGGGCGTACCAGCCACCATGGGGGGGTTAATGGCAGCGGGCTGTGCTTATATGCTGTTAGCGCTATTGGTTAAATTTAAAGGGGTGGCAATACTTCATAAAATTTTGCCGCCTGTGGTCGTCGGCCCCGTTATTATGGTGATTGGTTTAGCCCTTGCACCGGTTGCGGTAAATATGGCAATGGGTAAAAGTGGCGACGGCAGTATTGAACTTATTGCTTACGATAAAGCCATTATTATTTCGCTGTTTTCTCTTGTTGTAACACTTATTTTTGCTGTGTGGGGCAAAGGTGTATATAAGCTGATCCCTATATTAGCGGGTGTTATATCGGGTTATGTTTTATCACTGGTAATGGGTGTGGTTGAATTTGGTAGCGTAAATGAAGCGAGCTGGTTGGCTGTACCAAACTTCACATGGCCCGAATTTAAGTGGCAAGCCATTCTCTTTATGGTGCCTGTTGCCATTGCACCTGCTATTGAGCATATTGGCGATATGATGGCTATTAGCCAAGTAACCAATAAAGACTTTTTAAAAAAACCAGGCTTACATCGCACCTTATTTGGTGATGGCTTAGCCACTGCCGCTGCCTCTTTATTTGGTGGTCCGCCAAACACTACTTACTCTGAAGTAACTGGCGCAGTGATGCTGACCAAAAACTTTAACCCTAAAGTAATGATGTGGACTGCCATAATTGCTGTGGTACTGGCCTTTGTGGCAAAAATGGGCGCTGGTTTACAAACAATTCCTGTACCTGTGATGGGCGGCATAATGATTTTGTTATTTGGCTCAATTGCGGTAGTGGGCTTAAATACGTTGGTTAAATCTGGGGATGACTTAACTGCACCCCGTAATTTAAGTATTGTGGCACTTATATTAGTATGCGGTATTGGCGGTATGCACATTGGGGGTAGCCAATTTAGCTTAGAAGGCGTTAGCTTGTGCGCCATTTTAGGTATTGTGCTTAACTTAGTATTACCAAAAGCCGAGCCAGAAACTGATTAATTTTGCACTGTATGTAAAATTTACGCACCAAAATAGCGCATACTAATTGCGCTATTTTTGTAAGTTACTAATAATTAAATAAAAATAATAGTGGTCTAGTACCTGCATTTGTTACTTCATAATATAAGGAGTTACTATGTCAGAGGCCAGTATTGTGGATATAACCCCATTTTTAGCAAAGCACCAATTGCCTTTAAAGTATCAGTACCTTAGTGAGCAATTTTTTATCCCGCTTGCACACGATATTCTAGAATCAAAAAAAAATAACACCCCTATTTTTGTCGCCATAAATGGTTGCCAAGGTTCAGGAAAAACAACCCTCGCAGATTTTTTAGTTACTTGGTTTAGTAACAACACGCCGTTTACCAGTGTCGCGCTTTCTATTGACGATTTTTACTTATCTAAAGCACACCGCCAAGGACTTGCCAAAGACGTACACCCATTATTTGCCACCCGTGGTGTGCCTGGCACCCACGATGTAGGGTTAATGAATACCACCATAAGCCGGTTACTTGCAAAGGAGGTTGGCGTGCCTTTGCCTAAATTTGACAAGCATCACGACGATTGCAGCCCCGAGCAAACATGGCAATGTAACAATAAACCCATTGATATTATTATTTTAGAAGGTTGGTGCGTAGGTAGTGAGCCACAACCGTTATTTTCTTTAAGTGAGCCTATAAACGAGTTAGAAACACAGCACGATAAAGAAGGCGTGTGGCGCCGTTGTGTAAACAGTTGCCTAGCAAATGAATACAAAAGTGTGTTTAGTAAAATAGATTACACGGTGATGCTCAAAGCGCCGAGCTTTGAAGATGTATTTAAGTGGCGACAAGAGCAAGAGCAAAAGCTTATTGCCGCTAAAGGCGAGGGCGATGGCACCATGAGTGATGAGCAACTGGTGCACTTTATTTCTCATTTTGAGCGTATTACTCGCGAAAACTTAAACACCCTAAGCGCTAAAGCTAATGCCCTTATAGAGCTTGATAGTAATCGCGATATTAGTGCTATGCACTTAACCAGCGACGATACGCTGCAACCTATTATATTTACCGACTTAGATGGCACGTTACTCGATCACGCCGATTACAACACTAAAAATATCAGTAGCTTGCTGCAATACTTACAAGCAGCCCACATTCCTGTGGTGTTTAATACGAGTAAAACATTTTGCGAAGTGGTTGAACTTAAAAACGAGCTTAATATTCAACAGCCTTTTATTGTTGAAAATGGCGCGGCGGCTTATTTACCCGTAGATTATTTTGAGCTTAAACCCATTGGCTGCACGCAAGTAGGGGCGTATTGGTGTTATGCATTTGCATCACCCTTATCTAACTTACTTAGTGATTTAGACTCCTTAAGCAGCGAATATAAATCGCATTATAAGTTATTTAGTGATTTGTCGAGCGAGCAAATATCATCTCTCACCGGACTTGATGAAGCGCATGCAAGGCGCGCTCAAACACGCGATTTTTCAGACCCACTTTATTGGCACGGCAGCGATGAATTACTTAATGCGTTTGTAAACGATGTTAAAGCTCTCGGCTACGACATAAAAATAGGCGGGCGGTTTATACATATTGCTAAAAACACCGATAAAAGCGCTGCACAGCAGTGGTTAGTTAAACAAATTTCACAACATTTTAGAAAGCCTCTCACGGTAATTGCACTAGGTGATAGTGACAACGATAAGCAGATGCTAGAGCAAGCTGATATCGCCATTATCATACATAACCCAAGCAGTAAAAAGCCGGTTAAGTTAACACATAACAAGGCGCGTTATTCGCAATCGCCCGCTCCACTGGGTTGGATTGAAGAAATAACCACATTGCCTTGTATTAGCAGCATTTTAAATACTATTGAGGAGCGAAAATCACATGGCTGATTTTTATCAAAATGGCATCATCACAACCTTACATAACATCGCCGATAGACCGGTAGAAGCGCTTGAAGAAGAGCTAATTAGTTTTAGTAAGCAACGTCCAATGGGATTAATACTCCCTTCGTTGTTTAGTGAGCTTGAAGGCCCAGCGCTGCAAAACATTGTAAAAGAACTCAGAGAGGTTCCTTATTTATCGCAAATTACCATAGGTTTAGACATGGCAGACGAATCACAATACCGCCATGCTTTAGGCTTTTTTAAAGAGCTTAACCAAAATCACAAAGTGCTTTGGAACGATGGTCCTCGTTTGCAAGCGCTTGATAAAGAATTACAAGAGCTAGGCGTTGCACCGCGTGAACTTGGTAAAGGCAGAAACGTGTGGTATTGCATGGGTTATAAATTGGCCACTTCAGAGGTAGAGTCGATAGCACTGCACGATTGCGATATTTTAACTTACGACAGAGGTTTGTTAGCGCGCTTAATTTACCCTGTAGCACACCCGCGTTTTAATTATGAATTCTGTAAAGGCTTTTACCCACGTACTGCAAACGGCAAAATTAATGGCCGAGTATCGCGCTTATTAGTAACGCCGTTATTACGCTCGTTCAAAACTATTTTAGGCAATACCGACTACCTTGAGTACATGGATACCTTTAGATACCCGTTAGCAGGGGAGTTTTCGTTTAGACGTGATGTGCTAAACGATATTCGTATTCCGAGTGATTGGGGTCTTGAAATTGGCGTACTAAGTGAAATGTACCGTAATTATTCGCATAATCGCTTATGCCAAGTGGATATTGCTGATAACTACGATCATAAGCATCAGGAACTTTCTCTTGATGACCAAAACGCCGGTTTATCTAAAATGTCGATAGATATAACCAAGGCACTATTTAGAAAATTAGCCACTCAAGGGGTTACATTTACCAGCGAAACAATTCGTTCTTTAAAAGCAACTTACTACCGTATTGGTTTAGACTTTATAGAAACGTATCATAACGATGCACTGATGAATGGTTTAACCTTAGATGTGCACCAAGAAGAAAAAGCCGTAGAAATGTTTGCCAAAAATGTTATGGAAGCAGGTCAGCACTTTTTAGATAATCCAATGGAAGCGCCATTTGTGCCAAGTTGGAACCGTGTTGTATCGGCCATGCCAGATGTTTTTGAGCGCTTAAGAGAAGCGGTTGATCTTGATAATAAAGAATTTAGTGAATAAATAAAACAATAATAAGGGGCGCGTGTGAATACAGTAAGTGAATTATTTTTACAGCGGGTAGAGCAACATCTACATATTATTTATAAAGATGTTGAACTGCCCTTAAGTATTACAGAGCTGGCTGAGCAGCTTATAACTATAATTTTAGGCGACAGCCCGCTGCGCGACCCCACACCCCATACTAACCGCTGGGACGAGCAAGATATTATATTAATAGCCTATGGCGACTCTATTATTAAGCACGATGAGGGAGATCAAGCTGTTGCAAAACCGGTAGAAGCACCGCTTAAAACCTTGCACCGGTTTATAAAAGAGCAGTGCGATATGCAGCTTAATGCTTTGCATATATTGCCATTTTACCCGTATAGCTCTGATGAAGGCTTTGCGGTAATGAACTACGTGCAAGTAAATGAATCGCTAGGAGATTGGCAAGATATAAAAAATATCGCCAAAGATGTAAAGCTAATGGCAGATTTAGTGATTAATCACTGCTCTAGCCGAAGTGTATGGTTTGAAAACTTTTTAAACGATTTGGACCCCGGCAAAGATTACTTTAAAACGGCAAGTTTAACCGATGATTTATCTAATGTAGTACGCCCGCGTACGTCACCGCTATTAAATACGGTAACCACACCAAGCGGCGAAAAACATGTATGGTGTACGTTTAGCCACGACCAAGTTGATTTTGATTTTGGTAACCCGGAAGTTTTAAAAGAGTTTATAAGTATTATTCGCCATTATTTAGATAACGGCGTACGCTTGTTCAGGCTAGATGCGGTTGCATTTTTATGGAAACAACTCAATACAAATTGCATTAATTTACCGCAAACGCATGAAGCTGTTAGGCTTATTCGCACCCTTATAGAGCATACTGAGCCAAGCGTTGTCATAATTACCGAAACAAACATACCAAACCAAGAAAACCTCTCTTACTTTGGTAACGCTAACGAAGCCCACAGTATTTATAACTTTGCTTTACCGCCTTTATTACTGCATACATTACTCAGTGGAGATAGCACAGCCATTAAGCATTGGATGATGAGTATGCCGCCTGCGCAAAACGGCACCACATACTTTAACTTTATTGCCTCGCACGATGGCATTGGACTTAGGCCAATAGAAGGCTTGTTACAACCAAGCGAAGTGGCGTCATTGGTGAGTACGTCTATGCAATTTGGTGGGCGTGTATCAATGCGCACCAGTAACGATGGTACGCACACACCGTATGAACTAAATATTGCACTTTTTGATGCATTACAAGGCACGCACAATGGACAAGATAAGTTTGGCCTTGAGCGATTTATGTGTGCACACGCCATTATGTTTGCGCTTGAAGGGATCCCTGGGCTTTATATTCATAGCTTGCTTGGCACAACGAACGATTACGAACGCTTTGAAAACTCACAGCATAACCGTGCAATTAACCGTCATCGTTGGCAAGAGTCAAAACTATTATCGGCTTTAGGTGATAAATATAGCCATCATCACAAAGTGTTTAATGGTATTAAGCATTTATTAGGTATTCGAAAAAAACAAAGTGCATTTCATCCTAATGCCACGCAATTTACGCTGCACTTAGCGGGGGGATTATTTGGTTTTTGGCGGCAAAGTATAGACAGGCGCCAAAGTATATTTTGCGTTTATAACATAAGTGATAAACCACAAGTACTTACCCTTGCAGATTTAAACTTAATTAACACCCAGCAGTGGTTTGATTTAGTGGCTAATGAAACAATTACCGAGGATCAACTCACTATAGAGCTAGAGCCTTATCAAAGTGTATGGTTAAGTAATATTAAATAAAGTGCAGTAATACCAATTTGCAAAATAGATCACTTAATTAAGCGCATTGGTATAAAAAGGCTCGCAGTGCGAGCCTTTAACTTAATTAATAAACGTTGTTACTAATTATAAGCTGTAGCTTAAGTTAATGTAGCCAAAGCGGCCAATGTTATCGTAACTTGCGCTGTTTTCGCCTGTCCCGCGTGTACCATACGGAAGTTTACGATTAAATAGGTTATCAACACCTACTTTAACGCCTAAGCCGCTATCGAAGTTGTAACCCACTGTCATATCGGTAATAAAGTATTTACCGTAAGACATTTGGTTACTTGGGTTCGAGTTACTCGCAAGCTCTACATTTGTGTATAAATCAACTTCGCTGATAAAGCGTGTTTCAACCGTTGAATAAAAGTTATCCATTGCATAGCTAACCGATAGGTTAGTTTGCCATTTCGCTTCGCCGGTTGTACCTGCGTACTCAATATATGAACTAGGATCATCCTGGAACGGGTAATCTTTACGTTCAATAAGGTAAGTACCAATTAAACGTGTTTTAAAGCTACCTTCAAGCGCATCAAAGTCATAGCCTAGTTCAAAATCAACACCAGACGCCTTTTGACCAGCTACGTTAAGCACTGAGTTTTGAATCAGCGAAATTTCACCACTGGCATTACGTGTAATTAAATTACAGTACTGATTGTCTATACCTGTCGTGCTATCAACACAGCGGTCAAGAATTTCTTGCGCGTCGATTGTGTCAATTGCATTTTCTAGATCAATTTCCCAGTAATCTATAGTAAGCACAGCGTTTTCTAAAAACTCTGGTTGATAAACAATACCTACCGTTGTACTTGTAGACTCTTCGCCTTTAACATCACGGTTACCGCTTGTTAAGCCATCTAAAGAGGCTGAGTCGTAACCTGAGTTAAAGTCACTTGCAACACCTAATGCAGCACAGTTTGCAGTGCGTGTTGCTGCATTTGATAAATTAGCTATGTTTTCAGCGCGGCACGGGTCTTCTACATTGTAGAAAGTTTGGCTTGCTGCACCAAATACTTCACTTATGTTAGGCGCACGAAGTGCTGCAGATTGCGTTACACGCACACGTAGTTCATCGTTAACAGTCCAATCAAGGCCTAGTTTCCAGCTAGTTGCTTCGCCAATTGTGCTGTAATCAGCATGACGTACTGCGGTATCAAATACTAAATCTTGAATAAACGGTAAGTCAGTTAAAATAGGCATAGTTGCTTCAAAAAATACTTCACGCACATTAAACGAGCCTTTATCTTCGCCTAAAGCGTTAAAAAATGTACCTTCTGCGTTATCTGGCTCTTTTGTTTCGCTTTCTTCTTTACGGTATTCAGCACCAAACGCAACACCTACGTAACCTGCTGGTAATTCAAAAATAGCGCCATTGGCAAGTGAACCAGAAACCACGGTTTGCTTAATAGTTGACGTACCTACAGATACCGTATTTATGTAATCAATCGCTTGTTGAGATGGTGCGCCAAAACCCATAATGTTAACCGGTACACAGCCATCAGCTTGTGCAGCAGCGCTGCGACATACGATGTTGCCATCTGCATCTTCAACGGCATCAAGGGCATTAAAGTAGTTGGCTAAAATCATATTAGCGCCATTTTCGCGCTCTAAGTCAGTTTGACCATACACAACTGATGTATCTAATTCCCAATCTTCAAACACAGTCCCTTTTAAGCCTGTAACAAAACGGGTTGTTTCACGGGTATTATTTTCAACGCGGCGGCCAAGGTCACTCATCATGCGGTTTATCATGATTGAATCAACGCCTTCCTCTTGCATACGCGCTTTGATATCTGGGTCTAGGTAAGGGTTATTAATTTTAATGCTGTTGTCGCTGTCAAAAAAGAAAAACGCAGGTTGACCTATGCTTTCGCCTTGGCTGTTTACGTATTTTGCATCAAAGTAGACGTTTAAATCGTCGGTAACATCGTAGTTAACTTTAAAGTTTACGTTGTAACGCTCAAACTCAGGTTGTATTTCCTCAAATTGGCCTAGGTTAAAAAAGTCACATTCTGCACATGAATATGGATCTGCGTTATTGCCTATGTATAAGTCACGAGCACTGCTATCCGGGTTAAAGCTATTAATAAATTTGCTTGGATCTTCAAGTGCATAAACACCTGCATCATTGATGGCGAAATAACCCGCATTAGGTGTTAAAATTTTATCAGGAAAGTCAGCACTATTTTTGTTCTCATCCGTTTGGGCTTGGTTAGGTAAGCTGCTAAAAGATGTGCTAGTCCAAGGGTGGTCAAGTGCATTTAATGAATCTTGGCCTGAGTACTCAATAGCAAAAGCGGCATTACCACGGTCGTTATCAAAATTAGAGCCGTACGAGAACGTTGCTTTTTCGTTGTTGTAGCTGTTTAAATCGGCAAAACCACGGGTAACGCTAAAATCCATACCTTCAATGTTGTCTTTTAAAATAAAGTTGACAACACCTGTAACCGCATCAGCACCGTATACAGCTGATGCACCACCAGTAATGATTTCTACTCGCTCAACCCAGACGCTCGGAATAGTATTTGTATCAACAGCTTGAGAGCCCGCTGAGCTAGATACGTGGCGTTTACCGTTTACAAGTACTAAGGTACGGTCGGTACCCATGTTACGTAAATCAAGAATGTTTAAACCAGCAGTACCAATAAAGCGGCCTGAGTTTGCCATTGAATATGTATTGCCAAGTGCTGGTAAGTTGTTTAGCGCTTCACCAATGTTTACAGCGCCAGTATTAATTAGCTGCTCGCCGCTTATAACTGTTACTGGTGCCGGTGCAATAGCGCCTTCACGTAAAATACGCGAACCCGTTACTTCAACGCGTTCAATTTTTGTCGCTTGCTCATCTTGTGCAAGCACAGAATTACTCGCTGTTGCAGCAGCAGTAATCAATGCACATTTAATGCTAGTAGAAAGTAAATTATGACGTTTCATGTGTTTCCCAAAGGAGATTTTATAATAATTAAATACATTATCTTTTAGCTAAATACACAGTGCATTTAGCCTAAGCCCTATAACTTTTGTTATAGGGCCGGCGATTATTGCATGCGTATTATTTTATTAAAAGCAACTAAAATAAGCCTAAATCACTAACATGAAATAAGTTACAGGTGAGTTGTTGTTAAATTAACAATAAAGCGAGGTGATGTTAGGAGTTTAAGTTTTATGGGTGTTTACGCTTTGCTTATTAATTGCTGTCAATTAATTTACACTGGAATTGTATTGGTAATATTAAAGAGTTTATTTTGAGCGTCTTGATTTGATAATGGCTTAAATATAACCATTGAGTGTATTTTAACCTTTAAATGGGGTGCTCTAATTATAGGCGGATTTGTAAGGTTTATGTGTTTAATTTAACTTGTTAAATGAGTTAACTTTTGAGAAATAGTAAGAATAAAAATTAAATTTGAAAATTTTTCACTATAAAACTTGCCGTATCATAATTTTGTAAAGCCCCTTTACAGTTATGCAGCTTCCTATGCGCCTTGAGTTACTTTATTACGTAAACTTGATACACTTATACTGTTTTTTATAAATAGGTTTTACCATGAAGTTTTTAGTTTTAATTTTTACTTTTGTATTTAGTACTGCGGCCATTTCAGAGCAAGAAGTTGATCTCGGAGTTAATATGAAAAATACAGGCCTTGCTTATAAAAATGCGGTGCAAGCAGTAGGTATAGGTGGCTTTAATACCGCCATAGATAAGTTTATTACTTTGGTTGAAACCAGTAAAAAAGCGACCTTTCATAAAGAAGCACAAATGTCGCTGCAAGGGCTAGATAAAGTTATTGCGCAAGCAAAGTTGGCAAAAAAATTAGCGAATGAGCGCGGGCTTGATGCAGCAAAGCCAGCCCTTAAAAATATAGATGATTTACGCAAGAAGTATCATGAGTTGCACGAGCCTCCAGGTTTTTTTGACTTATTGTTTGGTAATTAACCTCAGCTTTTTTGTAAATTAATGTCGAGCAGTTATTTCAGCGCTACCTAGGTTAACTTTTTCGCAGTAGCGCATTATTGATGCGCAGATTTGTGATTTTTTAATAAAATGTATAGCTGCAAATTAAAAAGTTTGAACGCTCATTTTTCAATATTTTAGTAAAGCTCTTATCTAGGGTGCAGATTAATTAAGGAATAGTAATGGAAATTTCAGTGTCATTGTTAGAGGGGCAAAAACAAAGTGCAAAATTTGGCGACCTCGAAGTAATAAGCGATCAAAGTATTAATGCTGGTGGCGGTGCCGAACACCCAGAACCGTTTGACTACTTTTTAGTAAGCATGGTGCTATGTGCTGGGTTTTATGCACGTAAATTTTGTGAGCAACGCGATATCTCTACACAAGGGATGACGCTTACGCAAAATAATGAAAACGTAGATGAAGAAGGTAAAAAATTATTTTCTATCGAAATTAATTTACCTGATGGCTTTCCTCAAAAATATAAAAAAGCACTTATTGCTGCGGTTAATACGTGTACTGTTAAAAAAGTGATTCAGGCCCAACCTGAATTTTATGTAGTTGTTAAATAAAAAATACGGGTAAACATGGTTCGTTTACCCGTATACTTCACGGAATTAGTGTTACTTTTTCTTCATTCCTTGTACTGCTTTAAAACGTGGATTGTCTTTACATATTACAAAAACACGTCCTTTTCGCTTCACTATTTGACATCCTGGTCGTTGCTTAGCGCTTTTAAGCGAGCTTAATACTTTCATTACTCACCTTTTTTGGCTGTAGATAAGTTTTTAAAGCGACGGTTAAACTGCGCGACACGTCCGTCACTAGCCACTGTTTTTTGCTTACCGGTATAAAACGGGTGCGAGTCGCTAGACACATCAATAGGCACATACGGATACGTTTTCCCTTCAAGCTCAATAGTGCGGTCTGTTTTAATGGTAGAGCCAATAATGAAGTAGCTATCGGCAGCTGTATCGTGAAAAGCAACCACGTTGTAATCTGGATGGATATTAGGTTTCATAATACGCCTCAAGTTGTTATGTGATAATATAACTATAGGTTATCGCGTTTACGGCATTCGTGCAAATGATTTTTACTCTCATTTACTGACATTTTTGCTGGCTAATTGCGCAAATAATTCAAAAAATAACCACTTAAACCAAAAATACTGGCTATTAGTTTTTAGGCTGTTATAACTATATAAAAAGTGTTAACAAGAAAATTTTTACGGTTTAGAGGTAAGCTATGAGCGACGCAGCACAACAAGAACAAATAGACCAAGGGGTGATGGAAACCCTTAGAGAGCGCGATCACACAGTCTTATCTAAGCAAATTAATCCAATAGACTGTACACACAACGATATTATTGAGCTGTTAGCACAATATATGGCGTTAAGTGAGCAAGATAACGACGAACTATTTGACGATTGGTTTGATAATCTAAATAAAGAACAGCACACTGTTTTAAAAGTGTTTGAGGTATACCGCGGCCAATACGAGCACCAAAATTAATACTTAGGCGCAGGTGAAACGCTCACTTAGCTGCGCCTTATTAATTAACCACCAACCTGAGCTTTGGATAATAAAATTATCTCAAGCTGCTAATTTGTTTTGTTTTCACTTAAAATTTTTAGCTAGCGAAAGCAAACTTAAATATTTTAACGCCAGCTCAGATTAATGAATGCAATTATAATCAGAGTGTTAAGGCGTTTTCATACAGTTTTTGTCTGCATAGGGCGGGGCTAAACTGACATCAGGGTTCCAAATTCTATCCCACACTTTACTTAGGCTACTTAAATTTGAGCGCTGATTTAGTTTTTCAAAGTTGCTTACCTGCACTCCTTTGTTGGTTTTTTCACCAACTGCAAAATTAAATACGTAATAACACTCCATGCCCATACGTAAGTCAGATAAAACAATTTTATTTTGCTGCTCTTTCACGCTATAAAAGCCTTTAGTAAACCACTGCAAACGTTGTACGCCCCATTCATTTTTAATATCGTTTAGCAAAGCGGGGCTTGTGTTATAGCGGTTTATTGTAACCTCTTCAGGGGAGTCAAATACCGAGGCATAACTTATGTAATATTGCCCATCAGACATCGCTACAACTCGCCATAGCAAGGTTGTAAGCGGGGCGGGGGTGCTTACATAGTTATTAATGTGTATGTGTTTATGTGCAAACGCGGCGTCTATTTTATTGTTAATTATTACTTTTAAAATAAGAGAGCTACTTAAATAAAGGCTACTGAGCACAAGCATAGCGGCGTTAATTTTATAAATGCGCGGTGTATGTATTTTAGGTATTAAAGTGCACAGAAAGGCCAACAATAACGGCAAGGTGTACAGGGGGTCGATTATAAATATATTTGAAATAGCAAAAGGGTGCTCGCTAAGCGGCCAGATTAATTGCGTACCATATACTGTAAAGCTATCGAGTAATGCATGGGTCGATAAACATAAAAATACCAGCCAAAACCAGCGGGCTTTATGTATTTGCATACCGGAGTGTATTTTTAAAATAAGCCAAACAATAAGGGGACTAATTAATAAGTGCACAATAAACGAATGGCTAAAACCGCGATGATAAGTAAATGCCTCCACTGGCCCGCCATAAGGAATAAAAACATCTAAGTCGGGTAAAGTACCTAAAGCAGCACCCCATAAAGCGGCTTTTCGGCCAATTTTATTACCTAATACGGCGTAACCTACTGCGCTACCCAAAACTACCTGCGTTAACGAGTCCATTTTATTCCTTTTTATTTAGGGTGTTAGTTATACTGCCCTTGGGCTTAAAACCAATCCACAATAATACTTAATCATATTGCGGGGCTAAACGTGTCGCTACCTGCGTTGAAAATTTTCATTTACGACTGCATGGATGCAGAAGGTAGAGCAATGCAGTAGCAATTGCCGAGAACAACGAAATAGCCAATTTTTTGCCTAGCTATCAACACGTTTTTCCAGCCTCAGTACAGATTGCTCAATTAAGCGTTTGGTATAAAAACGTCACTTACAATTTCAGCAGTGGTTTTATAAAATCTAAAAAAGCCATTATACGCGACGATACAGCACTGTTTTTGTAATACACCGCTTGCACAATTTCGCGGTTGTTTGGCGTGCTGATACTCCCTGGCAGTATTTCTATTAGCTTGCCTGATTTTAAATCACCACCAATCATAAAGTGCGAAAGCAGCGCCACCCCTTGGTTTGCCAAGCATAGCTGGCGTACAGTCTCGCCGCTACTGGCGGTTAAGCCAAAATTTAAAGCTGTGGGCGATTTTAGCGGCCAGTTATTAAGTTTGGGCGAGTCGGTAAAACCAATGAGTTTATGCTGGTTTAAGTCGCTGGTGTGCGAAATAGTCGGTGTATGTTTAAGGTAACTAGGGCTTGCAACTAAATGCAATTTACTTACGCCGAGCTTTTTTGCATGTAGGTTGGAGTCTTTTAACTCACCTATACGAATAGCTAAGTCGGTTTTATGTTCGAGCAAGTCAATAATGCTGTCGTGGGAGGTAATATCGAGCGTAATGTGAGGGTATTGCGTATTAAATTCAGCAATTAAAGGTACCAATTGGTGTAGTACAAAGGGGCTGGCTGCATCAATACGTAATTTTCCACTAGGGGCTTGTTTTAAAAGCTTTATTGCTTCTTCGCCGGTTTGTAAAGTGTTTAAGCCATCGCGAGCATATTTAATAAAGGTATGGCCCTCTTCGGTTAGTTCTAATCGGCGAGTGGTCCTATTTAGTAATGTACATTGTAACGTGTTTTCAAGGCGAGACACGGCCCGCGACACTTTTGCTACTTGCTGATCAAGCAAATTAGCTGCTGCTGAAAAACTTCCGCTATCTACTACCGTTAAAAACATTTCTAAGTCTTCGGTTTTTGCATGCTGAGCCATACGTGAGCACCTTACTTTTGCATTAATTACAAAAGTATTTTGTCACTAATGCTATTTTTTGCAAACACATTTTTAGTCAAACTGTAAGTCTTAACTAATAATGAGGATTTAATTATGCCATTGGCTTTGTGGGCGCTCACCTTAAGCGCATTTGCAATAGGAACAACCGAGTTCGTAATAGTGGGATTAGTGCCTACTATTGCAAACGATTTAGGCGTAAGCCTACCTTCAGCTGGTTTGCTAGTTAGTTTATATGCAGTAGGGGTTGCCATTGGTGCACCAGTACTGACCGCACTAACTGGGCGTTGGAACCGTAAAATTGTACTAATAAGCTTAATGGGCTTATTTGTTTTAGGTAACTTACTTGCATGGCAAGCGCCTAGTTACGAAACATTAATACTAGCGCGTATTTTAACAGGCTTGGCTCACGGGGTGTTTTTCTCAATTGGCTCAATGATTGCCACAAGCTTAGTAAGTAAAGATAAAGAAGCCAGTGCTATTGCTATTATGTTTACCGGACTTACTGTAGCGCTAGTGACGGGTGTGCCACTAGGCACTTGGATTGGCCAACACTTTGGCTGGCGAGCAACGTTTTTAGTGGTGTCGGTACTGGGTTTAATCGCTTTAATTGGCAGCGCTATTTTAGTACCAAAAAACTTAAAACAGTCTATTCCGGCAACGTTTAAAGAGCAGCTTCAGGTTATTGTTAAGCCGCGCTTATTACTCGTATATTTAATGACAATTTTAGGTTACGGCGGCACGTTCACTGCGTTTACTTACTTAGCACCTATTTTAGAGCAAGAAACAGGTTTTGCTCCTTCAGCGATTGGTTTAATCATGCTGGTTTACGGTGTATCGGTAGCCATTGGTAATATTTGGGGCGGAAAACTGGCTGATAAACGTGGCCCAATTAGCGCACTGAGTATTATATTTAGCGCGCTGACAATTATTTTATTGGCTTTTACTTTTACGATGGAGTCAAAAGTAGCGGCCGTACTGACTATTCTAGTTTGGGGTGCATTTGCGTTTGGTAACGTACCAGGCTTACAGCTTTATGTCGTAAAACAGGCGCAAAAGCATACTCCTAATGCGGTAGATGTCGCATCGGGCTTAAACATAGCAGCGTTTAATATTGGTATCGCACTGGGCTCAATTATTGGTGGCAGTGTATTAGAGGGCATGTCACTTCAAGATACCGCTTGGATTGGCGCAGCAATTTGTGCTCTAGCATTAGTAGTAACTCGTTACAGTGGCATGCTTGATAAGCGAGAAGTGAAACAAGCATAAAGTATTCTGCTAAGGTTGAAACTTAAATTTATGACCTCATTACCTGTATTGAGGTCATAAATTTTTAGGTGACAACACAAAAGAAGTAAAAGGTGTATTTCGTAAAACTTTAAACAGTTTGTATTTTTAACCGATTATTTTATAAGGATAGAGCCATGACACAACGTGTAATAGAAATGCCAGATTTAGGCATGGGAACGTTCCGTTTAGAAGGCGATACCGCCTACAATTCAGTAAAAATGGCGTTAGAAGTGGGGTTTCGTCATATTGATACTGCGCAAATTTATGGTAACGAAGAGCAAGTAGGCCAAGCCATAAAAGATAGTAACATTCCGCGCAGCGAAATATTTTTAACCACCAAAGTGTGGAACAACAAGCTTAACAAAACTGACTTTATTGCCAGCGTTGAAAAGTCACTTGAGAAATTACAAGTAGACTCTGTCGATCTACTGCTTATTCATTGGCCTGCGCCTTCAAATGATGAGCCAATGAGTGAGTACCTAACGGAGCTTTTAAAAGCTAAGCAGCTTGGTTTAACAAAACATATTGGCGTATCTAATTTTACTATTGCCAACTTAAACGAAGCAATGCAAACACTTGATTCGCGTGAAATATTTACTAACCAAGTTGAGGTGCATCCGTATTTAACCAATACTAAGCTACGCGCTTTTTGTGCCCAACACGACATTCACGTTACAGCGTATATGCCATTTGTAGTTGGTAAAGTACTTAAAGATCAAACTATTATAGATATTGCTAATAAGCATGAGGCATCGCCAGCGCAAGTAGTTATTGCATGGATTAATGCCAACGGCATGACCACCATTCCATCGTCGACTAAGCGTAAAAACTTAGAAGATAACTTTAATGACCATGTTAAATTAGACGCTGAAGACATTGCTCGTATTGACGGACTTGATTGTGGCGACCGCCAAGCAACGCCTGATTTTGCGCCGCAGTGGGATCAGTAATAAAATACGCAAAACAACATTAGGTGTAGCAAAGCTGCACCTTTATTTTTTTAAAAGGACTCCGTATGTTAACGGTAATTGCCACTATAGCGAGCAAAAATATCGACGCAGAGGTTGTTTTAACTGCGCTCGAAAATCTGCAAAAGTATTCACGTCAAGAAGTGGGTTGTTTGCGTTATGAGTTGTCGGTTAAACGAGACTCAGACAATACCGAGTACCTTGTAAGTGAGCAGTGGGCGTCGCAAGAACACTTTGAAGCTCATAAACAAGAGCCTCACTACAAAGCATTTGGTACCCAAGTTACCGGGCTTGTAACAAGCAGTAATATTGCAGTGTACAACACCATCGGCTAGTAAAAGCACTCTTATTAGTTAATGAGTAAAATACAGTGGCGGCGTAAACTTACATCGCCATTTGCGTTACTTAGTCTTTTAAATACCCACCTCTTATTAAAACCTCCGCCTTTTATTTAATCGATAAATCGTACTTTAAAATAAGTGCATCTATGTAACGGGCGCGTAATGTGTGTTGTTTTTCGTGATCGGCGCCGTGGCCTAATGCTTTATTGAGTAATTTCAACGCGGGGTGAAGCTGCGTACGCTCTTGTTGGTTTAAACTCCCTTTAGTGCGCAATTCAGTAATATCGTCTACCAGCAAGCGGCCTATATCCACACATACTATTTCGTCAATTAAACCGTTTTGTGTCAGTACGCCGTATTTGCTGCATAAAAACTGTTGCCACACTTGCTGTAAATGCTCGTCTATTTCGCAGCCAAATAATTCTTCATTAAAACTAAAACCTTGCTGGGCAAGTTTACTCAGGCTTGCCGTGTACTGCTGCGCAAAGTAATTAAAGGCATTGCTTGAGGATTCAATTTTTTGTTTTATTAGCCCTTGCCCCCAATTTACACAGCCGCGCGGGTAATAGTCATCGTACTCTTCACATTCATACAAACCAGAGTACGAGCTGCAACTTAATTGGCTTTTTATACAATAACTTGGTTTAGGAAAAATACTTTGCTGCTGCCATGTATCTAGTTGCTCGGCATCAATATTTAAAGCATGGCAAAGCTCATCGGTGTTATAAAAATGAGTGGCTAAGTAGTCAGATAAACGCATAATGGCTCGCTTAAAGTTAAAAACACAAACACTGTTTAAATGTACAGTATTTGTATTTTGTATTATCAAACTAAATAACACAAGCCATTTTACGTTTATTATTCGCTTAGGCCTGCAAAAATGCGTGCAAGTATGTTACAAATAGCGCAAGTTTTATAAATAATGAATTTTTATGCGCACCCTAGAACAAATTAAACAAGCAAGCTTAATTACCGCCATTAAAACCCCATACTTAGCGAATGGTGAAATAGATTTAGCAAAGTACGATGAACTCGTTGAAATACAAATTGCAGCGGGTGTAGATGGCATTGTGGTTGGTGGTACAACCGGCGAAGGCCAGCTAATGAACTGGGAAGAGCATTTAATGCTTATCGCGCACAGTGCAAATAAATATGGCGATAAGCTGGTGATTGTAGGGAATACGGGGAGCAATAATACCCGCGAAGCTATTAAAGCCACTAAGTATGGCTTTGCAAGTGGTATGCATGCCGCGCTGCAAATTAACCCATATTATGGCCGCACTTCTATTGCTGGTGTTAACGAGCACTTTAAACGTGTACTCGATATAGGCCCTGCGTTTATTTACAACGTAGCAGGGCGCACAGGGCAAGATTTAACCCCTGATATTATTGAGCCATTAGCAAAACACCCTAATTTAATTGGTGTAAAAGAATGTGGTGGTAACGAGCGTATTGCTCATTACGAACAGCAAGGCATTGCGTGTTGGTCAGGTAACGATGACGAAGCACACGATGCACGCCACACACACAATGCACACGGTGTTATATCGGTCACATCTAATCTTATACCTGGGTTGTTCCGCCAGTTAATGGATACTAAAAATGATGCCTTAAATACCTCATTACAACCTTTAATGAACTGGCTATTCTGCGAGCCAAACCCGATTGCAATAAACACCGCAATGATGATGACAGGCGCGGTAAATCCCGTATTTAGATTACCGTATGTGCCACTGAGCGATGAGCAACAAGCACAAGGAGTAGAGCTTATCAATGCTTTATCAATCAGCGACTTTGTTGGAAAAACAGCAAAACCGTTACTGCAAGACTATTCAATAATTGGCTAATGAATAAACAGTGAGTATGAAAAAGTCACCTTGGGTGACTTTTTTCGTTCTTAAGATAAGGCTTTTTACTTAAAGACTTTTAAGCAATAGCGTTTAATAGCAATTTACTTAATTTTGCCTCTTGCTCTGCGACTTGCTCTAACTTATTTGCTATCTCGTTTAGGTTGATATCGCTACGCTTTTTGCAGTATTTTACTGCTAACATTGCAAACTCACGCCATAAGTCACCAAGTTCAGTTGTATGCTCTGCACATTCCTTTAATGCTGGGGTATTGGTTTTCTCGCTGGCTTGCTCTAAAAAGCTGGCGTACATAAACCTAAAACCGGCACCACCAGTGCCAATTTCTTCTTGCATCCGTACTATGTGCGCTAAGTAAAGCCGTGCAAATTTAGCTGGCTTTTTATCAAGCATACGTATTTGCTTTGCCATGTGGCGAATGCCTTTCAGGCCAAAGTAAGGTAGCACTAAGCCATTCATCATCTTAGCGGTTTTTTTAATTGCAGGCCTTATTACTGGGGCTAAGTCACATTGGCTTGGCGCTGAGCGAATCACATACATTAAGCCTTTTGCAGCTAATGCACCTTTGGCAAAGCGGGCATTTTTTAAATCATCGTATGCGCAGGTCACAGGGTTCTCAAAAACCGGATCGCTGATCAAATAATCACCTTGCTCTGTTTTACCATAGACCACCAAATTATGGGCATTAAAGTGAAAGCGCATATCCCCAGGGAAGTAGGGTAACCAATAAACAGAGCTTTGCAGACCCACTAAATTGCCCTTTGCAAGCTCGTTATCAAGTGCTTGCATACCAGCTTCTGGACTTGAAAACTTGCGGCTTTCTAATTCAATATTTAACTTTTTACATACCTTTTTGATGATGGTTTTTGGTGGCATGCGGTAGGCGATTAATGGCATACCACTAATTTTAACAAAAGGTAAATAAGCAAAAGTAAGCGCCGATGCAAGCCCAAATGCCATAGGCTCACTCATGTCTATGCCTTTGCTCTGCAATAGCGTAGTAACTACGCCAGTTTCGCAATGCGAAGATTGCTGGTGGTTTATTGGTAAAATAATATCAGGCATGAAAGTATCTATTGTGAGGGCAAAGTCAGCAATGCTTCGCGGCTAATTTTTAAGGTGTCGCAGTAGCGATTAAGTTTCTTATCAGACAATTTTGCAAACACCGCTGGGCGTAAATGACGTTTAATTTGCCATTGAAAAAAACCGCTGGCGCCAGCGAGTGTGGGAATATCGAAGCGCCTAGCTAACATATGATAAGCTAATGGCGACACTTCACCGCGTTGCGCTTGTGCTAGGGCTTCGTTGGTTTGCTCGTTTAAATCGTCAACAGCCATTTGGGTGGCAAAACTTTCCACTTCCCAACCCGATGATTTTACGCCTTCGTAATGGCCGCGCTCATCCACGGCGTAAACAAGTTTGTTTTGACCTTGATAGGTTTTGCTGTTGTCTTGGGGCACATCATGTTTTTTCACAGGCGACTCACATTATTTGTTAATCACGGTTAACTGCATAAAAGCACTAGAAAAACGGCCGCTTTCAGGCACATAACACAATAGTGTTTGTCCATCAGTTAATTGACCTGATTTAAACAGTTCATCAAGCATAATAAAGATAGACGCAGAACCAGTATTGCCCTTTTTCGTTAAATTTGTGAACCATTTATCGTACGGAATTTGGAAGTCTATATTACAAAGGCCATCGAATAATCGCTCACGAAAGTAACCCGAAGAATAATGCGGCAGGAAAAAGTCGTAATCACAGGCTTTAATGCCTCGCTTTTGAACTATCTTGCTCAGTGCGTCTTCTACGGTGTATTTTACAATATTTTCATTTAACAGTTTTACGTCTTGTTTTACTGATAAAATAGAGTGCTGTTCGCGCTCTTGTGAATCAAAACGTGTCCAACTTTTTAGCTTACCGTTAACTTTTTCAGCACCGGCGTACATGCATGCCTCGAGTTGATCAGCATACGAAGTGACATCAATCCAGTCTATACGTAAAGACAAGCCGTGGTCGTTGGCTTTGTTACTTAATAATGCAGCACCAGCACCGTCAGAAAGCATCCAACGTAAAAAATCTTTTTCAAAGGCGATTTCAGGCTTTTGGTTTAGCATTGCAACTTTATGTTCGCTCTCAGCATTAAAATTACGCGAATGCATGACATTTGAAGCAAGCTCACTGGCTACCACTGCACTGTGCTGGCTTTCGCCTGCTTTTACATTTAAATAAGCGTATTTAAGTGCGGTGATTCCGCATAAACAAATACCGGCGGTTGAGATGACCTCAAGGCTAGGGTTTTTAAGCTCGCCATGAACCATCACACCGTGATTAGGCATGATTTGGTCAGCCATTGACGTACTTGCTACTAAGCAATCAAGTTGTTCAAGTTGTGTGCCTAGCTTATTAAACAAACCACGCACTGCATCCGCAGCCAATGACGCATTGGTGTAGTTGTATTCACCAGTTTCGGGGTCAATGGCGTAGTATCTGGTTTTTATCTGGTTGCTTCGTAATATAACGGGTTTTGCGCGGGAGCGTTGTCCGCCAACCTCACCTAAAACGACTTCCATTTCTTTATTGCTTACAGGACTATTGGGTAAGACAGCGTGTAAGTTATTTATATATACAGCATTTTCCATAACGGACGGTTACTCTCCAGATGGCTCAGCAAAATAGGCTTTTTGCTTGGCTATTCTTTTTCTAGTTAAGGGGGCAATTAATTTTTTTATGAGTGCTGTTATTGGCACAACAGTAATGATTAAGGTCAGCAAAAATAACACATAGATCAATAGCCCACAACTTCGGCGCGTTGAATGCATCGGGCCAAGTGTAGCTAAAATTTTACTCCATATTTTAAAGCTATGCTGGCCTACACGTTCGCTAGCTATAAACTTTTCGTTCACCTTGACCGCGCCTAGTCCTTTAAGCACGGGTTTATCTAATGTGTGCCCGGGCTCTAAGGTTAATAAGGCTTTTTTGATAGCAACACCAAAACGACTTGCTGCGGTTATTTCGTGCTGTGCGACACCCGCTGCTGGCACCCAAGATACTGATTTCTTTTTCCCAGAAAACATCCAAAGTGGTGTGGCTAAAAAGCTAAAACCGGTGCCGCATTCATCACTTAGTACCACATTATCAATGAGCTTAGCGTTTACATTACTCAATAGTTGTTTCATTTTCTCTTGCGCGCTTAGCCACATACCACGACAACCTATTACAGTAATAACAGGTTTGTTGTTGAGTAGCTTAATCGCTTGTTCAGACTGCATAAACGAAGATATAGGTAACGAAGGCGATAAAAACCATACTTGGTAAGTTAAAATAACCAGGTCGTAGTCATCATGGGCAGACTCTATAAGGTCCATTGGCTGCGGAACCATTTTCACGCATTCGGGAAAGATATGGAAAAAGGTTAAAAAGGGCCAAGGGAAAGGATAAGGCTTACTTGGTTTTAAATTAAGATAGTCGACAATTATATCTTCACTGCCTTGAATCGGCGAGACGATAGAGTCTGCTATTTGAGTGAGTTGACCCGTTTGTGAGTAGTGAATAACGAGAACTTTACGCATCCTTTAACCTTTTGTAACTTCCTAAAAGTCCGTTATTATACCTAGATATAGGTACTCAAGCCATAGAAAGGAGCGTATAGGCATGAAAAAATTCATTGGATTATTAGCCATCAGCTTAATGATGAGCCAAAGTTTCGCGAAGGAGCGACACACACTTAAGCTCTCGTTTGCCAAATTTAAACAGGTCACTGGCGCGGTGCATTATCAAATTCTTGATTGCAGTAATGTGGCTTTAAGCTGGCAAGAGTTACCTAATCTAGTCACGCAAGAAGTAGTCGTTTCAGCCAGCTCATTGGAGCAGTCAACTTCACTGCAGGCAGGCAGCTATTGTGTTCGATTTTTTCAGGATTTAAATGGCAATGGTGAGCTAGACTTAGCCGCCAGTTCGATACCCAAAGAACCTGTTGGCTTTTCAAATAACCCAAATTTGATGTTTGGCCAGCCATCCCCTGAAGATGCTGTCTTTGAGTTTAGCCAAAATAGCGAGATTCAAATTAAAGTGAACAATAAAAAACGCCGCTAAAATGCGGCGTTGTTATTAAGTTTTGTAGACCTTATAACGTCTACAGACCCTGTATTATTGTAGTTGTTTTTCTACTTCTATTAGGTCAACCGTACCTACCTGATAGTAAGGGCCTTTGCCTTCGATTTCGTCAGGACAATGCTTGCGCACTGCGCGGATAGGACTATTTTCTTCGGCATCTTCAATTAAGGCTTTATAGCGACCGTTTTTATCTGTTGCTAAGCCTTTACATACCCATGCGAGTGTATCGTATTGATGTTGTTGCCCCGTTTTGTAGTTTTGGGCAAAATATTCAGCCAGGGTGTCGCCAACTTGTTGCGAAGGAATACCACTTGTGGTGTATTTTTGCGCGAGCATTTTGATTTCAATTAAATTTCCTGAAGCAATATCAAACATTGCTTTATCATCACCAGTTAATGATGAACCGTTTGTATCAGGCGCTTTTTGTATGCTCTTTAAATCAATACTACCAACAACGTATTGGCTCGCATCAGTAGAAGGTAAGCTTTTGAGTGAGCGTTTCGCGTATTTACGAACTTTTTTATGAGCATCACTGTTTACAATGCTAGTGAGTAACTCTCGGTAACGTGGGTTACCTGTTTCACCTAGTGCGCGACACGCCCATGCAATGGTATCGAGTTGATAATCCGGTACATGTAAATAGTTTTGTGCGACAAATTCGGCTAGTACATCTAACACCTGAGCATTGTTGGTATTATTAGCGACTATTGATTGTGCGGCTTTTTTTACTTCGGTTAAATCACCAGAAACTAAACGATCATAATCGCGCTGTTCTATTGTTGTCAGGGCAAATGCTGAGCTTGATAAGGTTGCTAATGTTAAGCCAATTATTAAAGGCTTGAATGAAAACATAACCATTCCTTGTTCGTAGAGTAAAATAAAATTAATAAAAACAGAGGGTACAAACGTTTTTATCTGTTAATTGAGTTTTATCATAATGCCGGTTTAGGTATTCAACAAGCCCTTATTTTTAATTTTGACTATAAAATGTACTGTTTAATATGCTGCGAAGAAAATTAGTGGGTAATTTTTGCAGTCATTATTAAAGCTTGCTACTCTAGCGCGGTTTTGTACCACAGTTGTGTAGTTTGTATGTCATTCAGTCGATTATTTGCCCCTTATCATTTAGCTTTTACTACGCTGAAAAACCGCGTGGTAATGGGGTCTATGCATACAAATTTAGAAGAGCTACCAGATGGCTTTACTCGTCTCGCTGCTTTTTACGGTGAACGTGCACAGGGTGGGGTCGGTTTAATAATCACAGGGGGAATTTCTCCGAACCCCGAAGGCATACTGGCACCGAATAGAAGTGTACTTGATTGCCAAACTGGGGTGGCACAGCATAAGCTCATAACAGATGCCGTAAAACAACACGGTACTAAAATATGCATGCAAATACTTCACGCCGGTCGTTATGGCTATCAGCCTCAGCAAGTCGCGCCTTCGGCCATTCAGGCACCGATCAGTCCTTACATGCCAAAAGAATTAACCACCGCTGAAATAGAAAAACAAATTAATGATTTTGCGCAATGTGCAAAACTTGCTAAACAAGCAGGCTATGATGGCGTTGAGATCATGGGCTCAGAAGGTTATTTAATTAACCAGTTTATTGTTAAAGCGACCAATAAGCGCATTGATGAGTGGGGTGGGTGTTATGAAAATCGGATTCGTTTTGCGATTGAAATTGTAAAACATGTTCGCCAAGCCGTAGGCCCTGAATTTTTATTAGTATTTAGGTTATCATTACTGGATTTAGTAGCAGATGGCAGCACTTTTGCTGAGGTATTACAGCTTGCACATGCGCTTGAGGATGCTGGAGTCGATATGCTCAACTCAGGCATAGGCTGGCATGAGTCACGCGTGCCGACTATTGTAACCAGTGTTCCTAGGGCGCTATTTACGTCATTGAGCCAACGTTTAAAGGCGGCGGTTTCGGTGCCGGTGATCACCAGTAATCGTATCAACACCCCGGAAGTCGCAGAGCAATTATTAGCGGACGAACACGCTGACTTTATTTCCATGGCGCGACCATTTTTAGCTGACAGCCAATTTGTTACCAAAGCACATAACAACCAAAGTGCACAGATCAATACCTGTATAGCGTGTAATCAGGCTTGCCTCGATAATATTTTTGTTAATTTACCCGCTTCATGCATTGTTAATCCTCGCGCATGTAATGAAACCTTAATACTGACAGCTAAAGCTACACAAAGTAAACAGATAGCTATTATCGGGGGTGGGGCTGCGGGCATGGCCTGCGCAATTTATGCTGCTGAGCGAGGCCATAAAGTGAGCTTGTTTGAACAAAGCAACCAGCTTGGTGGGCAACTTTTATTAGCGGCAAATATCCCGGGTAAAGAAGAGTTTAAAGAAACATTACGGTATTTTAAAAATCGTTTATCGAGCCTTAATGTGAAAGTTTGCATGAATACACAAGCGGATACTGCAACCTTGGCTCAGTTTGATCATTGTGTTGTTGCTACTGGGGTGAAGGGCTATACACCTGATATTGTGGGAATTGATGACCCGAAAGTGGTTGGCTATCAAGCAGTGTTAGATGGTAGCGTGCCAATTAAAGGCAATGTGGCGATTGTCGGCTCTGGTGGCATAGGTTTTGATGTTGCAAGTTTTATTACTGGCAATCAATCTGGGCACAGTGTGCAACAAACTGCGCAGGGTTTTTCGAATCAATGGGGCATTGATTTAACGGTGAATTCACCGGGTGGTGTGATAAATAAACAGCCGAAAGCAGACAGTGCTGATACAGCACCTAAAGTGTACTTATTACAGCGAAAATTACGAAAGCATGGGGCTGACTTGGGGAAAACCACAGGTTGGATCCACCGTGAACATTTAAAACATCAAGGTGTTAAGATGTTAGCTGCGGTAAATTACACTAAAATTGATCAACAAGGGTTACATATCAGCGTACGAAAAAGAGAGCGGATTTTGGCGGTCGACCATGTTGTGATTTGTAGTGGGCAAGAACCCGTATTACCTTGTAATCATCAGCAGCTAGATGAACTATCTATTCCTGTAAGCTATATTGGTGGTGCATTAAAAGCCGAAAAACTAGATTTACAACGGGCTATTGGCGAGGCGTTTAACCTTGCGCAACGTTTATAATTAAAATAACAACAAGGACAGTAATCATGGCGCAGGATACCTTATGGCAAAAATAGCTCCTATCATGTTGGAACTACAACAACTTAGCTTTGCTTATAAAGGGGCTGAACGGTTGACGGTTGATGCTGTCTCACTGCAGTTAAAACAAGGGACATGCACCGCTATTTTAGGCCCAAATGGCGCAGGTAAATCGACATTAATTTCGTTAATGACTGGCTTGTTAGCCCCTGCTGCAGGACGGATAGAGTACCCGCATTATCAACAGTTAAGCCTAAAACAGGCAATAGCAAAAAAAGTGGCTTTAGTACCACAAGATTTTGCCTTTTATGAAGAGCTAACTGTGTATGATAATCTTGCTTTTTTTGTTGCAATAAGTGAAAAAAATCGCCGTTTACATGCTCAGTATATTGAATCCGCAATTGCTGCCTGCAATTTACAAGCGGTTACTAATAAACGAGCTAGTACACTTTCAGGTGGCTATAAACGGCGTTTAAATATCGCAATCGCACTGAGCAAACAACCTGATATTATATTTTTAGATGAGCCGACTGTGGGAATCGATCCGTTTTCTCGTGATGCCATTATTAGTTTGTTGCAGGATTTAAAAAAACAAGGAAAAACATTGATTTACACCTCGCACTTATTGTATGAAGTGGCGCAATTATGTGACGATGTAGTGTTTATAAAAGACGGTAAAGTTGTCGCTAACCAAGCTATGAACAGTGCTCAACTCACGCTTAACTTTACCACTAGAAACCGTTTATCTCAGATGCAGTTAGCGTTATTTACAGAGCAATTAACAGTGATTAGTGAGGCTCACTATCAGTTGACTATTTCAGACACCAAGCTACTTGGCAGCCTTTTTAGCGCTTTAAGTCAGCTCAGTGATGAAATAAAGTCTGTTAATTTTTCTGATAACCAAATTGAGCGGCTTTATCGGGCGTTGTTCTCGGAGCAGGCATGTTAATTCACACACTGAAAAAAGAAGCGCGCTTAATTGCTAATGATTTGCACAGTTTAGCAGTATTATTGCTTATGCCTATCGTGTTCATGGTGATTATGACCATGGCAAGTAGTCAGTCACAACAAAGTATACAGCAGAACTTGGTACTGTCAGTGGCGGGTGAAAATAATAGTCAACACAGCCTGGTTATTACTAAGTTACTGCAAGCACAAGGGTTTACCATTAGCGCTAATAAAAGCAGAACCGAGCAAGTCAGTCAGTTGATTATCAATCCGCAGTTTGATCAACAAATCCTTATGCGCCAAGGTACAAGCCAGTTACAACTTATTATAAGTGATGATCTTGCCCCACAAACACGTTTATTACTGCGAGAAAAAGTGAAAGCGTGTTTGGCACAACTGAAACTTTATTTATATATGCTCGAAACTGGTGATTTAGACGCCGATGCCGTTATTGATGAGCAAATAAAAGCAGTAATCACAGCATCTGATGTCAATTATTTACTTATTGATACGCCAGCAAAAGCGCTACACAACCCAGCATTAAATAGTATTCCTGCATGGTGGGTGTTTGGCGTGTATTTTATTGTGTTACCAGTCTCTTTAACTTTTATAAACGAGCGAAATAATGGCACCTTAGTGCGGTTAAAAACCTACCCTATTAGCATGGCGCGTTACTTTTATAATAAAGCATGTGCCTATACACTCGTAAGCTTAGTGCAAACAGTGTTATTAGCGTTAATAGGCTGCGTGGTGATCCCGTATTGTTTAGACTTGCCGCTACTATCTCTAAACAGCTTGAGCTTGTCTGTGATTGCATTAATCAGTTTGAGTGTTGCGGCTATTTCCTTTGCATTATTTTTAGCCAGTTTAGTATCAAGCTATGAACAAGCTATTGTTGTTGGGGGAGGGGTGAATATCATCCTAGCGGCATTGAGTGGCTTTATGGTGCCGCTTGAGATCATGCCAAGCAATCTTGCAGCACTGGCAAATGGTTCGCCTATGTATTGGTCAGCACAAATTTTAAGGCTGATAATGGGCGAGACAATGACACACAGTTTTTGGCATTACAGCGTATTACTTTGGGGTTTTTCATTGTCATGCTTTAGTGCCGCTCTATGGATATTTAATAAAAAAATGAGGAATTTGACATGGAATTAGCCGAGCTAAAACTACAATTAAAGCAGCTGATTATTACCGAGTGTGACAAAGAAGATGATTTTGCCCCTGAAGACATTATCGACTCAGAGCCTTTATTTGGTAGTCAGTCACGCATAAATTTAGACTCATTAGACGCGTTGCAATTATCTTTAGTACTAAAGCAGCATTTTGGTATTAAAGTTGAAGGCTCGAAAGAAACCCGTAAGCATTTGCAGTCTATTGATACTATTGTTGATTTTATTGTTAGTGAGCGCGAAAAATAATGGCTTTACGCAGTGTCTATTTAAATGCCAGTGAAGTGATGTGTGCAACGCTAGGCACTGAAACAAGCAATAAAGTACAGACTAACGAAAGTGAAGTAGTGGCGTTTAAATCATTTAGAGATGAAATAGACAACTGTCAATTTGGCGACATTTTAGCTTACTTTGATCAATTGTTATTACCGCTGTTTGCAAAACTTTCATTAACTGCTGAGGATCTTAAAGCCACATCTTTGTTTTTAGGTTCAACATCATTAGATATCAGTGCAGTTGATATTGGTGCCAGTGATGAACTTTGGCTCTCTACAACCAACAAAATAAATCGGGCTTTAGTTCAGCGTTATGGGCTCAATGACTTAGAATTTACTTTTAGTACGGCCTGTACCGCTAGCGCTAATGCATGTTTATACGCAAAACGCTTAATTGCCCAAGGTAAAATAGACAATGCGCTAGTCATTGGCTGTGAATTTTATAATCCTTTAACAGTCGAAGGGTTTAAGTCGCTAGATTTGATTAGTCAATCTGGCTTAGCCGCATTTGCTAAAGGGCGCTCCGGTCTGGTGTTAGGAGAAGGCCTTGCTGCATTGTACCTATCTGAAAAAGCAGCTGAGCAGTGTCAGTTTAAGTTGTTAGGTGGTGCTTCTGCTTGTGATACTTACAGTTTAACTATGACGCAAGAAGACGGCAGTCATATTGCGCAAGTGATCAGCGATGCGCTTAGCGATGCCGGTATTAGTGCTAGCGAGATTGATGTTGTTAAGGTTCATGGCACAGCAACGCTTGGTAACGATGAAGCAGAGTGCAACGCATTAACAAGGGTTTTTAACCAGCACCAACCACCTTTAATCGCTTTCAAGCCTTTTACAGGTCACACCTTGGGAGCGTGTGGTGTTATTGAAATAGCCTTGTACCAGCAATGTCAGCAACAACAAAATTACGTAGTGGCAAGTTATGCTCACGATAGCAAAGAATTAATGTGGCCGTTTTATGTAAAGCCAGACTTTACGCAGGTAAACACTGTGCTACTTAACTACTTTGGTTTTGGTGGCAATAACGCAGCGTTAGTGATGCAAAGGCATAAGGCTTAGATGATGAACGTACTTGCAAACTCATTAGTTAGTTTAGATAAATCACTGAATATAAAAGCACTGCGCCAGCAAATAAAACAAGAGACAGGTTTAACAGTTCGTAGAATGGATGCATTTACACTGATTGCCTTATTGGCCGTTTTTAGGGCAAAGCAGGGCATTGATTTAACCTCGCGGATTGGCTTGTACAGTTGCGCTGATTATTTTTCTAGTGATTTAATGCAATCTATGTTGCTTGACGTGCACAACTGTGAAGCCATTAAGCCGCTTAGCTTTGTTGCGAGTGTGGGCAATGCCGCTAATTATTACCTTGCTAGTGCTTATTTTATTAACGGCCCTAATTTATTTATCGGCTCAGATAAGTCAGGAATGAAAAAGAATCAACTATTAGCTCAAGCTGACATGGAAAGTGGGATCATTGATATTGCTATCTTAGTAGTGTGGCATGAAGATGATAAAATACGTCATTGTTCAGTTAAAATAGTGGAAAATGCTGGTTTTTCCAGCGAACGTGGCAAAGATTAGTGTCTTCTACTTGAATCCGAGCATGCAGGGCTGTAGAATCTAGCCTCTTTTTCTCATCACCTTTGTAATAGGGATTGTTACGTTGAAATTTGTTGTAAAAAAATGTGTTGCTTGGGGCGATGGTAAGGCTAGTACCGAGGATTGGTATGCGTTTGCTAATAATAGAAGTCTAAACACTCGAACGTTAACTTTTCCTGAATTGAAACAAATGCCAGCTATGCAGCGCAGGCGTCTTAGTCCGTTTGCTAAATTAACGCTGCATTGTGCACTTGCTGCCTGTGAATCCTATGAACAAACAGTACCTAGCGTATTTTCATCTCGCCATGGGGATTTACACAAAACAAGCAAATTAATTGCTGATGTAGCAAGTAAAGAGGCATTATCTCCAACCCATTTTGGTTTATCTGTTCATAACGCTGTAGGTGGTTTATTTAGCATCTTTACCGGTAATAAAGCGCCTTTGTCTGCTGTGTCGGCTGGCGAAGATAGCTTTTTTATGGGCTTGGTTGATGCGGTCTCAAAATTACATGCTTACAATTATGACCGTATTTTATATGTATATAGTGATTTAGCCGTACCGGAGCAATATCAACCTTATGTGCAACAAAGTCCTGATAACGTTGCTGTGGCTTTGTTAATAGAGAAAAGCACATCGCAAGCGTGCATTAATTTGGAATTTACCAGTCATAACCAGCCTAGTGGTACTGAGTCATCACAATTACAGGCATTGGCATTTTTGCGTTTTTATTATTCAAATAATAAACAGTTAGTGCTTGATTCAAAACGCTATCAATGGCAGTTAAGTCAGATATGAAAGCTTCATTCACTAAACTATATCGCGTAATAGCTACAGGCAGTGCGTTTGCTTTATTTAGCGGCGGAGGCTTGGTTTTATCGGTTCTGGTGTTTTCAATTCAACGTTTACTTTATTCGGATATAAACCAACGAAATCAAGCCGCTCGCACCGCGGTACATTATTCGTTTAAATTTTTTGTCGGTTATATGCGCCTAGTTGGTATTTTACGAATCGATCTTGATAAATTAGATGCAATAAAAAATGCGAAAGGACAGCTAATTATCGCCAATCATCCTTCTTTGATAGATGTGGTGGTGCTAATTTCGATAGTCAGAAATGCTGATTGTGTCGTCAAAGCGGACCTTTGGAAAAATCCATTTTTAAAAGGTGTTGTAAAGGCTACGGGTTATATCAACAATGATGCTGATCCTGAATGTTTTTTAAATCAGTGTCAGCAAAGTTTTGCCTGTGGTAATAACTTGATTGTATTCCCTGAAGGTACGCGAAGTGTTCCCGAAAAGCCATGGGAATTTAAACGAGGTGCAGCAAATATCGCGCTTCGCACTGAAGTCGATATGTTGCCGATTTTGATAAATGTGTCACCGGTCACGCTGACCAAAGGGCAAAAGTGGTATCAAGTGACTGATCGTCGCTTTACCTTTAAAATGCGCGTGCTACCGATTTATGAGATAAAACCTTATTTAAAAGGTGATCATGTAACTAACACTGTTAGACAACTAACACGCGATTTACAAGCTTATTTTAACGAGGAAAAATTAAAACATGAGTGATTTAAGCACTGAAGTAAAACAACTAATCATTGAAACCCTTGATTTGGAAGATATAGAAGCATCAGATATTAATGATAATGAAGCGTTATTCGTCGATGGTTTAGGCCTTGATTCAATTGATGCACTTGAATTAGGTGTTGCGATTAAAAAAGCTTATGACGTAAAAATTGATGGTAATACCGATGACAGTAAAAAACATTTTTACTCGGTTAAAACCTTGTGTGATTTTATTGCCTCAACACGGGCATAATAAACTGCAGTCACTCTGCATTGTTTGGAAGTAACTATGAGTAATGAAAACATGAATAATGGCGATAAAATTTTTGCAATGCTAAGCGAAATCCTAGAGCAGGATTTTGAAATAGATGCAGAAGATATTACCTACAGCGCGAATCTATACGAAGACCTTGATTTAGACAGCATTGATGCGGTTGATTTGGTCGTTAAATTACGTGAGCAAACCGGTAAAAAAATCGAGCCAAATGACTTTAAACAAGTCCGTACAGTGCAAGACGTCATTGATGCAGTTGAAAAACTGATGACAGCAGACGCTTAATGAATAAAGCCGTGCTAGTTGGGTTACTTTTTCTATATCCACTAGCCGTGTATTTTGGCTTGCAGTTTAGCGAGCCTGCGTTAATTGCTGCACTCTTTATTGTGGTGCTTTTAGCGCGATACTGGTTAACAAAAAGCAGTATAGTTAATTTTGCACACATGAAAATAATAACTATCAGTGGTATAGCTGTATTAAGTTTTGCGACTTTTGCTAACTCTGAATTGGCACTGAAGTTTTACCCAGTGGTAATAAGTAGCTGCTTTTTAGCTGTATTTGCCTATTCACTTTACAACCCACCTAGTTTTATTGAAGTGATTGCCAGTAAATTTGAAACGCTTGACGAGCACGGCAAGCGTTACACCCGTAAAGTAACAAAAGTATGGTGTGGATTTTTTATCATTAATGGATTAATTGCGACAGCAACGATTTTTCATCCAGAACCAGTGGTTTGGCTAACCTATAATGGTTTAATTTCCTATTTGTTAATAGGGATATTAATGGTCGTAGAATTTATAATAAGAAAGTTTCAAAAGGCAAAAAATAAATCAAATGAAATGGCCGACTAACAAGACCTACTTTTATTGTCAAAATCATGGCTATGCCATTTGGCAACAGCAAGTACATGCCCATGCACGTGTATTTGCTGCACGTGATGAACAAACATGGTTATTATTTGATGCTGACAGTTACCAGTTCAGTGTTTTGTTTTTTGCGTTATTAGCCGCAAACAAGTCCATTGTATTGCCACAAAATGGCCAACCAGAGCAGCTTGCACAGTGCTTAGCACAAGCTGAGGCATTCACTGGCATAGCCGATAACACCTGTGCAGAAGTGGCTTTTAATAAACACATTAGTGTTGAGCATGTGGTAAATACTGCCATTAAGGTTGATGAAAACGCCGCGATTAGATTTTTTACCTCTGGCTCAAGTGGGACGCCAAAAGCAATTGATAAAACCTTTTCCCAGTTATTGATTGAAGTTAAAGAGTTGGAACAGCAATTTGCTGATCAAATGCAACAAACCATGATGGTTGCCACGGTGTCGCATCAGCACATTTATGGTTTATTGTTTAAGGTTTTGTGGCCACTGTATAGTGGGCGCGATGTCTGTTTTAATAGCTTTGATTACCCAGAGCATTTACTGCACTTTATAAATCAACAAAATGATGATCATGACTTTGTTGTGATCAGCAGCCCTGCTTATTATCATCGATTAGTACAAGATAATGTGCTTGTGGCTATAAAGCATAGAATACGTGGATTATTCTCATCAGGTGGGCCACTAAAAACCGCCGCGGCTATGCAGTTGGCGAGTCAACTCGGTGATTCGCCAATAGAAGTATTAGGAAGTACAGAAACCGGTGGTATTGCTTGGCGTAGACAAAACAGCCAGGGTCATTGGCAGACTTTTTCAACAATTAAGCTTAAACTCGATGATTGTCAGCGACTTATTATTTCATCTCCTTATGTCGATAATGGGCAGTGGTATCAGACGGATGACCGGGTGCAGTTATTGACAAATAACCAGTTTAATTTATTAGGTCGCGCTGACCGGATTGTCAAAATAGAAGAAAAACGTTGTTCACTCGATGAAATAAGCCTCAGAGTAAACCAGTCTGATTGGGTTGTAGATAGTTATGTTTTATTACTGCAACATGATACAAGTACTGGCAAGCGAGATGAAATTGCCGCTGTATTAGTATTAACAGAGGCTGGTGAGCAGGCATTAGAGCAGCTTGGCAAATTTAAGTTTTCTCAAGCATTAAAAACACATTTAAAAGCATTTTTCGAACCCTTAGTGATACCTAGAAAGTATCGTTATTTAACTGAGTTACCATATAACTCGCAGGGTAAACTTAATAAAGCGCAGTTGGAGAAGTTGTTTGACTGATTTTGTATATAAACCGGATTGTCAGCTGATTGAGCAAAGTGATGAACACGTTTTGCTAAAGTTAACAATTCCTGAAAATCTCTATTATTTCCAAGGCCATTTTCCGCAGGCGGCTATTTTACCCGGTGTAGCACAGCTTGACTGGGTGATGCACTATTTAACAGAATTTATGGCGGTCGATTGCACTAAAACAGTGTCGATTGATGCCCTGAAATTTCAAATTATTGTACAGCCTAATTATGAGGTTGATCTGCGTTTGAAAAAAATCAAAGCAAATAAATTTAGCTTTAGCTACAGTTCCACACATGGTCAGCATGCTTCTGGCAAAGTGGTACTTGCAGATGAATAAGGCGAACTGATCATGAGCAGCCAATACGGATTTGTGATCCCAAATTACAATCATCATTTAGTGATTCGCGATACCATCGCAGCTTTAGTGAGTTTTAATTTACCAATTATTTTGGTCGATGATGGCAGTAATCAACAAACTCAAACAGTGTTAGAGGATGTTGAGCGAGAGTTTGCTCTGGTCACGCTTGTTCGTAGAACGCAAAATGGTGGTAAAGGTGCTGCTGTACAAACAGGGTTAGCTCATGCCCACCAAGCAGGATGGAGCCATGCTATACAAGTTGATGCGGATGGTCAGCACGACTTGAATGATGTAGAGCAACTAATCACACGCTCTAAGTTTGCTCCCACGGCATTGGTCAGCGGTCAGCCTGTTTATGATGAGTCAATATCTAAAGGGCGCTATTACGGTCGTTTTATTACTCACTTTTGGGTCTATATTGAAACGCTTTCTTTCAAAATTAAAGACACTATGTGTGGCTTTCGGGTTTATCCGTTAGCTGCTTATGTGCAGTTAATAAATAACACGCGCTTAGGCAATAAGATGGATTTTGATATTGAGGTCATGGTAAAGCTTTATTGGCAGGGCACACCCGTTGAGTTCATTAAAACCAAAGTATTGTACCCAGAAAATGGTGTATCCCACTTTAATGTATGGGAAGATAATGTTTTGATATCAAAAATGCATACGCGTTTATTTTTTGGTATGTTGCTGCGTTTACCTCGGCTCATCGCGAATAAATTTAAATAGGAAGTAATAAACACTGTGTCAGATAACAACAAACCACAGCAACCGCACAGCGACAGTACTTTTCATTGGTCACAATTAAAAGAGCGTGGCTCGATGTTTGGTATTGAAGTGTTAGTGTTTATTTATAAAGTATTTGGCAAATGGTTATTTAAAGTCGTATTAACGCCTGTGATGTTTTACTTTTATATTACGGGACGTTTATCACGACATGCGATTTGGCATTACTTAGACAATTTAAACACCAGCATGGGTGGGCAAAAGCGGGTCGGCTTAGCGCGCTTTAAGCAAGGTTTTAAATTGTATTTTTCATTTGGTATGGCAATTCTCGATAAGTTTGATGCTTGGCTTGGTAAAGTAAATATCAAAGATATTGAGATTGCGACCCCTGACGGTTATCAAGAGTTAGTGCAAGCCAAAGGGGCGGTTATCTTTAGTGCTCATTTAGGTAATATGGAAATATGCCGCGCAATTTTTAGTATGGGTGATAATAAGCGTCCACTTAATGTGATCACTTATAATGAGCATACCCCGTCATTCAATAATTTCTTAAAGAAAGTAAACCAAGAAGCGGCCATTAATTTTATTCATATTAATAACTTCGGTCCTGATGACACGATTAAACTAAAACAAAAAATTGATGATGGTGAAGCAGTGGTTATCTTTGCTGATAGAACCTCGGTCAATAACCCAACAAGTGTGCATCAAGCGCCGTTTTTAGGGGAACAAGCCCCTTTTGCTGTTGGTCCATTCGCGCTGGCGAACATTATGGAATGCCCAGTGTTTTTAATGTTTTGCATTAATGAACACGGGCGCTATAGAACTTATATTGAGAAGTTTGCCGATCCCATTAAAGTAAAACGCAAAGAGCGCCAAGCGCATTTTCAAGCAATGGCAACAAAGTTTGCTGAGCGTCTTGAGTTTTATTGTAAAAAAGCGCCTTATCAATGGTACAATTTTTTTAACTTTTGGCAAAAAGCCAGCAACAAAGATTCAAAGCCTAGCTAAATATCTGGAGACAGTAGTAAATGGAAAACAATAAATCAACACACCTTTTATTTGGCGCAGGCCGTTTAACGATTGAAGACATTATTAGTGTTGTAAAAGAAGACCGCAGCGTAGCGCTATCTGGTGATAGCCAGTTTGCTGAAAAAATTGATTCAGCCGTCGCTTTTTTAGATAAGCTTTTAGCTGAAGAAGGCCATATCTATGGTGTAACCACTGGCTATGGTGACTCGTGTACGGTAGAGATTCCGTTAGCATTAGTAAATGAGTTACCTATGCACCTTACACGCTTCCACGGTTGTGGCTTGGGTGATTTTTTTACGCCAGAACAAGGTAAATTGATTTTAGCTAGCCGTTTAGCCTCATTATCACAAGGCTATTCAGGTGTTAGCTGGGATTTACTAAAACTACTCGTTGAAATGATCAATCGTGATATTATCCCTGTTATCCCGCAAGAAGGATCAGTGGGTGCAAGTGGTGACTTAACGCCGCTTTCATATGTGGCAGGAAGTTTAATTGGTGAGCGCGACACCTATTATAAGGATCAAGTTGTTAACTCATTAGCGGCCTTTAAAGAAGAAGGTCTCGAGCCTATTACCTTACGTCCGAAAGAAGGCTTAGCAATAATGAACGGCACAGCGGTGATGACAGCGCTTGCTTGTCAAGCTTATGATCGTAGTGAATACGCAAGTCGTTTAATGACCCGTATTACCGCGCTTGCAAGTATTGCACTTAAAGGTAACAGCAATCATTTTGATGATATTCTATTTAGTGTTAAACCACATCCGGGTCAGCAAAATGTGGCAAAGCGCATTCAAACTGATTTAAATCATGTAGAACATCCACGTAATTCACATCGCCTACAAGATCGTTATTCAATCCGTTGTGCTCCTCACGTTATTGGTGTGTTAGAAGACAGCCTACCGTGGCTGAGAAGCATGATTGAAAATGAACTTAATAGTGCTAATGATAATCCGATTATCGATGGTGTCGGTGAGCATGTGCTACATGGCGGTCACTTTTACGGCGGCCATATCGCCATGGCAATGGATTCAATGAAGAACTGTGTGGCTAACTTAGCAGACTTGGCTGATCGCCAAATTGCCACCCTAGTTGATGTGAAAATGAACCATGGTTTGCCCTCTAATTTAAGTGCGGCTTCAAGTGAACGTCGCTTTATTAATCATGGCTTTAAAGCAATTCAAATTGGCTGCTCTGCTTGGACGGCTGAGGCATTAAAACTAACCATGCCAGCGAGTGTGTTTTCTCGTTCAACTGAGTGTCACAATCAAGATAAAGTGAGTATGGGAACTATAGCTGCGCGTGATTGCTTACGGATTTTACAACTCACAGAGCAAGTATTAGCTGCGACTTTACTTGCGGCAGTTCAAGGTGTGCGCATTCGTATTTTAAATAATGAAATCGATGCCGCAGCACTTAATCCTGAAATTACAGCGATGATTGATGATGTAGCCGGCTTTTTTGATTTATTAGAAGAAGATCGCCCAACTGATAAGTTATTGCGTCAAACCATTGAGTATATTCAAACTCAACGTTGGTCGCTTTACCAATAAAGTGAAGGTATAAGATGAAAAAATCCAACGCAATAGTAACTGCCCATGTTGACATGGTGGTGCCATTTTATGATTTAGATCCTATGCGCATTGTTTGGCATGGGAACTATGTTAAATACATAGAAGATGCTCGGTGCGTATTACTTGACAAAATTGGCTATAATTACAATGCGATGGAACACTCAGGTTATATGTGGCCGATTGTTGATATGCGTCTAAAGTATGTTGCATCGGCCGTGTTTGGTTCGCACATACGCATTCATGCGAGTTTGGTTGAGTACGAAACACGGCTCAAAATCGAATATAAAATTGAATGTTTAGACAGCCAGAAGGTGTTGACTAAAGCCCATACAATTCAAGTCGCCTTAGATTTACAAAACCAAGAATTACAGTTTGAATCTCCCGCTGTACTTATCGATAAAGTACGTACATATGTTGAGTAACATTTGCTGTACTATATGGCTAGTAGCGGTGTTATTCGTTTGCTTGGCAACTAACTGTTTTGCACAAAGTGATTTCAGTGAGTTTGAAGTTAAGCAAGGTAAAGGAGAGTTTAGCCAAGCAAAGCATTTCACCTTTTTAAAACGGGCCATTAAGTCACAAGGTGAGTTTGTTATTTTCGAGCGACAAGTTTATTGGCATACACTTTTGCCTGTAAAAAGTGAGCTACTGCTTTTAACTAGTGGAATTTATCGGCGTACTGATACTGACCAAGATTATCAAGTACTGACCCAAGATAAACAAATAAACCAGCTATTAGCTAACTTATTAAGTGGCCAGATCAAGAACTCTGATTGGCAAATAACCACTGAAGATCAAACTGGTTGTTACCAATTAGTGCCAACTTTAATTGAAGTAGCAAAGATGTTTAAGCAAGTAAAACTGTGCCGAGAAGGTGATAGCCAACGTGAGATAGTGATAACCGACCAACAGAATAATCATACCAATATTATTATGAAAATAACCACTAAGGAGCTTAGTCAAGGTGACATGGAAGCCATTAAGCTCACGCACTAAGCTCGTTGTATGGTGCATACAGTTTGCTGTTATATTAGCGGGTTTGACTTATTTATGGCTATTTAAGTCATTTACGATTGTTGCTGATCTCAATCAAATATTTAGCGTAGAACAAGATCCAGAAATACAACTCGTTATCGACCAATTAGAACAACAGCAATTACGTCAGCATCTTTTATTAGTGGGTCATCAAGATAAAGCCACGGCAATTAAGTATGCCCAGAGAGCGGCTAAGTCGTTAAATGAAATTACGGGTATTGCTGTCAATGTAAAGTTTGATGCTTTACCCAAACTTGACTCAATAGTGCGTGATTACCTTAATTATCCGCATGCTTTTATCAGTGAGCAATATCGATACTTGTTGCAAGCAAACGATAGTCAACGCTTATTCAATTACCAATTTAACCTCCTTAATGACGTGGCGTCGCCTTGGGTTGCAGCTACTTTGCAAAGCGACAAAACCTTAGCCCTAGCCGACTTTTTTAATCAACAACGATTACCTTCAGCGCAACTTAAAAACTATGATGGCTTTTTAATTGCGACTAAAAGCGAGGCTGTAGAGCAGGTTCGCTATTATGTACTCGTAAACTTTATGAGTAATGGCACGGGTTTAGATTTAAATGTTGCGAAAAAGATTGCAGCAAACGTCGCTTCTCTTAAACAGCAAGCATTAACACAAGATACAGGTGTGGATTACTTGGCCACTGGGGCTGCTTTTTTTACTGCGAGTGCAAGCTCCAGCGCCCAAAGTGAAATGGCCCTTTTTGGGGGGATTTCTGTACTCGCAACCTTGTTATTGATCATGGTTATCTACCGAAGTGTAT
This sequence comes from Pseudoalteromonas sp. 2CM37A, assembly GCF_023161885.1. NCBI lineage: Bacteria > Pseudomonadati > Pseudomonadota > Gammaproteobacteria > Alteromonadales > Pseudoalteromonadaceae > Pseudoalteromonas > Pseudoalteromonas sp. 2CM37A. The sequence goes on from NZ_JALNTJ010000002.1 coordinate 532,009, forward strand.
TGAGTGTGTTCTGCACGTTATTCGTCGTTTTAGTCAGTATGATTTATGGCTACACTGCACTGCGATTATTGTTTTCTGAGGTCAATGTTTTAACGTTAGTGTTTGCAGTGACGTTAATTGGTATAGCAGCCGATTATAGTTTTCATGCCCTAAGTGAATTGCGTTTTTCTCAAGCTAAAATAGCAAACCCATTGCACAATATTCGTAGTTCATTGTTATTAGGTTTTCTGACAACTACTGCCGGATATTTAATACTGGTGTTTACGCCATTAATATTATTTAAACAAATTGCGGTCTTCACCATGGCAGGGCTGCTGGGGGCTTTATTATGTGTATTGCTACTCTACCCAAGTTTAATGCTATTAAAAGCTAAAAGCGCTATGCAGGTGCCGAACGTTATTACTGGATTGCATAACCTACAGCAAACGTGGCTTACTAATAAGCTGGCGATGCGTTGGCAAGTGCTATTCATCATAGTCGCATTATTTGGCTTAATGTTTTTAGATAATGATGATGATCCACGACATTTCTACAAAGTTCCTCATGATTTAATCACTCAGCAACAAACAATCAGCGATTTATTAGCAGCGCAATGGGACAGTTCATACCTGTTGATAGCCAGTGGCAGCGAGCAGCAGGTGCTTAGGCAGATGGAGCAACTTTTACCACAGCTTGAGCAATTACAAGCAAACAAAGAGATTGCAGCGTATTCCAGTATCAGCCAATGGCTACCGTCAATATCCATGCAAAAGAGTAATCAACAATTGCTAACTCGAGCAGTTAATCGCGGGGATTTTACACAGTTAAACTTAGTGCTCGGCTATGATTCATCAGATATTCTATTTGATGATTATCAACAGCTTGACTTTGCCACATGGCAAGATAGCCAAGTGGGACTTTTATTTACCAATCAATGGTTGCAATCGCTAGACCGTTATTACAGTGTGATTAAGTTAAAGAGGGTAAAAAATTCCAGCAGGCTTAAAACCTTAGCTAACAGTAATCCTAATGTTTTTTTTATTGATAAAGTAGCTGATGTAAGCAAGCAAATAAAGCAATTTAGACAGCAATTAGTTTTAATCTATGCATTTTCCTTAGCTGCGGCGATGATAATTTTTTGGCTGCGCTACGGGCTATTAAATGCTTTTATTGCAATGACACGCCCACTAATTGCAATACTAATTGCACTTATAGTAAGCACTTGGTTTTATGGAAGTTTGACCGTATTTAATTATGTTGCTGGGATCCTTATTTTAGCCCTAGGCCTAGATTATTGTATTTTTTATGCCGAACATGGCCTAAGTAAAAAAATAACACTAACCACCTTTGTATCAGCAGCAAGTTCATTATTTGTATTCGCAATATTAATCGTTAGTTCAACGCCTGCAGTTAGGCAATTTGGTTTTACAGTATTTATTGGTGTAACAGTGGTGTTTTTGCTCGCGCCACGCCTTGCTTTAGTATCAAAAAGGAATATTTAATGATATCAACAGATTATGATGTAACTATTATAGGGGCAGGCCCTTCGGGGACAGTCGCAGCGTGTTTGTTAATGCAACATGGTTTAAGTGTCTGCCTCATTGAGCGGGATGAATTCCCTCGCTTTTCAATTGGTGAAAGTTTATTACCGCAAACAATGGAATTCTTAGCTAAAGCCAATATGCTTGATGTACTGCTAGACAATGCTGATGAGCTTGGGTTTCAATTCAAAAATGGCGCCGCATTTTATCGTAATGGCCACCATACTAACTTTAATTTTGAAGAAAAATTCAGTGATGGGCCAAGTACAACATATCAGGTTAAACGAGCTGCGTTTGATAATTTATTAGCGCAAGAAGCAGTTAAACAAGGAGCTACAATCCTCTTTGGACAGCAGGTAACTGGCTTTAAAAGTGATGAAAAGACTACTTACACAAATATAATTGATTTAAAAACGAAAGAAGAAAGCATCATTTCTGCAAAATTTACCTTAGATGGCAGCGGGTTTGGCCGTGTACTTCCGCGCTTATTGGATTTAGAAGAGCCGAGTGTACTCACTCCTCGTAAGGCTGTATTTACACATTTTAAAGATAATATTGATAGCACACAGTTCGACCGCAATAAGATACTGATCACCGTTCACCCTATGATTCCAGATGTATGGTACTGGGTGATTCCTTTTAGTGATAGCACAGTTAGTGTAGGGGTTGTCGGTGAAACAGCACAAATCGAAAGACCAAATCAAACACTTGAACAAACACTCTCAGACTTTATTCGTGCTGATGACAATCTAAGTGCTTTATTGACAGATGCTAAAATTATTGCACCTGTTCGCACGATTGGTGGCTATTCAGCGAATGTAAAAACGTTACACGGTGATAAGTTCGCATTATTAGGTAATGCTGGTGAGTTTTTAGACCCCATATTTTCATCTGGTGTCACAATTGCGTTAAAATCTGCTGTTCAAGCGTCCGAGTTGGTGGTGAAACAGCTTCAAGGTGAAGCAATTGATTGGCAAGTTCAGTATGAAGAGCCACTAAGGGAAGGGATCGAAGTATTTAAATACTTTGTGAATTCATGGTACGACACGAGTTTGCAATCAGTGATCTTTTTTGCTGATGGTCAACCAGATGTAAAAGAGATGGTGTGCTCAATCTTAGCGGGGTACGCTTGGGATAAAAGTAACCCATTTGTAAAAAATACCAAGCGTGGATTAAAGATTTTAGAACAAATTTGCGAGCCAGATAATAATGATAGTGTTGCTTAATGGTGCTGCTGATGTTGAGATTATATAGAAAAACGCTGTTGCCATTATGTGTGCTATTTATAGCTGGATGTCAACAAATGGCAGCAAATCATATGGCAAGAGCAATGTTTAATTATATGCCAATCCCCACACCGTTGATTGAAAAAGGTTGGCTCGAAAGATTTCAGTTTTCCGGCATTGTTGATGAGTCAATATTGGTATCAACCGAGTTTTCAAAATTATCAATCACAGTTGTTGCTCTCACTTTTGAAGGGGTGCCGGTTACACAGCTGCAATTTGATACTCAAACTCATGAACTTACCACCGAGAATACGTTAGGTTTAGAGCTTGATGGAAAAAAAATTATTTACGATATGCAAAGTGCATTTTGGCCGTTGGGGATGCTTGAGCAAAACATGCGTAATGATAGTAAGGTGATTGAGTTTGATAACATGTTACTTCGAACACGGCAGTTTTACCGTAATGGCTTATTAGCTCGAGAAATCACGTATAATGGCGCTGTCACTCTACTGACAGAATTTGAACAAAATTATCGCTTAAAAATAGAAAGATTAGAAGAATATTAATATGCAACAACCGCTATATATTAGCCATTATGCTATGGTTAACCCATTAGGCTGTGACAATAAAACAATTAAACGTAACTTGTTAGCAGGAAATCAAGAAGGCATTGTTGTTAATAATGAACTACTTAATGAAGGTCCAATTTATGTTGGTGCTGTGCAAGCAGTGTTGCCTTCATTAGTACAATATCCTTGTGAGTTTCATAGCCGCAATAACCAATTAGCCGCTTTAGCACTAGAGCAGCTAATCAACCCAGTTAACGATTTAAAACAGAGATATGAACAACACCGAATTGCAGTAATTGTAGGCACTAGTACCTCAGGAATTGCGCAAGGTGAACAAGCCATGGCGCAATACTTAGAGCAAGGAAAGTTTGTCCATAATTATCATTACCAGCAGCAAGAGATGGACAATTTATCTCAATTTATTAGTTTGTATTTAGACGTAAAAGGACCCGCTATGACATTATCTACAGCTTGTTCTTCGAGTGCCAAAGCATTTGCCACAGCACAAGAGCTAATTGCAGCGGATCTTGCTGATGTTGCAATTGTCGGTGGCGTAGATAGCTTATGCGGTATGACAGTTAATGGGTTTGCCACATTGGCCTCAACTTCTACTGGCATTAGCAATCCTTCTAGTAAAAACCGTGATGGTATCAACTTAGGTGAGGCAGCGGCATTATGCATAGTTGAAAAACAAGGTACTGTCAAATTGCTCGGCGTAGGAGAGTCTAGCGATGCGCATCATATGTCAGCCCCACACCCACAAGGCGAAGGTGCAGTAACGGCTATGCGAGCCGCACTGACTCGAGCTGGCTATCAAGCAAGTGATGTTGATTATGTGAATTTGCATGGTACAGCTACCCCTAAAAATGATGAGATGGAAGCCATTGCAGTGGCTGAAGTGTTTGGTAATGGTACACCCTGTAGTTCTTCTAAAGGCATGATAGGGCATACGTTAGGTGCAGCAGGAGCAACTGAAATCGGCTTATGTTGGTTGTTACTTGGCGATGATGAGTTTGCCCCGCATATTTGGGATGGCGAAGCGGATCCAGCATTGCCGACAATTAATCTCGTGCCAGTAGGGGCGAAGAGCGAAACAAAAATTAAAACATGCCTGTCCAACTCATTTGCTTTTGGCGGCAATAACGTTAGTGTATTAATCGGATTATAAGAGATGTCTGTGTACCCAATTGAAACTATTTTACCTCATACTGCGCCCATGATTTTGATCGATAGTTTAGATAGCTATGATGAAACAGCTGGAATTTGCTCAGTCACAATTACACCCCAGAGTAACTTTTATAATGCAGATAGCCAAAGTGTCGCAAGCCATGTAGGTATTGAGTATATGGCGCAAGCCATCGCTGCTTACGCCAACGCTAACCAAGTTGATAATGGCGCAAAAGTCGAAATTGGCTTTTTAGTGAGTAGTCGTAAGTATAAGATGCACTGTAATCGTTTTGCTTTAAATAGCACATTAACGATCAGAGTAGAAAAATTATACAGCGAAGCAAATGGCTTAAGTGCTTTTGACTGTAGTATTAAGCAAGTGGATACCCTGTTAGTAGAAGCAAAAATTAATGTATTTCAACCTGAAAACCCAGAGCAATTTTTAGCGGAGCAAATGTAATGTCAAGACGAGTATTAGTGACTGGTTCAAGTAAAGGAATTGGTAAAGCAGTTGCTCTACAATTAGCTAAAGATGGGTTTAATATTAGCCTGCATTGCCGCTCAGGTCGTGAAGCAGCAGAGCAAGTTAAAGCTGAAATTGCTGCGTTAGGTGTAGATGTGGATATTTTACAATTTGATGTAGCTGATAGAACGAGTTCAAAAGCAATTTTAGATCAATACGTTGAAACCCATGGTGCTTTTTATGGCGTAGTTTGTAATGCTGGGATCACTGCAGACACTGCATTCCCTGCGATGACAGATGAAGAGTGGGATAGTGTAGTACACACCAACCTAGATGGTTTTTATAATGTGTTGCATCCACTTGTTATGCCGATGGTCAGAACGCGAAAGGGAGGACGCATTATTGCAATGTCGTCAGTGTCAGGAGTGGCAGGTAATCGCGGTCAGGTCAATTACAGTGCTTCAAAGGCAGGCGTTATTGGGGCATCTAAAGCACTTGCGGTTGAGCTTGCAAAGCGAAAAATTACTGTTAACTGTGTCGCTCCAGGTTTGATTGATACTGGAATGACCGACCATCTACCGATTTCTGAAATGACAAAAATGATCCCAGCTAATAGAATGGGTGATCCTGAAGAGGTAGCTGCGGCGGTCTCGTTTTTAATGTCTGATGGGGCTAGCTATATTACGCGTCAAGTGCTTCAAGTAAATGGTGGTATGGCGTAATGAAGCGAGTTGTAATAACGGGGATGTCATCGATTACTGCTTTAGGTGATAACTGGAGGGATTTTAAATCTGCGTTAATTCAGGGAAAAAATGCAGTCAAGCGTATGCCTGAGTGGGATTATATAGATGGATTAAATACTAAACTCGCAGCTCCTGTTATCGATTTTAATCGCCCATCTCATTACTCTCGTAAAAAAGTACGTTCAATGGGACGAGTATCATTGATGTCTACTTATGCTACTGAACGTGCGCTTGAGCAAGCGAAACTACTTGAACACCCAGCATTGACCGATGGTTCAACAGGTGTCTCATATGGTTCGTCAATTGGCTCAACGGCTCCTTTAGTCCCATTTGGTCGTATGATGGATACAGGCTCTATGAATGGAGTGACAGCAACTAGCTACATCCAAATGATGGCTCATACAGCCCCAGTAAATGTGGGTGTTTTTTTTGGTATTAAAGGTCGAGTCATTACCACAAGCTCTGCGTGTACTTCAGGTTCACAAGGGATAGGGTACGCCTTTGAGGCAATTAAGTTTGGTCGTCAAAAAATTATGGTAGCTGGAGGAGCTGAAGAGCTGTGTGTTACAGAGGCTGCGGTATTCGATACTTTGTATGCAACGAGTACACAAAATGATAATCCAGAGCTAACTCCCAAGCCATTTGATAAAAACCGTGATGGCTTAGTTATAGGAGAAGGTGCCGGTACGCTAATACTTGAAGAGTATGAACATGCTAAAGCTAGAGGGGCAAATATATTGGCTGAAGTTGTCGGTTTTGGCTGTAATTCTGATGGACAACATGTTACTCAACCTACATCAACGACGATGCAAGTTGCGATTGAAATGGCATTGCAAGATGCAAACTTATCGGCAGATCAAATTGGTTATGTTAATGCACATGGTACTTCAACAGATCGTGGTGACATTGCAGAAACACATGCAACCTTTAACGCGTTAGGTGCTAAACCAATTAGTTCACTAAAAAGTTATCTTGGTCATACTTTAGGTGCTTGTGGTGCGATAGAAGCGTGGGCTAGTATTAATATGATGACTGATAATTGGTTTGCCCCAACAATTAATTTGACAGAAGTAGACAATGAGTGTGCGCCTTTAGATTATATTACAGAACATGGCCGTGAAATAGATACCGATTATATAATGAGTAATAACTTTGCATTTGGTGGCATTAATACCTCATTGATTTTTAAACGCTTTAAAGGTGAGTAATATGCCTTGGTTAGTGTTATTTTTGTGTTTATTTAGCCCATTGAGTTTTGCTACATCTAAATTAGAAATAGGCGGTGGTGTGTTTGTGGCTGATATCCCCCACTATCTAGGATCAGATCAAAGTGAGCAATACATAATGCCTGTGCCTTATGTTCGTTATCAAAGTGATGAGTTAGATGTGGACCGCAATAGCTTTACTGGTTACTTATGGCATTTTGATAATGTACACCTAGATATATCTGCTGGAGTTAGTATAGCCGTTGACAGCGCAGATAACCAAGCTCGAGAAGGCATGGATGATTTAGATTGGGTGTTTGAACTTGGACCTTCGCTAAATTATTACTTTAAAGGTGATCCCCAAGCGGCAGAACAATTTTATATTGGCTTATTCACCCGTAAAGCTATGGCAACTGATTTTAGCTCAGTGACTAACGTCGGTTGGCGTTATGGGCCGAGCATCTACTATGAAAGCCCGGTGTTTATTGCCCCAACTTATGAAATTACCACTAGCGTAAGAGCAAATGCCAATTTTGCCGACGGTCGTTACTTAAATTATTATTATAGTATATCAGCATCAGATACGCATGATTCACGTTCAAAGTTTAATACTCAGTCGGGGTATTCTGGCGCCGATATTTCGCTGGGGCTTAATTTAGATAGTAAAAAATATTGGCTAGGTGGCTTTATTAAATATCACCACTTAGCCCAAAGCAAACAGCAACGTAGTCCCTTAGTGAAACACGATAGTAATATCTCGTTTGGTTTTGGAGTTGCATGGAAGTTCTATACAAAAGAAGGAATATAAAATGAAATTAATGACAAGTTTATTATTAGCTACATCTTTGTTAACAGTGAGTGCGGTTGAAGCACGTGATGATATAGGTAAATATCCTATTCAATCACTGCTAGAAACCAGTAAAGCCAAAAGTGCGCTATTAGATGTACCTCTTTACTTTGCTGATCAAAGCTACGGTAGTGAGAGCAGTAAATACGGTGAAGTGATCACTAATAAAAAAACTAACGCATTTAATAAAAGTGATCGTGAAGCGTGCGAGTGGGTCATGCTTAGTGCTTTAAAAGCACTACAAGAGCGTGCCATAAAAGAAGGCATGAACGCAGTTGTAAATATTCAATCATATTATAAAAAGCGTAAGTTTGTAAGTAGCACGGAATATGAATGCGGTGCTGGTACAATTATCGCTGGCGTTGCATTAAAAGGCACTTTAGTTAAGTTATAACTAACTGTTGACTCATTTTTGCTGTATAATTTGCGACCCTTGATAAATGTGGCCGCAGGTTATACAGCATGAATTTTAAATCTTTTAGTTTTTCCCCTGAACTTATTCAGGCGTTAGACGAACTTAATTACCACACCCTTACGCCCATTCAGCGTTCAGCTATTCCGGCTGTTCGTAAAGGTAAAGACGTTTTAGCAAGTGCCCAAACAGGCACAGGTAAAACGGCTGCGTTTGCTTTACCTATCATCCAAAAATTAACTGAATCTGAGCTAAGCACAAGCAATGCTCCGCACGCGTTAGTGCTTGCGCCAACTCGTGAGCTGGCAGAGCAAATAGCAAATAACTTTAAAGCCTATGCAAAACATACCGCTTTAAAAGTAGTGAGCCTATTTGGCGGTGTTAATACCGCAGGCCAAGCAAATGCACTTAAAGACGGCGTAGATGTTGTAGTTGCAACTCCAGGGCGTTTACTTGATCATATTCGTTTAGGTAATTTAAGCCTAGCAAGTGTTAAACACTTAGTACTTGATGAAGCCGACCGTATGCTTGATATGGGCTTTATTGAAGATATGCAAAGTGTTATTAAAAGTTGTGACGAGCAGCGCCAAATTTTACTTTTCTCAGCCACTTTTCCAGCGGCTATTAAGCAGTTTGCAGCAAAAGTATTAAAACAGCCTGAAATTGTTCGCGTAGATCAAACTAATAGTACTGCAAGTACGGTACAGCATGTTGTGTACCCAGTTGAAGAGCGCCGTAAACAAGAGCTGCTTTCTGAGCTGATTGGTAAAAAGAACTGGCAACAGGTACTTGTGTTTGTAAACATGAAAGAAACGGCGGATGAGCTGGTTAAAGAACTTAACCTTGATGGTATTCCTGCCACTGTATGTCATGGTGATAAATCGCAAGGTAACCGCCGACGCGCACTTCGTGAATTTAAAGAAGGCAAAGTACGTGTTTTAGTGGCTACCGAAGTTGCTGCGCGTGGTATTGATATTGAAGGCCTACCACGAGTAATTAATATTGATTTACCATGGCTTGCAGAAGATTACGTACATCGCATTGGCCGTACAGGTCGTGCTGGTAATCAAGGCCAAGCAATTTCGTTTGTAAGCCGCGAAGAAGAAAACACCTTGTTTGAAATAGAGTCGTTAATTGGCCAAAAAATCAAACGTGTTTACTTAGAGGGTTATGAAGTAAGTAGCCGTGAAGTACTTATTGATAAAATAGGTAAAAAACCAGCGCATTTACGTCGTAGCCGTACGAATAAGCCAACAGGCCAAGCAACAGGCGAAGCACGTGCGGTAAATCGCTCACGTATTTCAAATGTGCGTAAAAGCTTAAAAGGCGCCAAGCTTACCCTTAAAAAGTAAGCTTACAAAGTGTAACGCTTTTAAAAAACCTGAGGTTTACTCGGGTTTTTTTGTGCCTCAATTTAGCTCAAGGTTTAAACAAAAAACCTCACTAAGTGAGGTTTTTGATTAATAACTTAAAAGGGTTAAGCGTTTTCTAACATTGAGAGTGCAACGGCTTCAGCCGCTTTAATACCATCAATACCTGCAGATAAAATACCACCTGCGTAACCGGCGCCTTCACCCGCTGGGTATAAACCTTTAGTATTTATGCTTTGGAAGCTTTTATCGCGCTTGATACTAATCGGCGATGATGTACGGGTTTCTACCCCTGTTAATAAACCGTCGTTTGTAGAAAAACCACGAATTTGCTTATTAAAGGCTGGAATAGCTTCGCGTATTGCATCGATAGCAAACTGCGGAAGTACATTTGCTAAATCGGTGAGTTTTATTCCTGGTGTAAACGACGGTTGTACATCACCTAAATCGCCCGATGCTTTTCCTTTTAAAAAGTCGCCAATTAACTGTGCTGGTGCATCGTAGTTGCTACCGCCTAATGCATAGGCTTGCTCTTCTAGTTTACGTTGCAAATCAATGCCGGCAAGCGGGTGACCAGGGAAGTCTTTTTCAGGTGTAATACCTACTACAATGGCACTATTTGCATTGCGCTCACTCCGAGAGTATTGGCTCATACCGTTTGTTACTACGCGGCCTTCTTCAGAGGTGGCGGCTACAACAGTCCCGCCTGGGCACATACAAAAACTGTAAACCGTGCGGCCATTATCACAATGGTGAACGAGTTTATAATCAGCAGAGCCTAAAATGGGGTTACCCGCGTTAGGCCCAAAACGACACTCATCAATCATCGATTGCTTGTGCTCGATTCTAAAGCCCACAGAAAACGGTTTAGCTTCTACATAAATGCCTTTATCGTGAATCATTTTAAAGGTATCACGGGCGCTATGTCCCACAGCAAGTACTACATGGCGGGTATTTAGCTTTTCACCGTTTGAAAGCGTTAAGCCTGTTACTTGTCCATCATCTATATGAATGTCGTCTACGCGGGTGCTAAAGCGGATTTCACCACCAAGTTCAATAATACGTGCGCGCATTTTTTCAATCATGGTAACAAGTTTAAACGTACCAATGTGTGGCTTACTTACATATAAAATTTCATCTGGTGCGCCGGCTTCTACAAATTCGGTGATAACTTTACGCCCGTAATGTTTTGGATCTTTTACTTGGCTGTATAGTTTACCGTCTGAAAATGTACCTGCGCCACCCTCGCCAAACTGCACATTAGACTCTGTATTAAGGGTACGTTTACGCCAAAAGCCAAAGGTGTCTTTGGTACGTTCGCGTACTTCTTTACCGCGCTCTAAAATAATAGGGTTAAAACCCATTTGAGCCAGCACTAAGCCCGCAAATAATCCACACGGGCCAAAGCCAATTACTACAGGGCGCTCAGTAAGGTTAGCGGGGGCGTGGACAACAAATTTGTATGAGGTATCAGGGGCAGGTTTTACGTGCTGATCTTTAGCAAATGCGCTTAACAGCGCTTCTTCGTTATCTACTTCAATATCGAGGGTATAAATAAGTAAAATAGCCGTTTTTTTACGTGCATCGTACCCACGTTTAAACACATTGTAGCTGTGTAGCTGCGCTGGCTGTATTTTTAGTTTATCAACTATGGCTTGGCCTATAGCGTCTTCGTTATGATCAAGCGGCAGCTTTATTTCGGTTAAACGTATCATTGTTATCTCTTTTAGGTGTCTTAGCGGTAATAGTATCCGCTCACAATAAGAAGTGTAGGGCACGTAATGGCTATACATTAAGGGCGCATATATTACGTTAAATTGACCGCAGATGGCACATATTTATTGTGTTTTTAATGGGGTTGGGTATGATCGCGCTGTAGATAATTAATTACTAGGTTTAAACGATTATGGCGTTTGTGGTCACCGAAAACTGTATTAAGTGTAAATACACAGATTGTGTGGCGGTGTGCCCTGCAGATGCCTTTTACGAAGGCCCTAACTTTTTAGCAATAAGCCCTATTGATTGCATAGATTGTGGATTATGCGTACCAGAGTGCCCAGCTGAAGCAATTTACCAAGAAGACGAGCTGCCGGAAGACCAAAAAGAGTTTACCGAGCTTAATGCTGAGCTTGCATTGGTGTGGCCACGCATTGTTGAGGTAAAACCAGCGCCTAATGATGCCGATAGTTGGAATGGTGTGGCTAATAAGCTTAAATTAATTGAAACCTAGCTTTTAAATTAAGCCTTTAATATTAATTAGTTAAAAAAGCTATTGTTTTTAGTATCAAACTATTAACAAATGTACTGGCTTAAATTACACTGCATAAATAAGTTTACCTTTTAAGGGTAAACACGTCTAAATGGATGTTTATGCAGTACTTAATAATTATAAAAAAACAATGCAGTGCTTTATTCCCCTTTTTATTAGCACTTTTATTTTCTAACCACCTTTATGCCAGTGAAAAACAGCAGCATTCTCTTGTACATATAAATGCAGATATTACTGTAGATGGCGTACTTGATGAGCCCCACTGGCAAAATGCCACTTTAGTTCCTATAGCATTTCAAGATGAGCCTAACGAAAAGGGCGCCCCACCGGTTAAAACTGATGCTTACATGTATGAAAATGGCAGCCACTTATATGTTGCATTTGTAGCCGAAGATCCACAGCCGAGCGAAATAACAGCTTCTCTTCGCGACAGAGATACGCTTTGGCAAGATGATACGGTTATTTTAATTATTGACACTTTTAACGACGAGCGTTCAGCTTACGAATTTTATGTAAATCCATTGGGTGCGCAAGGTGATACGCGGATGAGTGACACCGATGGCTGGCAATCAGACCCGTCTTGGGATGCAATATGGGATAGCGCAGGGCAAATTACCGACCAAGGGTTTGTGGTTGAACTGCGTATACCTTTTAAAGCGCTAAGATTTCCTGAAAATAAAACAGATTTAACATGGGGCTTTGCCCTTATGCGAAATTACCAACGTGATGTACTGTATCAGCTTTCAAATATGGGGTTTGACCGAGATATAAAATGCAGTTTATGTCAGTTTGATAAATTAAATGGTTTTAAAAATATAAAAGCCAGTAAAAATCTGCAACTAACGCCTACACTTACGGCGCTCAGAAATGATTCAAAAGCTACCTTGCCAGGGCAGTGGGATAATGGCGATATAGACACCGAAGCTGGCCTTGATTTACGCTGGGGGGTTACACAAGATGCGGTAATTAATGCCACTATAAACCCAGATTTTTCGCAAATAGAAAGTGATGCGTTAGCCCTTGATGTAAATACCACGTACTCAATTTATTATGCAGAAAAACGACCATTTTTTTTAGATGGCGCATCCTACTTTAAAAGCAGTTTATTTGAACTATTGTATACCCGCACTATTGCAGAGCCTGAAGTAGGGGCGAAATTAACAGGTAAAACAGGGCAACATAGCTATGCATTTATGTATGCCGATGACAATAATAGCAATATTTTATTGCCTACAAATCAAGGCTCTGGTTTTGCAATTTTAGAGGATAAAACCCATGCAGCAGCAGCGCGTTATCAATACGATATTGGCCAACAAGGCACTATAGGGCTAAGTACGACTCACCGCGAAAGCGATGATTACTACAATACAGTACTTTCTGTCGATGGCAGCTATTGGTTTAATCAATCAGATCTACTGACCTACCAGGTAGCTACAACAGATTCTAAAAACTCTGATTTTTTAACAAGTAACTATAACTTATCTAAAACTCAATCTGATGAAGCGTACGCTATTGAGTTTACCCGTGATAAACGTGATTACAATTTGTTTGCCAGCTATGAAAACATAGGTAAAGACTATCGTACTGACTTAGGTTATCAAGAAAAAGTAGATTATGAGAACGTAGGCTTTGGGGGCGGGCAAACCTGGTATGCAGATGAGTCTGGCTTATTAACGTCATGGTCTTATGAGGCTGATTGGGATAAAACATGGGCGCAAAATGGCGACCTACTTGAAGAAGAATACCAAGGGTTTATAACATTAAAAGGGCAAAAGCAGTCTATTTTTGAAATTGGCTTACTGCATCGTTATGAAAACTATAATGATGCTTTTTATAACCAAAATATTGGCTTTGTTTATACGGGCTTTAAACCTAAAAATAATATATGGCTTTCATTTTATGGTGAGTATGGCAGCCGCATTGATTACGCCAATGAGCAAATTGGCGATTCGTATGCAACGCAAACGCAAGTTACGTGGGATATAAACGATCATTGGCAAGTAGACGCTACGCATAACTACAGCGTTTTAGATAACCCTCAAGGGGAGCGAGTTTATACTGCTAACTTATTAGATTTTAGGCTTTATTATAAATTTAGCATGCGCGCTATGCTCAAGCTTATATTGCAATTTGAAGACATTGATAGAAATAAAGACGCCTACTACTACCAAGTTAGCCACATTAATAAAGACTACGGCAGCCAATTAGTTTACTCGTACAAAATTAATGCTCAAACATTATTTTATTTAGGCTACTCAGATAAAAGCTATCAAGACGATTTTCTAAAACACGTTGAAAGAGATCAACGCACATTTTTTACAAAAGTGAGTTATGCATGGCAGCTATAAGTTGTTAGGCCAAAATATGTAACTTTAACAAAGTGGTTTATTTTTATTCATCACACTCTATAATTAGTTAATTATTAAGCATTAATTTATTCTTTTTGAGTACAGTTCTAAAAATTTTAATGAATAAGGACTGTGCTATGGCTTGCTTAGTACTAAAAACAGGCGATATAATCGTCTTTTAGTAACGGGTTTATAGGATAAGTAATTTAGATGGATTTTGTTGATGAATAAATTTAAACCCTTAGGCAGCATTTTTTTTGTATTTATCTTGTTTTGCTTTTGTTTAAACATCGAACTAACAAACCAGATTAACCGCATTAATTTATTCAATCCTGATATAGATTTGCGCCACTTTGATATTGTAGATACAACGCTCGAAATGGCGCCTTGGTATAACCCTATGCTCAATGGGCACTATTTAATACACCAGCCTTCTGCCGATTTTTTGTTAGTTAAAACTACCGACACGGAATTTATCGCTGCAAACGCAACAAAGCTTATTTTAATGACGTTAACGTCGCCAATAAACTTTATATTGGTGTGTATGGTATTGTTTGTTGGCTTTACAATTATTCGTAAAGAGCGTAAAAAAATCTCTTATCAGCATCAAATTGCACAGCTAAATAACAACGCTAATCAATTGCTTGTTGCCTTTAACCTACAACCCCAACACGACAACCCATCAGGGCTGGGCAATTTAAGCCAGTCAATAAACAATTTAAATACCCATGTTGCTAATTATTTAAAGCAAACACAAACAAGTATCTGCCAAGATAAGCTAACTTTGCTCATTGACCGCCATGCTTATATTGAGCATATAGATAGGCAAATAAATTTTACTGACGAAGAGCAGCTTAAATGCGCCTTATTGTTTATTGACCTAGATGGCTTTAAACAGGTAAATGACTCGTTTGGCCACAGCTTTGGTGATGAAATTTTGGTGCAGGTTGCTACGCGCCTAGCTAACGTATTACGCCATCATAAGTTAAGTAATATTAACGAGGCGAATCAGTTAGAGCAAAATTTATCACGTTTAGGCGGTGACGAATTTTCAATTTTTATTGAGTCAGTAGATACCGATAATAAAGTGGTCGATATTGCTAAGCACGTACTCAGTGAACTTGAAAAAGACTTTGTACTAGGTAATAAAATAATAAAAATTAGCGCCAGTATTGGTATAGCTGCCTACCCAGAGAGCGCATCAACACCACAAGCATTATTGCAATTGGCCGATGTGGCAATGTACCGTGCAAAAAGCGATGGTAAAGGCATTTTTAAAGTGTACTCCCCAGAGATGGGTAATAAAATGCGCCGCTATCACTATTTATTAGAAGAGTTGCGTTTAGCGGTTGCGTGTAAAGACTTTTACTTATCGTTTCAACCTATCGTGCATGTAGAAGATTGCATGATAGATTATTTTGAAGCGCTTACACGCTGGGATCATCCTATAGAAGGGATGATTTCACCGGCGGAGTTTATACCTATTGCCGAGGAGTCTAACCTTATTTTAGAGCTTGGCGATTGGATTATGCATGAGTCGTGTAGGCAAATGGCGGCATGGCATAATGCCGGTATGCGCAAAGTAAAAATTTCGGTTAATGTATCGGGTGTGCAATTAAAGCACCGCTCAGTGTACGATTGGATAATGAAAAACCTAAAAAACACAGGGCTGCCATCGCATTCTTTAATGCTAGAAATAACAGAGTCTACGTTTATTAAAGCCAGTAAAAGTATGATTGAAGAGCTTGAGCGGCTTCGTGCAGAAGGTGTGACAATTGCTATTGACGATTTTGGTACCGGCTTTAGTTCATTAAGTACATTGGCTGATTTGCCCATTGATGTAATAAAAATAGATCGCTCGTTTATCTCTCAAGCCGATAAAAGTCCAAAGTACAATGATATCCTTAATACTATTAGCGAATTAGGTCAAAAGTTAGGACTTAAAATAGTGGCTGAAGGCGTAGAAGAAATTGAGCAGTTTGAACTTGTAAAACGCATGGGTGTAAGCTCTGTACAAGGTTATTTGGTTAGTCGCCCAGAATCCTCTATCAATGTGGGTAACAAAGTTTTACGTAAAAATACCGCTAACTTATCTGCAGCGGGAACCAGCGCGTGGGAAATAGAAAGTTAGAGCCTGTATATTATTATAAGTAATTTAATAGCTTATGTAGGGTTTTAGGCTAAGGCTATGGTATTAAATTGCCCCTAAATAAAACTAAGTTCTTTAGGGCTACAGTCCTAAAATTTAGTAAAAAAAATGCCACTTTTAAAAGTGGCATTTTTGTTTGTAGAATCTAACAACTACAATTTTTATAAATCGAATGTGCGTGATATAGCAAGTACTATACGCTCATCAGCGTAATCGTAATCTAGGCTTGTGTCTTCAGCAGCAATCTCAATGCCAAAGCCTTCGTAGCTAGTTTGGTACGCTAGGCGGTAATGTTTGTATGATTTCTTTTGGTTTACATCCCATGCCCATTTTTCGCCATCAAGCGAATTAGAAATATCAAAGCTTGCACGAATGGCATGATTTGGGGCAATTTCAAAGGTGTGGGCAATCATAGAAATAACATGGCCAGCGCCTGTACCAAAGTAATCCCAGCTATACCAAAAGTTTAGCTCTGTTTGACCATACTCACTTGCATAGCCAAATTTTGTGTAGGCTTCGGCGTAGTTACCATCGCTGTTATTACCTTGGTATGTGTAATAAGCAATACCGTAATCAGCGCTAACCTTGTCAGTTAATTGCACGTATTTACCTAAGTAGGCATCAAGTTCAAAATCAGTGTCATCACCAAAATCTACATTAGATGCCCATGCACCTGCATACACACCGCTGTCGAACGCGTAATCAAGGCTTGCTTGAATTGCAGGGTCGTTATCAGTTTGTGTTACACCGTTAAAAGTATAGTCAGATGCTGCTGTAATGGTTGTTGACCAGTTAGCTGACACCGTAGTTGATAAAAGTGCGAAAGGTAGCGCTACTGCTAGTTGTTTTAGTTTGTTATTCATTGTTGATCCCTAATGTACAGTTTCTATTTTTGTGTAATCTATTTTATTTGCTTTTGGCGAACTGTCTATATTGTTAACCGTTTTAAATTTGCTGTAGCCAATAAACGCAGCACAACCAAAAAACAGTGCAATTACTAACGCGCCAACCCATTGAATTTGTAAAAACTCAAGCTTAAACAATAGGGTTAGTAACGAAAGGGCAACAATATTGAGTATCATATAGTTCATTTTACCTAAACGTTTAACCGTTAAGTTAAGGTTATCTGTGTATAAGCGTATTAATGAATCAAGCGAATTAATAACAAACACTATCCCAACAAATACCATGGCAAAGTTTTTAATACCCGCTGTTGAAATACCCATTTCGTGGTAGTGATAAAGTACGCTAAACCAAATCGCAATCGGAATAGATGGAAATATCAACATTGCACCTAATACTTGGTATGTTTTAAGGCCGCCTACAAAACGAGACGTAAATTGGCCAATCATAATGCTCCACGCAAACCACCAAAATAGATAAAATTCATGGTAGTCATTAAGCGGTAAAACAAACTGATTTATATTGGCAAAGTAAGTACCAATTTCAGCAAGGTTATTGGTAAATGCCGACATTTCGCTATCACCAACGACAAAGGCACCAGCCCACATAAAGGCAATTAATGCGATAAATAACCACGTTGTAGAAATACTTAAAAAGCGCACGTATTTAATATCTGTACTTGAGTACACAGCAAAGCAAATAGCTGCAAATACAATAAAGTAGAAGGTAGGTATAACGCTCGAACCATCGCCTAGTTCTGGTAAGTACCACGGCAAGTTAGAAAGCAGTAGGTAAGCTGTAAAGGCACATGTGCCAATAATAACTACGTTATTAATGAACTTAACCCATGAAATTTCGAAAAATTTAACTTTGGGCTCTATTACACAGAAATAAAAGCACGTAAGAAAGTAAAATCCCCAGATCAAGAATCCCCAATAGCCAAACTCAATAGCCAGTGGGTTTGCAAACGCGTATTCTGGGCTTGCTTTTATGTCTGCATAACCTGCAAATTCGGTTAATGGAAACATGATTAGGCCAACGTCTAGGCCTGAGGTAAATAAGATTGCGATAAAGGTAAACGTTCTCACTGGTGTTACGCCTACTACGCGTACGTTACCCCATTTAAATAAAATAGTAATAACAGCAAGTAGCGTAAATATAATGCCAGCACTAAGCCATATAGTCATTATCGCCCTCCCAAAATGAATAAAAGTAACTCATAAGTTCTCCGTTTTTGTTTTATTACTTGCACAAACACCGCGTAACCAATTTACGCCGTGAGCCACTGCAAGTTGAACGTGCCCTACATAGTGTTAGGCACGTTATGGCTTAATTAAATCTCGCTATTACGTTGCGTTGTTTGCCAGTTACTGCTCATGGCAACGTTTACCGATGCCTGTGTAAGTGGGGTTTTACCTAAAATTAGATCAGCTGCTTTTTCTGCAACCATAATTGTAGGGGCATTTAAGTTACCATTTGGCACCGTTGGGAAGATTGACGAGTCAACAACACGCAGCCCTTCAATACCGTGAACTTGGGTATTAGAATTAACCACGGCCATATCATCTTCGCCCATTTTGCAAGAACAAGACGGGTGATAGGCACTTTCTACTGCTTGGCGTACAAAGGCATCTATTTCTTCGTCGGTTTGAATGTGCTTCCCTGGTTGAATTTCTTCATCGCGGTAGTCATCAAATGCGCTTTGTTCAATAATGTCGCGAGTTAGGCGCACACACGCTCTAAAGCCTTCAATATCGTCTTTATGCTGCAAGTAGTTAAATAAAATTTTCGGCGGTTGCTCAGGATTAGCTGATTGAATAGTGACACTACCACGGCTTTTAGGTTTGTTATGACCTACATGCACCTGAAAACCATGACCCGCAAATGCACTGCGCCCATCGTAGCGCATCGCCGCTGGCAAAAAGTGGTACTGAATATCTGGCCATTCAACGTCTGGTTTTGAGCGAATAAACGCACACGACTCAAAGTGGTTTGTTGCACCTAAGCCTTTTCGGGTCAGCAGCCATTTAGCGCCAATTAAGCCTTTTGAAATAAGACCTAATTTACCGTTTAAGGTAATAGGTTGTTTACACTTATACTGAAAGTAAAACTCAAGGTGATCTTGTAAGTTTTGACCAACGCCTGGTAAGTGATGCTTTACCTCAACACCGGCTTCTTCAAGTATGGCTTTATCGCCAATACCCGAAAGCTGTAAAATATGGGGTGAGCCAATTGGACCTGCACTTAATACAACGTCTTTAGTCGAATGCGCCGTTTTAAGAGTGCCATTTACTGTGTACTCAATGCCTGTGGCTTTTTTGCCTTCTAAAATCACTTTTTGTGCTAAAGCACCTGTAATAACTGTTAGGTTACTGCGTGATTTTACTGGGTCTAAATACTCGCGCGAGGCCGAACTGCGCACACCGTCTTTAACTGTCATGTGCATCGGGCCAAAGCCTTCTTGCTGAGCTGCGTTGTAGTCGTCTGTGTGTGCATACCCTGCTTCTACACCTGCTTTAATAAAGGTGGTGTAAAGCGGGTTTTGCATTTCGTTACCGTTATTAACGCCAAGCGGGCCTGTGCCACCACGGTGCGCATTTTCACCTAAATAAAAGCTTTCTGCTTTTTTAAAGTAAGGTAAGCACGACTGATAATCCCAGCCGATAGCACCGTGTTGCTGCCACTCGTCAAAATCTTTCGCGTGGCCGCGAACATATACCATGCCATTAATTGATGACGAACCGCCTAACACTTTACCGCGTGGGCAGTGCATTTCTCGGTTATCTAAATACGGCTCTGGCTGAGTGTGAAATTGCCATGCGTATTTATCTGTATTCATAGGAATAGAGAGCGCAGTTGGCATTTTTATAAATATACTTTTATCGCTACCACCGGTTTCTAGCAATAGCACTTTATTGTTTGTATCTTCAGATAAGCGATTTGCAAGTACACAACCTGCAGAACCGGCGCCAACAATAATATAGTCGTAAGTGTTACTCATAGTTGCCACCTTAAAACGGGCTTTCTATGTCGGCCATGCCGACATAAATAGACTTAGTTTGCGTGTAATGATCAAGCGTTTCTATGCCATTTTCACGGCCAATACCTGATTGCTTGTAACCACCAACAGGCATTTCAGCAGGTGAATTACCGTAAGCATTAATCCAACAAATACCGGCTTCTAATTGGTGAATAACACGGTGCGCACGTTTAATATCGCTAGTAAATACGCCTGCAGCTAAGCCAAGGTGTGTACCATTTGCACGGGCGATAACATCGTCTTCGTCTTCAAAAACAAGCACGCTCATAACTGGGCCAAAAATTTCTTCTTTAACAATAGTCATGTCATCGTTGCAATCGGTAAATACCGTAGGTGCTACAAAGTAGCCATTAGGCGCGGATTCAGGAGAAAGAGTTGTACCGCCAGTAAGTAGTGTTGCACCTTCGGCTAAGCCACTTTCTATGTAGCTCATTACCAATTCTTGATGCTTTTTAGAAATTAATGCACCAAAGTTAGTATTTAAATCTTGTGGGTCGCCGGCAATAATATTTTGTTCAGTACGTGTTTTAAGCTCATCAATAAATTGTTGATATACATTTTTATGAACATAAATACGGGTACAGTTAGTACAAATTTCGCCTTGCGTATAAAAGTTACCTAGCATGGCAGCACTGACTGCTTGCTCAATATTGGCATCTTCAAACACTAATAAAGGTGATTTACCACCTAATTCCATTGTTACGTCTTTTAATGTACCGGCAGCGCTTGCCACTACTTTTTTACCTGTGCCTACTTCACCAGTAAACGACACTTTGTCTATTTCACTGTGAGAGGTTAACCACTGACCTACATCACCTGCACCTTGCACAACGTTAAATACGCCGGCAGGTACGCCTGCTTCAACAAAAACTTCAGCAAGTTTAATAGCACCTAAAGGGGTTTCTTCAGAAGGTTTAAAAATAAACGCATTACCTGCGGCAAGGGCCGGGCCCGATTTCCAACATGCAATTTGCAGCGGGTAGTTCCACGCACCAATACCGGCACAAATGCCTAGTGGCTCTTTGCGGGTATAGTAAAAGTCTTCGCCAACCATTTGCTGCTGGCCAACTTGCGCTGGTGCTAGGCCTGCAAAGTATTCAATTACATCTGCGCCTGTTTCTATATCAACGCAGTTAGCTTCTTGCATTGGTTTACCTGTATCAAGCACTTCAACTAAGGCAAGCTCATCATTACGCTCACGTAATAAAGCAACCGCTTTTAATAAAATACGGCTACGTTCTATTGGGCTCATTTTTGACCATTGAGCAAAGCCTTGTTTTGCACTTTCGATAGCCGCGTTTTGAATAAATTCGTCGGCAACTTCTACCGAGTAAATAACTTCATCTGTGGCTGGGTTTTTTACATCAAAAGTTTCACCACTTTGGTTTGCAAGGAAGTGGCCGTTTATAAAGTTTTGATAGACAGGTGTAGTCACGCTAGGCTCCATATTGCTTGATGAGTGAATGTACATAGCTTTTTGCTAATGTTTCACTGTGTTTAAATTGGTTTTCGTCAGATTGACTTAATACTGCTCTTAACCATAGGCCATCAATCATGGCGGCGCTAAGTTCTGCAGCTTGTTTTGCTTGCTTTACGGGCATTAGTTGCTTAAAAGAAAATGCTAAATTACTTTGCAAGCGATTACTGTTTACATTTTGCAGCCTGTGCAGTTCTTGATCGTGCATTGACTGCGCCCAAAAACTTAACCACGTACGCGTGGTGTCATTGCGCTGTTGAACAAGTGCAAAGTTGGCCTCAACAATAAACATCAAACGCTCAATTGCGCTGGTGGTTGGCTCAACTTTTTCAATTAATTCATTTTTTAAATTCGATAACAAATACCTAACGGTTGCCTCTATTAACCCCTGCTTGCCACCAAAGTAATGGCTAATAATGCCAGATGATAAACCTGCATTTTTACTGATGGTGTTAATGGTTGTTCCTTGCAAACCGCGCTGTGCAACTGACTCAATGGTCGCGTCAATTAGCTGCTGACGCCTGACAGGTTCCATTCCGACTTTAGGCATAATTTTTATTAATTGAACGTTCAATAAAGATAAGCTTAATGTAATAGCTCTAACAATTCAAGGCGCAAGTAAACAACCAGATACCAAGATGTAGATGGATTATTAATAAAAACGGGTTAATTTGTAGTAGTGCCATATGCAGGTCTTTATTAATAAAATTACTTATATTCAATGAGTTATGTTTTAATTTTTAAATGGTAAAAATAGTAAGGATTTGTTTACGGGGTATGAGTAATAAAAAAGATAAATATTCGTTAGAATGGTAATAGTTAGAGTACGAAGGGTATTTTAAATAAGCAAACGTAACCATTTTACATGTTTAATTAGTGTACTAATTAAAAAAGTAGCAGTGTGTAATGGCTATAAGAGGAGGGGTTAAGGTTAAAAAAGGCGTGTAAATTAGGCGCTATTAATAACGCCTTTAAATAATAGTGGGTAGCGTCTAAGGCGATTGCCTATGTAATCATCGGCTAAGATTTGTTGGCATATAAAATTAACATCGTTACTGGCCTCAAACACCCAGTCAAAGCGTTCAATAGCCAGCAAAAAACCGCGTTTAAGGTGAGTCTGTTCGCGGTATTCATTTAGGTTTCGACGGATTATCTCCAGCTTTTCTGGGTGCGCTTGCAGCTCAGTAATTACCTGGTTTATAAACGTGGTGGTTTGCTTGTTTGTGGTGCGTTTACGAATGCGTCTTGGCTGCATTATTCCTCATTAGCAATGTTGTATAGTTTTTTTAAAAAGTCGTCTTTATGTTTGTCATGCTCATAATCTAGGTGATAAGCATTATGAAACCCAAAGCGTAACAATACGCCGCTACCTTCTAAGTAAATAGTGTAGCCGTCAATGTCAGAGTAAGCCGTAACACCTTGATAATGTTTACCAATATCATTTTGTTTACCGCGCTGCTGAATACGTTCGTACACAGAGAGGATCTGCTTGTTATCGAGTTCGTTTTTCATCATTAACCCTTTATTGTTTAAAGCTATTACGTTTTATATATGAGGGTCGATCACCGTAAAAACAATGGCTAAAAAGCGCTAAAATAATCTTGCTATTAACTGGTTTTACCTTATGTTCAAGCCTCATTTTTTGTTGAGCTTACACTATGATAGACAAGGCTTTACTGCTTAAAACTCGCGAACTGTCAGAGCAATTAATTGCTTTACAAACACCCATTAGAATACTCGATGCCATTAACTGGGATAAACAAATCAAAGAGGCGTTTTTTAGGCAAAAGTGCCAAAAAAATCCGCTAATCGATAGCGCCTATTACCAGCAACGAGATTTAGGATTTGTCCCCAGCGAATTACGCCAAGCGTTTTCTAACTTGCACCGCAATATTATTAACCAGTTAGGTCAGCTAAATCCTATTTCTCAATACATGGGTAAAATGTGTAGCGAGTATAAAACGGTGCTCAGTATGCTTGAGTATAGAGGAACGCCTGAGTTTCATGATTTGTCGGTAGAGCTTTTTGGTCACCCAAAAGATTTATTTCATGCAGGTGAACCTTCACTGTTAGAACTTGCCAATATGCTAGAAAAACCACTGCAAAACTTATTAATAGCCGATATTTTGCCTGATGATCCTAAAAATATTAATGCAAGTGATGCCGTGCGTATTTTATCTGAGCAAGTGAATAGCAGTATGGCGGGTATTAATGTAGAGGTTATGCTCAGCGATGGGATTGTCAGTGATGCTGCTGCAGGTGCAAATAACATTAAGCTAAATCAAGATGTTAAATTCTCCCGGCGTGAGCTCGATATTTTAGAAGTGCACGAAGGGTGGATACACGTAGGTACAACGCAAAACGGGCTAGCTCAGCCTTATTTAACCTGTTTAAGTAAAGGGACGCCAAGTTCAACAGTGACTCAAGAAGGCTTAGCTGTTTTAACCGAAATAATTACCCTTAAATCAACACCTAGGCGTTTATCAAAGTTAGTAAATCGTATTCAAGCAGTTACTAAAGTGATTGATGGTGCAGAGTTTGTTGATATATACCGTGACTACTTAGCGCAAGGGCTTTCAAAAGATGAAAGCTATACGTTAGCACAACGTGTTTTTAGGGGCAGCACGGCAACAGGCTTACCTTTTACTAAGGATATTGCTTACATTAAAGGATTTGTGCTGGTATATAACTTAATTCGTGTTGCTATACAGCTTGGGCGCATTGATCAGCTGCCATTATTGTTGGTCGGAAAAATATCTATTGATGATTTTAGACTTATATCGCAATTACATAGTTTAGGTGTAATAGACAGTCCAAAATTTGTACCACCACATTTTAAAGATTTACGAGGTTTAGCAACGTGGCTAAGCTTTGGCAGATTTATAGGTGACTTATCGTTTGAACAGTTAGAAAACGACTATAAACCATTATTTTTGTAATAAGTAGCGCAGGTTGCTTTTATTAGAGCCTGCTCTGTTGAGCAAAAAGGTAAAAAGCCCCAGTTATTTAATGCAATAAAAAAAACGCAGTTGGAATGAGCAACTGCGTTGAAATGTATAGGTACAAGCCAGCGTACCTATAGCGAGGAACTTATTTTCTTAACCTGTTAATACTTGGCTGTGCATTTGCTCGTTTAATACAACGACCTCAGCACGTTTAAAAAAGTTAAAGTCGGTTGCTGTAGCAAGTGTGTAGGCACCCATCATACGGCTAATAATTAAATCGCCATTGTTTAGTTTTGGCAGCATAATTGAATCACTTATTACATCTATACTGTCGCATGTTGGGCCTGCAAGTACCGACTCAAAACGCTCCCCATCTTGTTTTGCACTATCGATAGGGTAGGCTGCTTCATCAAACATTAAACCGCTAAAAGAGCCATAAACGCCATCATCTAAGTAGTACCATGTTTTACCTTCGCGCGTGGCTTGTCCCATTACAGAGGCAACACTGGTTACACTACTTGCTACAATAAAACGGCCAGGTTCAGCAATAATTTGCATTGTTTCCGGTAATTGTGCCAACGCGATATTAATAGGCGCACAAAATACATCAATTGGTAGCACATCTGCGCTGTACGGCACAGGAAACCCACCACCAATATCGAGCGTACTAAGTGCTGGTAAGCCTAACTCAGCCACCTGTTTAATCACTTTTGCAGATGCATTTATCGCTTCAACGTATTTAGTTGGGTTAGGTGATTGCGAGCCAACATGAAACGATAACCCTTTAATACGAATACCAAGTTGCTGGGCAAGGCTAATAATGTCGATTGCCGCCTCTGGGCTGCAGCCAAACTTTTTAGACAAATCAGCAAATGCATCTTTATTACGAAAGCTTAAACGCACTAAAATTTCGGCTTGATCTTTATAGGCAATAAACTTTTCAAGCTCGTTAATGTTATCCACCACAAACACTGTACAGCCGTAGGCAAGTGCGTCGCGAATGTCACTGTCGCGCTTTATTGGGTGCGTGTGAATTGTACGCTCGCTTGGTACGCCTTGGCTTGCTACTAAGTCAACTTCGCCACTGGTTGCTAAATCAAAGCTTGCGCCTTCATCTAACAAAGTGCGCACGACAGCAGCATGCGGTAAAGGCTTTAAAGCAAAATGTAACACAACGCCAGGCAGTGCATGTTTAAGTGCACGGTATTGACGACGTATAGCGTCGCAGTCAAGCACCATTAGAGGTGCGCCAAATTGCGAAGCAAGTTGTTCAATGTGGGCAATACACGGTTGCGCGTAATCAATTGCTTGATTTGCAGCAACCGCTGCTGCAGGTACTTTAGTTACGGTGTCTTGTCGTTGTGTTGATAAAGCCATTTTATTTTCCGAGTCAATTAAGCAACTGCTCGGGTATGGTGTATCCACGAGTCAGTTGAGTGAGATCAATAGTGCAAACGCACAGTCAAATTCACTCTTGGATAGTTGCTCTATCGCCTTGCTACAAACGGGGTTTGTAATGTACTCGGATTGGCTATCATCAAGAAGCGGCGAGATAATAATGTAGGTTTTTATCCAGCGCAATAAAAATTTTAAATAAATTTAAAATAATTTATTTGCTATTAAAATCATTGGCTTATGTTGATTTGTGGTGTTTATCTTGACGATTGATTTTACTCATCAGAGGTTAAGTATACGTGCTCTTGAGAGTAAGCAAGCATCATAGCGCTAGATGTATCAGCACTATAGGCTTGTTGTAAACTTTTTTGTAAGCGGTCGTAAATTTCGGGGGTGTTCATTAAAATATTGATGGTTTTTATTACTTTTTCGCCAAGCTCTGACTTACTACATGCAAAGTAGCCATTAACAAATTCTGGAAATTCAGCTATTTCACGGCTATCTATTTGTTTTAGTTGCTCATTGGTGAGTGCACCAAGTACGTTAACCTCGTAATCAACAATCATGTCTATTCTATTATGGATGAGAAGTTGAGGCAGTTGAGAGCTGGTATCTTCTGAGCTTATCGCTGCAATTTGCTCATTATACTTTGTTAAAACAGGCTCAAGTTTTTGGTAACTCGTTCCTGAGTCAACGGCAAGGGTAAAATCTTTTTCTAGTAGTTGAGCAACAGAGACTCGTTCAGGAAAGTTTTGTAAGGTGCGTTTAAATGCGTATATTTTTCGTTGCTCGTAAATAGTTGTTGGTATATTTGAGAACAAAATATGTTTTTCACGCTCGGGTGTTTTTATTATATCGTAGCTGCATACTGCTTCATTACCCATAAGCCGCTTGATTAAACGTGCTTGGTTGGTCCACTGCAATTTAGTATTAATTGTATGATTGAGCAGGCTTTCGAACGTTTTATCTGAGTTTAAAAAGCCATCAGTAGACGCATTCGCTCTAGAGAGTAATGTAAGTGGTTCATTTGCATGGCTCAATGATGATATAAGCAGTACATGCAAGATAATCAAAAATTTAGTAAATACAGGCATAAAACTTAGTGTAAATGTTCTAAATATTTTTGTCATAAAAAAAAGCCCAAACGGGCTTTTTTTAAGTTAAAACATTAAGGCATGTTTTATTTTTAACGCGCGTTAGTGCTTTCAAAGATTTTATCAGCAGAGGCTGCAACAAACCCCGTGTAAAGCTCGCCATCGGCTTTAGGGTATCTAATGGCAAACTCATAAAAACAGCTAGGGATGCGCAGTTCGCCGTCGCTAAAGGTGACAGCATACTCATCTGCAAGGGTTGATGATTGCTCTAATAATACCTCTGGTGAGCCTTTTACTTCGCCGCCTGATGTATTTAGGGCGAAGCCTGCGTCTTTAAGTGCTTGGTTAACATCCTGAATATTATCAAACTTAGCAAGCATATTAATATTTACAGTAAAGTGGTTTGCACGGTAGCCCCATGCCGACATCCACGCTGCGTACTCACTTTCAGCAAGTAACTGCTTGTATGTGTCGCTACTTACTTGCCAATGGGTACCTGAGTATAAAAAGTTATCGGCAGTTACTGCGTTTTCATCTATTTGCTCTACCATATCTGTCACAATGGCTTGTAACTCTGGTGAACACTTTTCAACTAATAGCTCAGAAATAAATACTTTAGGTTGCTTAGGATCGCTATGCTCGTAGTGTTTAGCATAGAGCTTTTTAGCTTCAAAGTGGTATTCACCACACTCTGTATAACCAAGTGCTAAAAAGTGCGCGGCTAGTTTTTCTAGGCCTACTTTTTCAATATTAAAGGTCCGCAGCGCAATATGGTCGTTAATAATGTCATCTTTTTGCGTTGAGCCTAATAAATCATGAATTTTATCTGCCGAGGGGGTAACGGCTAAATAGTTATCCCATAGGTTTTCAAATAATGTATTTACGTTAGTGTGCATGTTAAATCCTTAAATTGGGTTATTCACTTATTCAATTACTAAGCCTGGCGCTAAAGTTTGTGGCAGGTTTACCTTATCGGCCTCAACTGATGCTACAGGGTAGGCACAATAATCAGCGGCATAATACGCACTGGCTCGGTGGTTACCACTTGCGCCTATGCCACCAAACGGTGCTGCACTAGAGGCACCCGTAATAGGGCGGTTCCAGTTGACAATGCCGGCACGAATGCGCTTTAAAAAGTGGCTGTAATCATCTTCGTTATCGCCAAGTAAGCCTGCAGATAAACCAAAGCTGGTGTTATTAGCCTCTGCTATTGCGCTGTCAAAGTCGTTGTAGCGATACACTTTAATGAGCGGGCCAAAGTGTTCTTCATCGGCCATGTTGGTAATGTTAGTTACATCAATAATACCTGGGCTTACAAACCCAGTGCCTGCTTTTAGCTGCTTAAGCTCAACAAGTATTTCGCCACCACTTGCAACTAATTCTTTTTGCGCTGCAACCATGCCTAAGGCGGCTTTTTCGCTGATCATGGCACCCATAAATGGTTGATCGCTTGC
This sequence comes from Pseudoalteromonas sp. 2CM37A, assembly GCF_023161885.1. Classification (NCBI taxonomy): domain Bacteria; kingdom Pseudomonadati; phylum Pseudomonadota; class Gammaproteobacteria; order Alteromonadales; family Pseudoalteromonadaceae; genus Pseudoalteromonas; species Pseudoalteromonas sp. 2CM37A. The sequence goes on from NZ_JALNTJ010000002.1 coordinate 560,605, forward strand.
AAAGCTGTCATCAACAACAATGTTTTTAGTTGCGCTAACAAGTTTTTCTAAAATAGCATCGCCATTGAGCGATTTTTCAATAAACACGCGGCGTGCACAGGTACAGCGCTGGCCAGAAGTAATAAAGCCCGATTGAATAATATCGTGCACTGCAGCGCTTACATCGGCTACATTTTTAACGATTAATGGGTTATTACCGCCCATTTCAAGCGCTAATATTTTACCTGGGTGGCCTGCAAACTGTTTATGTAATAAATGGCCGGTGTTTGAGCTGCCGGTAAAAAATAAGCCGTCTATGTTTTGATGCGAAGCAAGAGCTTTACCTGTTTCTACTTCACCTTGCACTAGGTTAATAACACCTGCTGGTAAGCCTGCTTTTAACCAAAGTGATAAAGTAAATTCAGCAACGTGAGGGGTTAGCTCAGACGGTTTAAATACCACGGTGTTACCCGCTAAAATAGCCGGTACAATATGGCCATTAGGTAAATGCCCAGGAAAGTTATACGGGCCAAATATAGCCACAACGCCGTGTGGTTTATGGCGTATAAAGGCTTTAGCACCCGGCATTGGGTTTTCAGTGGTGCCGGTACGCTCGTTGTACGCTTTAATCGAAATGGCCACTTTACCTGTCATAGCGCCTACTTCTGTGCGTGTTTCCCAAAGAGGCTTGCCGGTTTCGCGCGCTATAATGGCTGCAAATTCTTCGCTGTGCTCTTTTAATTGTGCTACAAAGTTTTCAAGTATGGTTATACGCGACTCAATAGGCGTATCTGCCCATTGTACTTGTGCGGCTCTAGCTGCATTGATTGCAGCATCTACTTGCTCAGCTGTTGCGCCATTACCTTGCCATACAACTTTGCCGTTACTCGGATTAACAGAGCTAAAAGCGTGGCCTTGGCCTGAATGCCATTGGTTATTTATAAGGTGTGTGTTCATATTTGTTTTACAGGCGGAAAAAACGCGCTGCATCTCCTTGGGATAAATTAAGGGCATCAGCCACTTCTTGGCTTATTACTAATGTGTGTTTAGCGTGGTTATAGTGGGCGTGCTGGGTAAAGGTTGCTCTAAACCCACTTACACCTTGATTGCAAACGGCTAAAGTATCTGAGCTGTGCTGGCTAATATGTTCCAGCTCGCCAATAGTAATAGGGCAAACTTGAGATTCACGAATACTGCGAATATTACCAAGCTTGGCTTCTACCGTTGGGCCTGCATCAAACAAATCAACGTAGCCACGGTGCTCAAAACCTTCTTTTTCGAGCAGTTTAAGTGCCGGTTTAGTTTTTTCATGCACGTTGCCAATCACTGCTTGGGCTTTTTTACTTAGTAGATTGACGTAAATAGGGTATTTAGGCATTAACTCACTAATAAACACTTTATCGCCAAGCCCTACTAAATGATCGGCCTTGGGAAACTCAATACTAAAAAAGTGCTCTTGCAGCCACTGCCAAAACGGTGAATGACCATCTTCGTCACTTACGCCGCGCATTTCAGCAATCACGGTATCGGCAAAGCGTTCGCTGTGCTGCGCCATAAATAAAAAGCGTGAGCGTGATAAAAAGCGCCCGGTTAAGCCTTTACGGCTGTTTTCGCGCAAAAACAAAGTACATATTTCAGAGCATCCGGTGTAATCGTTACACATGCTTAAAATATCAACGGTGTTATAAACATTAAGTGTAGGCGAGTGGTGTACTGTTTTACCTAAATGGTAATGGTACAAAGGCACAGATAAACCAACAGCGGCTTCTATGGCGGTTGTGCCAATGACCTCACCTGTTTCACTGTCTTCTAAAACAAATAGGTAGCTTTCATCTAACGGCTGATTGATATTTTTAGCAAAGCTTTTTTCGGCGCGGTCTATTTTGTCTTTTAATAGCTGGTCGTCCACCGGAAGTGAGGTAAACCCATGGCCCGATTCAATCGCAATTTGCTTAAGTGCAGCAAAGTCTTCAGTGGTAATAGGACGTAATACTTGCATTTATTACTTGCTCCAACAGCGCGCCCTAAGGCGCGCTTAATTAAATTAGCCGTTTACTACGTCGCTTACTGCTTTTTCAAAGCGTGCTAGGCCTTCTTTAATATCTTCAAATGGAATAACTAAAGAAGGGGTAAAACGAATAACATTCATGCCTGCAACAAGGTTCATTAAACCATTGTTAGCACTGGCAACTAAAAAGTCACGTGCACGGCCTTCAAATTTATCGTTTAATACCGCACCAATAAGTAAACCTTTACCACGTACTTCACTAAATACGTTGTATTTTTCGTTTATTGCATTTAAACCATCGCGAAATAGTTGTTCACGCTCTTTAACGCCGTTGAGTACACCCGGTGTGTTTACGGTGTCAAATGCAGCTTCTGCTACTGCACAAGCTAGTGGGTTACCACCGTACGTAGAGCCGTGCGTACCAACTTTTAAGTGCTCTGCGATATGAGTACGAGTGATCATAGCGCCAATAGGAAAACCACCGCCTAAAGCTTTAGCTGTCGTTAAAATATCGGGCACTACACCTAAACCTTCGTAAGCGTATAAATCGCCAGTGCGGCCAACGCCTGTTTGTACTTCATCAAAAATTAGCAGTGCATTGTGTTTAGTACATAACTCGCGTACTTTTTTAGCAAATTCGTCGGTAGGTGAAATAATGCCGCCTTCACCTTGTAGTGGCTCCATCATTACGGCACATGTTTTATCGCTAATAAGTGCTTCAAATGCTGCAATATCGTTATAATCACAATGCATAATGTCGCCAGGTTTAGGGCCAAAGCCATCAGAGTAAGCAGCTTGTCCGCCCACCGTTACAGTAAAAAATGTACGGCCGTGAAACCCTTTATTAAAGGCAATAATTTGCGATTTTTCTTCGCCGTGTTCGTCAAGTGCAAAACGACGAGCAAGCTTAAGAGCCGCTTCGTTGGCTTCTGCGCCTGAGTTTGCAAAATACACTTTATCTGCAAATGTCGCTTCAACCATTTTTTGTGCTAAACGCAGGGCTGGCTCATTAGTCATCACATTTGATAAGTGCCAAATTTTTTCGCCTTGCTCTTTTAAAGCAGATACAAGCGCTGGGTGACAGTGGCCTAAACAATTAACGGCAATACCGCCTGCAAAATCAATAAACTCATTGTTATTTTGATCCCACACACGTGAGCCTTCGCCGCGCACTGGAATAACTGCCGACGGATTGTAGTTTGGCACCATTACATCGTTAAATAAGTCTCTTGTTACTTGCATTATGTACACCTAAAAATTGTGAATATTGAATAAAGATTAGCAAAATAAAAACGTTAGCGTTTTCTCAGCTAGGTAATTTTTTTTATTAAGCACTATTATCGAAGGTTGTAGGTTAAATTTGCAGTGCTATTTTGTGAAAAATGATTACAATAAAAGTCAAAATAACGAAATTAATAAGCAATATGATAACTCCACAAGACGAAAAGCTACTTTCAATTTTAAAAACCAATGCAAGAGCCAGTATTTCTGACTTGGCACGCATGCTTAATTTATCGCGATCTACCGTGCAAAGCCGTATGTTAAAACTTGAAGAAACAGGAGTTATAAAAGGCTATAGCGTAGACTACGGTGAAGACTATTTGACCAGTATGGTCTCGGCTCATGTATCTATAAAGGTGATGCAAAAACTCACCACTAAAACCAATTTAGAACTTAAACAGATTGATGCTATTTCCCAGCTTTATGCCATAAGTGGGGAGTTTGATTTAATTGCTGTAGTGCAAGCGCAAAACTTAGAAAAGCTAAGCCATTTACTTGATGATATAGGTAATTTAGATGGGGTAGAGCGCACAACGTCGTCAGTGATTTTAGAAACAAAATTTAAGCGTTAAAGTTAAGTGTTACTAAAGCGAAAGGTTACCTATTGATTTAACTTAATATTTAATTTTATCGAAGTTAGGTATTTTGGTAAAGCCTTACTATACTTATTGTAATTAACACAATTATTTAGCAATGGATTATGCCCACAACGTTATTTTTTGCACTTTTAACTTTAACTGAACCCTTAAAATTTGGTACCAATGTATCGCTTACAACACCAGATAATGCGGTTAACCAAGTGCAATGCATTTTACACAATATGGACATGCCATTTGAGTTGCAATCGTTACCTTGGCTGAGGGCTCGTCGTGAGGTAAAACTGGATAGGTTAGATGGGTATTTTACAACGCATTTAACTTCTGAAATGAGCCAGCATGGTAAGTTGTCATCACCTATTTACCTAGAAAATTGGTACTGGTTTACTCACCCCGATAGCGTTAATAAAGACCCGAAAAAATTACGTTATGGCGTGGTCCATGGCAGCTATCAAGCTAATTGGTTTAAAACGCAAAATATTACCTCGCTGCTTGAAGTAAACTCGCTGGAAGAAATAGTAAACGTACTTCACCATCATAGAGTAGACAAAGTATTACTTGATTTAGATGATTTTAATAATGCTGCCGATCACTTAGGTATTGGCGCTTCTTCCTACCCGCGCTCATTTTATCGTTATGTGCCTTTAGGTGTTTTTGCTGCTAATAAGCTTATTAATTCGCACCCTTCTTTTTTAGAAAAATTCAACGAAACGATTCCTCAATGTGCCCCTGCACCGTTTTATTTATCACAGGGTGAACAAGTACAAATACTAAATACGTTGTTAGAGCCAATAAAGGCGTTAATTTCACAGCCCATAATTACCGATGCCGCGGCGCAAAGTAACCATATAAAGCTGAAAAACAAAGCGCTTAAACTCGCTGACGAGCTTTGGATAAAAGAAGTTAAAACACATCAACATGATTTAGCTAAAAATATGCTATTTACTGATGCTTCATTATATTTAAAACAATGGCAAAGGCAGTTCAAAGGCATAATTACCGAAATTATAGTGACAGATAAGCAAGGTAAAAATGTGGCTATAAGCAAAATCACCAGCGATTATTGGCAAGGGGATGAGAATAAATTTAGCCTCGTATACCAGCAGTCTTTAGCGTATCGCTTTGACAGTGTTGAATATGATGCTTCAACACATCATTTTCAGGTGCAATTAAGTCTACCGATAAAAAATGCCAAGGGCGATCATATTGGCGTTATTATTTTGGGAGTTGATGTAGAAAAAGCGCTGCACTCATTTAATAACAACGCATTAAATTAATAGCGTGTGCAGCGTCTTATTAAAGCCCGCGTGTATAGCAAAATTTTGTGTAAATATTGTATAGCTATTTATTTACAGAGCCTTTGGCGCTTGTCTGATAACGGTTTTTTGTGCTTCGTTTAATTTAATAACGTAAGCATTTCCTCCTACCAGCCCTTTAAATTCTTCATCGGTAAAAATAAGCGTATTATCGTCATAAAAGGTGATCGCTTCTTTTTGCGTAACAATACCTAAATCGATTCGAGACACATCACCAGAAAAAAACTTGTCGCCTTTAAAGTTTTCGAACAGCCAAATGCTTGTAGAATCAAGTAACACAAGTTTAGTCCTGTCAGGGCTAAGAGCAGCGGATGTGATCCAACAGAGTTTTTCTAGAGTTGTGCATGTTTTAAATGAATCAATTAACTGAGCATCAAAATTGGCTGCATGATCGCCCACTTTATAAACATTGGTTATGCCATCGAAAGGTTCGGTTCTATTTTTGGTAAATAAATATAAATGGCGTTTGTATTCTACAAAGGCTTCTAAATCAAAGTTGCGTTTGTTAGGAGTAATGGGAGTGCCATCCATTTCAGGATAGGTAAACTTAATAATTTCGGCTTCGGTGGTCTCTGTTTTTATATCTATTGGGTTTTCTATTTTATAGATAGTTAACCACTTTCTGTCGTTTTTATTATTGCCAAAATCACCTAAGAAAAAATGACCAAATTTATTTTGCGTCATGTCTTCCCAGTCTATATTTTTAGCATTCGTAACAAGGATTTCTTTTTCAATAGCGCCATCTTCGCCCAGGCGATAAAGTTTTGGGTCGTCACCGCCATCATTAATCGCCCACAAACGCTTTTTTTTATCAAACTCAATGCCTGAAATTTCTTTTAATTTAGGGTCTACTGATAATTGCTTTTTACTATAAAGGGTATATACAGAAAGGCTTACAAAGGAGGCAAGTGCAATAAATACAATTACCGTAGTAAATAAAATGCTTTTTTTCAACATGAAATTTTTGGTATTTCAGAGACGTAAGATGCTGTGTATTATTACTTAAGCACACTGATAACGAAAGAATTTTATAGGTTAGTGTGAACCTTTATACGATTTTTTGCTCAATATATTAATAATGAAAAATGATTAAGTTGGTTTAATACTTGCTGTACATTAGTTTGTCATTAATAAGCGAAAATTTTTATCGTAATCGCACCTTATATGTGCAGCTAAAAACTTTTTTGCACTGTAATAATGCGTAAATAAAAGTTTGTTTAAATTACCCGCGTTTAATGATGTTTAAATGCACCCCACATCGCCCTTTAAAGTGTTGTATCGGCCCTGTGGCAAAGATTAAGTACCCTTTTGGTTTAGTTGGAGCCTACTATGTTGAATAAACGTTTTTTCAAAACAAAAAATGAAGCTGAAGTTACCTTTGAGTTTACCCACCCTGATGCAGAGCAAGTAAGTTTACTTGGCGAATTTACCGATTGGCAGCCGGTGCCTATGAAGCTTAATAAAAAAGAAGGGGTATTTAAATGTAAGCAACGCTTGCCAGTTGATCAGCAGTTTCATTTTCGTTATTTAATTAATGGTGATATTTGGGATAACGACCACCAAGCAGATGACTACCTACCTAATACATTTGGCACAGAAAATAGCATAGTGAACACTCAACGCATAAATTAAGGCGAGTAAATGGACGCACTTTCGCAGTTGTTTTATCTGCACGGTATCGGTTATGAGTTTACTAAATACACGGGCGAGCAGGTTATATTTAGCGAAGACACGCGCAAACGTGCCTTACAATGTTGTGGTGTAAATACCGAAGATGAACACCAAATAGCACAGCTTAATTATCAATTAGATGTTGCGCCTTGGTTAGAGTTAGCACCCGATACCAGCTTAGTGAATTTAACTGATAACCTTTTTTATATTCGCATAGATGAGCGTCAACGTGATTTACCTGTTGCGATAACGTTGCCACAGTTAAACGTTACCTATGAGCGTGCTAACTTACATAATTTGGCCATCACTGGCGATTACTATGTACATGGCGTGCGTTATATTGAAGTAGCAGTGCCTTTAGGGGCTATTCCGGTAGGTTATCATCAGGCGCTGGTTAGTGTAGGGGAGCAAAGCAAAGAAATTCAATTGTGGGCCACCCCAGAAAAAGTTTTTCAAGTAGATGATACTAAGCGCACTGGACTTTCGCTGCAGTTGTACACAGTTAAAAACAAAGCAGGCCTAGGTATAGGGGATTTTAATGATTTACTAGAGCTATGTGATTTATGTGCGCAGCAGCACATGGACTACATATTACTCAACCCATTACATTTGCTGTTTGCACAGCAAAGTGAGCGAGCCAGCCCCTATAGCCCTAATAGCCGTGCGTTATTAAATCCTTTGTACATTTGTGTTGAACTATCAGCTGATGCTAAAAACAATCCACAATTAGATGCTTTGTTACACAGTGATGAGGTAAAAGCGCTTTTTAACAGCAATGAACAGTTTATAAATTATGAAAAAGTAAGCGCAGTTAAATATACATTATTTAAAGCGCTATTTAGTCATTTTGAAGCACATGCCAGCGCTTCACGACGCGATGAGTTTGCCCAGTTTTGCAAACAAAACGCCCAGACCCTAACTACGCTAAATTCAGCCAATCCTACCTTTGATTACTACTTACAATGGCAGGCTAAATTACAATTAAGCCATTGTCAGCAGCACTGTTTAAATAAAGGCATGGCAATAGGTTTAATTAATGACCTTGCTGTTGGTTGTGCAGGAGATGGCGTTGAGTATCAATCTCAGCAATCACTTTTTAGTGATAATGCCAATGTTGGCGCACCGCCAGACCCTTGGGCGCAAGCAGGGCAAAATTGGGGGCTGCCTGCGCTTAACCCGCAACAATTAAAAAATGATCACTTTGCCTTTTATCGCTCACTTATTAGCGCAAACATGCAAGGCGTTGGCGGTTTGCGCATTGATCATGTTATGGCACTAAGGCGCTTATGGTGGTGCTTTGAAAATAACCATACACAAGATGGCTGTTATGTTTATTACCCTTTCGAGCACTTCTTGGCTATTTTAAAAATAGAGTCTCACCTTAATCAGTGCATAGTAATAGGTGAAGACTTAGGCATAGTCCCGCCCGAGGTAAAACACGCACTTGCTGTGAGTGGTATTTATTCAAATAGCTTATTTTATTTTGAAAAACAACATGATGGTGAGTTTTTACCGTTACAAGAATTACCTAAGCATTGTTTAATTATGATAGCGAATCATGACGTACCGCCATTTTGCGGCTGGTGGCAAACAGATGATTTAGATATTAAACGCCAGTATCAGCTTATTGATGATCAGCAGTACCAACAGCAATTGCACGAACGACAACAAGAAAAACAACGATTACTGCGTTTTATACAGTTACATAGCGCAGAGCAACTTAGCGAAACTAGCGATGCTATGTGCGTTTACGGTGAACTTGCCAAAGCACTTGCACACAGTGAGACCCGTTTATTTGCACTTCAGCTTGATGATTTAGATAAACAAACGTATCCGGTGAATATACCCGGTACTAATACCGAATACCCAAATTGGCGCCGTGTTTTAACTCATTCAAGCAACGCTATTTTTAAAAATAATGCCAGTACCTTGGCTGCAGTTAATTCAATAAGGAAAGGATATGAGTAGTACCGCACCAAAGGATTCATTACAGACCCATTACGACGCACAGGTAACTGCACTTCAAGGCGGCAGATTTAAAGACCCTTTTAGTTTTTTAGGGGCGCATGCTTATAAAAATGGCTACGAAATACGCGTGTATTTACCCGCAGCTAAAAATGTAAATATTATTATTAATGATAAAAAAGTTATTGCTAAGCGTTATAACAGTAGCGATTTATTCATTGCAACAAGCAACGAAATGCCCACGCAACCTTATAAGTGTAACGTTGAATATGCAAACTCAGCATTATGTTTTTACGATGAATATAGCTTTGCAAGCAGCCTAGATACAGATGCAATGTATTTATTTAACGAAGGCAGTTTAGAGCATGCATATAAACATTTAGGCGCACACTTTATTAATCAACAAGGGGTTGATGGAGTGCGTTTTTGTGTGTGGGCGCCAAATGCAGCCAGTGTATCTGTTATTGGCGAATTTAACCTTTGGCAAGCTAATCGTCATTATATGCGCTTTCATCCTGCATGTGGTGTGTGGGAGCTTTTTATCGCAGGGCTTCAGCCCGATACCTGTTATAAATTTTCTATTGTGACACAGCAAGGCGATGTGCTTGAAAAAGCAGATCCGTTTGCCTTTAAAATGCAGCAAGCTCCGGGTACGGCCAGTGTATTACAACAGCAAGCAGCTGCTATTTCGCTGAGTGATAGCGAGCTTAAAAATCGTCAAAAGCGTAACCATATAGACGCGCCGGTAAGTATTTACGAAGTGCACTTAGGGTCATGGCAAAGGGCTGAAGAAAACCGCTATTTAAGCTATAGCGAACTTGCCGACAAACTGGTTAATTACACGGTTGAAATGGGCTTTACGCATATTCAATTAATGCCAATAAGTGAATACCCGTTTGATGGCTCTTGGGGTTACCAGCCAGTAGGGTTGTTTGCACCAACTAGTCGCTTTGGTGATTACAGCAGTTTTAAATACTTTGTTCAGCAGTGCCACAAAGCAAACTTAGGCGTGCTACTTGATTGGGTGCCTGGGCATTTTCCTAGTGATCCGCATGGTTTACACCACTTTGACGGCACGCATTTATTTGAACATGCCGATATTCGACAGGGCTTTCATCCTGATTGGAATACCTATATTTATAATTACGACCGCCCGGAGGTTAAAAGCTTTTTAATCTCTAATGCGATGTATTGGCTAGAGCAATTTGGCCTTGATGGACTGCGCGTAGATGCGGTGGCTTCAATGCTTTATTTAGATTACAGCCGCAAAGAAGGTGAATGGGTTGCCAATTGTTATGGTGGGCGAGAAAACCTAGGCGCTATTGAGTGCTTAAAGCAGGTAAATTTGCGTAGTTATAAAAACAATCCGGGCATTATGATGGTGGCTGAAGAGTCGACCGCGTGGCCGGGAGTCACTCAAAGTGTTGATCACAATGGCTTAGGCTTTGGCTACAAGTGGAATATGGGGTGGATGAACGACAGCCTTCATTACATGCAACATGACCCGCTTTATAGGCAGCATCATCATCACGAAATGACGTTTTCTATGGTGTACGCATTTAGTGAAAATTACATTTTACCGCTAAGTCATGACGAAGTTGTACATGGTAAAGGTTCGCTAATTGAAAAAATGCCCGGTGATGATTGGCAAAAATTTGCCAATTTACGTGCGTATTACGCTTTTATGTGGGCGCATCCCGGTAAAAAACTGTTGTTTATGGGCGGCGAAATAGCACAGCGAAAAGAGTGGGATCACAATCATTCTATTGATTGGCATTTGCTAGAGCATAAAAGCCACCGCGGTATACAAAACACTGTACAAGCGCTTAATACTGTTTATAAAAAGTCGCCTGCACTGTATGAACTCGACTCAAGCCCTGCGGGTTTTGAATGGATAGATAACAACAATAATGAGCAAAGTATATTTAGTTTTGTACGTTATGCTAAAAATGCCCACGACTTTATTGTAGTAGTAGCAAACTTTACGCCTGTTTCTTATCAAGAGTATGAAATTGGGGTACCCGCAGCGGGTAAGTATAAGGTTATTTTAAACACCGATGATGACGCTTTTTTTGGCTCAGGTATTAAAGTAACAGCAAACAAAAACGCCACGGTTAGTAGCGTTAAGGCAAGCGCTCATGGCTTTTCGCATAGCATTAAAATTGCAATGGGCGGGTTAACGACTATTTATTTACAAAAGGTTGAAGATGAGTAATCGATTTGAGGTTTCACATGGGCAACCGCATCCACTTGGCGCAACTATTAGCAGTGGCGGCGTTAACTTTAGCTTGTACGCACCTAAAGCAACACAAGCTTATGTGTGCTTATTTGATAAAAGTGGGCACTCAGAAATATTAAAAGTAACCATGCATATCAACGAAGGCGGTATATGGACAGCCCATGTAGCGCCCTTAGCCGAAGGCGCATTATATGGTTATCGCGTAGAAGGGGAGTACAGTCCTGAAAAAGGTCTGCTGTTTAACGAGCACAAGTTGCTGATTGACCCTTATGCAAAAGACTTATTTGGCGAATTTACATGGAGTGAGCGCCACTATGGGCAAATGCCTATTGGCACGAAAAGCACCGTTAATAATGCCATTGATATACCTAAATCACGGGTTGTTAATAGCCAGCCTTATAAACATAAAAAGCCAAACCATAGCTGGTCTAATACCGTTATTTATGAGTGCCATGTAAAAGGCGCCACGTGCCGACACCCTAATATTCCTAAAAATTTGCAAGGCAAGTTTTTAGGTCTAAGCCACCCTAGCTTTATTGAGCATTTGCATAATTTAGGGGTTACCGCACTAGAGCTGCTCCCTGTACATGCTTTTATAAGTGAGCAGTTTTTAACAGCAAAAGGGCTGCAAAATTATTGGGGCTACAACACGCTTAACTTTTTTACCCCGCATAAAGATTATTTAGTTGATGATGACATTAACGAATTTAAGCGCATGGTTAGCGAGCTTCATAAAGCGGATATAGAGGTTATTTTAGATGTGGTTTATAACCACACCGCAGAAGCGGGCGCCGATGGGCCGATTTTATCTCTCAGAGGGCTAGATAACCTAGCTTATTACCGAACGGTGGCTGATAAGCCACAGGTGTATATAAACGATACAGGCTGTGGTAACACCATTAATATTGATCATCCTAAAACCTTAAAGCTGGTACTTGATAGCTTACGTTATTGGGTGCAAGTAATGGGAGTAGACGGATTTAGGTTTGATTTAGCCACCATTTTAGGCCGAAATGCCCATGGTTTTAATAGCGCCCATGCGTTTTTTCAAGCCATTGAACAAGACCCTGTATTAAGCCGTGTAAAGCTTATTAGTGAGCCCTGGGATATAGGGCCAGGAGGTTATCAACTGGGGGCTTTTGCTGCACCTTGGCGAGAGTGGAATGACCAATACAGAGATGTAATACGCCGATTTTGGCAAAGCGAAGAAGGCGTTATTGCAAATGTAGCAAAACGTATTCATGGCTCATTTGATATTTTTGAGCACAGCCAGCGCGGGCCGCTAAACAGTATTAATTTTATTACCAGCCATGATGGTTTTACGCTTGCCGATTTGGTGAGTTATGAGCATAAACATAATGAAGCGAATGGCGAGCAAAATCGCGATGGCCACAGCGCTAATCATTCCACCAATTGTGGTGTTGAAGGATTTACTAATGATGCCAAAATTATTGCCCTGAGGCTGCAGCAACAAAAGAACTTTTTACTTACGCTAATACTCTCAAAAGGGGTGCCTATGATTGCCTCAGGCAGTGAAATGGGTCACTCGCAAGGGGGCAATAATAATGCGTATTGTCAAAATAACCGCACCAGTTGGTTGGCATGGAAAGACTCACAGCTAAATCATTCACTAACCCGATTTATTGACGATGCACTAAAAATAAGGCGTGGTCACAGTGCGTTTAAACACAGTGTGTTCTCAGAAGATATTGACGAGCGCTTTACGGTTAAATGGTTTACCGAGCAAGGCGTAAAAATGACCAACGAGCATTGGCACGAACCGCAGCGCCAGTTTTTAATGTATAGCTTGTTAGATAAGCAAAATAAATACGCCTTATTAATCATTTTAAATGCGAGTAAAAAAACAGTTTTTTGTAAGTTACCCCCATCGCCTATCGCGGCGCAATGGGACATGGTTTTATCAAGTGTACATAACGCATCGCTAAGCAGTAAAGAGGATGCAATAGTCGAAATTTCAGCACAAAGCAGCTGGGTTTTTAGTGCAAATTTAGAGGACGATGGTCATGTCTAAGCAAGACGAAAATGTGTGTGTGGTAAAAGGGTGGCAAGAAGGCCCTGTAATTGATGAAAGCACTTTAAAAGATGATTTAACTCGGCACTTTTATTACAGTTTAGGGCGTGACAAAGTGGGTGAGTCGCAACTGTATTTATATCATGCGCTTGCGCTGACAATCAGAGATCGGCTGGTTGCACGTTGCAGAGAAACCAAACAACAAATCAAGCAAGAAAAACGCCGTAAAACAGCTTACCTATCTCTAGAATTTTTAATGGGTAGAGCACTTGGTAATGCAATTTTAAATCTCGACTTAGACGAACAAGTCTCCAGTGCACTGCAAGAGTATTGCACCACAATTGAAACCGTAGCCCAGGCAGAGCACGATGCAGGGCTAGGTAATGGTGGCCTTGGGCGTTTAGCTGCCTGCTTTTTAGATAGTTGTGCAAGCCTTGCGCTTCCCGTGGTTGGTTACGGTATTCGCTACGAATACGGCATGTTTAACCAATCATTAAAAAATGGCCACCAAGTTGAGCAACCCGATAACTGGCTTCGTGAGGGGCACCCGTGGGAGCTTGCCGCGCCTGAGCAATCACAACGAGTGAAGTTTTTTGGGCACGTACAAAGTTATACCGACAAACATGGGCGCGAACACCGTCAATGGGTTGGTTGTCACGACGTATTAGCTGTGCCATATGATGTGCCTATTCCTGGTTATAAAAACGACATTGTTAATACGCTAAGGCTATGGAAATCAGAAGCGACCGACGAATTTAACTTAACCGAGTTTAATGCGGGGAGTTATTCAGAAGCGGTAGCGCAAAAAAACCTAGCAGAACAAATCACAATGGTGCTTTACCCAAATGACAGCAGTGAAAATGGTAAAGAGCTTAGATTGCGCCAACAGTACTTTTTATCATCAGCGAGTATTCAAGATATCGTATCGCAATGGGTTGAACAATACGGCGAAGACTTTAGTGACTTTGCTGCACATCATGTATTTCAATTAAACGATACGCACCCAAGTATTGCCGTGGCAGAGTTAATGCGCATTTTAGTTGATGACTACGAGCTTGATTGGGATAACGCGTGGGAAATTACAACCAGCACAATGGCTTACACTAACCACACGCTATTGCCAGAGGCATTAGAAAAATGGTCAGTGCCGCTTTTTGCGAAACTATTGCCGCGAATTTTAGAAATTATTTATGAAATAAACGCCCGCTTTTTAGCGCAAGTGGCACAGCATTGGCCTGGCGATGCAAGTAAACAGCGCGCGCTTTCGTTAATTGAAGAAGGCGACGTGCCGCAAATACGCATGGCTTATTTAGCGATTGTGGGTAGCTATTCGGTAAATGGTGTGGCCGCACTACATACCCAACTTTTAAAAGAAGGGCTATTTAAAACCTTTTACGAGCTTTGGCCTAACAAGTTTAATAATAAAACCAACGGGGTTACCCCAAGGCGTTGGTTAGCACACTGCAACCCGGCCTTGAGTCATTTAATTACAGAAAAAATTGGCTCAAAATGGGTTAGCGATTTTGCAGATATAAGCCAATTACGCCGCTACTTCGACGACACCGCGTTTCATCAGCAATGGCAAAATGTTAAACGCGAAAATAAACAACGTCTCGTCGATTTAGTGAAAGAGCGCTGTGGTGTTGATTTTGATGTAGAGATGATGTTTGACGTACAAGTTAAACGTATTCACGAATACAAACGCCAGTTATTAAATGTACTTCATGTTATTCATTTATACGATCGTATACGCCGAGGCGATACCACAAACTTAGTACCACGTTGTGTGCTGCTAGGGGGTAAAGCCGCCCCTGGTTATTACATGGCTAAAAAAATAATTAAGTTAATTAATAACGTAGCTGAGGTTATTAATAAAGACCCACTTGCAGCGCCTTATTTACGAGTTGCCTTTTTGCCAAATTATAATGTAACCGCAATGGAAACTATTTGCCCTGCAACCGATTTATCAGAGCAAGTATCGACCGCAGGTAAAGAAGCATCAGGCACTGGTAACATGAAGTTTATGATGAATGGTGCGCTTACTATTGGCACGTTAGATGGGGCGAATATTGAAATTAGAGACGCTGTTGGCGCTGATAACTTCTTTTTGTTTGGTGCGCAGGCTCATCAAATTGATGATATTAAATCGCGATATAACCCTTCTCATTTAATAGAGCAAAACAGCGACCTAAGCCATGTAATGCAGTTACTCGAAAGCGGGCAATTTAACCTGTTTGAGCCTAATTTATTTGACGACATTATTAATGCTATTAAAAGCCCTCACGATCCGTGGTTGGTTGCACATGACTTTGAAAGCTATGTGGCAGCGCAAAAGCAGGTAGAGGCTGCGTATCAAGACCAAACGCATTGGACGCAAATGAGTATTTTAAATACGGCCGCAAGCGGCATATTTTCAAGCGATAGAACCATAAGCCAATACAGTGAAGATATTTGGCACCTAACCCCCCTAACTATTAGTGAAACAGACTTACACGCAACTACGAGCCATGCCACTAAGAGCAAAGACTAAACGGAGAGAGTATTATGCCTAGTTATGCAAATCGTTACATAAGTAGCTTAACCCGAGATACGTACGCGTTAATACTGGCTGGTGGACGCGGCTCACGCTTACACGAATTGACAGATTGGCGCGCAAAGCCCGCTGTTTATTTTGGCGGTAAGCACCGTATTATCGATTTTCCATTATCAAATTGTATCAATTCGGGTGTGAGGCGTGTAGGCATAGCCACACAGTATAAATCGCACTCTTTGATTCGCCATGTTAATCGCGCCTGGGGCCATTTTAAAAAAGAGCTGGGGGAGTCGGTTGAAATTTTACCCGCATCTCAGCGTAATGGTGATGAGTGGTATTGTGGAACTGCCGATGCGGTTTTTCAAAACATGGATATTATTCGCCACGAACTGCCAAAATATGTGATGATTTTGTCAGGCGATCACGTTTATCGAATGGATTACGGCGCTTTATTAGCCGAGCATGTGCAAAAAGGCGCCGACATGACAGTATGTTGCCTTGAAGTACCTGTTGAAGAGGCTGCAGATACCTTTGGGGTAATGACTGTTGATGAAAAAAATCGGGTATGTCGCTTTGATGAGAAACCTTCGATCCCCAGCTCTGTCCCTGGTAAGCCAGGTACCTGCTTAGCCTCTATGGGCAACTATGTGTTTAATACTGAGTTTTTATTTGAGCAGCTAAAAAAAGATGCTGAAAATGAAGGTTCTGGCCGCGACTTTGGGCACGATATTATTCCGGCAATTATAGAAGAGCACAATGTGTATGCGTTTCCGTTTAGAGATCCCATGCAAGAAGGGCAACCTTATTGGCGCGATGTAGGAACGTTAGACTCGTTTTGGGAAGCCAATATGGAATTGGTAATGCCCGAGCCACAGCTAGATTTATACGATCCAACCTGGCCTATTTGGACTTACCAAGAGCAGTTGCCACCGGCTAAGTTTATTTTTGATGATGAAGATAGACGCGGTATGGCGGTAGACTCAACGGTATCAGGAGGGTGTATTGTATCGGGCTCAGTAGTTAGAAAATCACTGCTGTTTTCAAACGTGCACGTGCGTTCATTTTGCGAAATAGAGCAATCAGTAATTTTACCCGGGGCTCTCATTAATCGTCATTGTAAAATTAAGCGAGCCATAATTGATCGAAGCTGTGAAATACCCGCAGGGCTTGAAATTGGCTACGATAGAAAAGCCGATGAAGAAAATGGCTTTAGGGTATCTAAAAAAGGCATCGTATTAGTCACCCGTGATATGCTCACGGAACTTGCTAAAAAGCTTGAACGTCAAGCACACGAAAATAAAAAGTTCGCTTAAAATCGGATGCGAATAACAAAGGTTAAGGAAGTAGTAAATAAATGCATGTATTAATGGTTGCCGCAGAAAACGATGCTTTACCAAACGCTAAAGTGGGCGGGGTAGCAGATGTAGTCAGAGATGCCCCAAAAGCACTAGCAGCACAAGGCGTGAGCGTAGATGTTGTTATTCCTGATTATGGGTTTGAGCAACTGCAACGTGAATATATAGGTGATGTCACTGTTATATTTAGAGCGCAGCCACAGGTATTATCTTTATTTAAAATAAGTGATGACAACACACACATTAATCAATTTGTTATTTCGCACCCACTGTTTAGCCAATCGGGTTCGGTGTATTGCAATGACGAACCCGGGCGACCTTTTGCCACTGATGCAACAAAATATGCATTATTTAGTGCCGCTCTATGTGAAGCGTTGCTACAGGGTTTAATAATGCGCCCTCAAGCACTGCATCTACATGATTGGCATAGCGCGTGTGTCGCCGTATTATTAAAATTTGATAAACGCTACGATACCCTCGCTAATTTACATATTGCCTATACAGTTCATAATTTAGCACTGCAAGGGATCAGGCCTTTTAAGCACGACGACTCGAGTTTAGAGGCTTGGTTTCCTTCGTTAGGTTATAACGGGCAACATTTGTGCGATCCTCGTTACCCACACTGTTTTAATCCTATGCGCAGTGCTATAAATTTGGCAGATAAAGTTCATTTAGTCTCACCTACTTACAGTACCGAGGTACTAAAGCCGAGTAATTATCAGCAAGGTTTTTTTGGTGGAGAAGGCTTAGAGCTTGATTTACAAAATCAATCGGCTCAAGGCAAGGTGGTGGGAATATTAAATGGCTGTGAATACCCTGAGCAAAACCCTGAGCAGGTTACTTTATCGCTCTTGTATGAGCGTATTGAACATACTTTATTTAACTGGATGGCAAAACATGAGCAGCTTGAAACGAGCTACTATGTGGCGCATCAGCGCATGCTGCAGTTTAAAAACACGCCAATAGATGGGCCCCTCGTAACAAGTGTTGGCAGGCTGACCGAGCAAAAGGTGTTATTACTTTGCCAACAATACGGTAATGCATTAGCGCTTGATAACGTGTGTGAAATAATTAACCGTTTTAATGGTCGTCTTATTATTTTAGGCTCTGGTGACAAAGCCCTTGAAAGCATTTTCACCAAGGCCATGGCACGCAATGCAAACTTATTGTTTTTAAAAGGTTATGGGCAAGGTATTGGCGATAGCCTATATGAGCTAGGGGATTTATTTTTAATGCCAAGCTCGTTTGAGCCATGCGGAATTAGTCAAATGCTTGCTATGCGCGCAGGGCAACCTTGTTTAGTACACAGTGTTGGCGGTTTAAAAGACACCGTAAGCCACAACAACAATGGCTTTGCATTTTCTGGCGGCTCGTTGAATGAACAAGTTGATGGGTTAATGACATGCTTGACTGAAACCCTTACGCTAAAACAGCAAAATCCTAAGCAATGGAGTAACATTACAGCTAATGCTAAAGGAGCACGTTTTTCGTGGGAAACGGTCGCTGCTGATTATATTTCAAGCATGTATTGCTAAATCATTAAAATTAAACGCAGTAGAAGTGACATTTATACCTATTTACGCTATTAATTACTTAGTTTGAGTATATAAATAAGAAGTAGGTAATGTGTCTGTATTTGTTGCAAGGCAAGCAATATTCAATCGTAAGCAAAATGTAGTTGCTTACGAGCTTTTATTTCGTAATAGTGCTGAAAACTTTTTTCCCGATATAGAAGAAGGTCAAGCAACTGCTCGCCTAATAATGGAAAACCAGCTTAATTTAGGCACACGCCACATCACCTCCGGTAAAACTGCACTGATAAATATAGGCCCTGACTCTTTAAAGCACAATTTATGTGACTTTTTACCCTGCAAAGATGTGGTCATTGAGCTGCTAGAAACCATTGAACCCACCGACGATAACTATCAGCTTTGCAGAGAGCTTTTTCATAAAAACTATAAACTCGCATTAGATGACTTTGTTTATAACGAGCAATGGGAGCGATTTTTAAAGTTTATTAAGCTAGTAAAGTTTGATATTGCGCAAACGCCTTTATCAGATATTGCCGAGATTGTAGAAAAACTAAAACAGCATAAAAAAATAAAAATATTAGCAGAAAAAATAGAAACCCAAGCCGATTATCACCAAGCACATAAAATGGGGTTTGATTACTTTCAAGGCTACTTTTTTGCCAAGCCCACAATGCACGAACAGCAAGACATTGATTATAACTATGCGTTAGTTGTGGCTATTTACGCGCAAGTAATGAAACCAAGCCCAGATATAAAGCAAATTAGTGCGTTATTTGAAGCCGATGCGGCGTTGGCTTATAAGCTTATGCGGCTAATTAACAGCGGTGTTTTTCCTATTCAGAGTAAAATATCATCTATTAAACAGGCGTTAGTGTATTTAGGGCATGAGCGTTTAAAAAAGTTTGTAAGTCTTATTGTTACCGCGCACACCGCGGGAAAAAAGCCAGCAGAATTAATGCAAGTGTGTGTAGTTAGAGCACGCTTTTGTGAGCTAATAGCAAAGCAGGTGTCTAAATCGTTGGCGGGTGAGGCGTTTTTAACCGGCTTGTTTTCGTTACTAGATGCCATACTCGATCAACCTATGAGTTTATTAGTCGAAAAGTTACCTTTTCCTGATGATATTAAAGCGGCATTATTAAACGAAAAAAACACCCTATATTATATTTTAAATGTAGTACAAGCGTACGAAACAGGTAGCTGGTGGACATTAGAAAAAGCCGTTATATTACTTAATGTTAAAAGTGATGTGCTGCCAGGGTTATATAATCAAGCCGTAGATTGGGCAGATAATTATAAAAATAATAGTTAAAGGACAGTAACCGCTCATTATGCGAAATTATAATATGGACTTTATTCGCGGCATTGCCGTGCTTTGCTTAGTGTATATGAATGGCTATGCGTTTGGCTTAATGGATTATAGCTATATTCCTTTATCTACCCCGCCTTTTAGCGACACCCTTATCCATGCTGTGAGTACTTTTTTTGTTGATGGCCGATTTAGAACGCTGTTTAGCTTACTGTTTGGTGCAGGACTTTATATTCAATGGCAAAAAGTTAAATCAACAGCGCCTTTAAAAGCGCGATTGCATTGGCTTATCATTTTTGGTTTGGTACATGGTTTTTTACTTTGGGCTGGCGACATTTTATTTTTGTACGGTGTATCTGGCTGGTTTGCCCTAAAATATTTACAAAGTAATAACCAACTGCTTGTAAAAAGGGCAGGGGAGTTTCTTTTAATTGGTTGTGTAGCCACGGGGTTGGTGCTTTTTAGTGCGCCTGATGAGGTCGTTTATCGTGATTCAGCACAGTATATCGATTTATATAGCCCGCATTACAGCGATTACTTTTTGAGTAACCTAGGTATGAATATATTAATGCTGGTAGCTGTTCCTATCATGATCATGTGGCTGTGCGTAGGGCTAATGCTGATTGGCATATATTTATATAAAAATGAGGTTTTTAGTAAAGGTTTAACCAATCCGCATCTTATTGTTTGTATAGCTGGCGCCTTTATTTTTTCAGGCATGAGGCTTTATGCGTCAAAGTTTACAGGGGGAGCAGGGTTCGCCATACAAGAGTTTATAAATACCTTTGCCGCATTGTTCATGGCTGTATTTTATATTCATCTCATCGTTAAATTTTGTAATAACCGTGCTCATGTGGGCCAGCTTATTCAGCAAGCTGGGCGCTTAGCTTTTACCTTATATATATGCCAAACACTTATGCAGCTGTTGCTTTATAAAGTGTTGTATCCGCAGTGGGTATTAAGTTTTAACCGAATAGACTATTGGATAGTTGCGACTGGCCTGGTTAGCGTGCAGCTATTGTTTACAGCCTTATATTGTCGCTATTATGAGCAAGGGCCACTGGAATATGTTTGGCGCAAGTTAACTCAAGCAAAAATTGCAAAAATTAATGCGTAAAGGTTTAAATTAGGGGCGAAAAATAATGGCGTGTGGTTTACACTAGTCGCCTTTAAAATTAGGACCATTAAGTGCCATGACCGAATTAAAACGTTTAAATAAATTTATTAGTGAAACAGGTTTTTGTTCACGCCGTGAAGCCGATAAATATATTGAGCAAGGTCGTGTAACAGTTAATGGTAATACGCCTGAAATGGGCGTAAAAGTGGCTGATACCGATACTGTTTTAGTAGATGGAAAACCGCTGCGCGAAAAACCAAAACGCGTGTACATTGCGTATAATAAGCCAGTGGGTATTACCTGTACCACCGAGAGTAAAATTCAAAGTAATATTGTCAAAGCCGTTAATTATCCCACCCGTATATTTCCTATCGGCCGTTTAGATAGACCTTCAGAAGGATTGATTTTTTTAACTAACGAAGGCGATATCGTTAATAAAATTTTGCGAGCGGGTAATAACCACGAAAAAGAATACGTGGTGACAGTTGATAAACCACTCAATCGCCAATTTGTGAGCAAAATGGCCAACGGTATTCCTATTTTAGATACCGTTACAAAAAAATGTAAAGTGACACAAACAGCTCCGCAAGAATTCAAAATAGTGCTTACGCAGGGGTTAAACCGCCAAATTCGTCGTATGTGTGAATACCTAGGCTATGAAGTTGTGACCCTTAAACGTACCCGCATTATGAATGTAACGTTAAAGGGCTTAAAAGTAGGCCAGTGGCGACATTTAACCGACGTAGAAATGGCGCAAATTAATGACTCCATTGCTGATTCGGGTAAAACGCAAGAGCATTCGGTTGATACCAATAAGCAAAATGCCAATAACAAAGGCGAGCCTAAAAAGCGTGATTTTCAGGGTGAAAACCCACGTGCCTTTAATAATGAGCGGGGCACTCGCACTCAAAGAAGTAACACGCCCTTTCAAAAGCGCTCCACCACCTATGTAGGTAAAGGCGGAGCTAGTAAAAATACGCAAGGCGATAGCAAAAGCGCAAACAACAAAAAGCCAGCAAACGGTAAAGCGCGTTCATCTGGCACATTAAGTTTAAAAAAATAGCGTGCGCACTTACCATTGTATTTGATGTACAACGTTACCGAGTGGGCTTTTAACGCCCACGATGTTTATTTTTTCATTTTTTAGCCGCTTTAATGCTGGTTTATCTAAATACCACCTAAAAGAGCGCTTTCTGTAAGTTTGTAAATCAAGCACAACCAGTTTTGCGCAGCTGTATTCGTAATCACTCGGACACGCCTCTACAGCCAGTAGCTGGTAATCTTGCTGCCAGCTATTGTCGCTATAATAATACGTCCATAACTTTACTGAAATACAAAAACTAGCCCACAGCCATAAATAAACTAAAACCGGTATAAACAAAATACCCAGCCAGCCCCTAAGCTTCCCATCATCCTCTAAGTAGTCTTTAAAATTTGATTTAAATGTTATGCATGCGTTGTACTTTTTGTATCCGTACATCCCCCCTGCAATACTAATTATTACTGACAAAACAGGAAGCAGCTTATGTGTTAAAAAATCATAAGCGGTATTGGCAATAAAGGGGGGATCGAGATTTTCATCCCAAGCAATAAAAAATAGGGGTGGGAATAGTAAACTAGCGGTAATTATTATTCTAAAAAGTTGTTTTGCTGTCATTTGAGGGGTTATTTATAAAACACAACGCCAATATAAAGTAAAAAAAGCCCTAAATAAATGGCTAATGCAGATACGCTGTTTTTAGAGCGTAGCCGTTTAATTAAATCGTAAGTACCGTCAAACATGCCTGTTATTACCAGTGCAATACCGCCCGTGAAACGGTAGTTGTTTAAATCTACATTGCCATTTTCGTCGGTTATAAAGCTAAAATAGCCAAAGAGAATACAAATACAACCTAGTTTATTATGTCCATCTTTAACCTCGGTTTAAATAATAAAAAACGCAGCTACTGTGAGGTAAGCTGCGTTTTAAACGTGCTGTAAGGCTTTTAAATTACTTTCTAGGCTCGTAGTCTATTCTAAATACAACAGTATAAAGCACAGGTACTACGATAAGCGTAAGTATGGTTGCAAAACCTAAACCAAACATAATAGTTACCGCCATTGACTGGAAGAACACGTCAAACAACAGCGGGATCATACCTAAAATGGTGGTAATAGCCGCCATGGCTACAGGGCGTACACGGCTAACGCCAGATTCAAACACAGCTTGATAAGGCGATTTACCATCGCGAAGCTCAAGATTTATTTGATCGACCAACACTATGCCGTTTTTAATCAGCATCCCGCTTAAACTTAGTAATCCAAGTAGTGCCATAAAGCTAAATGGCGCATTCATTATTAACATGCCCGCACTCACACCAATAATGGCAAGTGGCACTGTAGCCCAAATAACTAAAGGCTGTTTAAGTGAATTGAACAGCAGTACGGTTACCGCAAACATCGCTAAATAACCCAGCGGTAATGAACCAAATATAGCGGCTTGTGCATCCGATGACGACTCATACTCGCCGCCCCATTCTAATTTATAGCCACGCGGTAGCTCTATTGCCTCTACGGGTCCGCGCACGCGTGCAAATAACTTAGCGGCAGTTTCATCGCCTAATACGTTGTGATCGGCCATTACCGTTATTGTGCGCTTTCGGTCGCGGCGCATAATTAGGCTGTCTTCCCATTCAACCACAAATTCGTCAACCACTTGCGTTACTGGCACAAATACACCCAATACAGGGCTGTATATTTGTAAATCGTGAACGCTTTCTACATTTAGGCGCTCATTTGCCGGTGAGCGAGCAATAATTGGCAAAAGTTGCGTACCATCACGATATACACCCACTTGCTTGCCAGAAAGGCTAGTAAGCAGTACATCATCAAGGTCTGACTTACTAATACCTAAACGGCGCGCTTTTTGTTCGTTAAATTGTGGACGAATCATTTTAGTGCGTGCGCGCCAATCATCACGAATATTATAAGCGCCGTCGTCCTGTGCGATAACTTCTTCAGCCTGGGCGGCTAATCGTCTAAGCATTACCGGATCGGGGCCTGTAAAGCGTGCTTCAATTTTAGCATCGGTTGAGGGGCCAATTTCCATAGGCTTAATTTTAAGCTCAGCTGAAAGCGGTGTATTTTGCGAGTATTCACGCACTTTTTGCATTACTACAGCCACCGCCTCGCGGTTTTTTACTCTAATAATGAGCTGCCCGTATGACGAGTACGACTTTTGCGGTGCATAAGTAAGCATAAAGCGTGGAGCACCTTGGCCTGTAGTACTGGTTATTTCTTCAACTAGCTCTTCTTTTTGAAGGTAGTTTTCAAGCTTTTTGATTCCCTCTAGCGTTGCTCTTATGTCGGAGCCTTGTTGCTGCCAGTAATCTACATAAAACATAGGGGTGTTAGAGGCTGGGAAAAACGATTGTTTAACCGCACCAAAACCAACCACAGCCGAGCAAAGAAGCACGACCATAAGCACAAGCGTGGTTTTACGATAATGCATAGACACATCTAAAAGTGCTTTATAGCCGGTAAAAATAAAGCCTTGGTATGGGTCGTCATTTTCCTCTTCGCCCTCAGCATTTTTAGCTTTTTTAAATTCATCTTGTTTAAACATTAAATTTGCAAAAAATGGCGTAAGCGTAATGGCGGTGATCCAGCTTAGTAAAAGCGATATAAACAATACCCAAAATAAGCTACCCGCAAATTCACCGGTCGCATCAGAGCTTAAGCCAATAGGGGCAAACGCTGTAATACCAATAACTGTAGCGCCTAGTAGCGGCCATTTAGTTTGTTCTACAATATTAACCGCAGCTTTTAACTTAGTTTGGCCACGCTTTAAATTTATTAATATGCCTTCGGTTACTACTATGGCGTTATCTACCAGCATACCAAGGGCAATAATAAGCGCACCCAGAGAAATACGTTGCAGGTCTATGGCGAACAACTTCATAAATATAAAGGTGCCTAAAACGGTGAGTAATAAAATACCGCCAATTAAAATACCACTTTTTAACCCCATAAATATAAGAAGTACCACGATTACAATGGCAATCGCCTCTACTAGGCTGACAATAAAGCCATCTACAGATTTTTCTACTTCTTTAGGTTGGTTATACACCGATTCTACATGTATGCCATGTGGGCGCTGGTATTCAAGCTCTGCTAAGTGCTCGTCAATACGTTTACCTACATCTACTACGTTCACGCTGTTCATAAATGAGACGCCAATTAAAAGCGCTTGTTCTGAGTTGTAGCGAATAACATTGCTGGGTACTTCTGCGTATTCTCTAAATACTTTGGCTACATCACCTAAGTAAATAAGCTCGCTAGCACCGGGTTTAGATATAAGTAGGGTTTCGAGCTCTTTAACATCTTTAAATTCGCCGGTTGGGTGAAAGCGTATAGACTCATCACCCACTCTAATTTTACCTGCGTTAGAGACTGTATTTTGCGATTGCAGTAAACCAAAAATATGGCTTGGGGCAATACCCAGTTGTGCTAATTTACGGGTAGACACTTCAACCATTACTTGAGGCTGTTGCTCACCAGCAATGGTCACTTTACTCACACCTTTAACGAGTACGAGTTCACGCTTTAAGTAATCGGTGTAATCTTTAAGTTCATCATAAGAGTAGCCATCGCCGGTAACCGCATACATAACGCCGTATACATCACCAAAGTCATCTAAAATGGTGCTTGGGTAAACGCCACTCGGGAGTGAAGGCGCTAAATCGTTAATTTTACGGCGCATTTCATCCCAAATTTGGCGCAGCTGCTCTTTTCGGTAGGTACTTTTCATTTCTACCGATATTTGCGACTTACCATTTGATGAAATAGAGGTCACATAATCTACGTAGGGGAGTTGCTGAATCGCATTTTCGATAGGAAAGGTGACTTCTTCCTCTACTTGTTGTGGCGATGCACCCGGATACATAGTTATAACCATGGCGGTTTTAAGCGTAAACTCTGGGTCTTCTAGTTGGCCTAAATCAAAGTACGACACACTCCCGCCAATTAACAGCAGTAGTGCAAACATCCAGCTAATTACTTTTTTCTCTATGGAGAGTTGCGCAAAGCTCATAATTATAAGCCTCGCTCTTTATTCCATGGACGTACTTTCATGCCTTCATCTAATGAGTGTACGCCAGCGGAGACGACAATTTGGCCTTCTTTAATACCGCTTAACACTTCAATGCCGTCGCGGTGTACTTGGCCCACTTTAACGGCTTGTTTATTAACAACACCGGTTTCTGGGTTATATATCCACACATAGGCGTTATCTGACACGCTTTCTTTAGCTTCAGAAAAAACCGACTCTACCGGTAAAATAGTGTAAGCCACTTGCGAGCTGGTTACTTTTGATAAATCGATAAATACACGGCCCGTCATCCCTGCAAGTAGGTTAAAGTCTTTAGGTACTGGCAGCGAAAAAACAACTTTGTAGGTGAGCGTAGTAGGATCGGCCTGCGTATCCCACTCTTTTAAATCAAGGGTGTACTCTTTATTATCATAACCGTCAAACACAACGGTAGGGTGGTAGTCGCTGCCTTTTTTAATGCGCGCTATTATTTTTTCAGGAACTTGGATTTCTACATCCATTAAATCGCGGGTTTCTAGGCGTAAAATGTTTTGCTTGGCTTGAATGTTTTCAAAGTTTTTAACAAATACTTTGGCTACAGTCCCTGCAAATGGGGCGCGCAGCTCGCTGTATTCTAGGTTGGTTTCGGCAATTTTAAAGGCAGACTCTGCCACTTGCATATTGGCTAATGCTTCATCGTACTCTGATTGACTCGCGATTCTTTTTTCAAGTAATTGTTCAATGCGGCTAAGTTGTGATTTAGCAAGCTCATAACGGGCTTTTCTATCATCGTATTGTAATTGAAAGTCTTCTGGGTCAAGCTTTGCTAAAAGTTGTCCTTTTTCAACTTCTTCACCTGCTAATACCGGAAACTCTACCAGTTCACCATTGACTCTAAATGCTAAGTACGAGCCTTGGTTAGCAACCACTTCAGCAGGAAAACTGCGCACATTTGTTTGCGAATCATGTCCTATATTGAATAACTTTACAGGCCTAATGGGCTCTTCTTTTACTTGCTTTTCTGGCTCTGAACAGGCCATTAAGGTAAGTAAAGTCGTAGTAAGTATACATAGACGAAAGAGTTTCATGTCTTCTCCGTGGCAATGATGGGCAAAATAATTAAGTGCAGGATACGCCGCAACCATATAAAATAAAATTCATTAAATTTTAGAAACATAATAAGTTTTATTTATGATCATGTTGAGCGCAGTATGAAGCTGAATCAATTACAAATTTTAGATGCCATTGTACAAAGTGCAAGTTTAAGTGGCGCGGCGCTTAAATTACATAAAACTCAGCCTGCGCTTACCTTAGCAATTAAAAACTTAGAGGCAAAAATTGGCTTTGAACTACTCGATAGAAGTAAGTACCGATTACAGTTAACTGAAAAAGGGCGTGTTTTTCATCGCGAAGCACAACAATTATTGCATGCAAATGATGAGCTAGCGCAGCTTGCTAAAGAGCTTGCACTGGGTAACGAGCCACAATATCGAATTTGCTACGAGCAAATTTGTCAAAAAGACAATTATAACGAGATCATAAGTAATACTTTTAGACTATTTAAGCGTACAGAGTTTAATTTAACCAGTGGCAAACGCTTTGTCTCTTTAGAGCAAGTAAATAGTGGGCAAGTGGAGTTAGGCATAGGCCCCTGGTTTGACTTATTTCATGCAACAGGGCACTTAGAAAGCCTACCAATTGGTAAATTAAACATTGGAATTATTGCATCTACTAATGCGTTTCCTAAGTACATGACCTTTAACGAGCTACAAAATTACCCGTGTTTGGCCATGTTTGAAAGTGACTTAAGCATAGACAGCGACAAGCTTTCTTACTCAAAAGGCTCTGCCTTAATGAAGATTGACGATGTAACCAATTTAAAGTCGTTTTTGCTTGCTGGTGCCGGCTGGGCAATGATGAACATAGACTATTGCGCCCCTGAAATAGAAGCTGGGCTGTTGCAGCAAATACAGATAAACGACAGAGAAGATGAGTTTGGTATAGAAGTACGTGCATTTAGGCGTGATGCAATACACCATGGCCCTGTTGCGCGCTCTATTTGGGAGCAATTTAAAGTACTCAGTGAGGCGTACGTTAATGACCGATAATATTGATAAAGAAACCCTCATTTACACCATTATTGCAAATATACCTGTAGGTTTTGTAGCAAGTTACGGGCAAGTAGCAACGCTTGCCGGTTATCCGCAAAATTCACGCTTGGTAGGGCGCTTATTAAAGCAAATGCCAGATGATTCTGTTATACCGTGGCACAGAGTAGTAAACAGCCAAGGTAAAATATCATTCCCTGCAGGCAGTGATAAATATCAAGAGCAGCGCCAAAAGCTATTATTAGAAGGGGTTAGCTTTAAAAACGACAAAGTAAATATGCGTGAGTGTAGATGGCAGTAGTGAACGTATTATCGTAAAAGAGCTTTTAAAGGCTGCTTTATTACAAGTGTGCGGCTTACTTTTTTGTTTTTAGCTATCGTAAATCTACAAAAAATAGGGTTATTCAGCTTGTAGTTTTACCTTTAACAAAACCCCCTTACCTAGCTTTGTGAATGAAAAACTTACAATGAAAAGCGATATATTTTCTATTTTTTACACAATAAAAATATATACGGCAAAGTAAAAAACACCTCCACACCTACCTATAGCTAAAACGGCATTAAATCAATTAAGCGTCGAGATTTGGCATAACACTTGAACTACTTATTAGTTGTAAATAGATATTGAGCATACCAAATGTTGGCTCAAGGGCGCGTTTAAAAATGGTATCTCATTTACATTAAGGTAAAACGTAAGTAATCCTCAAGCCATTTTAAAAGTGACTGATAAATTATTTGAAAAATACGGTTTTTCACATCGCTAGTGATGAATGATCAAGGTGATGAAGTGTAAATGTTTAGTTTTAAGCATGAGGGTTATTAAAACCAAATATTAAGGACTAACAAACTATGACTGACCCAACTTTATTGATTTTAATGTACTTTGTGATCCCTGTTTGGCTTGCTGCTGGTATTGCTGATTGGTTTTGTCATCGACGTAGTAATATTTCTACAACCAGCGGTGCTAAAGAGTCATTTATTCATTTATTAATGTTTGCCGAAGTGGGCATTCCGTTAATCCTCGTTTTAATTTTTGAAGTTAATAGTTTGATTATTGCCCTTTGTATTGTGTTGTTTTTTCTGCATGAGCTTACAGCAATGTGGGATGTAACTTATGCAGTAAGTAAGCGAAGGGTAGGGCCTATAGAGCAACATATACACAGTTTTTTAGAAATGATACCCCTGTTAGCTTTGGTATTAATTATTGCGCGCCATTGGGAGCAATTTACCGCTTTATTTACTCCAGGCGGCTTTCCTCCTGACTTTACGCTTCAATTAAAAGGCTCTCCTTTACCAATAACTTACTTGGCAACGGTACTATTTATAGCACTTGCGCTAGAATTTACGCCTTATTTAGAAGAGTTCATTCGCGGTATACGTGCTAAAAAAGATAACACTTAATCGGCTTGAGTTATTTAAGCCGTTAATTTATGCGCGTATAAATACTGCTGTGTAAGCACAGATTTTAGTGTGTCTCTAAGGTATTGTTAACCAGAGCCTCACTAATACTTAGTGGGGCTTATTTAGGTATAATTGAAAAAGGCTAGGTAAAAATAGCGGCGTAAATACGCCGCTATTATTTTATAAAATTAATAAGCTAAGATTAACTAATATGAGTGAGTCAGTATGATTAAGGTAGATGCTGCCCACCTGTCACGCCCATTATTTCCGCGGTAATGTAACTTGACTCTTGCGACGCTAAGTATACATAGGTGGGTGCTAGTTCAGCAGGCTGACCTGGTCTGCCTAATGGTACGTTATCACCAAATTCAGGCAATTTTTTAGCCGGTTGGCCGCCACTTTGTTGAAGCGGGGTCCAAATTGGCCCTGGAGCAACCCCATTAACCCTAATGCCTTTATCAATCACCATTTTTGCTAAACTTTTAGTAAAGCTTGTAATTGCGCCCTTAGTCGATGCGTAATCAAGAAGCCCAGCAGAGGGTTGATAACATTGGATAGAGGTTGTATTAATAATACTAGCGCCCGGTGGCATATGTTTTACCGCCGCTTTTGTTATCCAAAACATAGCAAATACATTTGTTGCATATGTTTGGCAAAATTGCTCGGTAGATAAATCGTCTAACTCGGCAACAAACTGTTGTTTACCCGCATTATTCACTAATATGTCGATTGAGCCTAAGTTTTCAACGCTTTGAGCCACAAGGTCGTTACAAAAACTCTCATCAGAGATATCGCCTGCAATTCCCCAAGCTTTGCTACCGCTAGCTTTTAATATATCGAGTGTTTCTTTCGCATCGGCTTCTTCGCTGGCTAAGTAATTAATAACCACATCGGCACCTTCTCTGGCAAATGCAATGGCAACCGCTCTGCCAATGCCCGAGTCTCCCCCGGTGATCAACGCCTTGCGACCCTTTAATCTGTCGCTACCTACATAGGTATCTTCGCCGTGATCTGCTTTAGGTTTTAAAATTTCATCTAGGCCTGGGTCTGGTTGATCACTGTCTTTTTCGGTTCGTCCCATTTGATATTGGCTTCTAGGGTCTTGCATCGTAAATTGGTTAGTTTGCATATCAACGTCTCCTTTAACGTAAAGTTTAAGTTGGATTAACTGCATGTATCACAAAGAGCTTAATGGCATATAACGCAGCAATGCGAGTTACCTACCTCTTTGCTTGGCGGGAATAGACGTAAAAGTGAGTGTGGTTGTAAAATATTGAGTATAAGTAGCAACTTACTAATGTAGCACTTGCCTCAATTGTAGAGTCAGCTTGTAATGCGCCCACTTTGTATCTCCTTTAACGTATTTGCTTGGCCAAGGTTTTACTGACCATTTATATTGAAGGAGCAATAGATATGCCATAGCGTTACATTTAAAATATGAAGATATGTCACTTATTTTAATGCATTTATTTTTAAACTAAGAAAAGAGTAAGTGAATAAAATGGGTAAAAAATGGATAAGAGTACCGAAAATGTTACACGCTGTTTATCGAGCTAGTTAATTAGGCGAGTAAGGACAGTGATAGGCTGATAGTCAAAGCCGTAAATAACAGCGTTTTTAATTAAGGCTTAGGTGATATCGCTTAAGCTACAACGCGCTTTTATCGCGCTTTTATATAAAAGGGTAGCCAAATTATTGAGGTCTATGTGCGTGGCAGTAAATTACTAATTACATGTATTAATACACGTAATTAGTAATTGAAATGTAGTGGCACACACACCCAGCTATTACAAAGAGGTGCCAAATTGCGTGGCTAAATTGAGTGCTTTTAGCGCTATAAAATAATGTACCTAAGCTATAAAAAATGCCACCGGCCAGTAACCAGTACAGTGCTTTTACATCAATATTTAAATAAAGTGGGTATACAATCGCAAGGGCAAACCAGCCCATAAGTAAGTAGGTAGCCAGGGAGACTTTTTTATTACCATTTTTAACCAGCACTTTATAAGCAACGCCACCAAGCGCGACTGCCCAAATAAAGCTCAGTGTCCCCCAAGACCACCATCCATTAAGAGATAGCAACAAAAATGGGGTGTACGTACCTGCTATTAATACGTAAATAGCGCAGTGATCGCACTTTTTATAAAAAACGCGTAATTTTGGCTGTACACTGGCGTGATAAAGTGTGGATGATAAAAACAATACAAATAAACTAGCCCCATATACAGCGGTGCTAATATAAGCTTTTACGCTGGTGGCTTGTTTAAATAAATCCCACATTACAAACACAGCAAAAAATATTCCCAGTGCATGGCTTAATACATTGAGTTTTTCTTCTTTGCGAGAATAGGGTGCATCTATAGTCATACTAGTCCTACCACTTATTAATTAAACTTGAGTGTACAGGTGTACGCTCAATGTTTCAATGTCAGCATTGTTACTGTAAATTAGTCACCGTACTTTTATTGATTTTAAAGGGAATTAATCGGGTATAGTGTGGTCGTATAGTCTCAATTAATTAAGGCACGTTTATCATGAAAAAAGAGCTCAAAGCCGTTTTACTTACTGCCATTGTGTATCCTGGGGCAGGGCATTTTTCGCTTAAAAAGCGTTTAATAGGCTGTATTTTTGCAAGTGTATTCACGCTACTTTTGTTTATGACATTAGGTGATATTTTGGCTATAGCGCAATGTAGCGCAAATGAAATTTTAGCAGGTAAAATTCCGATGACGGCTTCAGGCATTTTACAAGCCGCCCGTAATCCATCAGGTGAATGTGCTCAGCTTGGGGAATATAAATATCTTCCTTTAATGGTGGTCATTTGGTTACTAAGTATGGTTGATGCTTATCGGTTAGGTAAAAAAGTTAAACCCGATACGCAAAATAAAAAGTAATGGTAGTCGTTGTTTTAAACTGCAAATAGTGAACTAAAAATATTTACTAATAGTTAGTCAAAAAATTAAAAAGGTTAGTTAAATTAACCAAGCCTGAATACTGCGTTGCAATATGGATTTTGATATAGTCTTTAAATATCAATGGTTTAATTTTTATTTTTCTGTTGGCACAACCCTTGATTATGTTATTCCGTCTAAACAATATACACAACAAGGAATACCATTATGAAACATTCAATTAAAATCGCTATGGCAAGTTTATTAGTATTAGGTTCTTCGCAAGTACATGCTAGTGAAGTGGACCTAGATGTAACTGATATTATAACGCAAAACGTAACAAGCTATATTAATCAAGCAACGGCAGAGCTTGAACAATCAATTTCGCAGAGCCTTAGTTTTGATGCCCAGGCAGTACTTGAGCAATTTGTAAATCAAGCGCAAGAACAAGCTGACGTTACCACGCAGTCTTCAATGCCGGAAACTACGCAAGTTAAAGCTAAATAAGTGTAAAAGGATAAGACGATGAGTAACGAATTAGGATTATTTGCACTTATGTTGGCGCCTGTTGTAAGCATGATTAGTGTTTACTATATGGTACAAGTAATAAAAAGTATGGGAAGTTGGATCAACTTTTAATTTATAGGTAAATAATTCGATTTGAGTAAGCTGATCGACTTAGTAAAAGCGCACGTAAATAAAGGCAGTGTAATTTAAAGAAGTAGACTTTATGAAACGTGCGATTTTCCCATTACCAATATTTGTGTTACCAGAAGGCTATACGCGTTTGCGTATATTTGAGCCTAGGTATTTAAACATGGTAAAAACCGCACTACAAAATAATGTCGGTTTTGTACTGTGCACCTACCAGCACGACACGCCATTTAATATTAGCGCTCAGGGCTGTTTGGTCGATATTATCGACTTTGATCAAGACCCTAGCAATATGCTACTCATTGATGTGTACGCTGCTAAAAGCGTGCAAATAAATGACGTTTACCAAGATGAAAGTGAATTACGCCATGGCTTATTAAGCGATTGCAATACGCCGTATTGGTACAATGACTCCCATAGTGAAATTTCGGCTGATAATCAACGCTTGTCTGATTCTTTGCAGGACATATTTTTAAACAATAAAGAGCTTTCTAGTTTATATAGGCAAACCAAGTTTGATAATTTAGCTTGGGTAGCTGCGCGCTGGCTTGAACTATTACCTATATCTATCGATAAAAAACAGCAACTTGCGTTCGAAAGTAACTTTGCTAACTTACTAAACTTCCTCCATACTGTGATTAACAATGAATTTGCCTAAAATAATGTGATCTGCGTTTAATTGCTTGGCGTATAGATATGTACAAAAGCATACACGGGATAAATTATTATGGTAAGTCAACAACCCTCACCACGTTGTGAACCTAATACAGGTAAATATACTGCCATGCCAGAAACGCCAAGTGCAGAGCTTATGCAAGCTCTGCTTGATGTAGCTACTTCGCGAGACAAAAGAGCGTTTGCTTACTTATTTGAATACTTTTCGCCAAAAATCAAACGCTTTGGAATTAAGCAATTTGGCTCTGAGGCACAAGCAATGGAGCTTGTACAAGAAACATTAACCTCAGTGTGGCGTAAAGCGCATTTGTATCACAGCGATAAAGGGGCTGCGACGACCTGGGTATATACCGTAATGCGTAATGCCTCATTTGATATGCTTCGTAAAATGAAAAGTAATAAAGAAGAAAATATAAGCGAAGATATTTGGCCACTTATTAACGAATCTCAAGATACAACACTTGAATTTAGCGACCACTTGGAAGATCAACAAATTAAACGTTACCTAGACAAACTACCAACCGCTCAACGAGAGGTAGTCCGAGGCGTTTATTTCCAAGATATGTCGCAAGAGCAACTTGCTCAACAATTAAATATTCCTGTAGGCACGGTAAAATCACGATTGCGTTTAGCCTTGCAAAAATTACGTAATGAAATGGGAGATCAGCATGATTAAACATCACCCTAGTGAATCTTTACTAGCACAATATTGTTCAGCGCAGTTACCTGCATCGTTAAGCGTTGCGGTATCTATACACGTTGATATGTGCCCAGTTTGCCAAGCAAAAGTGGCAAAACTTGAAGCTGCTAATGCAAAGGATGTATTTAGCGAGCCGCCACACGCCCCTGATACATTAAATTTAAGTAACGATTTACAAGTACCAGATTTTGACGCTGACCTGCTAGATTTGATAACCGCCGATGCTAGCATTGATGAAGTTTACGAAGTTGAGCCGGTAACCGTACAAGTTAATGAGCATAACTACGAATTACCACGCGCCTTAACACGCATTTCGCATGGGCGTTTTACGCAAGTGGGTAAGCTTGCTCGCTCTCGCGTTGCTATTGATGATGGCCCATTGCGCTCAAGCCTTTTACATATTGGCGCAGGTGGCGAAATCCCCGAGCATACTCATACTGGTTTTGAAGTAACATTGCTACTTGATGGTGAATTTAGTGATGAAGAGGGCAGTTACGTGCCAGGAGACTTTATTTGGCAAGATGGCTCTCATCAGCACACCCCACTTACAAAAGATGGCTGTTTATGCTTTACAGTCGTCAGTAGTGCGCTACATTTTAATAAAGGGCTCAGTAAGTTACTTAATCCTATAGGTAACTTGATTTATTAAGAGAATTTATGCAAACAGACACAATAAAAATAGGTATTAGCGCCTGCTTAGCAGGCGAAAAAGTACGTTTTGATACAGGCCATAAAAAGTCTAATTTTTGTATGGACGAACTTGGAAAACATGTAGAGTACACGCGTTTTTGCCCAGAGGTAGCCGTAGGGTTACCTATTCCTAGGCCAACCATACGCCAAGTACGCGTAGGCGATACAATAAAAGTTTGTCGCCCAGATGGCACTGGCGATGTTGGGCCTAAGCTAACTGAATACGGTAAAAAAGTAGCCACAGAGCAAGCTAAAAACCTAAGTGGTTTTGTTTTTTGTGCGAAAAGCCCAAGCTGCGGTATGGAAAGAATTAAAATTTATAACGAGGCGGGTACCGGCAATACCTCTGAAGGCGTTGGTTTTTTTGCTGAGCAAATAATGAAGCACAATCCATTACTGCCATGTGAAGAAAACGGCCGCTTAAACGACATGCATTTACGCGAAAACTTTGTAATGCGCGTGTACGCGTACAAACAGTGGCAGTTATTAGCTTCTGAGCCGCTCACAGTGCATAAGCTTACCCAGTTTCATTCGCAATATAAGTACTTATTAATGGCTCATAATTATCAAGCTTACCGCGACTTAGGTAATTTACTTGGTACTTATAATGGTGATGATATTAACGCTTTAGCAGATGAGTACATTCTTGGGTTAATGAACGGCCTTAAAAAGCCTGCATCACGCAGGAATAACTGCAACACGTTAATGCACTTGCAGGGCTACTTTAAAAAAGACTTATCTAAGGTTGAAAAGCAAGAGCTACGCGATGCCATCGACGAATACCGTCAAGGTTTAGTGCCTTTGTACGTACCGCTTACTTTGTTAAAACACCATCTGAAAGTACACCCTAATGAATACCTAGAAAAGCAGGTGTTTTTTAATCCTTACCCTAATGAACTAAAATTACGTTACGGCATATAATGAATACACTTTTTTGGTTTAGGCGCGATTTGCGCCTTTTTTCTAACGAAGCGCTTATTGAAGCGCTAAATAATGGCGCTAAACAGGCCATTTTTTTTATCTGCGAAAAGCAATGGCAACAACACAACGCCGCTCCCATTCAAATAGATTTACTAAAAAGACGCCTCAATTATATACGCGAGCAGCTAGCACAGTACGCAATAGAGCTGCATATTTTTGACGCCCCTTACTTTGACGATTGTGAAAGTGCGCTTTTATCATTTTGTGATAAACATCAAGTAGAACATGTAATTGCTAATAAAGAGTATGAGTTAAATGAAGTAAATCGTGATGCGCAAATACTTGCAAAGTGTGATGATAAAAATATTACGTTTACCCTCTATGAGGGAGATGTAATAGCGCCTGTAGGCAGTGTTAAAAACCAAAGTAACGAAATGTACAAAGTGTTTACGCCATTTAAAAAACAGTGGCTTAAACAACACCAAGATACTCACTTTAGCTTATTACCGTGGCCTTTAAAAAAACAGCCGATAAATAACAACGCACAGGCAATTAAAAGTGATGGCAGCTCAGAAAAATGGCCAGTTGATGATGAAAGCTTAGCAACCATTGTTGATAATTTTATTTGCGACAAATTAAGTAGCTACGACGAACAGCGTGATATACCCAGCATTAAAGGCACATCGGGTTTAAGCCCTTATTTAGCTCTGGGTATTATAAGCCCTAAGCAGTTACTGGTTAATATTCAAAACCGCTACCCAGATATTTTAACAACATCTAAAAGTAAAACTTTTACTTGGGTAAACGAGCTTATTTGGCGCGAATTTTATCGTCATTTAATTGCGCAATTTCCTAAGCTCTCTCGTGGTGATAACTTTAACGAAAAGTACAATAGCGTTAAATGGCGTAAAAACGAGGCTGAGTTTAAAGCCTGGTGCGAGGGAAAAACAGGTTACCCACTCGTTGATGCAGCGATGAGACAGTTAGTTCAAACCGGCTGGATGCATAACCGTTTAAGAATGGTAGTTGCCAGCTTTTTGACCAAACATTTATTAATTGATTGGCGTGAAGGCGAGCAGTTTTTCATGCAGCACCTTATTGATGGCGATTTAGCCTCTAATAATGGTGGTTGGCAGTGGGCTGCAAGCACTGGCTGTGACGCGCAGCCTTATTTTCGCGTATTTAATCCTATCACTCAAAGTGAGCGCTTTGATCCTAATGGTAAATTTATACGTAAATATTTACCGGAGCTTGAAAAAGTGCCAGATAAACATATTCATTTTCCTCATGCATATTTAGCGTCAATAGGGGCTGATAAGCAATGTTACTGGCCGGCAATCGTAGATCATAAAGCAGCTCGCGAGCGTGCAATAGCTGCATTTAAGGGGTGATATGGAAACAGCATTACCGGTAGCAAAATTTGTAGAAATATATCAACAACTCGATAAATCAAACCTGCATTTGCTTAATGATATTTACAGCGAGCAAATTAAATTTAAAGACCCAATGCACGAAATACACGGGCTAAGCGAGCTTACCCGATATTTTTCTAATCTATATAGTAATGTTAAGCATTGTCAGTTTGATATTAGCGACACCTACGAGCGTGATGACAAAGCATTTTTGTATTGGACTATGCATTACGCCCACCCAAAACTGGCTTCTGGCAAAACTATATCGGTAGAAGGGCACAGTAAGCTGGTTTTTAAAGAAGGTAAAATTATTAACCACCGCGACTATTTTAATGTCGGTGAGATGCTATACAAGCATATTCCTATTTTAGGTGGCGTTATAAATTACATAGATAAACGAGCAGGGTAGCGATGAATATTTTAATTACAGGTGCAACCTCAGGTATTGGCGAGCAGCTTGCAATAAAGTACGCTCAGCAAGGCAACACGGTAATCGCTTGCGGCAGAAACCTTGAAAAGTTAGCTGAGCTTGAAAAACACACCAATATTAAAGCGTGTCAGTTTGATGCCACAGACCTCAAAGACATAAAGCAAGCAACCCTGGGGTTTAGTGCTTTTGATAAGGTTATTCTTAACGCTGGTAACTGTGAGTATGTAGATGATGCCCGTAACTTTGACAGCGCTTTGTTTGAGCGAGTTATTTCAGTAAACCTGCTGGCCATGGGCTACTGCCTAGAGGCACTATTACCAAAAATTAGTGCGGGCGGACAACTTGTACTTGTTAGCTCAAGCGTTACGTATTTACCTCTGCCACGCTCTGAGGCTTATGGCGCATCTAAAGCCGGAGTAAGCTATTTAGCGAAAAGCTTAGCAATCGACTTAAACGATGTTGATGTTACGTTGGTGCACCCTGGTTTTGTTAAAACCCCCCTTACTGATAAAAACGATTTCCCAATGCCTATGGCCGTCACTGCAACAGAGGCCGCCGATTATATGATTAAGGGGATCAATAAACGCCGTAAAGAAGTTCATTTTCCTTATCGGTTTACGCTTATTTTAAAAGCATTACGTATTTTACCGTTACCACTTTGGTTACGTTTAGCAAAAGGATTAGCCCGTTGAAAAAAATAGCAATAATAGGTTCTGGCGTATCGGGTTTAACCTGTGCTCATTTACTGCATAAGCATTACGATATTACCGTATTTGAAAAAAACGATTACATTGGTGGTCATACCGCGACAGTAGAGATATCTGATGCTGGGGTTAAACGCGCAATAGACACGGGCTTTATAGTATTTAATGACCGCACTTACCCGTACTTTAAAAAACTACTCGCGCGCATTGGTGTAGACAGACAAGAAACACAAATGAGCTTTAGTGTTCATAATCAAGCAAGTGGTTTTGAGTACAACGGACACACCTTTGCCAGCTTATTTGCTCAAAAAAGAAATATATTTAGGCCTAAGTTTTGGCGCTTGTTAAGCGATATAGTTAAGTTTAATAAATTATGTAAAGCAATGCACAGCGAGCAAAACTACCCTAAAGATCAAACGCTGGGTCAGTTATTAGATACGCACGGCTTTAATGACTTTTTTAAATACCATTACATTTTACCTATGGGGGCGGCAATTTGGTCAACCAGCATCAAAGAGATGCAAAATGTAGGGGTTGAGTTTTTTGTAAACTTTTTTTACAACCATGGCTTACTTGATGTTACAAACAGGCCGCAGTGGTATGTAATCCCTGGTGGGTCTAAGCAATACATTAAGCCGCTTATTAAAGGTTTTGCAGAGCGGATAAAACTAAATACCGACATTGAGACGGTTACACGTGTAGATAATAAAGTAATTATTACCCTTGAAAATGGCGAACAAGCTGAATTTGATAAAGTGGTATTTGCGTGTCACTCAGATCAAGCTCTTGCATTACTTGGTGATGCTACTGAGCAAGAACACGCTGTATTAGGTGCAATTCCTTATACCGAAAACTCGGTAGTACTGCATACAGATACCAGTTTACTGCCAGATAGAAAAGCCGCCTGGGCTAGCTGGAATTACTTACTAAACGAAAACACCGACAAAGCAGCGGTTGTTACATACCAAATGAATATACTGCAAGGTATTGACTCAGATACACAATTTTGTGTAACCCTTAATCACTTAGAAGGGATTAACAAAGCAAATATATTACGTGAGTTTACTTATCATCACCCTGTTTTTAACGAAGCATCCATAGCCGCACAAAAACTCAAGCACACTGTTGATGGCCAAAATAATAGCTATTTTTGTGGTGCTTATTGGTATAACGGTTTTCATGAAGATGGTGTTCGCAGTGGGGTAGATGTGGCTAAGCAATTAGGTGTTGAATTTGAATAGCGCTGTATACTTAGGCGATGTAAGGCACAGGCGCTTTGCGGTAAAAAACCATCAGTTTAAATACCCGCTTTATATGATGTGGGTAGATTTAAAAAATCCTTTATTGCTTAATAACATTCACCCTATGTTAGGTACTTTTGGGTTTAAAGCACTGTGTTTTAATCAAGCCGATTATTTAAACACACTGCCAAACTCAGAGCCATTAAGTATTATTGAACGTGCACAGTGCCAAATAGAAAAACTAGGCGTTAAAGAGACGTTTTCGCATATTTATATGCTTGGCCAACTTAGGTGTATGGGCATTTATTTCAGCCCTGTAAATTTTTACTTTTACGGTAATAGCACCGATAACTTTAAATATATGGTGGCTGAGGTAAGCAATACGCCGTGGAATGAGCGCCATTATTATTTGGTGCCCTTACAAAAAAAAGTGAACTTTAAGAAGGCTTTCTCCGTATCACCCTTTATGAATTTAGATATGGACTACCATTGGCAAGTACAACATACAGCCGATAACACATTAATTCATATAGAAAATAAACGTGGGGATGAGTTGTTATTCGACGCGTCTTTACGATTAAAGCGAAGTCAGTTAACGAAGCAAGAAGTTAATAAATTATTAAAAAAATTTCCTGCGATGACTTTGTCTATTTTCAAAGGTATTTATGTGCAAGCACTTAAGTTGTTTATTAAAAGGGTTCCTTTTTTAGGTCATTCAGGAAAACCTTAGTATAGTTAAACAAGCTTAGTTGCGGGTAGCGATACAATTATAAAGGGTTTAAGATGGAAAAAGTCTCGAGTATAAACTGCCAAGAGCAAACTGGTTGGTTTACAAACTTATATAAAAAGCTAGTCACCAAAGCCTTTGCAAGTATTGAAACAGGCCAAATAGTGTTAGTTGAGAACAGTCGCTCAACAGTATTTGGTCAACAACATTCAGACTTAAAAACCACGATTACCGTTAACGACACTGCCATGTATAAAGCATTTGCGCTATCTGGCAGTGTGGGTGCAGGTGAGTCTTACGTTCTTGGGCAATGGTCGTGTGATAACTTGACCAAACTTATCGAAATTTTTGCCATTAACCAAAAACAACTAGATGCTTTTGAAAAAAAATTCTCGTTTTTTAGTGGCTTAGCCCACCGTTTTAACCATCTCAAAAACAGCAACTCAGAATCTGGGTCGAAAAAGAATATCGTTGCACATTACGATTTAGGTAACGATTTATACGAGTCATTTTTAAGCGAGGAAATGCTCTACTCCTGCGCTGTTTATCCATCAAAAGACGCCTCTCTTGAGGATGCTCAACAAAACAAGCTGAAACAAATTTGTGAGCAGGTAGAGATAAACGAAGGCGATTCAGTTATTGAAATTGGCACAGGCTGGGGGGCGTTTGCTATTTACGCGGCCACACATTACAACTGCCATGTGACCACAACAACGATTTCTGATGAGCAATATGCCTATGTTGAAAACAAGGTTAAACAGTTAGGACTTGAAAATAATATAACTTTGCTCAAGCTTGATTATCGTTTATTAGAAGGGCAATACGACAAGCTTGTATCAATAGAGATGATAGAAGCAGTAGGGCATGAATACCTACCAAGCTTTTTTAAGCAATGTAATAGCTTGCTTAAAGAAGACGGTGCAATGCTTATCCAAGCGATCACTATTGGCGATCAACGTTATCAACATTATTTAAAAAACTCTGACTTTATTCAGCAGTATATTTTCCCCGGTGGTTGTTTGCCTTCAATTAATGAGATGAGCGAGCAAATTAAGAACAATACCGATATGGTTATTCATACTGTAAGCGACATAGGCGCGCATTATGCTAGAACACTAGCCGATTGGCGTACACGCTTTATTGATAACTGGCACACCCTAGACAGTGACAAGTTTGATGAGCGTTTTTACAGATTATGGTTATTTTACTTTGCTTATTGCGAAGGCGCTTTTAGAACGCGAGCAACCAGTACCGTTCATTTAACGGCGCGTAAACCACGTTTTACTAGTCAAAATGACGAAATTGCCCTTAATTATTA
This sequence comes from Pseudoalteromonas sp. 2CM37A, assembly GCF_023161885.1. Classification (NCBI taxonomy): domain Bacteria; kingdom Pseudomonadati; phylum Pseudomonadota; class Gammaproteobacteria; order Alteromonadales; family Pseudoalteromonadaceae; genus Pseudoalteromonas; species Pseudoalteromonas sp. 2CM37A. The sequence continues at coordinate 602,475 of NZ_JALNTJ010000002.1, forward strand.
ATTTTGTGCTTTTTCAAACAGTGTGGTTTTTATCACTGTTTTTAGAAGCTCAATCTGTTTTATACACCTCTGGTATTGTTGTGCTTATGTTTGTTTTATCAAAGCAGCATAAGCTCGACGCGTTGCTTTTAGTAAAAGCTTTACCAATTGCGCTGTTATGTGAATACCTTGCTGTGCAGCTAAACCTTTTGGAATTTAAAGTATCCCCTTTTCCGCTTTGGTTAGCCTTGCTATGGGCAGCATTATTGCTTTGCTTAAACACATCAATGGCGTTTATTACTACTCTAAAACTTTGGCAAGCCTATTTAGTGTGCTTAGCCTTTGCGCCAATTAGTTATTATTCAGGCGCTCAATTTGGCGTGCTTAGTATTTATTCACCTGTGTGGATGTTTTGGCTTCTGTACGGCGCACTTTGGGCTGCTGCCTTTACATTAATTCTTATTATTAACCAAAAAATTAAAGCGATTATAAATTTTAGCAAGCAATAACAGGAGCTTGTATGAATTTCACCGCAAAAATATGTGCAATAACGGCCGCAATGATTATGGCTACTTTTTTTACCCCATTGAGCTTTAGCGAAGAGCAAACTGACTTTAAAAAAGTGGGCGAGGCGCGCATGGAATATTTATTTTGGGATGTTTACGATGCAACGTTATATACCCGCTCAGGGAGTTACAAACAGGGGGCGCACCCCGTTAAATTTACGCTCACCTATTTGCGAGACTTTGCAGCAAAAGACATTGTTAAAGCCACTAAAGAGCAATGGCAGCATTTAGGTAAAAGTGACTTATCTGCTAAGTATGCTGATAAATTGCTCACTCTTTGGCCAGACATTAAAAAAGGCGAGTCGTTAAGTTTACAAACATCACCAAGCGGTCAGGCTACTTTTTATCATAATGATAAAAAGTTAGGTGAAATTAGTGACTCGCAATTTGCCAATCAGTTTTTAGCTATTTGGCTAAGCCCAAACACCTCAGAGCCAGCACTTAGAAAACAATTATTAGGGATTTAACATGCGCAATATAAATAAATTTAAACAGCTATGTATTTTAATGGCCGCATTATTTTTAGTGAGCTGCTCCGCGCCAAAAGTAGAGCACTACAATAGCAGCAACCCAGAATTTGATTTTAAAGCGTTTTTTAGTGGCGATTTGAAAGCATACGGCGTTGTGCAAGATTATAAAGGCGAACTCACACGTAAACTTGTTGTCTCTATGAATGCGCGCTGGGAAGGGAACGAGGGCGTTATAGAGGAAGACTTTGTGTATGACGATGGTGAAACACAAAAGCGTATTTGGTATGTCACCCTTAATGACGATAATAGCTTAGTGGGACGTGCTGATGATGTGTTTGGCATTGCAACCGGTAAAAGCGCAGGCAGTGTGTTTCATTGGAACTACAATGTGGCCTTACCCTATGACGGCAGTACGCTTGAGGTAAATTTTGATGATTGGATGTACCTGGTTACACAATCGCGCTTGATAAACCGAACGTCTATTGTTAAGTTTGGTGTCGAGGTTGGGGAAGTGACCTTAGTTATCGAAAAAATATAGAGCAGTGTGTTATTTAAAGTGTGCCTTTTGTGTACTTAAATTAAGTTTTAGTTAACCCAACACGCTGTATTTTACCGAGAATTATTAAAATTTTACGCATTTTCGAAGTATTTAAGCAAAAAATGCAATTTGCTGTTGCTAACTCCTTAAAAATGCATAAAGATAGGTTTTGCGAAGGCAAAATAATAACGAATAGGAATCTAACAATGAATAAAGCTCAATTAGTTGAAAAAATCGCTACTGATGCAGAAATCTCTAAAGCTGCTGCTACACGTGCACTTGACGCGTTTACTGGCGCTGTAACTTCTTCTTTAAAAGAAGGTAATTCAGTTGCATTAGTAGGTTTTGGTACTTTCTCAGTTAAAGAACGTGCAGCACGTACTGGCCGTAACCCACAAACGGGTGCTGAGATCCAAATCGCAGCGGCAACTATCCCAAGCTTTAAAGCAGGTAAAGGTCTTAAAGACCAAGTAAACCCTTAATTGGCGCTTTACAGAATTTTTTAAAAAAGAGCTATTTAGCTCTTTTTTTTTTGCCTGCATTAAAGTAGTGAGCTTACCTAAGCTTATTCTCACATGCCTAATTAGGTATTAATGCAGGGCGTTGTAAGGCAAGGCTTAGCATAAAAAATCCCTGCTAATTGCTTAGCAGGGATTTAATATAAAACGCTTAACGTTTAAGCTTTAATTAATTACGCTTTTAATGCTTTATCACCACGGCCGATCCCTACAGCACCAGAGCGCACCACTTCAATAATGTCGGTTTCATGGCGTAGGGTGTCTAAAAACGATTCTATTTTGTCTGTGCTGCTTACCAGTTGTAAGCTGTAGCTTTGGCGTCCCATATCTAAAATAGCACCTTGGAACACATCTACAACGCGTGTAACCGCTGCACGTGTGGTTTCGTCTTGGGCAAATACTTTAACAAGTAATAATTCACGTTCGATGTGACTCATTTCGGTCAAATCAATAATTTTAAGTACATCAACTAATTTATTAACTTGTTTGGTAATTTGCTCAACGATTCTATCATCACCCATAGTGGTAATGGTGATACGTGACAGTGACTCATCATCAGTAGTGCCCACTGTTAAGCTATCTATGTTGTAGGCGCGCTGTGAAAAAAGCCCAACAATGCGAGATAAGGCTCCCGGTTCGTTTTCTAATAAAATAGATAATATACGACGCATTATGCTTTTACTCCTTTACGTAACCACATCTCATCAATGCCACCTAGTTTAATTTGCATTGGGTATACATGTTCTTTTTCATCAACGTTAATATCTAAAAATACTAAACGGTCGTTAATGCTCATGGCTTTATCTATAGCAGGTTGTAGCTCATCTAAAGTATCTACCTTTATGCCTACATGGCCATAGCTTTCAACAAGTTTTACAAAATCAGGTAATGAATCCATATATGAAGATGAATGGCGACCGCCGTAAATCATATCTTGCCATTGGCGTACCATGCCTAATGAGCGGTTATTTAGCGAAACCACTTTTACAGCCAAGTTGTACTGTAAGCATGTTGATAGCTCTTGAATATTCATTTGGATTGAGCCATCGCCGGTTACACACACTGATTCTTTATCAGGAAAGGCAAGCTTAACACCCATAGCTGCTGGTAAGCCAAAGCCCATGGTGCCTAAGCCCCCTGAATTGATCCATTGGCGAGGGTTTTTAAATGGATAATATTGCGCTGCAAACATTTGGTGCTGTCCCACATCAGAGCTTACATATGCGTCACCATTAGTGGCTTTATACACTGCTTCTATAACAGCTTGAGGCTTTATTTTATCGCCATCGGTGTTGTAGCTTAAGCACTTTTGCTCGCGCCAGCTAATAATTTGTCGCCACCAATCTTCTTGTGCACTGCGATCAATTTGAATACTACTTTTATCTATGCCGGTTTGCAGTTGCTCCATCACAGTGGCTAAACAGCCCACAACCGGAATATGTGCTTTAATCGTTTTAGAAATAGAGGTCGGGTCTACATCAACGTGAACGATGGTTGCATTAGGGCAAAACTTTTTAACATTATTGGTTACACGATCATCAAAACGTGCTCCCAGTGCTAAAATTACATCGGCATTTGCCATGGCTTTATTGGCTTCAAGCGTACCGTGCATACCCAGCATACCCACGTAATTTGGGTGAATACCCGAAATACCGCCTAAGCCCATTAATGTATTAGTGATAGGTGCATTTAGCGATTCAACTAAGCGGGTTAATTGCTCAGAGGTGTTAGATAAAATAATACCGCCGCCTGAGTATATAACCAGTTTTTTAGCTTCTAAAATTGCGGTAACCGCTTTGCGAATTTGTTTAGAGTGGCCCTTTGTATTCGGGCTGTAGGTTCTAAGCTCTGTTGTTTTAGGGAAGTTGTACTCAAACTTAATAGCAGGGTTAAGCATATCTTTAGGTAGCTCAACAACAACGGGTCCTGGGCGGCCAGTACTTGCAATGTAAAACGCTTTTGCCAAAATAGCCGGAATTTCTTCAGCGCTTCTGCAGTTAAAACTGTGTTTTACAACCGGGCGAGAACAGCCAACAATGTCAGTTTCTTGGAATGCATCGTCACCAATCAAGCTAGTAGGTACTTGCCCCGATAATACCACCATCGGAATTGAATCCATATAAGCGGTGGCAATACCTGTAATACAGTTAGTTGCGCCAGGGCCTGAGGTAGCAAGTACAACACCAACTTCGCCAGTAGCACGGGCATAACCGTCAGCCATATGGGTTGCGGCTTGTTCGTGACGCACTAAAATATGTTCAATGTCTTCTTGTTGAAAAAGTGCATCGTATAAATCTAAAACCGAACCACCTGGGTAGCCAAATATATACTTAACCTTCAACTCTTTTAATGCCTGAACAACTAGTTCAGAACCATTATATTCTTGTTTGCTCATCCTCATTCCTCTGTGCGCTGTTTATGCATAAAAAAACCCCCGCGTAGTGCGAGGGTTTTTAAAAAGCAATTTCACTTTTTAATACATCCCCGCTGGGCTTATCACTAAGACCACTACGAGTACGATTAAAAGGTGAAGTTGTTTTTTCATAATTGTCACTTTATAAAAAGCAAAATGCTGCTTTAGATTAAAAATTCTATATGGGGTTATTTTTAAGGGTTTTACGTGCTTATGTCAACCTTGAAAGGGCTGTTTTGGATTAAAATTTCAAATTAATTTGTTTTCATACTAAAAAGTTGCACGCTATTTGTAGTTATATAAAAAATATGAAGAAATTATGCTAATTTTACCGAGTAACCATAATGGGTAAATAGGTGATTTGAGCGCTGTGCTTAATGCATATATTAGGTATGATAGAGCAATAATTTATCTGGGGAAGATACAGTGAAAAAAATAATATGGCTTGGCTTATTTCTTTGCAGCCTAAATCTTAACGCAGCAAATACCAGTGCGCATGACCCAGGTATTATTAACAAACAAAGAATAGAGTATTGGTTAAATAAACGCGCTGATACCCAACAAACCACTAACAAGCCAACGGTTGAAAGCTACTTAGCGAATGCTGAACGGCTTAACCCTTCGCAGTTAAAACCTGTTTCTACCATGAAAGCCCGCTTAAGCGCTAAGCAAGCCTATAAGCAGCTGCAATATGCAAGTACGGCTAGCCCTAGCAACGCGCTAAATGAGGTCAAAGTACTGGCTATTTTAATTGATTTTCCTGATTTAAAGCACGATGACAATCAACTAGTTGATGATGATACCGACATGTATTACGAAAATTATACAAAGGAGCATTACCAACAATTGCTTTTTAATGAGGGTGGGTTTATTGGCCCTAATAATGAAACACTTAGCAGCGTATACGATTATTATTACGACGCATCAGGTGCTAGCTTAACTTTTAGCGGGCAAGTATATGGGTGGGTTAGGGCAGATAGTAATGCTAAAACCTATGGTGAGCGCGTAGGTAACACACGCGATATAAATGCCCCCGCACTGATAAAGGAAGCAGTCGAAAAAGCCACTGCACAATTTGATATTGATTTAACGCAATATGATTTAACAGATTTAGATGATATTGACGGCGATGGCATTATCAACGAGCCAAACGGCATTATCGACCATGTTATGGTTTTTCATTCCAGTATTGGTGAAGAATCCGGTGGAGGCTATTTAGGCGTTGATGCAATTTGGTCTCACCGCTACTACGTATTTGATGAAAACAGTGAACCTGTCAGTATTGCCGGTAGTAGCGTTAAGTTATCGGGTTATACGATAAATCCAATAGATGCCAGCATAGGTGTCGTTGCGCATGAATTTGGTCACGACTTAGGTTTAGCAGATGAGTACGACTTACAGTCAAATACCGTGGGTGAGCCTGTATCGTCTTGGTCAATAATGTCTACTGGTAGCTGGGCTGGTGGGCCTAGGGGTTCACAGCCCGTTATGTTTAGTGCACAGGCGCTTGAGTATTTACAAAACAGATACCAAGGCAATTGGGTGAACCAGCTTAATTTAACCATGGAGGAAGTGAACAGCCAGCCTCAGCAGTCGCTAGTTTATACTAGCTCACTTTCTCAGCAGCAAAGCCAAATTAAAGTGACACTTGCGCAGCAGCTAGAAAAATTTAAAACCCCGGTTGAGGGTGATTTTCAATTTTACTCTGGTACAGGTAACAACCTAACACACACGCTCTCACAAACCGTGACCTTACCTGAGGCGGCTACACCACTGACACTTAGCTTTTTAGCTTACTACAGTATTGAGCGCGATTATGACCTTGTACAAGTAAAGGTAAATCAAACTCCTTTAGCTGGTAATTATACAATCGAGACAAATCCTTATTATGGCGATATAGGCCCGTATATAAGTGGTGATTCGTTTTTACATGCAGATGCGCAGCAACCTAATGGTTTTTTAATGCATGAGTTTGATTTAACACAATATGCAGGACAAACCATTACATTAAGTATTGAGTATATTACCGATACAAACACACAGTATTATGGTTTTGTAGCCGATGATTTAAAAATAACACATAACAATACTGTGATTTGGCAAAATAACGCAGAGCAGCCAAGTACTACCTTAGCGTTAAATGGTTTTAGCCGCGTGAGTAGTTATATTTATGCTAAACCAGCCCACTACTATTTACAGCTACGTGCGCACAGAGGTGTGGATGCCGGCTTACAAGCAGAGCAATATTCACCGGGAGTTTTATTGTGGTATAGCAATAGTGCATTTGATAACAACAACACAACTGATCACCCAGGGGGTGGTTTTAATTTAGTGGTTGATGCGGATCAAAAGCCAATTTATCGCGGTACAAGTAGCACCGCACTTGCAGATACACCTATACAAGTACGCGATGCTGCATTTAGTTTATATCAGCAAAGTGCAGGTTTAGGCGATCAAGACTTAGCTGCCATTAGTGAGTTTAATGATCATTTTGATTACAGCTTTACGCAGCAGGCTGAATCAGGTGTGGTGCTTACTCCCCAAGGGTTTAACTTTGAAATAGTCAACCAACACCCTGAAAGTGAAACAGCAGAGCTTTTGCTTAGCTATGATGCGCTACAACAAATAACCACAACAGTAAACGAGGCAACCGTTAGCTTTAATGTAGCCGGTTTAAAGTTAACCCCCACAGATACATTTTTATGGGATTTTGGTGATGGGCAATCGAGTACTGAGCTACGTCCTACACATACCTATGCCGATTACGGCACCTACAGCGTTAACTTTTCGGCAACGGGTGAGACGACTACGCAAACACAAACTAAACAAATTACCATCACAAAGCCGCTAGAAATTGAAAATTTAACGTATCAGTTAAACGGTGCGACTTTATCTGCTCAAGCAATCGTAACTGGCGGTGAAGCACCTTACAACATGAGTTGGCTTATAGATGGTGAACCCGTATCGCAAACTGAAAACCTAGATTACCAATTTAGCTACTCTGGAGATTACACCCTCGCGTTAATAGTAACTGATACGCAAGGGATAAGTGTTAGCCAACAGCATGCTTTGAGTGTTGACGCACCGCTGCAATTAAGTACACGCCATACGGCAAATAACTTAACGGTACAATTTAATAGCTCACCATTAGGTGGTTCTGGTAATTATACGTATAGCTGGGATTATGGCGATAGCAGCCCACTAGGTACAACGCAAAACCCAAGTCATAATTACCAAGGTGCAGGTAGTTATACAGTAAAGCTTGTACTCACAGACAGTCAAACCAATGAAGTTATAAGTAGTGAGCTAACAGTCTCGGTACAAGAAGCGCAAAGTGAATCGTCATCAAGTGGTGGGGCAATAGGTTATTTAATTGCGCTATTAGTGATAAGTGGGTTTTATCGGCGTACCAGCAATAAAGTTTAATGATTTTGTGAAGTAAAACCATTTGACTTAAATGTCTAATAACTTAACACCAGTGGTATAAAAGGTGCTGCTCGCTGCATTAAAAATTCTATTTAAAATAAATAGCGTAGTTATGCCAAGTGATGTTATCAGCAAAGGTTAAAATACAAAAAAGCCAGCAATATGCTGGCTTTTTAGGCTTAAAACAAGATTAACCTTGTTAAATTATAAACGGTCGATTACTGATTGAGTGAAATCAGTTGTACCGTGGCTGCCGCCTAAGTCACGTGTTGTGCGATCGCCTGATTTAATTACTTCAGCTACTGCGCTGCGAATACGCTCAGCCGTGTCGCCCATATCTAAGTGCTCAAGCATTTGGATAGACGCTAAAATTACTGAAGTAGGGTTTGCTAGGTTTTTGCCAGCAATATCTGGTGCACTACCGTGAACGGCTTCAAAAATAGCAGCATCTTCACCAATGTTTGCACCTGGTGCCATACCTAAACCGCCAACTAAGCCTGCACAAAGATCAGATAAAATGTCGCCAAATAAGTTAGTTGTTACTACAACGTCAAACTCTTCTGGTGTCATTACTAGCTTCATACATGTTGCGTCAACAATCATTTCAGTTGATTCAATTTGCGGGTAACGCTCAGCAACTTCACGTGCAACTTTTAAAAATAAGCCAGAGGTAGATTTTAAGATATTTGCTTTGTGTACTGCGGTTACTTTTTTACGGCCTTCACGTACTGCTAACTCGTAGGCAAAAGTGATGATTTTCTCAGCGCCTTCGCGAGTAATTACAGATTTAGCTTCTGCTTCATTACCGTCTTCGCTTACTACTTGGCCTAAACCTGAGTACATACCTTGGGTATTTTCACGAATAGTAATGATATCGATATCATCGTAACGTGCTTTAGTACCAACAAAAGATTTAACAGGGCGTACGTTTGCGTATAAACCAAACTGCTTACGTAATGTTACGTTAATAGACGTAAAACCTTCACCTACCGGCGTCGTTAAAGGACCTTTAAGAGTGATTTTGTTTTTAGCGATTGTATCAATTGTTTCTTGAGGAAGTAGCTCGCCAGTTTTTTCTAGTGCAGCAAGGCCTGCATCAACAAATTCATAATCAAAATCGCAACCTGCGGCTTTTAATATTTCAAGTGCTGAGTCGATAATGCTCGGACCGATGCCGTCGCCTTTGATCACTGTGATGGTTTGTTTGGCCATTGACTTTTCCTTTAAAAGAATAAAAAATGCACATAAATTATTACTAATAATAGTAACTGCTTGTTAGGTCATTTATGTGACGTATGTGGATATATTTTGAGGGCGCATTTATACCAACTTATCGCCCATTTTGCCAGTTTATACTATAAATACAGGGTATAACCTGTGTTTATAGTCAGCATAAGTGACTTAAATGCTGTTATATAGCGATAAGCCTTGCAGTTGCGCAAAAAAATCATCCTCAGATTTAAAGCCTTGTGCTTTTAGCTGCGCATTTAAAGTTTGTTTTTGCCAAGGCGTTAAAGGCAGAGCGGGTTTAAAAATAGTTTGCGCCACGACCTTTAAACTAATCCATAATTTGTGCTGCTCGTTTAGCTCTTTTTTAGGTTGTTGTTCAGCATCGAGTAGGGGCTGGGTCCATGGATTATCACTCAGTAGTTGTGTTAATTCTGTATTTAAATGTTCATTATTAATCGCTTCCACCCCAAAAAAGGCTGCTAATGGGGCACTATAAGTTTGGTTAGGCACGCTACTTATGGTTACTTTTGCACAGAGCTGTGCACTGCAATGGGTTAATAAATAATGCACGTAACCATAGATGGGCAAGGCTATATGTTCAAATTGCTGTTTTGGGTTATTACTTACCATTAAAGCTAAAATACTAATAAAGCTATTAAGTTTATTCAGTACGATGTGTTTGTGCGGATGATGTGATGTATCCACTAATTGCTCAAATATAACCCGCTGAATAATCGCCGGTGCATTATCGTAGCCGACCATCGACAAGCTATGGCGTAAGTCTTTGGCGGCTTGGTGCTGATTGTTATAGGGCCTGACGGCTTGGCAAAGCTTCTGTGTTATTTCACTAAAAGGGGCAAGTAATTTATCTAAGCCTTTAAAGCTATATTCATGCGCTACTTTTATATGACTCACTAACGCTATTAATTCGGCCTTTGAACTTATTTGCGGCGGGGCTTTACGTACCAGGTGCTCATTGTTCCAGGCTAAAAATAATACCCGTTTATCAGTACATAGCCATTGCATTGGTTGAACTTTAAGTGAGGTTTTAACCTTGTACCACGCCAGTTTTTTCTCATTATTGGCATTAATAAGTATATGCTTATTAGTCTCATCACTTGCTAGATAAACCATTGCTTGGTCGCTGTAAACAATTTTACTGCCTGGCAGGTGTGGGCCTATATGCGCTATTAAATCCTTAATTAACCTTTGCGCAAATGGGTTAGCTGTTTTGACATACAATTCACCCAAAGCTTTGTAAAAATTTAATGGGTTCTTTTTCGATGTATAGGTGATGTTCATCGCGATAATATTACTTAATGCACACAAGGTTATGGCATTGTCATATAGCATTATGTCGCTAGTACTTAGTAACGCTTGCTTATACTTATTTAGTTTAGCCAACATACGCACGCTATTTTGAGTAGGGTGCTGTGCACTGAGCAACACTTTTGCTGCTAGCTGATGGCGAAAACGCCATATTTTTTTATCGCTGAGTGTAAGCATTTGCTGCTGCGCAATTTTATTATGCTGCGCTACAACGCAGCAATGCTCTACCAATGCAACACCAATATAAAGCTCGGTTAGTTCGTCATCAAATTGCTGGCTAGCGCACAGTGCTGTGCTAATAACACATTGGTTAATAACGAGGTTTGTAGCAAAGTCGTAGTGGCTGGTGTACAAGCTTAAACGCGCTTGTAAAGCGTGCGGGTGTTGCTGATACAAAACGCGATAATGCTGGGCTGTTTGTACAACAAGCGGATAAAGATGTTGCCACTGCGTTTTGTCACTATAAATTGTTAGTATTTGATGTGTGTTGTGTAGTAACCGCACTAACTGTTTTGAAATAGGCTCATCCATTGGCCATCACCTGATCTTTTCCTGATAAGTTGTATAGGCGCTGGGGCCCCATAAAAATAACTCACCATTTTTAAATAATAAGCCGGTGCATTCATCCATCGTGGTTATGCCATCTGAAGTTTGGTGCTGAGTACGGTAAAAAACAATCTGCCATACTTGGTCTTTATTACGTTTGGCATAGGTTAAATCGGGGCTTCCTAAATAATCGAGTACACTGTTTAAGGTAACCGCCTCATCAATTGACAGCTTTCTTATGTAGCGCTCGTTAAAGGCCTCACGGTCTTGCCAAATCATTGCTTGCGGGTCATCTTTATAAAAGGTGATCACTAAAGTCGCAATGAGTGCATACAAGCCTAACCCTAATATTAAGTATCTTATAAACTTTTTAATCATTTTTAACTCACACTCGCAACAATAAAGTGAGTATATGTTGTACGCTTAAACAGTGCTATCAACATGCGACTAATGCAACCTTAACTGCTTTAAACTAAAACCTAGCTGTATATCTGTTCGCAAAGTGACTAATTGTTTAGAAATAACATACATGTCTTTTTGCTCAACTAGCTTTTTTTGAATACTGCTTGATAGGGCATCATCTTCTATGGCGCTATCTATGCTTTCGTAGGTATTTACAATAAGCTGAGCCGATTTAGTCCCTATGCCTTTAACGCCGGGTACATCGTTAGTTTTATCACCCGCTAAGGCCCAAAAATCAATAAGTTTACTTTGCTCAATACCAAAACGCTGCTCAATGCTGTCGCAATCTAGGTAGGTCTTTTTAAAATAATCGTACACACAAATATAGTCGTTCAAAAAAGGTAAAAAACCCTTATCGGTAGAAACAATGGTACTGTTTATCTTATTTTTTGCAGCTTTGTCGGCTAAGGTGGCTATGATATCGTCGGCTTCATCGTTGAGCGGTTCAAATACAACGATGCCCGTTTGCTCTATAGCTTCTTTAAAGTTGTGCAGCGCATTTTTAAGCGTGTCGGGCATGGGGGCCCTAGAATGTTTATATTGCTTATAAAAGTGGTAGCGCCAGCTTTTGTCGCCATCAAAAACAGCTATAGCGTGAGTGGCATTTGTTGACTGTAAAAGCTTTTTGCAAGCATGTGCTACGCGCGCGCAACTGGCCTTTAGCATCTGCTCTTCACTATGGTGTGTTTGGTTAGCGTCAACTGCGTAAATGCGCCTAATTAAATTAAGCGCATCAATTAAAAGTAAATGGGGTTTCAAATAGTCAAACTCATGCTTTTATTTCATAACAAGGGATATACTTACTACCGGGTAACTTCATACGACCTTGGTCTACAAATGCTTGTAATAGTTTATCCATATCTTTCATCAAATCAGGCTCACCACTTAACACATAAGGTCCATGTGCTTTTATAGCGCGTAGGCCTTCATCTTTAACATTGCCAGCAACAATCCCCGAAAACGCTCTACGTAGATTAGCCGCTAATTGCTGCTTGGGCTGTTCTAGGTGCAAATCTAAACTTGCCATGTTTTCGTGCGTAGGTGCAAAAGGTTGCTGAAAATCGTTATCGATTTTAAGTGTCCAGTTAAAGTAGTAGGCATCGCCTTGGCTTTTACGGTAATTACGTACATTTGCCATAGCTGATTTTAATTTTTGCCCTACTAGCGCTGGATCATCAATGATTACTTCAAACTTATCAAGGGCTTCTTTGCCTAATGTTAGCTCTACAAACTTACATAACTCGCTAAAGTATGCTTCGCTTTCTTTAGGGCCGGTTAAAATAACAGGCAAACACTGTTTTTCGTTATCTGGATGCAGCAAAATACCTAATAAATAAAGTAATTCTTCTGCAGTACCTGCACCACCTGGGAATATAATAATTGCATGCGCCGTTCTAATAAATGCTTCAAGGCGCTTTTCAATGTCGGGTAAAATCACCAGCTCATTTACAATAGGGTTTGGTGGCTCTGCGGCAATTATACTAGGTTCGGTCAAACCAAGATAACGGTTTTCGCTAATACGTTGTTTAGCATGGCCAATAGTGGCACCTTTCATCGGGCCTTTCATTGCCCCTGGGCCGCAGCCAGTACATATATTTAAACCACGTAAGCCAAGCTCGTAACCTACTTGTTTTGTGTATTTATATTCTATTTCGTTAATTGAATGTCCACCCCAACACACAATCATATTTGGTTCACTGTTAACGCGCAGCGCGCCGGCGTTTCTAAGCATATCAAATACCATGTGGGTAATGGCTTTTTGTTCTTTAAGATCTTTTTCGTACTTTTGGCAAATAAATAAAATATCGCGGATCACCGAAAAAATATGCTCGTGAATACCGGTAATTATTTCGCCATCAACAAAGGCGGTTTCGGGAGGGTTTTCTAACTCAATTTTAATGCCGCGCTCGCGACTGACTAAACGAATATCAAAGTCTTGGTATTTGTCGTAAATTTCATTACTTGCGTCTGTGTGGCTGCCTACGTTAAGGACGGCTAAGGCACAGTTTCTAAAAAGTCGATAACGTTCACTGGCTGAAGATTGCTCTAATAAATCAACTTCCAATTGTGACAGTAAATCTAAAACCCCAGTCGGGTTTAACTGTATTAACATCGGCATTCTCCTTGCTGCTTAAAATGTAAAAACTGCATGTCATCTACTTTAGCACTCAAACTAATTGAGAATTATGACATTATTTACTCATACAAAGGCGATCCCGACCCGTTTTCTTTGCTTCATAAAGGGCGTCATCTGCTCTGTCGAATGCTTTGAGCGGTGTATCGCCTTTTTTAAATTGTGTAGCGCCTAACGAAATGGTGATTTCTATTTCTTTTTCTCTAAATTTAAAAGGAATATTTTTAATCACTTTTCTAAGTTTTTCAAGCGGCTGCGCTGCGTTCAACAACGAAAGCCCAGGCATTAATAAAACAAACTCTTCTCCGCCGTAGCGGGCTATAAAATCAGACTGCCTTACTGATTTTTGCAGCGCCTTTGCAATAACTTGTAAGGTTATATCGCCTGCAGTATGACCAAATCTATCATTAATTGACTTAAAGTGATCCACATCAATAACCACTAGGGTAACATCCGAGGCTTGGACATTAAATAAGTGAAGCTCGTGATTGTAACGTTCATCAAAAGCCGCTCTGTTAGGAAGTTTTGTAAGGCTGTCGAGTAAACTTTTAAAGCGTTGCTCGTTTAGGCGTTTTTTATATTTGGTTAGTTTGCCTTCTAAGCTGCCGATTCGCTCGTTAATTTCATCAAAGCTGGCAATCAGCGTTTCGCGGTCTTTTCTTTCTAGCTGCTCTTTAGCAATAAAGTCTTGGCTGAGAGATTTTAGCTCGTTATCAACTAATTCTTTTAAAGAGGAAATAGACGTAGCAGATTGGGTTTGCTCGTTTAAATGCTTTATTTTTCCTTCAATACGTTTATTTAGTGTATCGAACTCTTCCCCCATTGACTTAGAGTGCTGGCTGGTAGATACAATTGATGAGTGCAACTCTTCTAATGTTTGGTTAAGCGAGACTAAAAAGCTTTGTGCCGATTGGCGCTCTTTACTGATATTTTTGACCACGATGCTTATTATATTTAAAGCAGCTTGCAACAGGGCTTCTAAATTATCGTTTTCGGTAATTGTATTTTTTATTTGTTTAATTTGTTCAGTCGATTCATCCTCTAATACCAGCTCATTTGCAAGCTCTAACAGCTTTTTAGCCATACGAGGAGAAGCATTGGTACTTGTTTCATCCGTGATTGAAAGCTTGCTATGCAAAGCATGGTGATAAAAGTTAATAAGCTGATTTAATATCGGGATGTAGTCGTGCGTAGACTGTACATTATTAATTTCGTGGTCGAGTAAATGTCTTAAGGTGCGGCGGGTATCATCTGGTAAGCCTTTGGTTTTTTGTAAAAGCTTACCGGCTGTTTGTACGCTCGAAAACAGCTCTCGCTGATGGGCTGTTTGTAACGCCTCTTGGTTTTGGAGTAATAATAAAATGTCATCTATTAAAGGGGATAATATTTCAAACCCGACACCTTTATTTAGCGAACTTCTAAATTTGGCGAGTTTATTATCAAGCTCAATATCAAGCCCTTTACAGCTTAAAGACAGTTTTGCAGTTAGATTTGATAAAGTATCAACTTGGAGCTTACGCGCATTTTCAATGGCTACCCTTGCTTCAATTGCTTGCTTTAACTTTTTATCTACAGCGTTAGAGTTTTCAGACACCTAAGCATACCGCCATCGTATTAATTACATTACCTTCAGTTTACAACAAAATCATATTAAGTGTAGTTATCTAATTAAAAACTTAGCATTTTTACTTAGACCCTGCATGTAAACTGAGCTATTAGGTTGTTTGTCGTTTTTAATTCACTTTTAATTTATGCCTTGTTAGGCTTATTTCAAATAATAAGTAACCTTGAGTCATTATGAAAAAGCGTTTTGTCCTGTCAATGTTAGCGGCCTGTTGTGCAGCCCCTGCGTTAGCCGATGTAAATTATTCTTTAAGTATTACACAGCCACAACATCATTTAGGTAATGTAAGTGTAGAGTTTCCAAAGTCGGCGCAATCGCATATCGATGTTAAATTGCCTGCATGGCGTACTGGTCGCTACGAAATATTAAATTTAGCCAATGGGGTACGTTACTTTGCGGCCACAGACGACAATGGCAATGCATTAAAATGGGAAAAAATTAATCACAGCACATGGCGAGTGCATTTAGCTGAGCCAACACACGTGAATATTGATTACCAAGTATATGCAAACGAGTTAGGTAAACGTGCACGCCACATAGACGATAGCCATGCGTTTATTGATGCATCTGGCTTTTTTATGTTTAGTGAATCGTTTCGCCAAGAACCAGTTACCGTAGATTTAAAGGTGCCTAAAGCGTGGCGCTCTGTATCAGGCATGGAAAATGCGAGTAATAAACACAGTTTTAAAGCAGCAGATTACGATGTACTGGTAGACTCACCAATAGAAACAGGAATTAACAAACTTCATAAATTTGAAGTAGATGGCCGCCAATACGAGTTAGTTATATGGGGCGAAGGCAACTACGATGAGCAACTAATGCTTACTGATTTAAAAAAATTAGTGACCACAGGTAATGTTATTTGGGATAGCTACCCGTATGAGCGTTATGTATTTATGGTGCATGCCACATCGGGTGCTGGCGGGGCTACTGAGCATTTAAACTCAACCATTATACAGCGCCCACGGAATCGTTTTGGTAGCCGCGAAGACTACTTAGGCTTTATAAGTACCGCCGCGCATGAATTTATTCATACCTGGAATGTAAAAGCTTACCGCCCTAAAGGGCTGGCGCCTTATGATTACACCAACATGAACTACTCAAATTTATTATGGATTTCGGAAGGTTCTACTAGCTACTTTGAAGATCATCTATTAGTGCGATCAGGCATAGAAACCACCGATGAGTTTTTTAAAGTGATGAGTAAAACGATTAATCGCCACTTACAAACACCAGGTCGAGAAGTACAAAGTGCCAGCGAAACAAGCTTTGATAAATGGATAAGCCAAGGCGGCGACCACGCGCGTAATTACAGCACCAATATATATTTAGAGGGCTCATTGCTTTCTATGTTGTTAGATATACATTTATTAGAAACAACCCAGGCAAAAGTTAATTACCGCCAAGTACACAATGCTTTATACAACAAGCACACGTTACCACAAGGGTTTACTGAGCAAGATGTACTGGCAATATTAAAAGACCTAACAGGTGAAGACTACACAACGTGGTGGCACGATAACGTGAGCACCCCAGCTAATATAGATTTTGATGCTTTATTAGGTAAAGTTGGCTTAGAGCTTACTCGCCCTGAGAGCGCTAAGCCATTAGCAAGCATTGATGCAACTGCAAAAAATAGCGGTGAGTTATTAACGCTCACCCACGTTCGCAGAGGCGGAGCAGCATGGCAGGCGGGCCTCACAACAGACGATAAAATTGTGGCGGTTAACAAGCAGCATGTTGGAAAAGATTTAAAATCGAGCTTAGAAGTATTTAAAGCGGGAGAAAAAGTCACTATCGATTTTATTCGTCGCGATGCGCTCCAATCGACAACCCTCGTTTTATCGCAAGATTATGATAAACCTAAAAAGGTGGTTGCTGATAAAAATGCAACTTTATCTCAACGGGCCTTATTTAAAGCATGGATGGGGGTAGAGCACCCAATTAATGTGCAAGCTGATTAACATAATAGCGTTTTATTAAAGGAGCTTTGGCTCCTTTTTTATATCTTATGCAAAGGTATATCACTTAAAAACCAACCTAAAAGTGCTAATTTTAAGAGTACGTCCTATTATTGTGTTAATAACGACTCTAGGTTGCGTATAAATGAAGTCATTAAAAACCACTCAAATCCTCTCACATCAATTTGTGCTTAACGATCCGCTGCATCAGTTATTTGATGCGATACACAGTATTTCTGTGCAAGGATACGATGAGCAGCGCCGCGTTATTTATTGGAATAAAGGCAGTGAGCTGCTTTATGGCTATACAAAAGAGTACGCAACCGGAAAAAAACTAGAAGATTTAATTATTCCGCCCCCAATGCAAGATGCGGTTATAGATGCTCATCGTGAGTGGCTCATAAACGATATCGAAATACCCGCGGCTGAGCTTACATTACAGCATCAAAATGGCAGCAATGTTACTGTGTTTTCAAGCCATGTTATGTTTACAAATCAGCATGGGGTAAAACAGATGTACTGCATAGACATAGACTTGAGCGATGTAAAACAAGCACAAGCGCAAGCTATGGATAAACAGCAGATGCTCGAAAAAGTATTTGAAGCCATTCCTGATTTGTACTTTTTACTCAAACCGGATGGCACCATAGTTGATTACCATGCAAATGATTTGAGCAACTTACATTTACAGCCTGAGCAATTTTTAAATAAATCGATGTTTAGCGTATTGCCCTATACTGTAGCCAAAATGTTTAAAGACAATATTCAAGAGCTGTTAATTCACAAAGGTAATGTATGCTTTGAATACGAACTTTTAGTACCCAAAGGCGTGTTGTATTTCGAAGCGCGAGTGAGTTATTTACATCATTCAGACCAAGTAATGGTGATAATTCGCGACATAACAGAGCAGCATGAGTCAAACAAACTTATACGTAAACAAGCCTATTACGATAGCTTAACGCTACTCCCTAATCGTTTTAATTCTTTAAAACGACTTACTCAGCTGATTAACACTGCGAGCGAAAAAAACATTTTAGCCGCTGTTATTTTTATCGACTTAGATGACTTTAAAAAAGTAAACGACACACTCGGGCATGAAATTGGCGATTCATTACTTATCAGCGCCGCTAATAAATTGAGTCAAATAGTTAATGAAAACGCGACCGTAGGCAGGTTGGGGGGCGATGAATTCATTATTTTACAACCAGAGCTACACAGTAAAAAACAGCTAGATGCGATTGTTACACGCTTACTTAAAAGCTTTAGAACCCCCTTTGAAATAGATGGCCGCGAATTGTTATTAACGTTAAGTATTGGCGTGGCTTTGTACCCTGATAATGGGGTAACAGCCTCTGATTTATTACGCCATGCAGACACCGCAATGTACCAAGCAAAAGCGCTTGGCAGAAACACCTACGCCTGCTTTACCAGCGAAATGAATACCGCCATAAAAAGGCGGTTAGCAATAGAAGCGCAGATGCATGTTGCTCTTGAGAAAAACGAATTTGAATTGTATTTCCAACCTAAATGCGATGCTAAAACACTTAAAATAATTGGGGCTGAGGCGCTATTACGCTGGAACAATAGTGTGCTTGGTAAGGTTATGCCCGATGAGTTTATTCCGTTAGCAGAGCAAACAGGTTTAATTATTCCTATTGGAAAGTTTGTTATTGAGCAGGCATTAGCATTTTTAACGCAGTGGCAGGCAAGCTCTCAACAAAACTACAGCATGGCAATTAATTTATCTCCAAGCCAATTTAGAGATTCAGAGCTGCTAAGTTTTATAGCAAGCACGTTAGAAAAAACCGGAGTAAGTGCTAAAAATGTCGAGCTTGAAATAACCGAAGGCGTGTTAATGAGCGTACAAACCAATATTACAGAATCGTTGCATGCACTTAATAAGCTCGGTATTAAACTATCTATGGATGACTTTGGCACAGGCTACTCATCGCTTAGCTATTTAAGGCAATATCCGTTTGAGGTATTAAAAATAGATCGCAGCTTTATTTGTGGTATTACCGAAAACCAAGAAGACTACAGCTTAGTTAAAGCCACAATTGCAATGTCGCATAGCTTAGGCTTAAGTGTGGTAGCTGAGGGCGTAGAAACATCAGCACAACAAAAACTACTAGCCGAGCTAAATTGCGATTTGATTCAAGGTTACTATTTTAGTAAACCGCTGCCTGCGCTACAGTTACTTGATTTTAAAGCGTTATAAGTACATTTATTATAAGTGTTAACCTAAAACCCATTGAGCTTTAAATAGCGTAAATTGAGCCGCCCAACGCATTTAGTATTTAAACCCTTTAGCCAAATAACGCTACGCATTAATATGATAGGCTTTACTGCTACTGCTTTGGTATTTAGATAAAACAAAACCTACGCAGTGAAATACAACACCCACTAGATTGAGTAAAACTCATCCCGCAAACTTTAATACCCCTGACACTCATAATTCATTAATTTAATTCATGTGCATTTTATAAGCTAATGATGCTAGGTTTAATCATCACAATATTGAAGGAAATAATTATGAAACTAGAGTCATTAGCACTGCACCATGGTTACGAGTCTGAAGAAACCACTAAATCAGCAGCAGTGCCTATTTATAATACCTCATCTTACACGTTTGATAATACGCAGCATGGCGCTGATTTATTCGACTTAAAAGTACCAGGCAATATTTATACCCGCATAATGAACCCAACCAATGCCGTACTTGAACAGCGTATTGCTGCAATGGAAGGGGGCATTGGCGCGCTAGCGGTAGCCTCGGGCATGGCAGCTATTACCTATGCTATTCAATGCTTGTGTGAAGTAGGCACTAATATTGTGAGCACCAGCCAAGTATATGGCGGTACATATAACTTATTTGCTCATACGTTACCGCGCCAAGGTATTGAAGCACGCATGATTAAGGCTGATGATTTTAGCGCCTTTGAAGACGCGATTGATGATAATACCCGCGCAGTATTTTGTGAGTCCATTGGTAACCCGGCAGGTAATATTGTCGATATTGAGCGTTTAGCTAATATTGCTCATAGTAAAGGGGTGCCACTTATTGTTGATAATACTGTGGCTACCCCGTATTTATGCCGCCCATTTGAGCTAGGTGCCGATATAGTGGTTCATTCACTGACAAAGTATATAAACGGACACGGTACAGCTATTGGCGGTATGATTGTTGATTCAGGTAAATTTGATTGGAAAGCCAATGCCACACGCTTTGCAATGATGAATGAGCCCGATCCGTCTTATCACAATGTGGTCTATACCGATGCCTTTGCAGAAGCAGCCTTTATTGGTCGTTGTAGAGTAGTGCCACTTAGAAATACCGGTGCAGCACTTGCGCCCAAAAACGCATCTGACATTTTAATTGGCCTAGAAACCTTAGGTTTACGAATGGATCGTCACTGCGAAAACGCGCAGCAACTGGCTGAATACTTAGAAAATCACCCTAAAGTACTTTGGGTTAACTACGCTGGTTTAACATCAAGCCCATATAATGCAATGAGCCAAAAAATCACCAGTGGTAAAGCCTCAGGCATTTTAAGCTTTGGTATCGCGGGCGGCCTTGAAGCAGGCACGCGCTTTATTGATGCGCTTAATATGATCTTGCGTTTAGTTAATATTGGCGATGCTAAATCGCTGGCTTGTCACCCAGCGTCAACCACGCACCGCCAATTAAATGATGAAGAGCTTGCAAACGCAGGTGTGAGCCGTGATTTAATTCGCCTGTCAGTCGGTATTGAAAACATTGCCGATATTATTGCCGATGTAAGCCAAGCGCTCGATAAAGCATAGTTATAAAATTAAGAACCTTGCGTGAGTAAAGAAGGTGCTTTTGTAGCGCCTTTTTTATTAGGTTTAATTTGCTTGGTTTGTTTTATAAATGCATTTGTATAAAGTTTATTTAAAACGCCGCTGTGTAATTGTTGAAACTTACGTTTAAAAAAAGCTTTTTTAACCTTGGTTTTAGTAGCGCAGCTTGCAATATCGCTCTGTATGTCTGTATTTTGCGAAACAGGGTATGGCATAAGCGAAAAACCATTTACGTGGGTTTCCCAAATATGCTGTAAGTCGCAATCTACAGGGCGGCCAAATTGGGCTGTGGCTTTAAGTAATTGCTTAGCCCCTTCATAGCTTATTGCCGTAGCACAACAGCCGGTCATTAGCTTTATATGTATGACTAATTGCTGGTGGTTATTTAGGTTTTGCTGATAGGCAATAGGGCGAGTGCGGTTTTCATAAGCGGCGAGTTTGATAAGCTGCCAGGGCTGCTGTAGCTGCTCAATATTTTTTATCGCATTATGAATGCTCTCATCAATATAAAAGTCATCCTCGAGCACAATCGCGTAATCTAGTTTTTCATCAACTATTTTTTGCCATGCTTTACGGTGGCTTAAATAGCAGCCAATTTGGCCATTGCTTAGCGGATAGTGATACTGCTGTTTATTTAATTGCGGGCTGTAATGTAGGAGCTTTTGTTGTGTACTCAATTGTGCGCCATCTACGGCATCAATCCGTTCAAATGACAAGTTAACACGTGCCAGTTGCGTTTGAGTATTTGCGAGTCGCTGCGCGGAGCGCGCTAAGTTTATTACAAATAATGCTGCCATGATGTTCACCCCCTACCGTTTTTAGCAATACTAAAGGGGGGCTGTTACACGCAAGTGGCAAATTTATGGCTTTTTTAAGTCAGCTCGCGGCTGCGCTAAAATGGCGTTTTTTTCTTCTTGGCTGAGGATGATCCAATCAAATATTTCTTCATTAGTTCGCCCGCAGCCAGTGCAATAACCGCTGCGGCGCTCACATATGCCTAAACAGTCTGTTTTTAACTTAGTGTTTGAGTGTGTGGGTTTTTGCATTTAATTTCCTAGCGGTGGAGCAATTTCAAAACGGGTAATATAGCGCGTTCTGCTTTGAGAGGTAAATAAGGTGATAACTGGATGAACTTCATCCAAAACAAAGTTACTACTGATTGAAGTTGCTGACTCTTTCGTATTTTCGTACCAGCCTTGTGACGCTACACATTGACGTATTTTATCCACTGTTTGTATATGTAGATTTGTGGCATGGGCTTGTTTGTTTTCACTCGTGCATTGATAACTAAACTGCTTATTATGTTGAGTAATAGTGCAGGTAGTGCCTATAAAATGGGTATTAGCGTGCCACTGGTTTATAAAATCATTCCCCACTTTATTTGCTTTTACTACATTAAAGCCATTAGCGTGCGCATTAAGTAATGTGTTTAGTGGGCTACATGTGTTTTGCGTTTTTACTATTTTAGGCGCAGGGGCTTTTTGGCTTACACAACCTGTTAATAACAATAAGGATAAGGCTGTGATAATTGATTTATTCATAAGCAACGCTAAAAGAATTAGATAAGCTGCACCATACGCAACCTATGTAAAAAAATAAATACCATAACGTAAAAAGGCCCATAAAATATGGGCCTGTAAATGCGCTAAAATAAAGCAGCTGTATTATTTATGGCGACCTTGCAAGCATTTTACAACGTCTTCAAGGGCTAAGCCTTGGCGTTGGAGTAATACAGTAAGGTGGTAAATTAAATCAGCCGATTCATTAGTAAGCTCATCGTTATCGTGTTTCATTGCAGCAAGCGCTACTTCTACGCCTTCTTCGCCCACTTTTTGACAGCTACGGCTTAAGTCTTTAGCAAATAATGAAGCGGTGTAGCTTTTTGCTGGGTCGTCGTTTTTACGCTCAACAATCACATCTTCTAATTGCGCTAAAAAGCTTAGGCTAGGTTTTGCATCATCACCAAAGCAGCTTTGTGTACCTAAGTGACATGTTGGGCCTTCTGGGTTAGCCAGTACTAAAATTGAGTCGTAGTCACAATCGGTATGCACTGATACTACGTTTAAGTAGTTTTCTGATGACTCACCTTTGGTCCATAAACGTGACTTTGAACGCGAGTAAAAGGTTACTTTGTTACTTTCAAGCGTTACCTTTAGTGCTTCTCTATTCATGAAGCCTTGCATTAAAATAACACCAGAGCGAGCATCTTGAACAATCGCAGGGATCATTTCGCTTTTAGCAAAATCTACTTGAGTTTGGTTTTGTTGTGTTACTTGCATAGTCTTGCTGCCACTTGGTTATCAGTTAAAAATTGTTTTAATTCGCCAATGTTAATCACATTTTTGTGAAAAACGCTTGCTGCTAATGCGCCATCGACTTCGCTTTGTTTAAATACATCAACAAAATCTTGCATACTGCCTGCACCGCCTGATGCGATTAAAGGAATATTACATAATGCGCGCATTTTACTTAGCTGCTCATTGTCGTAACCGTTACGTACGCCATCTTGGTTCATACAGTTTAAAACAATTTCGCCTGCGCCTAAGTCTTGTACGCGTTTAACCCATTCTTCGGTTTTGTAACGTGTACGGCTTGATGCATTAGGATCGCCGGTTAATTGATACACTAAATACTCGCCGGTCACTTCATCGTAAAAGCTATCAATACCTACAACTACACATTGCTTACCAAATTCATCGTGTAGCTCTTTTATAAGCTCAGGGCGGGCAATAGCAGGGCTGTTAATACTTATTTTGTCAGCGCCACGCTCTAGTACACGTGCTGCATCGGCTACCGATTTAATACCGCCAGCCACACAAAATGGAATATCGATGTGGCGGGCAATGCTCTCTACCCAATTTACATCAAGTAGGCGTTTTTCAACGCTTGCGCTGATTTCATAAAAAACCAGTTCATCGGCGCCGGCATCGCTGTAGGCTTTTGCCATTGTTAAAATATCGCCCACTATTTCGTGGCCTTTAAATTTAACGCCTTTTACTACTTGGCCGTCTTTTACATCTAAACACGGGATTATGCGTTTTGATAACATGCCAACGCCTCCTCAACACTAAATGCGCCATCAAGTAGTGACTTACCTAAAATAACACCACCTACACCAAGCTCTTTAAGCTTTTTAATGTCATCAAGAGAACTCACGCCACCCGAAGCTTGTACTTTAATGCTGCTGTTATGGCGAGTTAAATCTTCGTAAAGCTCAAACGATGGGCCAGTCATGGTGCCATCTTTACTGATGTCCGTACATAAAAAGTCAATAACGCCTAAGCTTACATAAAAATCTACAAGCTCAAGTAAACCAAACTCAGATTCACTTAACCAACCGTGCGTAGCAGGTGCCCAGCCAGTGGCTGTTTTATTTACATCAAGGGCAATAACAAAGTGCTCGGCGCCAAATTGTTCAATCCAGGCTTTTACTTGCTCGCGTTTTTCTACCGCCATAGAACCAATAACAACTTGGTTAGCACCGGCTTTTAGCCAATCGCTTACATCTTGCTCTGAGCGAATACCGCCGCCCACTTGATACGGTACGCTAAGCGCTTTAGTTGCAGCTTGAATATGTTGCCACTGTTTTTTACTTGGATCGCGTGCGCCTTCTAAATCTACAAGGTGTAATTTACCTGCGCCGCTGTCGGCGTATTCTTTTAAACGTGCGCCAAGCTCAAAAGGGTAAAACTGAGCGGTGTCGTACTTACCTTGGTATAAACGAACAATTTGATTTTGTAATACGTCTAATGCTGGAATAATCACAAATAATCTCTTTATTGTTGGTTAATGGGCCGTTTATAACTGCCAATCAACAAAATTTTGTAATAAACGTGTGCCTACTTTTGCACTGCGCTCTGGGTGAAATTGCATGCCAGCGTAGTTGTCTTTTGCAACAATGGCTGAAAAGGTTTGGCCGTATTCGCCGCTTACAAGTGTTGCATCGTTTACGGTGTGCGCAAAGCTATGTACAAAGTACACTTGCTCGTCTTGTGTCAAGCCTTTGGTAAGTGCATGCTCTTTATTTACGCTTAAGTTATTCCAACCCATATGCGGCGATGTTAAGTTGCCAACATCAAGGGCTTTTACTTGCCCTGGTATTTTACCTAAGCATTGTACGTTACCTTCTTCGGTGCTTTCGCACAGTAACTGCATACCTAAGCAAATTCCCATAAGTGGGCGCTGGTATTCGTTTATAGCTTGTTGCCAGCCGTTATCTACAAGGCGTTTCATGGCAACTGATGCATGGCCAACGCCTGGTAATATTGCACGCTCAAAACCAGCTAATTGCTCTGGTGAGGTAATGACTGTTGGCGTTTGACCTAAGCGTTCAAAGGCAAAACGAACTGAATTTATATTGGCACACCCGGTATTAATTATGGCAATCATAAACATCCCTTAGAGCTGGCTGTTTGTTGGGTCGTGTCTTGTGCTACTGCCATACGAAGGGCACGTGAAAACGCTTTAAATAAGCCTTCTACTTGGTGATGACAGTTACCGTCGCTCACCGATAAAATAAGGCTAATAGCGGCATTATCGCTTAAGCTTTTGAAAAAGTGCTCAACCATTTGTACGTCTAAATCGCCGGCTTTTTCGCGGCTAAAGTTAGCGTTTAATACAAATGAAGCGCGGCCCGATAAATCAATTTGTGCTTCAGCTTTACACTCATCCATTGGCAGCGCAAAACCATAGCGCGCTATTTGCGATTTAGTACCCAGCGCTTGTCTAAGCGCAACACCTAGGGCAATACCTATGTCTTCAACAAGGTGGTGCTCGTCTATGTGTAAATCGCCTTTCGCTTTAATATTTAGACCAATGTTGGCGTGGGTGCGAATTTGATCAAGCATATGATCAAAAAAGCCAAGGCCTGTTTCAATGCTACCGTTTTTAGTTTGATCTAGGTTTATGGCTACATCAATTTGGGTTTCTTTGGTGTTACGCGTAACACGGCCTTCACGGTTGGCAGTTGTAAGCTTTGTAACAATGGCAGGCCAGCTGCCATCATACAAAATGCCTTCACAACACAAGTTTTGAGCAAGGCCAATATCGGTTTGACGATCGCCAATCACGTATGAGCGAGCTAAATCAACTTTGCCAGAGCGCATAAGTTCAGTTAATAAACCTGTTTTAGGTTTACGGCAATCACAGTTTTGCTCGTCAAAGTGTGGACAAATCAATACCTCGTCAAAGCTAATGCCTTGGCTTTGCAGTATGTCCATCATTTTATCTTGAGCTATATCAAAGTCAGCAGTCGGGAAGCTGTCTGTGCCTAAGCCATCTTGGTTAGATACCATTACTAAGCGGTACCCTGCGGCTTGTAATTGTAATAAAGCCGGGATAACACCAGGTAAAAACGCTAATTTTTCTAGGCTGTCTACCTGTTTGTCGGTGATTGGCTCTTCAATTATGGTGCCGTCACGGTCAATAAATAAATAGGGGTTACTCATGATACTTCTTGTCCTGATAAAAGAGGTGAGGTTGCTGGCTTATCAAGGCCATCTAACCAAATTTTTACTTGCTCAAGTTCTTGCTCATTACCAATGGAGATACGTAACCAATCGTCTTCACCGTATAGGGTAAACGCGCGCATCACTAAACCTTGTTCAAGTGCTACTTTAAAGTAGTTTTTGTCGGCTAATTTTAAGGTAACAAAGTTACCTTCACCAGTGAGAATTTTTAATGCAGCTGGGGATGCGTTTAACCACTGTACAAGCTTAGCTTTTAAACTATTTAAAATAGTCACTTGGCGGCGCATTGATGTAATTGCATCAGGCGCAATTGCTTGCGCAGCAATACTTGCTACCACACCCGATACCGGATACGGCGCAATCACTTTACGAATAGGGGCAAGTACGCTGTCTTGTGCAAGTGTAAAACCGGTTCTTAACCCTGCAAGCGCAAACGCTTTAGACAAAGTGCGCAGTACCACTACATTACTATATTCGTTAATCAGCGCTGTAGCACTTTGCTCAGGGCAAAACTCAATGTAGGCTTCATCAACAATAACTAAGGCTTTACCGGCAAGGGCTATTGCCAGTGCTTTTACTTTTTCAAGGGGGGTTATGCTACCGGTTGGGTTATTTGGATTACAAATAAACACCAATTTTGAGCTGTCCACTGCCTCAACTATTTCATCAACACTGCCATCAAGTAATAACGCTTGGGTTAAGCCATTGATTGCAACGTTGTGCGTATCAGCGGTTACTTTGTACATACCGTAGGTTGGCAAAAATAACGCAATGCTGTCTTTTGCAGGTTCGCAGTAGGTACGTACTAAAAGCTCAATGCCTTCATCGGCGCCGCGCGTCATTAATACGCTTTCGCTTTCAAGCTCTGCATACGCAGCATAGCGGTCAATAACCAATTGCGGCTGTGGATCTGGGTAGCGATTTAAATCTTCAATACTCAGCTCAATATTTTTAGCGTACGGGCTTTCATTGGCATTTAACCACGTTGACCCTGTTAGCTTTTCACTTTTAGCAGAGCTATAGGCAGCAAGAGCTGCAATATTTTGTGGTAATAAGCTTGTCGCTTGTGCGCTCTCATTGCTCATTTTTAATTGCCTCTAAACGAATTGAAACCGCATTTGCGTGTGCATCAAGGCCTTCTGCATCTGCTAGTGGCAAAATAGCTTTTGACAGCTGTGTTAGGCCACTTTTACTTATAGTTTGTACTGTGTAAGTGCGGAAAAAATCAAGCAAGTTTAAGCTTGAATAGGTTGCACTGTAACCGTAGGTAGGTAACACGTGGTTAGTACCCGATGCGTAATCGCCCGCTGATTCTGGCGTGTAGTCGCCAACAAATACCGAGCCTGCATTTCTTACTTTATCTAAGTAAGGTGTTGAATCTGCTAATTGCAAAATTAAGTGCTCAGGGCCATATTGCGCTGATACGTCAAATGCTTGCTCAACAGAGTCGACTAAAATAAGTGATGAATTAGCCAGAGCTTGCTCGGCTGTATCTTTGCGGCTTAATTTAGCAAGCTGGCGTGTAAGTGCCTGCTGCGTTTGCTCAATGATGCTTTCGCTGTTACACAATAAAATAACTTGCGAGTCTGCGCCGTGCTCAGCTTGCGAGAGTAAATCTGCCGCTATAAATTCTGGGTTTGCACGCTCATCTGCAATAACTAGTACTTCAGAGGGGCCTGCTGGCATATCGATTGCCATTCCAGGGATCGTTTGCGCAACAAGCTGTTTGGCCATCGTTACAAAGCTATTACCTGGGCCAAAAATTTTGTTCACTTTAGGCACTGATTCAGTTCCGTAGGCCATTGCGGCTATAGCACCTGCGCCACCACTTTCAATTAAAGTTGTAATGCCACATAACTTAGCTGCATATAATATCGCAGGGTTAATGCTTTCATCACCTTGCACAGGGGTGGCAAGTACGACGGTTTTAGCACCACTTAATTGTGCAAGTACACCTTGCATAATAACCGATGATGGCAGTGGAGCACTGCCACCAGGTACATAAATACCCACAGCTTCGATGGCCTGATATTTCAGTTCACATTCAACGCCAGGTTGGGGTGATAACTTAATATCTTTAGGCAATTGCGCTTCGTGAAAACGTTTAACGTTTGCATAAGCGGTGTCAATTGCGTATTTAAGCTCTGCGCTTAGTGCTTGCTCTGATGCGTTTATTTCATCAAGCGGTACACGTAAACGAGGGGTAGCTCTATTATCAAACTTTTTAGCCATATCAAGTAAGGCTTTATCACCTTGCTCTTTCACATCGCTCATAATTGTTTGGCATATAGCTTCAATCTTGGCGCTGGCAGAAACCGCAGGGCGCATTAGCGCCGCTGCTTGTACTTGTGAAGATTCCTCATTCCAACGAAGCATGGTACTTACTCCATCATTTTTTCAATTGGCATTACTAAAATAGAGTTAGCGCCTAGGGCTTTAAGCTGCTCCATTGTTTCCCAAAATAATGTTTCGCTGCTTACCATGTGAAGCGCTACGTACTCTTCGTTACCAGCAAGTGCAAGTAGAGTAGGTTGGCCAGAGCCTGGTAAAATTTCGCAAATTTCATCAAGTTTAGTTTTTGGCGCGTGTAGCATAATGTATTTGCTTTCTTTAGCTTGTTTAACACCACGAAGGCGCGGCATAAGCTTATTGATTAGCGCTAGTTTGTCTTCATCTTGCAGGTCTTTATTTTGAATTAAACACGCGTTTGATTCTAAAATTGTATCACCTTGAATCAAGCCGTTCGCTTCAAGCGTTGCACCGGTAGAAACTAAATCACAAATTGCATCTGAAAGGCCGGCACGTGGGGCTACTTCTACTGAACCTGTAAGCATTACAGTACTTGCATTAATGCCTTCGCGCTTTAACCACTGCGTTAAAATTTCTGGGTAGGTTGTTGCAATACGCTTGCCTTCAAACCAGCTTTTATCACGTGGGCCAAGCTCTTGTGGCCATGCAAGTGCAAGGCGGCAGTAACCAAAGTCTAGTTTTGCTAGTTTGCTAACTTCGCTTGGTACACCTTGGCGTTCACGTTCGGCTTGTACTTCTACTAGTACGTTTTCGCCAACAATACCTAAATCACAAACACCGTCCATTACTAAGCCCGGAATATCGTCATCGCGCACACGAAGCACGTCAATTGGCATATTGGTTGAGTGTGCAATTAAGCGTTGCTCACGTAGGTTTAATTTAACACCTAGCTGCTTTAGTAAATCTTGACAATCTTTAGACAGACGACCGCCTTTTTGGATGGCGATACGTAGACGATTTGTGTTACTCATTATTCATTTTCCTTTAATTTAAAAACTAAAAACCCCGAGGGGAACCTCAGGGCGAAAATGAATCAATGTGTTTTGAATCGCCAGAGGTTCCTTTTAGGAATAACCTCTCAGCGAAAGACCTGACAGGTTATTCCGGTGAATGGTGGTGATGATGTACTGTTGTCAGGTTTAAGCGCATTTTTGTATCCTATTTTACTTACCGCTATTTAGTGAGCGTTAAGCTTTAATCTGTTTCAATAAATTTCGCATTTATAAAAACATAAACCGCCTAGCTTAGGCAAGTTTTTTTTTACCAAATTAAAGCATATCTTATAACTGCCGATAATATTGAGAGCTAAACAGTATTTTTAGTTGTTTTAATGTTTAAATTGTAGGCAAATTGGGCTTTATTGGTCAATTTATCTAATTTTTAATAAACAAGTTAAGGAGGGGGCTATGGATATAATGATCCCTTTTTTAGGGAAAATTTCGCGGTTAGAGCTTGAGCCTAAAAGTACATTTCATATTGCAGGTGTGCAAAATATGCCACAAGCGCAAAAAATTAAGCTTGAAAATGAAAAAAAGCAGACACTCAACAAAAAAAGATTAGCGCAGGCGCAGGGCAAAAAAAGTGCAAGTGCAGCTAATGAAAAAGCAATTACTGTAGATGATCAAGGGAATAAACATTTAGATACATGGGCATGATCTAAACCCTTAATAGTAAAAAGCCACGCACAACTTTTTACTATTAAGGATGTGTTTGCTAGCGTTTTTTAGCTTTAATAATGTAAAAGCTAAATATAACAGCTACGGTAAGTTGCGCTATAAAGCCTTGCCACGTAGATTTTAAACCCAGTAGTGCAATATCAAAGTTTATCGGCATTACACTAATCGCGACTAAATCAGCCTCTTGTAATGCAATGACAGCTTTACCCATTAATACAAAGGCTAGTGCAAATAATAAATAAGTTGTATACGCAAAAAACTTAGCAATAGGTAACTTAATCGAATATTTAACTAACACCCATGCAATAAGCGCTAATAAAACCACACCCAATGCAAACCCAATAGCCACCGATGAATACTGTGCTTGCGAGCTTTGCGTTAATAACGACTGATAAAATAATACCGTCTCGAACACTTCACGATATACCGCTATAAACGAGAGACCCGCGAGCCCCCATAGTGTGCCAGACTCTAATCGCGTATTAATATTTTGCTGAATATATGCCTGCCACTGCTGTGCACTGGTTTTACTGTGCATCCATACCCCAACATATAGCAAAATAATAGCTGCAAATAGGGCGCCTATCCCTTCCATTACTTCGCGGCTGGCACCACTTATTTGTATTAATGTTTGCGCTACTGCCCATGTTAAGCCACCTGCTATAAGGGCCATTACCCAGCCAATATGAACGTATTTAAGCGCATCCTGGCGTTTGGTTTTTATAAGCACCGTCATTAGCGCAATAACAACTAATAGTGCCTCTAGGCCTTCGCGCAGCAAAATAACTAAACTGGCTGATAGCAAGGCGCCATCGCTGAGTGTGGTGTCATTAAGTAGGTTGTTTGCTTTTGTTAATTGTGCAAGTACAGCATTAACTTGCGCACCGACAAGCTCGGTGTTTTTTTCATTTTTGAATGTGTTACGTAAGTTCATCAATTGTACTTCAATGTTTTTACGCAAGCTTTCATCGTATGCATTTAAGTTATTTTCTATCAGCTCAAAACCATCTAAATAGGCACTGATAGCCAGTTCGCTGGCTTTTGCATATTCACCATTAGCATGTGCATTTTGCGCTGCAATAAGTTGCGAGCGTGCAACGCTAAGTGGCTGAGCTTTGTTTTTAAATAAGTGTTCTGGATTACCGCGTAGCCACTTAATAAATTGAACTTGGGCAGGGGATTGATTTTGTGAAAGCTGCGCAGGGTTAAGATTAATGATGTCTGAAGTGCTGATTGTCTGGTTATTGTGTTGCGGCTTAGTTATATCTTGAAAAGCTAAACTGCCTACATAAAAGGCGAGTGACCAACGTTGTTGCTCATTAAATTGGCTAAAAGCAACCATTGGCGTATCGTCTATGCCATTGGATACAGCTTCATATAATCCCATAATTGTGCGATTTGTGGCTCGCTCTTTATCCATAAAGTTGGTGGGCTGTGGTGTTAAACCTTTAGCAAGTGGTCCATCACCTTGTCCATTTATGCCATGGCACATAGAGCAGTTTTCTGAAAAAAGTGCCTTTGTTTGTTTTAGGGGTAATAAAGATGAAGGCAAAGAAAGCTGCGGCATAAATTCAAGCAAAGACTCCCTAAGCTTTGAGCTGGCAGCACGAACACTTTGTACGCTTTGTTTATTTATAATGGCGTTATGTAAGGCGCCAGCTTGTATTTTTATATGACTGTATTGATTATTAGCACTGCTTAACTGTGTGGCTAGCGTGCTTATTAAATTTGCAAACTCAGACATTTCTTGAAATTCGTCTTTACTAAGTACCTCGCCTTTTTGCACCGCGCCAACGTAATCAACCCCTACGTACTCTGCAAGTTGTGATATTTGTTTAATTTTAGCTTGCTCAGCAGGCGTTGAGGCAAAAGCAGAAAAACATAAAAAAGTGAGTAAGAACAAAGGAAAGAGAAAAACGTGGCGACGTGTAATGCCATAAAATAACGAAAAAACACTGGTATACTTACTGGACATAATTAGCCCTATAAAAAACATTTAAAATTAAAACTATTTTTATTACGCTTAAAATAAATAAAACCGTGCTAAAAATAATCCCCCATAAATAACTAACCCGCAGTGAATAGACTGCGGGTTTAATAAAGAAAACTTAGTGATTTTGCTCGGCAGATTTAATACTACTTTGAATGAGAGGCGAGATAGTTAAACCTTGCACAATAATAGAAAATATAACCACAACATAGGTCACAATAACGATTAAATCATGCAGATCGCTGCCTGATACAAATACTTGATCACGAGGAATAGCTGCAGCCATAGCTAATGCTAAACCGCCACGTAAACCACCCCAAGTTAAAATTTTAACGCTGTGTTTGTCGTAGTTTTTAAAGCGCTTAAATATTACAAATGGCGCACCAACACTAATAAAACGTGCTAATAAAATAGCAGGGATCATAACAAGGCCTAAGCCAATTTCACCCATTGTTACTGGCATAGTGACAATCAGCATACCAATAATCAAAAACAACAAAGCGTTTAAAAAGCTGTCGGTGGCGTGCCAAAAGTCTTTAATATAGCGCGTGTTTTCAGGCCCTGTGCGCTCGGTTGCTTTTGCGCGAGTAATATTACCTAAAATAATACCACTGGTTACCATGGCAAGCGCACCAGATATTTCCCATACATTGGCAGCGGCAAAACCCGCAGTTGGAATGGTTAAGGTTATTAATAGGCGTATATTTACATCTTTACAGTTAATAATTAAAAAGTGACCCACAAGGGCCATTGCTAAACCAAACACGATCCCGCCTATGGCATCAACAAAAAACAGCTCTGCAATGTCGGCTGGGTTGGCATCGGTGCCAAAAAATGCAACAGAAAACAGCGTAGTAAAAATTACCAAACCAATACCATCGTTAAATAAAGACTCGCCTTCTACCTGTACCGAAATACCTTCAGGGGCGCGTAATTGTTTAATAATTGCCAGTACAGCAATTGGATCGGTTGGGCTTATTAAGGCGCCAAAAAGTAAACAATAAATAAAAGGGACGGGCCAGCCAAGAGCGGCAAAAATATAAAAACTTAAATAGCCAATTAAAAAAGTAGAGACTACGGTAGAGAACAAAACTAAAGCGGTTATTTCCCATCGTTGTTTACGCAGTGCCAACAGGTTAATTTCTAAAGCACCTGCAAATAACAAAAATCCAAGCATGCCTTTTAAAAGCAATTCATTAAAATTAATACTGGCTACAACTTGCGTCATTTCTAATGCAGTTGTATCGCCTAATAACTTAACTGAAATAATTAATAACAACGATATAACAACCGAGCCCGTTGTTATAGCAATCGTTGTTTGCATTTTAAGAACATACTGGTTTGCATAAGCAATAAAAATTGCGATAGCAGAGAGAAAACAAATGAGATACCAAGCATTCATTGGCTAACCTTAAATTTATTTTAGAGAACAAAAAAGAGCGAATTAAACGAGCCGTATATTACTCCTGTGACTAGGCTGTGTCACAGTATTTATGGGGCTTTTAGCACTTTTTTTATGTCTTTAGGAGACATATGGTTAATGCAAATTTACTGGTGTTATTGCTTGTAATGAAGAGATTAATACAAAGTTGCCTAGGCAACGTAATGGCTAATTAATGCCGTTAATTGAATAAAGTAAACGCGGCTATTTTGCGGGTGTAATAGTGTAATTTAGTGTAAATATATGTATACAATTTGTATCTGTTTAAGGTTTTACTGATTTTGTGTGTTTTTTAACCTACTGTAATTTCTGTTGTTCTTACGTTTCCTAATACTTTACTTGTAAATTAAATGTTTAATTTTCATAACTCAAATTTGTAACATAAGCTTGATCCTTAATCGGGTACAAGTAGTTCCGGTTAATACAAATCCACTACAAACTAAATATTTTGACGGAGCGTAAACGTGAATTTATCAAAAATCACATTAGCAACTTTTGCTGCTTTAACCTTGGTTCAAGCAACAGATGCAGTAGCTGCGAACAAGAAATACCTAAATCAACAAACGGCTTTAAATAACATGATGCAATCAAATTCTGCATCCATTTTATCTACTAGCCCTAAAGACTTGATTGGGTTAAGTGTAAGGAACGAGTTAGTTGTATTAAAAGAGTTTATAAGTAATAACGGTGAAGTAACTCGCCGATATCAGCAAACATATCAAGGTTTACCAGTAATTGGTGACACTTTAAGCCTTTCATTTAAAAATGGCATGCTTAAAAAAGCCCATGGGGCTGCGGTGTACGATATTGAAGGCGATATAAACGATGTAAGCGCTAAATTATCTGTAAAACAAGCCATGCTTCAAAGCCAAAATGTAGGCATAGCTGCAAAAACTAAAGGTTTAAAAAAACACAATGAGAAATCAAGGTTAGCGATTTGGGTTGATCAACAAAGTAAGGCGCATTTGGTGTATGAAGTATCGTATGTAACCTACGGCAAATCGCCATCACGCCCTTATCAAATAATCGATGCTAATACCGGTGAGGTTTTGCTCAGCTACGATAACTTACAACATGCTGATGCTACGGGACCAGGGGGGAATCTCAAAACAGGTAAATACATTTACGGTACTGACTTTAGCAACCTAGATGTGTCTCAATCTGGTAACACCTGTGTTATGGATAATGCCAATGTAAGAACTATAAATCTCAATGGCGGCACAAGTGGCTCTGCTGCCCATTCATTTACTTGCCCTGAGAATACAGTAAAAGAGATAAATGGGGCTTATTCGCCGCTTAACGATGCTCATTATTTTGGTAACGTTATTTTTAATATGTATAACGACTGGGTGGGATCGCCACCGCTAAGTTTTCAGTTAAAAATGCGCGTACATTATTCAAGTAATTATGAAAATGCATTTTGGGATGGCAGTGCAATGACCTTTGGCGACGGGCAAAGCACTTTTTACCCACTCGTAAGCCTTGATGTATCGGCGCATGAGGTAAGCCATGGCTTTACCGAACAGAATTCTGGCTTAATTTACAGCGGTAAGTCTGGTGGCTTAAATGAAGCTTTTTCAGATATGGCTGGTGAAGCGGCTGAGTATTACATGAAAGGCACTAACGATTGGTTAGTTGGACAAGATATTTTTAAAGGCAATGGCGCGCTTCGCTATATGAATAATCCATCACAGGATGGACGCTCTATAGATAATCAAGGTAGTTATACCTCTGGCATGGATGTGCACTATAGCTCGGGTGTATTTAACAAAGCATTTTATAACCTTGCTACTACATCCGGCTGGGATACTAAAAAAGCATTTGTAGTCATGGCACGTGCAAATCAGCTTTATTGGAGTGCGAGTACAAATTGGGATTTAGCTGGTAACGGCGTTATGGACGCTGCGTGTGACTTAAATTACAACCCAAGCGATGTACAAGCTGCATTGGCGGCAGTGGGAGTTACTTCAAACCTAAGTGCAGGGAGCGATTGCTCGAGCACGCCTGTGCCTACGGATGAAGCGTTAACAAATAAAGTGGCACGTACGGGGATCAGCGGCTCTGCAAAAGCGCAGATGTTTTTTACACTCGATGTACCAGCGGGGGCAACAGATCTTGAGTTTAATACCGCTGGTGGCTCGGGCGATGCAGATTTATATGTAATGTTTGGAAGTAAACCCACACTGAATACGTATGACTGTAAAAGTACCACCTCTTCAAGCACTGAAAACTGCAGTATTTCGAACGTTCAAGCAGGCACCTACTATGTAATGGTAGAAGCATGGAATGCTATAGCTGATGTATCGCTTACTGGGAGTTTTAACAATTCAACAGGAGGCGTCACACCGATTAACAGAACCGAGTCTAATATTAGTGTTTCAACTAATAGCTGGGCTCGATTTACTCAAGACTTAGGAGCGGGCTATAGTAATTTAACCGTTACTATTTCTGGTGGAAGTGGCGATGCCGATCTTTATGTAAATTATGGTTCAGCGTCGAGTACGTCAACTTATTTGTGTAGACCTTATAAAAATGGCAACAGTGAAACGTGTTCGTTTGATAACCCACAATCAGGTACATGGTACCTAGATTTAAGAGGGTACAGTAATGCAAGCGGAGTAACACTGAGTGTGTCTGCTAATTAAACATTGATACGGGGCCTAGTGCCCCTTTTTTTAATTTTATGGATACCAGTATTGCCAATTATAAGGAATACCAATGAAACCTTTTAAACTACTAAGTGCACTGTGCTTATTTACTACAATGGGCGTTGTAGCTCAAAGTGAAACAAACAAAGTGTGGGTAAGCATAGATTCAACTGCAGCGGCACATTATGAGTATACCCAGCATGGATTAGTGCAAAGATTGCCCTTTGCACAGCGCTCAACAAGTGCGCTTGAAAATATAGACTTGGTGAATATACCTGCTGATCAGGTAAATAATCTAAGCGAATTTATGCACCACAATTATAATCGGTGCGGTGGGTTTGTGGCACATGATTCATGGCAAGAGGCGAGCAGTTACGCAACACAATTAGCCGCGGCGCATACTATACAAAATACATTAGCATTTAGTTATTCTATTGATAACGAACAAACAGTACAAAATTTAATGTCATCAATTAGCACCGTTAACCTCGATAGCACTGTTAACTCTTTAACCAGTTTTAATAATCGTTATTACACCTCACAAACAGGGATAGATGCTGCAAATTGGTTAAACACATATTGGCAACAAATAGCGCAAAGTCGCAGTGATATTAGCATTGCAACTTACCCGCATAATTGGGCGCAATCGTCGGTTATAGTGACAATTGAAGGCAATGAAAAAGCAGATGAAATTGTTATTATTGGTGGCCACCTTGATTCGATAAATCAGTCAAACCCAAGCAATGGACGCTCACCTGGTGCTGATGATAACGCCTCAGGCATTGCTGTGCTATCAGAGGCGCTGCGCGCGATTGTACAAACTAATTACAAACCACAGCGTACGATTCAAATTATGGCGTTTGCAGCGGAAGAAGTTGGCCTTAAAGGTTCAAGTGATATTGCAAGCAGCTACCAATCGCAGGGTAAAAATGTAGTGGGCATGGTGCAGTTTGATATGACAGGCAATAATGGCAGCCTTGAAGATATAGTTATGATGACTGATTACACTAACAATGCACAAAATCAGTTTTTAGCAGCGCTTTTAGATACCTACTTACCGCAATTAAATTATGGATTTGATCAGTGTGGTTATGGTTGTTCTGATCATGCGTCATGGTATCAGCAAGGGTTTGCAGCCTCTATGCCTTTTGAATCAAAAATGGGCGATATAAACCCGCTTATTCACACCCAAAACGATAACCAGTTTGATGCTCAACATGCCAGTAAATTCGCCAAGTTGGCAGTAAGTTATGTTGCCGAAATGGCTAAAAATGCCGGCGATACCGCGCCCCCTACTAATAACCAATTAACCAATGGGCAAACACTTAGTGGGATCACAGGGGTTGCAAAAGAGCAGTTTATTTACACATTAGCTGTGCCACAAAGTGCGAGCAATTTAAATTTTATTACGACTGGGGGCACAGGCGATGCAGACTTATACGTACGCTACAACCAAGCACCTACACTGAACGATTATGATTGTAAAAGCACTACCTCAAGTAGTAATGAACGTTGCGATATTAATCCCTCTAGTGAAGGAGTTTACTATGTGATGGTACACGCATGGAATGCGATAGAAAATGTATCCCTAACCGGAAGTTACAATGAAGGGGGGAGTATTGAGCCTATCAATCGGAGCATAACAAACATTAGTGTTTCTGCTGGGAGCTGGCAACGCTTTAGCCAAAGTTTAAATACGCAGTACGCATCATTAGATATAACAATGTCTGGTGGCAGTGGCGATGCTGATTTATATGTAAACTTTGGCACTCCTTCTAGTGATTCTCAGTACTTGTGCAGGCCATATAAAAATGGCAATAGCGAAACCTGTTCGTTTTCTGCGCCACAAACAGGTAATTGGTATATCGATTTAAAAGGGTATAGCAATGCCAGCAATGTCACGTTATCAATAAATGCACAATAACGTGTAAAGGGGTGTGAGCCCCTTTACAAAATTCTAATTTCAATTGGCTTGCCCTTATAGCCAGGCTTACGTAAAATCTCGCTATTATTTTTTGTAAAGTGACTGGTATTATCAAACAGCTGTTTAGTGCAACCGGGCCGTTAGCGTTATCTTTAGATGGATACACGCCACGCCAACCTCAAATTGATATGGCCGTTGCCGTTAACGATGCATTAAAAAATAGCACGCAGTTAGTGGTTGAAGCCGGCACTGGTACAGGCAAAACGTTTGCCTATTTAGCGCCTGCCCTTAAATCTAAGGGTAAAACAATTATCTCAACAGGCTCTAAGGCCTTGCAAGAGCAGTTATACCACCGCGATTTACCTCAGCTAGTAAAAGCACTTAATGCATCTAAAAAAACCGCATTGTTAAAAGGGCGCGCTAATTATCTGTGCACTTATAGGCTAAGCCAACATGTAGCCCATGTACCAACAGACGATCCTGATGTAATGCATCAACTTGCTATGGTTGCAAAATTTGCCAGTGAAACACACTCGGGTGATTTAGCTGACTGTATTGGTATTGAAGAAGATGCCAAGGTACTGGCCTATGTTAATTCGACAGCCGATAATTGTTTAGGCAAAGAGTGTCCAGACTTTCAATCATGTTATATACGCAAAGCGCGTTTAAATGCAGCCGAAGCGGATGTAGTGGTTATAAACCATCATTTATTTTTTGCTGATATGGCAGTAAAAGACTCCGGTTTTGCCGAACTTATGCCCACCGCCGACGCTTATATTTTTGACGAAGCACACCAGCTTAGCGAAATTGCCAGTGACTACTTTGGTGAAAGTATTAGCACTAAAAAGCTGGTGGATTTAATTAACGATTTACGCGCTATTTACCGTGCAGAAATTCCCGATATGCTGCAACTTGGAAAAAGCCTTAATAAGCTAGAAACCAGTGTGGCTGATTTACGTTTACAGTTTGGTGTAGATGGAAGCCGAGGTGATTGGCGCGAAAAGCTCAGCGATAAATTAATTTGCGCAGCGCTGCATCGGGTAATTAGCGATTTAGACTTTGTTTATCAGGTATTAAAACTGTGCCTAGAGCGAAGTGATAAAATAGAGCATCCGTTTGAGCGCACTTTAGCGTTTAAAGGTCAGTTAGAGCGTGTTTTTGATACCGCACAAACGGGCTTTAGCTATTGGTACGAAACCACGCGGCGCTATTTAACGGTTAATATTACGCCCCTTAATGTCTCTGCTAAATTTGCTCAAATGATGAAAGACACCGGCGCAGGGTTTGTATTTACCTCAGCCACGTTATCGGTTGATAATAAGCTCGATCACTTTAATGCAAGCTTAGGTATTACTCCTGCGCAAAGTATGATGGTTGATAGCCCCTTTGATTATCCTAATCAGGCGCTTTTATGCTTACCACGATATTTGCCTGAATCGCACGCAGAGAACATGCCTCATGCAATTATAAAATTAACCCTAGAGCTGATTAAATCGGCTAAAGGGCGTTGCTTTGTGCTGTTTACAAGTTACCGAATGATGCATTTGGTGGCTGAGGGGTTAACCACACAAATGGACTACCCAGTTTATATGCAAGGGCAAATGTCTAAGCGTATAATACTGGAAAAATTTACGCGCCATGGTAATGCGGTATTGTTAGGTACTGCCTCGTTCTGGGAAGGGGTTGATGTACGTGGTAGCACGCTAAGCTGTGTTATTATCGACAAGTTACCTTTTGCAGCACCGGATGACCCATTACTGCAAGCCAAAATGCAAGATTGTCAAATGCAAGGCAAAGACCCGTTTGCTCATATACAGTTACCGCAAGCTGTTATTGCGCTCAAGCAGGGCGTGGGGCGTTTAATACGAGATAACAAAGATAAAGGCGTGCTGGTTATTTGCGACAACCGATTAGTAACGCGCCAATATGGCCAAGTATTTTTAAAAAGCTTACCGCCGATGCGCCGCACGCGAAGCTTAGAAGATGCAAACACATTTTTAAAACACATTAACTAGAGTACTAAAATGATTAAAAGTAATATTCTTGCCCTAGACGCCTCAACCGAAGCGTTATCTATAGTTTTACACTTTGAGGGCCAAACATTTCATCATTTTGAAGAATGCCCACAGCAACATAGTCAAAAAATACTCCCTTTAGTTGATGAGCTTCTTAATAAAGCACAGTGTAAATTAAAAGACTTAGACGTTATTGGCTTTGGCCAAGGGCCAGGTAGCTTTACCGGTGTACGCATTAGTGTTGCTATTGCACAAGGGTTAGCTTATTCAGCCAATTTACCATTAGTGGGCGTATCAACCTTGGCAATTATGGCCCAGCAAGCGTACGAACAAACGCAGGCACCAGTAGTGTATTCAGCTATAGATGCGCGCATGGGAGAAATTTATTTTGCCCAATACCGAGTAAATAACGCACGCATGGAGTTAGTAAATGAAGAGTGTGTTATAAAACCTGATTTATTAAGCGAAGAGCACATAAGCAGTGAAGAGTTACACGCGATTGCCGTTGGCACGGGATTTAAAAGTTACCCTGATGCACTTAAAAACGTTAGCAATATAACCATAAATACAGCCATTACTTTGCCAGATGCTCGCTATATGCTTAGCCATGTAGATACGGCCTTTTTAAAGGGCGAGGTTGTTAAAGCAAGCGATGCGCAACCTAAATATGTGCGCGATACAGTAACATGGAAAAAACTACCGGGTCGCGAATAAGCACAAGAGTTGCAAATTGGGTGTTTTTAAATCATAATTTTTAATATGTTTGTTGTTGGAAGTTATCTATGACTTTGCCAATTGGTGCTGGTTTTTTTACGGGGGATATTCCTGCAAAGGTTACCTCTACAAAAATTATACCCTCTAAACCACAAGGTTTAGCGGATGATAGCGCCAGTCAAAAAACAAACACAGATTATGTAAAAACTAGTAAAGCGGGTGTAGAGCTTGCTAATCAATACTTTAGTCAAAACACTAGTAACGCAAAGTACAGCCAAACTATTTATGACCAACCAAGCCCAACGGTGAGTAAAGCAATTTCAACATATACAGAATTTGCAAATTTAGAGCGTCGCGCCGAAGTACAAGATTTAATAGGCGTCGATATATACGCTTAGCTCCAGTAACAGTAAAAAATAAAAAGCCTGAACACAGGTTCGGGCTTTTTGCGTAAGCTTATGGCTACTGTTTAATAAAGCCAATTAGTTTATCGGCAATATCTGTATTATTTTGAGCACCGTTAAAGTGTTCACTGCCTTTACCGTAGGCAAATACTTGTACATCTACAGCGGTGTGTCCGCCTGTTGTCCAACCAGTAAAGCTGGCGTCACTAATAATACTTTTAATGGCTAAATTAAGCGCTGTTTCGCCCATTTTTTTCGCTTGTTCAAGTTTTACTTTATTAGCCGGTGTATATTCAATACCTGTGTTGGCGCGCCAAATAGGCTCTAGGTCATCAGCAGCGAGTAATTGCTTTGTCAGCTCAACGGCTGTTGCTTTAACGCCTTTAATAACTTCTGTATCCCACTTATATTGTCCGTGCGCACCGAGGGTTAACCCACCAGTTGAATGATCTGCAGTAACCACTAATAAAGTATCAGGGTTTTTATCAATATAGGCTTTTGCTTTTTCAATCGACTGTGCAAAGTCATCCATTTCGGCCATGGCACAGGCTACATCGTTAGCATGTCCACACCAATCAATTTGGCTGCCTTCAATCATGACAAAAAAGCCGTCTTTATTTTGGCCGTCGAGTAAATCAAATGCTTTAGCTGTTAGTTGCGTTAAGTGGTTTGAATTAGCATCAAGTGCAAACGGCAGGCCCATTGGGGCGTATAAGCCAAGTGCCGGTACTTGTGTGATCTGACCAAGGTTTTTTATATCATCGCTATATTGATAACCAGCTGCTTTAAATTCATCAACGAGGTTACGGTCTTCTCTAATAAAATACTGCGTACCGCCCCCTAGCATTAAATCAACAGGGAGTTTACCGGCAATTTTGTTATCTATGTATTCATTAGCAATGGCATCGTAATTTCGACGTGATTCGTTATGTGTAGCAAAACTAGCTGGGGTGGCATGGTTAATTTGCGAGGTAGCTACTAATGCCGTTGTCATACCGCGTTCTTTTGCTATTTCTAGCATGGTTTTAACGGGCTTTTTGTCTGTATCGACTGCAATAGCACCATTATAACTTTTGTGGCCGCTACTCAGTGCGGTTGCACCTGCAGCACTGTCGGTAACATAAGTGTGATCGTCAGGGTAAGTACGCGCCATGCCTGTTAAAATAGTATCAAATACGGTTGTTTCAATCTGCTTGGTGGTTGGATCATCTTTAAAATAACGATAAGCGGTTGTATAGGCAGGACCCATCCCGTCACCAATCATATAAATTACATTTTTAGGTGCATCGCTTGCATAAACACTGGTAGATGCACATAAAAGCGCTAATAAGCTAAGTTGGTTCTTCATTTTTATCCCTATGAATGTGCTGTTTAAATAGCACCACAATTGTATATGGTTACGCCGTGTTGAATTTGCAGCATAAATACCAAACATGCGCTGCCCAGAAATTCTTTCTAAGGCGATTAAATTTTTTGCTAGGTTTTTACCCAGCCCACAAGGTTACAAACCTCGTACCAGGATTTAACCGCCCGTAGATTGAACAAGTTTCAATCCACAAAGTTCAATACGCCCTCGTATAATAATGAAATGAAGTAAGAATAAAAAGCAAAGTATATAAACAGGTTTGGCTAATTGTCACTAAAACAATACAGCCATTTTTTTAGCTTATGTTAATTATAGTGTAATGAATATAGTGGTATACATTACCTACCTGAAGAGTATTTAAGCTCTGTTTGTAATTATTTATTGAATTAATGAAACTTAAAATATTTTA
This sequence comes from Pseudoalteromonas sp. 2CM37A, assembly GCF_023161885.1. Classification (NCBI taxonomy): domain Bacteria; kingdom Pseudomonadati; phylum Pseudomonadota; class Gammaproteobacteria; order Alteromonadales; family Pseudoalteromonadaceae; genus Pseudoalteromonas; species Pseudoalteromonas sp. 2CM37A. The sequence goes on from NZ_JALNTJ010000002.1 coordinate 645,858, forward strand.
AGTTGTTGAAATTAAATACATAATTAAAATTCAAAAGTTAACCTTACAAATAAAGTGGTCTTTATAAATATAAAAAATATAAAAACTTTTGGTATTAGAGGTCTGACAACTAGTATGTTATAAATAATGTCGCACGTTAAAAAGAGGTGTCTGTTGCAGCCATTTGAAATAAAAACAAGAAATATAACATTGCGTGGCTTACAAAAAGGCACTGGCGATGAGCTGGTTATAGCCTTGCATGGGTGGCTAGATAACAGTAATAGTTTTACACCTATGCTAGATAAAGTTAATCCGCAGCATACTTGGTATTGTGTTGACTTTGCTGGGCATGGGCTATCTGATTGGCGTGCACAGGACGCTCATTATTATTTTGTTGATTATATTGACGATGTGTACCAACTTATAAAGAGCTTAGGGGCAAAAAAGGTACATTTAGTCGGCCATTCAATGGGCGCAATGGTGGCTGGTTTATTTGCTAGTTGTTTTAGTGAGTATGTGTATTCAGTTACCTTTATTGAAGGGATTGGCTGTGTTACAACCCCCAGTGATGAAGTATGTGAGCAATTAAAAGGGGCGATACTGAACAGAGAGCGCGCCTACAATAAAAAAAAGCGCGTTTATAAATCGCAATCAGCGATTATCGAAGCGCGTGCAAATACAACAGATTTAAATAACGAACTGATCACCTTATTGATGAGTCGTAATATTAAGCAAAGTGAACTAGGGTATGAGTTAACAACAGACCCTAAGCTTAAAAATCACTCAGGTTTTAGGTTTGATGAAGCGCAATGTATTGGTGCAATAAAACAATTAATTGCACCAAGCCAATTAATTTTAGGTAACCAAGGTTATTCGTTTGTAAAACAAAATTTGGCCAAGTATATTAGCTATTACAACAACTTGAAGGTAATTAATGTAGATGGCGGGCATCATTGCCATATGCAAAGCAGTGGGTTATGTTTTGAGCATATTCAAGCCTTTATGCTGCAAAATGGTGCATGTTAATTGTAAATTAGCGCCAAATGTGGGATTATTCCTGCATTAGAGTATTTGCTCAATTGTTAAAGTGCCTTACTTAGATTAAGGTTAATAAAAATATAATTATAAACAGGGGCTAAGAGTGGAAAAAATCTGGCTTAAGCGCTACCCAGAAGGTATGCCTGAAACAATCGATCCTGAGCATTACAACTCGTTACTCGAAGTGTTCGAAAAAAGTTTTACCGATTACAAAGATTTACCTGCATTTACGAATATGGGTAAAACATTATCGTATGATGAAATAGATACAGCGACACAACGTGTTGCCTCGTATATTCAAAATGATTTAGGTTTGAAAAAAGGCGACAAAGTCGCCGTAATGATGCCTAACTTATTACAAACGCCTATCGCTATTTTAGGTATTTTACGTGCAGGGTGTGTGGTGGTTAACGTAAACCCACTTTACACAGTACGAGAGCTTGAGCATCAATTAAAAGACTCTGACGCGTCAGCTATTTTTATATTGGCTAACTTTGCAGACACGCTTGAAAAAGCACTTGCAAAAACGGATGTAAAACACATTGTTGTTACCCAAGTGGGCGACATGGTGGGTGGTATTAAAAAGCATATCGTTAATTTTGTGGTTAAATACATAAAAAAAATGGTACCTAGCTACAACCTACCAAATACAATTAAGTTTTCAGATGTGTTAGCAGGTGACCCTGCAAAGTATACGCGCCCTGAAATGAGCTTATCTGATCTGGCCTTTTTACAATACACAGGTGGTACAACCGGCGTATCTAAAGGGGCGATGTTAAGTCATGGCAACATGGTTGGTAACCTTGAGCAAGTATCGGGCTGTTTAGATAAAGTATTAGACCGTGGTACTGAAGTTGTTGTTACTGCATTACCGCTTTACCATATATTTGCGTTAACGGCTAACTGCTTAACGTTTATGAAATACGGTGGTTTGAATGTATTAATTACAAACCCACGTGATATGCCAGCATTTGTTAAAGAGCTTAATCAGCATAAATTTACTGCTATTACCGGTGTAAATACCCTGTTTAACGGGCTACTTAATACACCAGGGTTTGCAGAGCTTGATTTTAGTCATTTAAAAATGTCATTAGGTGGCGGTATGGCGGTACAACGTCCTGTAGCTGAAAAATGGCAAAAAGTGACTAATTCTAAATTAATGGAAGGTTACGGTTTAACTGAGTGTGCACCGCTTGTAACTGTAAGCCCGTACGATTTAGAAGCTTATAATGGCTCTATTGGTTTACCTGCTCCTAATACCGAAATTAAGCTAATGCTTGAAAACGGAGAAGAAGCGGCAAAAGGTGAACCCGGTGAGCTATGGGTTAAAGGCCCACAAGTTATGCTAGGTTACTATAACCGCCCAGATGCAACTGCAGAATGTTTGCAAGATGGCTGGTTTGCTACTGGCGATATTGCCACATACGACGATGAAGGTTTCTTCTATATTGTTGACCGCAAAAAAGACATGATCATTGTATCGGGCTTTAATGTGTTCCCAAATGAGATAGAAGAAGTGGTTGCCATGCACGACGGCGTACTAGAAGTCGCGGCTATTGGTATACCGCACGATGTAAGTGGCGAACAAGTTAAAGTTTTTGTTGTTAAAAAAGACCCTTCTTTAACTGAAAAAGATATAATAAATCACTGTCGTGATAATTTAACTAATTATAAGGTGCCTAAACTCGTTGAGTTTAAGGATGAGTTACCTAAAACAAATGTAGGTAAAATTCTCAGAAGAGCCCTAAAAGATTAGTAAACTATAAAAAAGCCGGCATTAGCCGGCTTTTTTATTGTAGGAGATTAAGTGCAATACCAATTGATCGAAACACAAAATCAACTCAATACCTTTGTTGAGCAAATAAAAAACAAGCCTATTTTAGCCATAGACACAGAGTTTATGCGCCGCCGTACTTTGTACCCTGAAGTTGCACTTATTCAAGTATATGATGGCGAGCATCTTGCCCTTATAGATCCACTGGCCGAACTCTCGTTATTTGAATTTTGGCAAATATTACAAGATCCATCAGTACTGAAAGTGTTGCATTCACCTTCAGAAGATATTGAAGTATTTCAAAAATATGCAGGCTTTGTACCCGCTCCATTGTTTGATACACAATTTGCTCTTCAGCTTTTAGGCGAAGGCAACTGTATGGGCTTTGCGCTAATGGTAAAAGAGCTATTAGGCATAGAAATAGACAAAAGTGAATCGCGAACTAATTGGCTACAGCGCCCATTAACTAAAAAGCAGCTCGATTATGCAGCCGCTGATACGTTTCATTTACTGCCTTGTTTTGAACTAATAATTGAGCGTATAAATAAAGCTGAGTTATTTGATATTGTCATAAATGAGAGCGAGTTAATTGCAAATAAACGCGCCTTTCAAACTCCAGATGAGCTGCTTTACAAAGATATAAAAAACGCATGGCAACTAAAACCGCACGAGCTCGCGGTATTAAAAGAATTAGCTGTATGGCGTCGTAATAAAGCTATTCGTAAAAATTTAGCGCTTAACTTTGTGCTTAAAGAGCACAACATGACGGAAATTGCTAAACGTGGGCCCTCGAGCTTAAATACGCTGAGACAAATTCCGGGTGTTGAGTCGATGGAAGTAAACCGCTCTGGAGTCGAAATACTAAAGTGTATTGAAAAGGCCAAAGCACTCCCGGTTGATGAGCATCCGCCTGTGCTTAAACGTTTAATTGATTTTCCGGCTTATAAAAAAGTAGCTAAAGATATTAAACAAAAAATCACTAAAGTGGCAAAAGAGCAGGGTATACCAGAGGATGTAATAGCCTCTAAAAAGCAAATTAATCAGCTTATTAGCTGGAATTGGAAACTCACCGATGAGCAAAAGGTAAATCATATTAAACCTGATTTACTTAATTCTTGGCGCTACAGTTTTGTTAAAGACGCACTTAAAGAGTGGGATAATTAAACCCACTTTTTAAGCTAACAGGCTATGTTATACCAATTCGCAATAATATTTAATCATTTTTAGGGGCTAAACGTGTCGCTATCTGCGTTAAAAAATTCTCATTTATAACAAATAAATAGCGATTTTTTTGCCTTGCTATCAACACGTTTTTTAATCCTCAAAATAGATCACTTAATTATGCGAATTGGTATTAAAAATCGGGCGCTACGCAGAACGTTAAACGCTTATGGGTAATGGGGTGATCTAGCGCCAAATATTCGGCATGTAAGTGTAACCTGTTGGCTTTTTTACCGTAATGTGTGTCACCAATAATAGGCATATTAAGCCCTAAGTGATGAGCACAGTGTACCCTTAATTGGTGAGTGCGGCCCGTTTTAGGGTAGAGCTGTAGGCGTGTAATATTGTTTTTACGTTCAAGTACCTGCCATGTAGTAAGTGCGAGTTTGCCGTTTTTATAACAAACAAGCTGGCGTGGCTTATCGTCAAAATCAAGTCGCAATGGCAGCTCTATCTTGCCACTGTCCTTAGGCACAATACCATCAACCAGCGCAATGTAACGTTTATCGATAGTGCGGGCAATAAATTGCTTTTGTAATGCTTTGTGGGCTCGTTTATTGAGCGCAACCACTAATAAACCTGATGTAGACATATCTAGTCTGTGCACAATTAACGGGCCTGTAGCGTGTGGAAATTGCGTTTGAATACGTAAATACACAGAATCTTCAATATTGACACCTGGTACAGATAAAAACTCGCTGGGCTTGTTTACAATAACAATATCATCGTCTTGATAGACAATCGGCAGCGTTTTACCTTCAGCAGGGTTAACGAGTAGCGGGTTATCTTCTATGCTGAGGCCTTTTAACATGTGCGATAAAATAGGTTGGCACTTACTGTAGCAAGAAGGGTAATAGTTTTTATGTTGGCGTATTGCCGATTTAGGTGCGGGCCCCCACCAAAACTCAGCCATAGCCACTGGCTTTAAATTATTAAGATAAGCGTATTGTAATAGCTTGGGCGCAGCGCAATCTCCCGCACCTGATGGCGGAGTATGCTCTGGCAATGCTGCAAATATGGCATTGAGATCTTTAACTTCATGCTCTGCATTTAAAAACTGGTACTGTGCAAACACTTGCTTTTGTAGGTTTTTAGATAAAACTTTACGGCGTTTTTTTAACTGTTTTATTTCGTCGTGTAGGGCATTAAGCGCCTGCTGTTGCTGAGTTATTTTATCATGCCAGTGATCTTTTATGCTTTGATAGTGTTTTTTATCTTCTATGCTTTGTTTGGCCAGTTCATTCAAGCTTGCTTGTTGCTCAGGCGTTATTGCTTGGCTTTGCTCAATTGCAAGTGCACTGCGCGCCTTTTTACGTATTTTTCTATTGGCTTGCATTACGCTTTGTTGAGCGTGTAACTGCTGATCAAACGCGGCTTTATCGGCATTTAATGACGCTGTTAATTTATTCAATGTACTTGCATTCTCTAGGGCATGTATTTGCGCATTTATGTCGTTAATTATTTTACTTTCTTTTAAATAACTCACATCTTCCAGTGCCATTGTAGATACATTAGGCACGCATTTTATATCGGTATTTAAATTTTCGAGCTGGCCTGAATACGCCGCTAAAAAGCCAAGTTGTTGTTGCTGGTTTTGTACAACTAGTACACCAAACATTTTGCCATCATTCGTTGCTGTATTGCTGCTGTCATTTTCGTTATACGGTAAATGCGTTTCAAGTTGCTGCTGCAATTGTGTTGCGGCTAAAACAGATAATGGATGAGGTTGGTAGTAAAAAGGAAACGTAAATTTATCTGGAAGCGCTATAGAATCTACAGAGCAATCAAATAAAGTAAAACAAGAAGCGTGATTTAACATAGCAAAGTAATAGCAGGCATAAAGCAAAGTAATGGGCCCATAATAACATATTCACTTAAGGGGTACTTGCTTAATCCTCTGCGGTTATTAAACCGCGCTTAGCTAAAAAGCGCACTAATAATAGTGTTAGGTTTTCTCTGCGTGCATTATTTGGCCATACCGCATAGTATCCAAGCGGCTTGAGTTGCCAGTTAGGTAAAATGTGAATGAACTCTTCTCGTGCTAATTGTTTTTTTACTAGGTTTTCGGGCAATATGCCAAGACCCAAGTCTTCAGATACAAAGTGACTTATTGCAAGCGCACTATTTACATTTACGCGCGACTTTTCACAAATACACACCACTTCGCCATTTGGGGATGTAAAATCTACAGTGCTGCCGCGCATACTAAAATGAACCCAATCCCACTGTTTTAAATCGTTTGGGTGCGTAGGGGGTTGATGCTTACTCGCGTACTTACTTGAGGCAACTAAAAAGCGTCTACTCTCTCCAATTTTACGCGCCATGAGTGAGCTGTCTTCTAGCCAGCCAACTCGAATACTTAAATCGAGTCCTTCATCCATTATATTTATTACTTGGTCTGTGTAATTAAGAGACAAGTTCACTTTTGGGTAGGTTTGCACAAATTCTGCTATCGCGGCTGAAATTTCGGAGCTTGCTAAAAAGGCGGGAAGCGATATTTTTAAAGATCCTATAGGTTCATCACCCACAGAGTTAATTTCGTTCAAACCTGCCTCTGCGTGTTTTGTTATGTTTTCTACGTGGGCGTAAAATTTTTCACCTTCAGGGGTAAGCGACAATTTACGGGTTGTTCTATGTAATAAAGTGACGCCTAAAAACTGTTCTAAGTCAGAAACACTATGGCTAACACGTGAAGGTGCTATGCCAAGCTCCTTAGCTGCAATACGAAATGAACCGCCGGCAACCACTTTGGCAAAAATAGCCATGTGTCGTAAATAGTTAATCATTGTTCTGAAAGTCGGAATTGTATTGTGCCGTTATTGTATCTATTCGCTTGTGTATCTAAAAGTTATATTAACCGCGAATTCAACATTAGCCTTACAGCCCAATAATTTGGTTGTTAAAAAAATCAGGAATGACAATGAACACATTACAAAAAACTATAGTTGCCGCAATTGCTTTAGCGTGTACCGCGCCTACTTTAGCTAGTGCAGAGGGGTTTTATGGAACTGCACATGTAGGCTATAGTTCGCAAGCAAATGACTCTCAAGCCATTGGTAACAATATTGCCGTAGATGCCGATTTTCCATCTGAATTTGATGCCGGTGAGGGCAGTGTAGGCAGTATTGGTTTAGGTTATCAGTTCAATCCTCAGTTTAGAGTAGAGGCGCGTATTAGCTATCATGATACTGACTATAGCGATACAAAAGTAGGTGTGGGTGCACGCGAAGGTGAGCAGTATGTATTAAAGGGGGATTTAAAAACCACCACTTATACAATTGAAGGCTTTTACGATTTTGATAACAGCACCGCGTTTACGCCTTATATTAAAGCAGGGTTAGGGGTTGCCGATAACAGCTATTCTGCAAAATTAGGTGGTGCAGGCATTAGCGCTTTTGACGCATTCGATGGAAATGTTGATGGCTATTACGATGCGTATGCTGATGGCGATTCAACCGAATTTACATGGAATATTGGCGCAGGGGTTAACTATCAAATAACTAAAACTATGTCGTTATACACAGAGTATCAATACATTGAATTTGGTGATGTGCAAACGGGGCAAGATGCATTTACCGATGGCTTTAAAATTGACAATGCAGCAAGCCATGAGTTTTTACTTGGTTTACGTGTAAACTTTTAAATTTAAAACACAACACAATGCACCACATACGTGTAGTGAGTGTGCAAAGCAAAAAGCGGCATTTAAAATGCCGCTTTTAGTTGTGCTACTTTTTTTCTTCGTCAGGTAATGTCACGTTGAGCTCAAGTACCGCTAAATCATCTTCGTTTTGATCAAACTGTACCTGCACTGCATCAGTGTTTACATTTACGTACTTACGGATCACATCTAAAATATCTTGTTTTAATTGTGGTAAGTAATCCGGTGTTCCGCGTTGCGAACGCTCGTGCGCGACAATGATCTGCAATCGCTCTTTTGCTAATGACGCGCTATTTTTCTTTTCTGAGCGGAAGTAGTCAAGTAAAGACACATTAACCTCCAAAAATCCGTTTAAATAAGCCTTTTTTCTCAACATCTAAGAAGCGAAAATCGACTGTTTCACCGAGTAAGCGATTGATTGCATCAGCGTATGCTTGCCCTGCATCTGAATCACCATCAAGTATTACTGGCTGTCCTGAATTAGACGCACTTAATACCGCTTGCGACTCAGGAATAACACCAAGTAAAGGAATCGACAGAATATCTTTAACATCTTCTACCGATAACATTTCACCTTTTTCAACTCGCTCAGGGTTGTAGCGTGTTAATAATAAGTGTTCTTTAATATTTTCTAGGCCTTCTTCAGCACGTTTCGATTTGCTGTGTAAAATACCTAAAATTCTGTCTGAATCTCGAACCGAAGATACTTCAGGGTTTGTTGTTACAATTGCTTCATCAGCAAAGTACATCGCCATCATTGCGCCGGCTTCAATACCTGCAGGTGAATCACACACAATGTAGTCAAAGTCTTCTTTTAGTTCGTTTAAAACGCGCTCTACGCCTTCACGGGTAAGGGCGTCTTTATCACGTGTTTGTGATGCGGGTAGTAAAAATAATTTTTCAACGCGTTTATCTTTAATAAGCGCTTGATTTAGGTTGGCTTCGCCGTTTATTACGTTTACAAAATCGTATACTACGCGGCGCTCACACCCCATAATTAAATCTAGATTACGTAAGCCAATATCAAAATCGATAATAACTGTTTTATAGCCTTTTAAAGCTAAACCGGTGCCTATTGCAGCACTTGATGTTGTTTTACCAACACCGCCTTTACCAGAGGTAACGACAATTACTTTTGCCATGAGATTTATCCTTTAACCAAAGCTGAAATTTCTAATGATTCGTTTTTTTGTTGTATTTGTACTGCATTGCCCCAGTGCTCACCTTGTAATGAGTCGCTGATCCAGTAATTGCCATCAATTGAAACCAATTCGGCTTCGAGCTTTTGGCAATAAATGCAGGCGTCTTTAATCCCTTTTGCACCTGCAATAGCGCGCCCGCGTAAGGTGCCATAAATATGCACATTACCATCGGCTATTACTTCTGCACCGTGGCTAACTGCACCAAGTACAATTAAGTCTCTGTCTTTTGCATAAACTTGCTGCCCTGAGCGTACCGTGCCATTAATTACTTGCGCAGGTAGGTACACGTTTTTTTCAACAATAGAGGTATTTGGCGCCTCTTGTTTAACGGGTGCACTTTTAGCATCTTGCGAGTAATTTAGTACAGACAGGCCAGCGGCTTTAGCTTGCGTGTGTTGCTCATCTGAGCCATTACAAACACCTACAGCATTAAAGCTCATACGCTCAATGAGAGATTTTAAATGTACAAAATCAAGTGAGCTGTTTTTAATTTCTTCTAAATTAACAACAATAGGCGCTCCTTCAAAAAAACGAGGAGCTTGGGCTATTTTTACATACAACTGTTCTGCTAGAAGGGCGATATCAGTGCTATAAAGATGCAATACTGACAACGTGAAAAGGTTCCCTTTTAGCTCAAAAATTTGTTCCGACATACACGCTCAATTGATTTGTCTGATTAGAAATTAATTTTAGATAAACGTAGGCTGAATAAGGCCTTTAATGAAATTTCTAATCTAATTTTTCTAACTTATTATTACTCTCATGTTATAGTGTGCGGCAATGTTAAGCAAGATTAAATAGGGCCATTATGCTCACTGCGGTATATAAAAGTAAGAAAAAAGCGGATACCTTCTTATTTGTTGAAAAAAGAGATGATTTTAGTAAAGTGCCTGAACCTTTACTGGCTATGTTTGGTCAACCTATTTATGTAATGATTATCAATTTAGCAAAGCGTGATCATTTAGGCGGTGCCGACCTTGAAACAGTAAAAGCAGCGTTAGCTGACCCAGACAAGGGTTACTATTTGCAAATTCCACCGCCGGAAGAAAATTTACTTAGCCAATTACGAAAAGAAAACGGAGTTGATAGTGATTAAAAAGTTAGCCGTAATTTTATGCTCAGTGTGTTTAAGTGGCTCTGTAGTTGCTAAAACGCAGGCCGAATTTCAAACTTATTTAAGTGACTTAAAACAAGAGGCCATTGCTAAAGGGTACGATAGCAAGTTAATAGATGATGCATTTGCGACTGCCTCATACAAAGAAAAAGTTGTATCGGCTGATAAAAACCAGCCAGAGGTTAAAGAAACCCTCGAAACCTACTTACCAAAACGTGTACCGCAATGGAAAATTGATCGTGCACGTAAACTCTACGCAGAAAATAAAGATGTACTTGAACAAGTTGCAAAAGAGTTTGGCGTACAAGCACGCTTTATAGTGGCATTATGGGGCCTTGAAAGTAACTTTGGCACAATACAAGGTGGCCATAATGTTATTTCATCGCTAGTGACGCTTGCCTTTGATGGTCGTCGTGAAGCACTTTATAAGCGCCAGCTTTGGGCAGCATTAGATATTTTAAAGTCAGGCCATATTACGCTTGATAAATTTAAAGGCTCTTGGGCTGGAGCAATGGGGCAAACTCAGTTTATGCCTACCTCTTTTAACGCCTACGCTGTTGATTACAATAACGACGGCCGTAAAGATATTTGGACCACAAAAGAGGATGCATTTGCATCGATTGCCAATTATTTAAAACAAGAAGGTTGGAATGACTCACTAACTTGGGGTCGCCAGGTAAAATTACCTGAAAATTTTGACAGTAAATACGTGCTAAAACGTGGCACTAAAACACGTAAGCAATGGTTAGAATATTGGAACGACTCAGAGCGCTCGCTTGCAGACTGGCAAGCACTGGGTGTACGCAAAGCTGACGGGTCTGACTTACCTAATGTTGATGTACGCGCTGCACTGGTAATGCCCGATGACATTAATGGGCGTATGTACTTAGCGTATGATAACTACAAAGTGTTTATGCACTGGAACCGCTCATATTACTTTGCCACCAGCGTGGGCTATCTATCAGATAGAATTGGTTATCCAAAAATATAATTTATACGCTGTTGTGTGATAAAAAAAAGCCGCTAAGCGGCTTTTTTTATTTGTTTAATCATGTTCTTTTTTAAATATTTTATCTTTTAAATCGATAACCTTGCCAATTCCTGAACCAAGCTTCATTAGCTTGTTAAGCTGCTCTGGGCTTAAGCGTTGTAACTCTGAAGACCACTTAGTAACCGTTTCGAGTAGGTTGTGGATTTCGCCCATTTGCTTTTGTGCATAGCGCTCTTCTTCGTTGTTTGCTTCGTCTAAAAGGTTATCACGCAGCAAACTTAGGGTAGGGTCTATTTCACGCTTTTTACGTTCTTCAAATACGCGATTAGCCATATCCCAAATTTCACCCGCTGGGGCGTAATATTCTTTACGATCACCAGGGATATGATGCACTTTAATTAATTGCCATGACTGGAGCTCTTTAATTCCCATGCTTACATTGCCACGCGAGATACTTAGCGCATCGGCAATCTCATTTGCGGTCATGGGCTCTTTGGTGATGATCAGCAAACCGCACATTTGGCCAATCGTACGATTGAAACCCCAACGGCTGCCCATTTCACCACAGTGCATAACAAAGGCTAAGTTTTTTTCAGATAGACTCATAGCTTTTTAAGTTTCAGTAAATTCAGAAAGTAATGCTAGCACGCTTATAAATTATAGCAACGTTTAGCCTGGTATCTTTTGTAGAGTATTAAATCAAGATTAGGTTTAATTTACTCCTACTTTTTGTAGGAGTAAATTAATTGCTTAGGCAGGGTTAAAGTGTGTAGCTAAAGCTGAGCTTAGCGTTGCGCTCTTCGCCTGGCATACCACCTAAAAACATGGCTTTAGAGTAGTACCTTTTATTAAACAAATTGTTTAAATTAAGCTGCATGTGCCATTTATCAGTGGTGTACGAAACTGCTGCGTCGTACACCGTGTAGCTTGGTACATAGCCATCAGGAATACTAAACGAGCTAGAGTTTGTGCTTCTGTTATCTACAAAAGTAACACCGCCACTGATGTTAACAGCTTCAGGTAGGTTAAACATATCGGCATAGTAGGTAACCCACGTACTTGCCGTTACATACGGTACGCCTTTTTGGCGTGTATCGTAACTGCTGCTATTTGGGTTAGATTTATCGCGGGCATCTTGGTATACGCCGTTTACATTTACTTTCCATTGCTCGTTTAAGTGCGCATTTAAATCGAGTTCAACGCCTTTGGTTTGCTCTTCACCATCGTAGTAGCTCTCTACTACATCAGGCCCAGACACACCGGCTTCATACAGTGGGTTTGTGTATTCAAGGTTTGTACGCGCGCTTTCAAATACCACCAGTGATGCTAAAAGCTGATCATCAAATGCTTTAAATCTAAAGCCTAAATCGTTACTGATAGACTCAGAGTCTTCACGGTCGGCCTCTGTACCTGCTACTGAGCCTAATACACTGTAGGCAGTACGGCCTTTCGCGTGGTTAATAAACACGGAAAAGTTTTCAGTAGGCTGATACGTTGCGCCTAAGTTATAAGTTAAGCCACTGTCTGATGTGTTTGCTTCAGGCGTTGGCTCAGCGCGGCTTGAGCTATAACGCTCATCTACACCATAGTGCTCATATGTTTGCTTAATGCGATTATAAGCAACACCAACTCGAGTTGTAAGCTGCTCAGTAATATACCCTACGTGTTGAATACCTAAGCCCCACGCTTGTACTTTTTTGTTGTAGTCACTGGTTTTTAGCGGGTCGTAGTCATCAAAACTGCCTGTTGGCCAATTTGGCGAGCGCATATCATAAATATATGGCAGCGTGCCTTGGTAAAGTACATTTCCTTCGCTGTCGTAAATAACTTTGTCTGCATCGTAAATAGAATACTGTTTAAAGCGAATGTCTCTGTCTTCGTAGTTTGCATTAACCAGTAATTCGTTATCTACGTCGCCTAACATAAAGTCATAGCGTAAATCTAAGAAATACTGCCATGACTTTTCATCAGCTTCTACTTGGCGGTATTCTTGGCGTCGCGCTGCAAATGGGTAAAGCACACCGTCTTCAACTAACGGGGCACGCGGGTCGTTATTTATAATGCCATCGCGTGTTGAATACACATAATTAAACGCACCAGTTTGACGAGCAAAGCTTGATGTGTAGTTACGGTACTGTAACTGCTGATTTAAAAATAAATCATCTGTAATAAAGTAATTATGGGTTAGCTTAAAGCGAAGCTCTTCACCTTCATTATCATCCGCCATAGGAGAGATAATACCGTTAGTACCAAAATCGTACGGGGTAAGGCCATCGGTTGATGAAAGCGAATCTGCCAATTGTGTTTGTTGAGCCGCAGTTAATTGAACACCATTACCAGATGGGTCATTTACTAAATCTGCGCCAGTTACTTCACCTGCAGTTAAACCATTGGCGGTTTCTGCATTATAAATTCGAATAGGGTGGCCAATAGAATCTACTGCAATTGAGTCTTTAATATAGGCAGCAGAGAGCATGATATCTTGCTTGTCGCTTAGTATGTATTTAAGCGAGGTATAAATTTCGTCGCGGTCTTCTTTTAAATCACGAAAGCCATCGCTTGAGGCCGTTTTAGCCATTACGCGATACGCTAGGTCATCGGTAATCGCATTGGTGCTATCAAAGGCAAGTGAATAACTATCCCATTGGCCAAGTTCGGCAGATATTTTATGTTTTTCTTCAAACTCAGGCTTTTTTTCAATCAGATTAATAACACCACCAGCACTGCCTATACCATATAAACCGGTAGCAGGGCCTTTAAGTACTTCAACCGACTCAACATTAGTGAGTGAACGAGTTGGGTTAAAGGTATTACCTAAGCCTGCACCGCCATACATACCATCGTAAGTGTAATTAGCATCAAGACCACGAATGACTAAATTGTCGCCTATACCGTAGTTATTACCGGCTTGAGTTAAACCACTTACATTACGTACAAGCTCTTGTAGGCTGTCTACACCTTGTGACTCTATAAGTTCACGGTCAATAATAACAACCGGTGCCGGTGTTTCCATTAACGACATGTCTGATTTAGTTGCAAGGCCTGAGCTCATTACAACTTGGTTTTGCTTTTCGTAAACGCTGATGCGCTCAATGTCTTTTTCAGCCGTTGTTGCAGCAACCACTAATGATGCGTTTAAACACGCAAGTGTAACAAGAGAGTATTTGAACTTTTTCATATTGATAATTATTCGCATTCCATAAAGTGTGCGAATAGTAATAGTTATTATTCGTTAAGTGAATAAAAAATTCTAAAAAAGTGAAATTAATTGCGTAGTAGGTGAGTTATTGTTCTAAAAAGTAAATTTAAGGTTAAATTAATGCGGTAAATAAAAAGCATGAAAGTGTAAGCTTTCATGCTTTTGTAAAATAATACATTAATTAGTGACTATTTTTTATAAACAACGCCTGCTTTCATAACAAAAGGAATGCGCTCAAGCACAGAGATATTTTTAAGTGGATTACCTTTTACGGCAATAATGTCGGCTGCAAACCCTGATTTTAGCTGACCCAGTTTATTATCCATTTTTAATAGCTTTGCACTGTTAATGGTGGCAGCCTGTATTGCTTGTAGTTCGCTCATGCCAAATTTAACCATACGGCTAAATTGTTTGGCGTTATCGCCATGAGGGTAAATAGCAGCATCGGTACCAAATACCATATTTACACCGGCTTTTACTGCGCGGTTAAAGCTGTCGCGTTGCTTTTTAGACACTTGACGTTCTTTATTGAGGTTTTCTTCATCTACCCCATTTTGCTCACCAAAACTCAGTGTGTATTCTGTATTATAAATGTCCATTGATAACCACGTGCCATGTTTTTTAGCAAGTGCGATGGCTTCATCATCTAAAAAGCTGGCATGTTCAATACTATCTACGCCGGCTTTTATAGCTGTTTTAATACCACTTGTGCCATGTGCGTGAGCGGCTACAGGTAAATCACGCATGTGGGCTTCATCTACAATGGCTTTCATTTCTTCAAATGAATACTGCTGTACACCCACTTTTGTACCTTTAGAAAAAACGCCCCCCGTGGCGCAAAACTTAATGGCATTAGCGCCATACTTTATGTTTTCTCGTACTTTTACTCGTGCAGCCCATGGGCCATCGGCTACCCCTGTTGAAGTGTATTTTAGCTCTGGTGGTAAACGGTTATTATCGCAATGTCCGCCTGTGATCCCAAGCGAAGGGCCAGCTGCCCAAATACGCGGGCCTACAATATCTCCGGCGTTAATACCATCACGCACTGCAATCACGCTATAGCCCTCGGCCCCTACATTTCTGAGGGTAGTGAAACCAGCAAGCAATGTTTTTTTAGAAAAGTGCGCGGCTTTAATGGCCATGCGCGGTACCGACTGACTTAAACGCTCACTTCGAGATACCGTAGGATCGCTGGTCAAATGTACATGCATATCCATAAGGCCCGGCATTAAAGTGAGCTCGGGTAAATCAATATGCTGATCGTTTTTGCTGATGCTCGGCTTTTTGTTTTGTGTAACATCAGTGATCACCCCATTATCAATGGTGATCAGCGGCGATTGAATAACCTCGCCTGTTTGAACATCTACCATGGCTTTAGCAGATATATAAGTAAGGGCTTGCGCGTTAAAGCTTCCTAAACACATAAGTGCAACGGAGGCGCTGAGTAGCTTTTTTTTCATTGTTTTTTCTTCTGGTGGCGGTTTAATTAATTGAAATGTAACAACCTAATATAAAAGTGTAAATATAATAGGTTAATCGCCACTTATCGTAATTTCTTTATTAACGCAGGTTAAGTGCGCATAATCGGCTGACGATACTAAAAAGGATTACCATGAAATCAATTAAATTAGCCTTAGTTGCCAGTGGCGTTATGTTTGCTTTAAGTGGCTGTATGAACACACAAACCAGTAATAACACTGGCAATAGTGCACAGCTAAACACGTCAAACGCACCTGCAGCTATTGTTTCAGAGCTCTCTTATGAGCAGCAATTAGATGTACTTGTAGCACAGTACTACAACGAGTTACTCAGCTTTAAACCTATTAATGCAACTTATAGTGGTCGCAGTGAATTTAATGATAAGTTTACCCCCGCTATTACCCAAAAGAATAGGGCAAAAAAAGCCGCGTTTTACAAAAAGTATCAACAACGTTTAACACTTATTGATAAGGCGCAGTTAACAGGGCAAGCGTTACTCAGCTATGAAATATTACAAAGAGACCTGGCACTTAATTTAGAGGGAATGCAATTTCCAAGCTATATGCTGCCTATTAACCAAATGGCGGGAGCGCATAATACCTTTGCAGGTTTTGGCTCGGGACAAAGTGCGCAGCCATTTAATACCGTAGAAGATTACAATAATTTTATAAAACGAAGCGAAGGCTTTATTACGTGGCTCAGCAGTGTAGAGCGCGCGATGGCGAAAGGGATTAAAGCGGGCATTACCTTACCAAAACCATTAGCTAAAAAGCTTCAGCCACAATTTGCTGCGCATGTGGTTAAAAATGCAGAGGATTCGTTATTTTGGGGGCCAATTAAAAACTTACCAGCCTCATTTACTGCACAGCAAAAGCAGCAAATAACGGCGCAATATAAAGCACTTATTATGCAGCAATTAGTGCCTGCATATATAAGTATGAGCGACTTTTTAGCCAATCAATACATTCCTCAAAGCCGAGAAACGGTAGGCTATAGCGACTTGCCTAATGGTAAAGCTTGGTATGAATATCAAATTAAAAAAAATACCACGTTGAGCCTTTCTGCAGATGAAATACATGAGATTGGTTTAAGTGAAGTTTCGCGTATTTTAAGTCAGATGAAAAAAGTAAAACACGAGGTAGGTTTTAACGGCACCTTAGATGAATTTTTTCAGCACTTACGTGATTCGGACCAATTTTATTACGATACGCCAGAGGCATTAATTGCAGCGTATGAAGATATAAAACAAAAAATAGATGCGCGCGTCCCTTTACTGTTCGATGTTGCGCCTAAAGCCCCTTATGTTGTAAAAGGGGTTGAACCTTATCGAGCTCAATCTGCAGCGGGTGCATCTTATGCAGCGCCGGCACCTGATGGCTCTCGACCAGGTATTTTTTACATCAATACTTATAACCTTAAAGCGCAGCCAAAATTTTTATTAGAAACACTCTCTATACACGAAGCCGCGCCAGGCCATCACTTTCAAATTGCTTTACAGCAAGAAATAGATGGCCTTCCAGATTTTAGAAAATTTGGCGGCTACACGGTATTTGCCGAGGGCTGGGCGTTGTACGCAGAAAGCCTAGGAAAAGAGCTGGGCTTATTTACCGACCCTTATATGTGGTACGGGCGTTTGGCCGATGAGCAACTTAGAGCAATGCGCTTAGTGCTTGATACAGGCTTTCATGCAAAAGGCTGGACTCGACAGCAAGGTATCGATTACATGCTGGCAAATTCGTCAATGGCTAAAAGCGATGTGATAGCAGAAGTTGAGCGTTATATTGCATGGCCTGGCCAAGCACTGTCGTACAAATTGGGGCAATTTAAAATTCAACAATTACGTGACTACTCTAAAAAAGAGTTAGGTGATAAGTTTGATATTAAAGCGTTTCATACGCAAATATTGATTGATGGCGCCTTGCCGATGCCTATTTTAGAGGAAAAAATTAAACGTTGGGTTGCTGCCAGTAAATAGCAAAACGCACAAAGCCCGTACAAATAAAGGCACGGGCTTTGCGCACGCTGTAGCAATACGTTAGAATGCGCGCTCTTTAGGGGCGCGAGTAAATTATGTTTGATCAAGAGTTAGCAAATACACAGTTTTGGCTTAAAAAAAGCTTAGCCGATATGAACCAAAACGAATGGGAAGCGATTTGTGATGGTTGCGGAAAATGCTGTTTAAATACCTTTATTGACAGTGAAGATGAAGACGAATTTACCGCCACCGACCAACTACGTGAAGGCGAAGAGCTTATTTTCACCAACATTGTTTGCCAATACCTTGATAACAATACCTGTGGTTGTAGCGAATACGAAAACCGCCAAACGCTTGTCCCTTCTTGCGTTAAACTGACCAAAGCCAACCTTAAAGATATCTTTTTTATGCCGCAAAGCTGTAGTTATCGCCGTCTTCACGAGGGGCGAGGTTTAGCCTCTTGGCATCCGCTATTAAATCAGGGTGACAAAACCCAAATGCATGCGCTTGGTATTTCTGTTAAAGATAAAACCGTAAAAGACTGTGACGTAAAGCTCGATGACTTTGATTTATACATTGCTGAGTGGCCAACAAAGGATTGCGACTAATGAGCGAGCTTAAGGCTGTAATAGGTTTAATTAATCCTAAAAGCCCGACAAATGTTGGCGGCGTTTTACGTGCTGCGGGTTGCTATGACGCTAAACAAGTATTTTTTACCGGTAGTCGCTACTTAAATGCTAAAAAGTTTCATACCGACACTAAAAATGTTGTTGAGCGTATTGCACTTACCGGCACTGATAACCTACTCAGTGTAAAACCTGAAGGCGCAAAGGTTGTGGTTATTGAGCTGATTGAAGGCGCCACGGCGTTACCTGATTTTAAACACCCTGAAAACGCATTTTATGTATTTGGGCCAGAAGACGGCTCAGTACCAAAAGAGGTTTTAAAATGGTGCGATGAAGTGGTTTACGTACCTACAATTGGTTGTATGAACCTTGCGGCCACCTGCAATGTGGTACTTTACGACCGTTTAGCCAAACTTGGTGGGGTAGAGAGCAGCGACTCAACTATTATTAATTCTCGCGATACCAATAATAAAATGAAGTGGGTAAAAGCTTAAGCACCCACTGCTGTAATTTTAATTAAAATTTCTTTTACTTTATGTACTAAGTTCTACACTTTAGGAACATATTGTAAATGAAATTTAATTATGCGTTTATTTTTAATCCTCATACTCTTTTCATCTTATTGTTTTGCTGAGGTTCCTGTGACCTACATGCAAGATGATACTCGTCACACTGTAATAGGTGAGCGCTATAAATCGGGTTACCTATTTAGCACGCCAAACAGCAATCAAACAATTCATGTGGTTACATTAGACTGGCCGCCGTACATAGGTAATAAGCTGTGTAACAAAGGCTGGGTATATCAATTTAGTACGGCGATTCTACATAGCGCTGGTTATAGTGCTTATATAGAGTTTGTTCCTTGGGCGAGAGCTGTTCGTTCTGTAGAGCTAGGTAAAGCCGATGTGTTAATGCCAGAGTATTATATTGAAGACACCGCGCCATCTGATTACATAGAAGGTAAAACACGCCGTAAGCTTTTAGGGCTTTCTAATTCGTTTGAAGGCGGTAACATAGGTTTTTTAAAACGCAAAGGCGAGCCCGACAGGTTTAATGGCAATTTAAAGTCGCTTAAAGGCTCGCGTATTGGTGTTGTAAGAGGGTATCAAAATACCCCTGAGTTTGATGCCATGATGGATAACAACGAATTTATCATCATTAATGCCGTTGATGATTTACAGCTGGTAAAGTTACTTGCGGCAAAGCGTGTAGATTTAATTATAGGCGACCCCGCTGTGTTACTTTACTCGGTAAAATATGCAGCTTTACCCGATAGCGAAAAACAGACCCTACTTAGTGCTATTGAACCAGAAAGCAAGGCAATTCAATATAACCCTTTATATTTTGCGATAAGTAAAAAAACACCACACTGGCTCACTGTATTAGAAGATATTAATACTGCTTTATACAAATTTAAAAATAGCGGCGAAACCCAAAGGATGAAACAGTCCTTATTAAATGAATGTGATTAATTGTAACGTTCCAATTATTTTGTACTTATAATGTGTCGCAAACGTGTAAAATCATTTTCAACTTGTTAATGGAGTGAAAATGACGTGAGTGAAATAAATACCAATCAATCATTTGCGGTCAAAGAGCAACAAAATAAAAATTACCTGTTACCGCTGACTGCAATGACCACACTGTTTTTTTTATGGGGTTTTATTACCGTTTTAAACGACGTACTAATCCCTCGTCTGAAAGGCGTTTTTGACCTAACTTACTTTGAAGCAATGCTCGTACAGTTTTGCTTTTTTGGCGCCTATTTTATTGTCTCTATTCCAGCTGGAATTTTGGTTAAACAATTAGGTTATAAAAAAGGCATACTAACCGGCCTAGTGGTTGCCTCAATTGGCTGTATGTTGTTCTACCCTGCGGTGGTGGTGCATGAATACTGGTTGTTTTTAGGTGCTTTATTTGTACTGGCTGCTGGTGTAACTGTTTTGCAGGTTTCTGCGAACCCGTATGTAGCTGCTTTAGGGCCAGAAAAAACCGCCTCATCTAGGCTAAATTTAGCGCAAGCACTTAATGCCTTAGGGACAACCGTAGGCCCGTATGTTGGAGGTATCCTGTTTTTTGGTACCGCAGGTACATTAGCAGCAAGTGCTGCTACTGCTGAGTCTGTAAAAGTACCTTATTTAATGTTAGCAGCGGCCTTACTTATTATTGCTATCGTATTTGCCTTTATTAAACTTCCTGAAATAGAAGGCCATAAAGAAGAAAATAACCCGGTTACTGAAACTCGCTCACTAACACAGGCACCTCATTTAACAATGGGCGTATTTGCTATATTTTGTTATGTCGGTGGTGAAGTGGCTATTGGTAGTTTTTTAGTTAACTTTTTTGGCGAAGCACATATAGCTGGGCTTGAAGAGCACGCTGCTGCTGCACTGATCAGCTACTATTGGGGCGGAGCAATGGTTGGCCGCTTTATTGGCTCTGCTGCACTACAAAAAATAGCGCCATCTAAAGCATTGGCATTTAATGCCTGCATGGTAATTGCCTTATTACTTGTGACTATATTTACGCAAGGCAATGTAGCCCTGTACGCGGTACTGGCCATTGGTTTATTTAACTCAATTATGTTCCCGACTATATTTTCTGTAGCGATAGAGCGCTTAGGCTCATTAACCAGTAAAGGCTCTGGTTGGTTGTGTTTGGCAATAGTAGGGGGTGCCTTGGTGCCTTTATTACAAGGTTACATTGCTGATGTTGTTAATATTCAGCAAAGCTTTTTTGTTCCGCTAGTGTGTTATGTATTTATTGCTTGGTATGGCTTAAACGTGGTTCGTTTAGCTAAAAAGTGGTAAATACTCCCAGATGAAAGAGCGACTGAATACGTATTCAGTCGCTTTTTTATTACCATTTTATAGGAACGTTCCAAGCGCTAGTTTGTTTTAAAAAAAATAGAGTTGTTACAACTATATAGTGAGTAGAGCTGGTTCTTTATTCTTATTTTAAGTACATAAACTGCTTATCTACCTCATTAACGACGACATACCTTTAAATTTTTGCTAAAAATATAATTAATAACAAAAAATAAAAAAGGGCAGTCATGCTTAACTCACTTAAATTCACCTCAAAAGTGACTATTGCAGCATCTATGGTACTGGTTATTGTACTGGGTTTATTTGCTATAAATAATTACATCGCCATGCGAAACCAAACGCAACAGCAGCTCGATTTAGTCCTTAAGCAAAATTCAGAATCTACCTCACAAAACATTGCAAGCTGGCTTAACGCTAAACTCACCATAGTAAAATCGATTGCGCAAACTCACAAAAATAGTGATCCAAAACAGTTAACCCTTGCCCAGCTTAATACTGCTAAATACGCTGGTGGCTTTAAAAATACGTATATAGGTAAACCAAGTGGTTTATTTATACTTAACGATCAAAGCATTGTATTGCCCTCTGATTTTGATGCCACCTCGCGCCCTTGGTATAAGTTAGTTGAAAATAAAAGCTATACCGCATTTACCACCCCGTATATTGATGTAACCACCAACGAGCTGACTATATCTGCCGTTGTGCCCATTCAAAGCAATGGCCACTTTAGTGGCGTAGCGGGTGCAGATATAGACATGCACACAGTGACTGAAATAATTAACGATATTGATTTTTTAGGGTTAGGGTATGCTTTTTTAGTAGATAAAAATGGCCAAGTGCTGAGCCATCCTAATAGCGAACTTAATTTAAAAAACACCGCCGAATTATTTGGCCAATCTACTGCGCTTAATAGTGAATTTACACAATATGATATAGCGGGTGAGCCGCAGTTGATATCGTTTACTAAAATACGTGGCATAGACAATGTTGACTGGTATTTAGGTGTCGTTATTAATAAAAACCAAGCCTATGCAGAGGTGTCTCGCTTTGGTGTTAACGCGCTTATTTATATGTTAGTGGGAATTGTGGCCATTATTGTGTTTATGCAATTTTTACTGCGTTACTTAATGCAACCTATGGCGCGCCTAAATGATGCACTAGAAGATATTGCAAAAGGCGAAGGCGATTTAACCAAACGTTTAAAGGTTGAAAACAATGATGAGTTTGGCCAAATTAGTCACTCGTTTAACATTTTTATTGAAAAAATTCAGCACTCTATTGAACACGTTAAATTAACGACTAAACAACTCGATAGCGTAATAGCCAGCGTGGTGTCGCAAACAGATTCTTCACTAGCCATGCACCATGACCAAACAAAACGTACTGATAGTGTGGCCATGGCGGTTAATAATTTTTCGCAATCGGCTATGGCTATTGCTAATAACGCCAGTGACGCTTCTGTAATTGCTAAAAATGCAGATGAGCATTCAACACAAAACCAGCAAACCTTATTGCACAGCGTTAATAGTATCCATCAGTTATCAGCCAATATGGAACAAGCGCAACATACTATTAATAGCCTTAACGCGCATACAATTAGTATTGGGCAAGTGCTTGAGGTGATTAAAGGTGTGAGCGAGCAAACCAACTTACTTGCATTAAATGCGGCAATTGAAGCTGCAAGAGCAGGCGAAGCTGGGCGCGGTTTTGCTGTTGTGGCTGATGAGGTACGCCAGTTAGCTCATCGTACTCAGCAATCAACGCAAGAGATTGAAGATACCGTAGGGCAATTACAAAGAGGCTCAAACCAAGCGGTAGAACTGATGAAAACAAGCATTCAAGACAGTGAAAAAAGCGTAGAGCACGCTGAAGGTGTGAGCGTGTTAATGGGCCAAATAATAGAGTCAATAAAACAAATTAGCAGTGCTAATCATAGTGTTGCCAATGCCACTGTTGAGCAAAACGACCTTGTTAAAGTGCTCGACGCAGACATTACAAGCATGAGTGAGTTATCGGTACAAAGCCAAGAAAATTTAAAAAACACCCTCAATGAATGTACTAAACTTAAACAACAATTTAGTGATTTAGAGCAAATGGTTCAAAAGTTTAGAGTTTAAAATATGCCAAAAAAATCGGTTACAGGACAAAGTTGGTTAAGCCTTATTAACATAGATAAGGTGTATAGCTCGGATAAACAGCGCCAAGCATTTTCACTATTCACCATGATAGCCATTGCTATTATTGTTATCTCTATGTTGGTGGTGTTTAACTACACGGTGTATTCGCCTATTCTTACCGCGTCGTTAATCGCGGTTAATATTACCCTTATTAGCGGTACTTTTTATTTTATAAAAACAGCCAAACTGGAAATGGTTGCACTTATAAGTATGTGTATAGTGTTTATTATGTGTGTGGCCCTTACGTATACAGGCGGAAAAGAAAATACCGCGCTTTATTGGCTAATGTTTTACCCTGTAGTGTGTTTTGCCTCTTTAGGTGTAAAGCATGGCTGCAGGCTTGGCTTAGGCTTATTACTGTGTTGCAGTGTTATTTTATACGGGCCTGATTTTGGCCAAGTTAACTATGGCGGTATTGAAAAGTCTCGGTTTTTAGCCTCTTTTACACTGGTGTTTATTTTTTCGTTTATAGGTGAGTATTTCAGGCATAAAAGTCACCTGGCAATTGCTGATATAACCCTTGCGCAAACGCAAGATGCCTATACAGATCAGTTAACGGGTGGCGCGAACAGGCGTTTCATCACCGCTCACTTTTTAAAATTAGCTGCTAAAACGCCCGAAAACTACCTGCCGTTTTCTATTTTATTACTTGATTTAGATTATTTTAAACGACTAAACGATACCTATGGTCATGATTTTGGCGATACAGTGTTGATAGAATTTACCAAATTACTTGATTCACAATTTCCAAACTCCGCAGTTAAAGCCCGTTATGGAGGCGAAGAGTTTGTGGTGATTTTACCTAAAGAAACAGCCCCAGTGGCTACAAAATTAGCCGATGATTTTAGACAATGTGTCGCAAAACAAGCTATTTTAACCAGCGATAATAAACGGGTATTTATTACCTGTAGTATTGGTGTGGCTCAGGTTGATAATGTTGATCATTACAGCCGTGCACTTAAACAAGCAGACGAATACCTGTACCTAGCTAAAGAGCAAGGGCGTAACAAAGTTGTATCAAATCACACAGGAACACTATGACTCAAACTAAACTTATATATGTACACGACCCTATGTGCAGTTGGTGCTGGGGATATAAACCGACGTG
The DNA here is from genome assembly GCF_023161885.1 of Pseudoalteromonas sp. 2CM37A. Classification (NCBI taxonomy): domain Bacteria; kingdom Pseudomonadati; phylum Pseudomonadota; class Gammaproteobacteria; order Alteromonadales; family Pseudoalteromonadaceae; genus Pseudoalteromonas; species Pseudoalteromonas sp. 2CM37A. Next base: position 670,230 of record NZ_JALNTJ010000002.1, read on the forward strand.
GTTAAAACTAAAAGCCGCATTAGCTTCGCAGCTGACTATAGAATACAAAGTAGGGGGGCTTGCTCCAGATAGCCAAGAGCCCATGCCAGAAAATATGCGCGCCATGCTCCAAAGCACGTGGCATAAAATTAGTGCGATGTTGGGCACACAGTTTAATTTTGATTTTTGGCAGGTTTGTCAGCCAAGGCGCTCTACTTACCCAGCCTGCAGAGCGGCGATTATTGCCAGAGCGCATAATAAAGAGCCACAAATGATAGAGGCAATTCAACATGCTTATTATTTACATGCTCAAAACCCATCTGATGAAAGTACTCTAATTACCTTAGCTGAAAAAATAGGCATAGATAAACAACAGTTTACCGAGGAACTTTGCTCTGAGGCTTTGAATCAAAAATTACATGAGGAGTTAGCATTTAGTGCAAGCTTGCCAATACAAGGCTTTCCTTCGTTAGTATTAATAACTGATAATAAAGCCATTGCAATTAAAATAAATTACACCGATCACCAGCAAACACTAAACACAATTAGCGCTTTATTAGCTTAACAACTAGCCAAAATGCGTGTATTTGCTGCTTTAATACACGCTTTGCATATAAACACTCCGATATAAGACGCAAATGTTACAGCTGTAACAAAATAGACTTTTTTGCGCAACATGCCTGTCATTATTCATCTATACAATTTCACTCATTGAAAATCTTTAGCCTAAAACAAGTCAGTTTAGGCTAAAACAACAAACTAGCAAATCCGCTAATTAACGAGTAAAGGTGTATGCGATGAAAGGCGTTAAACCATTGATCTTAGCTGGTATTGTAGCAGCAAGTGCTGCAGTACATGCCAATGATTTAGAAAAGGTTATCGATAAAAGCAGTGAAATAAATAAATCAGCTGCGCAATCACAAACAAAAATAGACAAGATTGCTGATTCAATGCAAGGACGTCTTCAACAGTTTAAAACCCTTAATAAAGAAATTGATGGTTTAACTGTTTATAACGCGCAATTAACTAAACAGTTAAATAACCAAATTGAAGAAATGGAGTCACTTAACCTTTCAATGGATCAGGTCTCTATTATTGAGCGTCAGATCACACCACTAATGTTGCGCATGATTGAAGGGCTTGAGCAATTTGTAGCACTTGATGTGCCATTTTTGCAAGAAGAGCGCACTAAGCGTATTAGCTCTTTAAACGCCATGATGGACCGTGCAGATATTAACTCAAGCGAAAAATTCCGCCGCGTATTAGAAGCATACCAAGTAGAAGTTGATTACGGACGCACTATTGAAGCCTACACCTCACTGTTAACGGTAGACGGTAAAGAGCGTGAAGTAGACTTTTTACGCATTGGCCGCTTAGAGCTTATTTATTTAACACGTGATGGTAAGCAAGCTGGTAGCTGGGATGAAGAAACAAAGTCGTTTGTTACTTTACCAGACTCAACAATTAGCCAAATCAACAAAGGTTTACGTATCGCACGTAAGCAACTTGCCCCAGATATGTTAACTCTGCCAGTACACGCAGCAGAATAAGAGGTTGAAGATGAAACTGTTTACTCAAATGACAAAAATGGCCCTTTTTGCTGCAAGCCTAAGCTTTGCAGGCGCAAGTGTGGCAGCTGAGCCTATGGACTTAGACTCACTATTAAAAACACTTGAAGAAGGCAAATCGGCTCAAAGCGCGCAAAACAAGCAACGCGAACAAGAATTTATGGCGCGCCAAAACGAACAAGTGCAAATGCTTAACAACACACAAGCAAAACGTAATCAAATGCTTGCTGAGTCTGAGCGCTTAGAAACACAGTTTGAAGAAAACGAAATTAAACTTGCTAACTTAACAGATACACTATCTAAACGAATGGGTTCTTTAAAAGAGCTATTTGGTGTGCTTCAGCAAGTTGCAGGTGATTCTAGCAATAAGTTCGCTACCTCTGTGGTATCAGCTGAAATTGCGGGTCGTAGCACATTTATGGATGAGCTAGCACAAAAAATGGGCTCTACTTCAAAGCTTGCCTCTATCGAAGATATTGAAAAAGTATGGTTTGAGCTACAACGCGAAATGACAGAGCAAGGTAAAGTAAGCCGCTTTACTACCGATGTAATTGTACAAGGTGGTGAAAAAGCACAGCAAGAAGTGGTACGTGTAGGTGCTTTTAACTTAATCTCTAACGGTAAATACCTAGAATTTAACCCAGTAACAAATACCTTAAGCGAGTTAAATCGCCAGCCTGTAGCACGTTTTACTGCAACTGCTGAGGAATTACAAAATGCAAAAAATGGTGTTGTGCAGTTTGCACTTGACCCAACGGGTGGCTCAATTTTAGGTTTATTAGTGCAAGCACCAGATACCGAAGAGCGTGTACACCAAGGTGGCACAGTCGGTTACGTTATTTTAGGTGTAGGTGTTATTGCTTTACTTATCTCACTTGAACGTTTTTTCTCATTACTGATTATGGGCGGTAAAATTCGTCGTCAACTTAAAGATGATGTAGCACGCGATGACAACCCTCTTGGCCGCGTGATGAAAGTTAAAGATCAGTTCCCTGATGTTGCCCACGACACATTAGAGCTTAAATTAAGCGAAGCTATTTTACGTGAAATGCCAAAAGTAACGCGTAATTTAACGCTTATTAAAATCATCTCGGTAGTGGCGCCGCTGCTAGGTTTACTAGGTACTGTAACCGGTATGATCAACACCTTCCAAGCAATCACATTATTTGGTACAGGTGACCCTAAACTAATGGCTGGTGGTATTTCGCAAGCATTGGTAACAACGGTGCTAGGCTTAGTTGTGGCAATTCCTACGGTATTTTTATACACCCTACTTAATACACGCGCTAAAAACATTTTGCTTACTATTCAAGAGCAAAGCGCAGGTATTATCGCACAGCGAAGCGAGAAGGGAGCATAAACCATGGTGCTATTGATTGACTCAATCAATGCTATCCGTGATTTTCTCGACACTGGTGGCCAAGTCCTCTTGGTCATCGGGGTGTTAATCTTCGCGATGTGGTTATTGATACTCGAGCGATTTATTTATTTTTTCAAAGGTTTTCGTAGTTACAAGCAAAACGTAAAAGCGCAGTGGAAAAACCGTGCAGAGCGCAATAGCTGGAATGCTGAGCAAATACGCCAGGCGATGATTTCACGTGCTTCAATGCGTTTAGACACTAACTTAGCACTGATAAATGTAATGGTTGCATTGTGTCCGCTACTTGGCCTGTTAGGCACAGTAACGGGAATGATTGAAGTATTTGATGTAATGGCAATTACCGGTACGGGTAGTGCGCGCTCTATGGCATCAGGTGTTTCTAAAGCAACTATTCCAACCATGGCAGGTATGGTTGGCGCACTTTCGGGTGTATTTGCCTCTACGTTTTTACAGCGCAGAGCCAAGCGCGAAGTTGAACTACTTGAAGACAGCATGGTTTTAGACCATTAAGTAACATTTTGATAAGCGGCTTATAGAGTCGCTCATCCTAGGAGAATAAAAATGAGAGCCCCGTTAGGAAACCTATTACAAGAAGACGAAGCTGAAGAAATTAACATGACCCCAATGTTAGACGTTGTATTTATCATGCTTATTTTCTTCATCGTTACTGCCTCGTTTGTTAAAGAAGCCGGTATTGATGTAAACCGCCCAGAAGCCGCAACAGCGGTTAAAAAAGAACGCGCTAATATTTTAGTGGCTATTTCTGATACAGGCGAAATTTGGATTAATAAACGTCAAATCGATGTACGTGCAGTGCAAGCCAATATCGAACGCTTAAAAGCAGAAAACCCACAAGGGAGCGTGGTTATTCAAGCTGATAAAAAAGCCACCACTGATATGTTAATCAAAGTAATGGATGCGTCGCGTGCTGCAGGTGCGTTTGATGTTTCGATTGCTGCACAAGATGCGTCTTAAGGGTTAGCCATGTTGCGATATTTAGTAGCATTAATAGTAGCGGGTGTAGTGACCTTTATGCTGTTTTTAGGCATGCAGGCACTGATCACCGGTGGTGAAGGTGCCATGTCGGAGCCAGTAAAAGGAAACGTTTTAGACTTTGTACGTTTGAAAAAAGAAGAAACGGTACAAAAGAAAGAGCGTAAACCGCAAAAGCCACCTACACCAAAAGAGCCACCACCTCCTATGGAGTCGCCGCAAATGCAAAATAATGATGCAAACGCGGCCAGCAATAATTTTGATTTTGGTGCGGATGTAGGCAGCGACGTTGACCTAGCGGGTGGCTTAGCGCTTGAAACAAGTGATGGTGAATACCTACCCATTGTAAAAGTAGCTCCAGTGTATCCACGTCGTGCTTTGTCGCGTGGTATTGAAGGCTATGTAATTGTTGAATTTACAGTAACTAAGCAAGGTACTGTACGTGACCCGCAAGTAGTAAAAGCGGTTCCTGAGTCACTGTTTGATAGAGCAGCGATGGATGCCGCACTTAAATTTAAATATAAACCGCGCGTAGTAAATGGTGAAGCCGTTGAAGTGGCGGGTGTTCAAAACAAAATATCTTTCCAAATTAATGGTTAACTTATCTTAATTGGATGAAATAGCGAGGCGATTATGAAATTACTACCTACAGCTAAAAATTTAAAACTGGCATTATTTTGCACTGCCGCGATCAGTGCAAGTATTGTTGTGCCAAGTACGCTAAGCCTTGTGCCGGGGCTAAACGTAGCAACTGCCCATGCAGAGCAAGAGCAAAAAACAAAGCGTGTACCCGCACTGCGCGAAAAGGTTTATAGCCAGCTTGCTCGTGCGCAAAAGCTCGCTGATGATGGCGATGTAAAAGGCGGCCTTGAAGCACTTGATAGCATTCAAGAGCGAGCTTCAAGTATGAACTCGTATGAAATTGCGATGATGCATAACTTTTATGGCTTTATTTATTACAACGAAAATGATTTACCAAAAGCCATTGCCTCGTTTGAAAAAGTGGTAGCCGAGGAGGCTATTCCTGAATCATTACGTTTAAGTACCACGTTTAGCCTAGCGCAGCTTGCAATGGCCAACGGCGAGTATAAAAAAGTTATCGCGTTTTTAGATAAGTGGGATGAAATAAATACCAAACCTATTACAGAAGGGTATTACTTACTTAGAGCGCAAACTTACTACCAGTTAAAAGAATACCCAAAGGGGCTTGAGTACATTAATCAAGTTATTGCTCTTAGCGACAGCGAAGGTAAAACCCCTAAAGAAAACTGGCTGGTACTACAGCGCGCTATGTATTACTCACTTAATCAAACAGATAAAGTAGTTGCAGTGCTTGAGCGCATGGTTAAACTTTACAATAAACCAGAGTATTGGGTTCAGCTAGCTGGTATGTACGGAGAAACCGGCAAAGAAAAAGAGCAACTAGCAGTAATCGAAGCGGCGTATCAACAAGGCTTTTTAAAAACCAAGTCTGATTTAAGACAATTATCGCAAACTTACCTTTATAACGGCCTGGCATACAAAGCAGCTAAAACAATGAGTGATGCGATAGAAAAAGGCATTGTAGAAAAATCAGCGAAAAACTATGCCTTTATTGCAGAGGCCATGATTCAAGCTAAAGAAGATGAAAAATCGATTAGCTACTTTGCAAAAGCGGCTGACCTATCAGAGCATGGTAATTACGATCAACGCCTAGCAGAAGTGTTTGTTAACACTGAGCAATACGAAGAAGCGGCTGATGCTGCGCGTAAGGCGCTTGATAAAGGCGGCCTTGATTTTGAATCAAACGCTTACGTTGCGCTAGGTATGGCACAGTACAATATGCAAAATTTTGATGCGTCTATTTTAGCGTTTGAACAAGCCCAAAAGCATGATAAATCACAACGTTTAGCAAAGCAGTGGATTAAATATGTTAAGCGTGAAAAAGTGCATGCGCAAACACTTAAAGCTGCGTTACTTTAACTTTATACCCTAACGCTATTTTACAAATAATAAAGCGTTTACCTATTTCATAATCGCAACACCAAAACCGCCTTAGGGCGGTTTTTTTCGTTGCTAAAAAATTTAAGTTGTTGAATTTAAATTAATTACTATTGTCATCTTATGGTTACTAAACTGTAACTGGTTTGTCATATCTCTACAGTATCTTATTTGCATCCGATAACTCAGGTCACCTTAATGCATGAGTATCGTGCCTTAAAGTGACTTAAGTTTTTACTTAATGCACTAACAAAATAATTAAATACTTTAACGGAGTGAACAATGAAATTATCTGATTTATTTAAGGTCAGCCTAGTAGCAACTGCAATGACACTAGCTGGCTGTGGCGGCGATATCGAAATTACACCTACTGTAAACGATAACAGCTCGTCAACAGATAACAGTGTTAATAATTCAAACAATACAACTGGTTCAACAACTGAAGAAGAAGCTGTTTGTGCAAGCTACGAATCAGATGCAGGTACGGTAACAGGCGTAGTAAGTGGCATTGATTGTTTATACAACGACTCGTTTGCAAGCAAAACAATTTCTATCACAAGTAACATTACTTTCGCTGAGCTACCTGATGGCGGTGTTCACGTTTTTGAAGATGCATTACAAATTGGCGAAGATGGCAGCACTGTAGATGGCTTTGAAGTACCAGCAAATGGTCCAACAATGACCGTTGAACCAGGTGCCGTTTTAGCATTTGGCTCAGGTGAAGCAATTGTACGTATTGCACGTGGTGCAAAAATTCAAGCGGTAGGTACTGAAGAAAAGCCGGTTGTATTTACTTCTGCAAACGCGTTTGACCGTTTTGATACAGCAGGCGAAGGCGCACGCTACGCAGATTGGGGCGGTATCATTATTAATGGTAACGGCATTACTGACCAATGTACTGATGCAGAGCGTGACGGTGGTACGTGTAACGTAGCCTCTGAAGGTATAACAAGCTACTTTGGTGGTAACGATAATGCAGACTCTAGCGGTAATATTAAATGGGCTAAAATTTGGTACGCAGGTTCAGGCCCTCGCGTTGGTGGTGAAGGCGATGATTTGAATTCACTAACACTAAATGCAGTTGGCTCTGGTTCTGAGTTTGATTACCTACACATTCACCAAGGTTTTGATGACGGTATTGAAATTTTTGGTGGTGCTACAACGCTTAAACACGTAGCGGTAACAGATACACAAGATGATTCGTTTGACTTTGACGCAGGTTGGCAAGGTAAAGCTCAGTACTTATTTATTCAACACGGTACTGTGACACTAAATGACGGCACTGTTGTTAACATGGGTAACAATGGCTTTGAGTCTGATGGTGTTAAAGGTTCTTCTACCGAGCAAGTGTCTCCATCTAACCCAACGGTTGCCAATGTAACGGTTGTAACTACCGATGGTAACTCGGTACGTGATGACGACCCTTCACAAGCTTACAAGTTTGATGACCAATTTAATTCAAGCATTTACAACACTGTTATCGTTAAGCAAAACGCAACTAACACGCAATGTATTGAGTTCTCAGGCGACGGTGAAGCACAAGCAGATAAAATCTCATTCACAAGCTCTGTAATGGCGTGTTCTGCAAACTTTACTGATACAGATACGTTTGCAAGCGGCCCATTAGAAGGTCAAACAAAAACAGCGTGGTTTGAAAATGATGGTGCTAACCAAATCTTAACTGATGATGTTGCAGTACTTGCAGATAACGGTTTTGCAACGAACACAGCAGCTGCAGAAGTAACGGTTACTGCAACAGACTTAAGCACAAGCGATTCATTTTTTGAAAGCGTAAACTACATTGGTGCGGTATCGGATCAGGATACAGACTCTAGCTGGTATAAATGGGTTGAAGCGGCTGTTACAGCAGCAAATGCTGACTAAATAGCACACCATTATAACCTCTGATTAAAGGCGCCTTGTGGCTTGTTATTTAAGCGTCAGGCGCCTCTTTTGTATAACCTGATTAGGATTATCTCATGTCTAAAAAGCATAGACTCAATCAAATTACTTGGGCAATTGGTTTAGGTTTAGTCGCTCATTCGACTAGCTTAATTGCTGCACAAGCCGATGAACAGTTAACAAACGAACAAGAAATAGAAGAAGTTGTTGCTGTAGGTACGCGTTTACAAGGGAGCGCTGCGGCAGTTGTAGAAGAACGTAAAAACCAAGCCTTTGTTGCCGATATTTTAGGCTCTGAACAATTATCACGCACGGGCGACAGCGACGCAGCATCTGCGCTTCGTCGAGTAACAGGCTTAACGCTTGTTGATGGTAAGTTTATTTACGTTAGGGGCCTTGGTGAGCGTTACTCTAGTGCGCGTTTAAATGGCGCTTACATCCCAAGCCCAGATTTAACCCGTAACGTTATTCCGCTGGATATTTTCCCTGCAAGCATTATTGAAAGTATGGCTGTTCAAAAAGCTTACTCTCCAGACATGCCAGCAGCGTTTGGTGGCGGTAATATAGATATTAGAACTAAAACCGCACCGAGTGAATTTACAGCAGGCATTGAAGTGGGTGCAGGTTACGATACGGCATCAAGTGATGGCTTTACCTACAATCGTAACGAAAATGGCATTCCAAGTGAGTTATCACAGGCTATTTCAACATACCGTGGTGATTTTAGTATTGGCAATATTGTTAGTAGTGAAGGCTTTGAAGATGGCGATTTAACGCGTGCAGAACAAGCAACCGCTGTTAATAACGCACTTTTAAAGTCGCTTCCTCGCGATTATGAGTTAAAAGAAGAGTCGTTAGACCCGCGTTATAATATTAAAGCCCATTATGGTGATAGTTTTGAAGAGAGCTATTTTGGCGGCAAGGTTGGGTTTTTACTGGCAGGTGCTTACAAAAACGAATGGGATTTTGAAGAACGTTTTAGTTCAGTTATCACCCAAGATTTAGAAAACGAAGAAGGCAATGTTGATTGTACGACGTCGTTAGCGACCAGTGAAGATGTGAGTAACTCGTGTTACAACACAGTCAAAAATTCGCAAGTGACCACTGAAACCGAAAGTTATAACGGTTCATTGAGCTTGTCATACCGTTTAGGTACGCACAGTATTTCTGCTCAACAGCTTTACATTATTGATAATGAAGATGAGTCTGAAATTGCTATTTCGCAAAGCCCTGCGGGGAGTTCTACGTTTAGTATTGCGGGTGATGGGATTGCAAACCGTAATCATGAGTTTAATTACGAAGAACGCCAATTAAACATTACTCAAGTTATGGGCCAACATACCTTTTTAGATTATTTTGGTATTGGTGCCGATTGGCAGTACACCGAAGCTAAAGCAACGACTGATATACCTACCAGTGCCGACTTTGAGTTTCGTGACACCTATAATAGTGATGGCAGCTATGCCGGCTCAACTATTACAGGGGATGATAACCGTGTAATTATGTCATACACCAATATGGAAGAACGTGTTAAATCGTACGGTGGTAACTTAACGCTGCCGCTTAGCTTTGAGTCTATGGAAGTTGAGTTTAAAGTGGGTTACGATTTTTCTGACAGAGCTCGAATATTTAATACCTCAAGCTTTGCTATAAACAACAGTGGCGGCTCAGGTATTTCAATAAACGACGGTAGCACTGATGCGCTTAATAATAGTGGTTTTTTAACTGACGACTTTATTGATAATAACGCTGTGTTAGTTGACTTTAATGAGCCAACAGCCCCTGATGCCGATGATTACATTGCTGCGCAAAAGGTGGATGCAGGTTATGCGTCTTTCGATGTGTTTTATGATCAATGGATAAGAATAAGCGGTGGTATTCGTTATGAGGAATTTAAACAATCTTCTATCGGTACATCGAGCCTTATTTTTGATGAAGACGATTTAAATACCTTTTACGATCCAGATAAAATTCAAGCAGGCTCTGTTATTACCGATGATTGGTACCCGGCACTGTCTGTTACCTATGTAGGTGGCGATGATTACCAAGTGCGCTTAGGTTATGGTGAAACAGTGGTACGCCCTGATTTTCGTGAAGTAGTGCCTGTTACGTATTACGACCCTTTGACCGACATTAGAACGTTTGGTCGTACAGGTATAAAAAGTAGCCCAATTAAAAACTACGACTTACGTTATGAATATTACGGACAAGCCGGTAATTCATTTAGCGTAGCGGCGTTTTATAAAGATATTACAGCGCCAATTGAAACAGTTTTAAACATTGGTGATGAAGATTACTCAGCATCGTTTATAAATGGTGAAACAGCAGAAGTTTATGGTATTGAAGCTGAATGGCTACAAGACTTAACATTTGTAAGTGAAGGCCTATTTACTAGCGGTAATATCACATTAAGTGATTCTGAAGCGTCTATTGACCCAGCACTTGCGGGTACATTAACTAATCCTAAAAAACGTATGACAGGCCACTCTGAATATGTAGTTAATTTACAATTAAACTACGATTCGTTAGATGGCATGCACAGCAGTTCATTAGTTTATAACGTATTTGGTGAGCGAATTTTAGCAGCGGGTGTTGCTAATAGAGATGACGCGTATGAGCAGCCATTTCACTCACTTGATTTAGTTTATACTTATTACCCTGATTTTAATTCTAAGATTAAGTTTAAAGTTAAAAACTTACTCGATGAAGATCAAGAGGTAACACAATCAGACATTATAGTGCGCTCAAAAGAGCAAGGTGTAACGTTTGATTTAAGTTACAGCTACGAGTTTTAATTTTCTTCCCAAGGAAGGGGGATATAATAAAACCTAACTACCGATTAGCCCTGTATTTAATACAGGGCTTTTTTATGACTATGAAAAATATTTAAGTTTCGCTTTATTCACTAGTTTTAGGGCGCTTGGGGTGTTAGGTTAGCTTTATACTAATCGACTTAAATATCTAGTCATTCTAGTGTGCTAAATAAAGCGCGAACGGCGTTATAAATTTTTGATGCAGAACAGCTACATATAAAAATTTATGGCTTGTTATCTCGCTATTAATTTGCCGCTATAAATGATTAATAACTTAATATGATTGGTTTTAATAAAAATTAATTCTCACGCAATGAATTTTAATTTTTAATGTATTAAGGCATCTTTTATGAATCAAACAGTGGAAAAAACAATGAAAAAAGTAGGATTAGTCGGTTGGCGTGGCATGGTTGGCTCTGTGTTATTAGAACGTATGCAGCAGCAAAGTGATTTTGCACATATCGACACCACCTTTTTCACCACCTCACAAGCTGGGCAACTCGGCCCTGATATTGCTGGCGACGCAAAACCGTTATTAGATGCAAGTGATGTAAATGAACTTGCTAAAATGGATATTATTGTTACCTGTCAAGGTGGTGATTATACCAAAGCGGTTTACCCTAAATTACGCGAGTCGGGTTGGGATGGTTACTGGATTGATGCAGCTTCTGCACTTCGTATGGTTGATGACAGCATTATTGTACTTGACCCTGTAAATAAAGATGTCATTGAACAAGGTTTAGAGCAAGGCGTAAAAACTTTTGTAGGCGGTAACTGTACCGTATCGTTAATGCTACTTGCTTTAGGTGGTTTGTTTGAGCAAGACCTAATTGAGTGGGTAAGCCCAATGACTTACCAAGCGGCCTCTGGTGCCGGCGCTCGTAATATGAAAGAGCTTATTGCACAAATGGGCGCTATTCATTCAAGTGTTGCCGAGCAACTAGATAATCCAAGTTCAGCTATTTTAGAAATTGATAAAATAGTGAGCGAAAAAATGGCTTCAAGCGATTTACCACAAGATCAATTTGGCGTGCCGCTAGCCGGTAGCTTAATTCCTTGGATTGACGTACCAATGCCAAGTGGCCAGTCTAAAGAAGAGTGGAAAGCTCAGGTTGAAGCGAACAAAATTTTAGGCTCTTCTAAACAGCCTGTGCCAATTGATGGTTTATGTGTACGTATTGGTGCAATGCGTTGTCATAGCCAAGCGATGACCATTAAATTACGTGAAGACATTAGCGTAGAAAAAATTGAAGAAATTTTAGCTTCGCATAACGAGTGGGTTAAAGTTATCCCTAATGAGCGCGAAATTAGTGCAACTGACTTAACCCCAGTTAAAGTAACAGGTACGTTAAGTATTCCTGTTGGTCGTATTCGTAAATTGGCCATGGGCCCTAAATACATTAGCGCATTTACCGTGGGCGATCAGCTGTTATGGGGCGCTGCAGAGCCGCTTCGTCGTATGCTTCGCATCATTGTAGACGGTGAATAATTTCTGCATTTAAAAGTATGTATTTAAAAGGGGTTAGCATATTGCTAACCCCTTTTTTAGTTAGGGCGTGTTGACCTTAGCGGATTGAAATTTGTTCAATCTAGGGGCGATTAAATCGCGGCGCGAGGTTTGTAACCTAGTGGGCTCGATAACTGCTCCTGCGTTATTCTAATGACTTACATCCCTGTAAGAATAAGTAAAAACCGAGCAAAGCTTCCGCGTCCTGCTCACGCCCCTTACCTACATCCATGTAGGCAACAAAGAGTTTATCGCCCCTAGGCAGAACCCGAAGGGCAGCGCATGTTTGGCATTTATGCTGCGTTATCGCCTATTTATGTGAAATAACCACACTTCATAGGCTCTGCCTTGCCTAAAAACCAAAAACACTGCTGTAAATTCAACCATCAAAGATCAACACGCCCTAGTGTTAGTTAAGCGGCATTGCATACGCTACTTTATTTTTTCCTTCGTGTTTTGCTATGTATAACGCTTTATCTGCTAAATCTATCGCTTTGTCTATTTGAATAGTTGCACATTTAATGCCTATAACGCCAAAGCTTGCTGTAACATTTATAAATTGTTGTTTGTATTCAATGGGCTTACTTGCAAGAGTAGTACGTAGAGTATCAGCAAATTGCTTTGCTTTTAGCTCTGAATCTCTGGCTATCAGTATTACAAATTCTTCTCCGCCTATACGGGCAAATATATCTTCTTTATTTAAACACGCTCTTACCCGTTTTGTTGCTTGGATTAGTACTTCATCTCCACCTGCATGGCCGTATTCATCATTTATATTTTTAAACGAGTCTATATCCCAATATATAAGTGATACGTGTTGTTCGCAGCTTAATTTATTTTCAAGCTTTTTCTGGCCAACGTCGTAAAAACCACGTCTGTTTATACATTGTGTGAGTACGTCGGTCATGGCGAGTTTTTGCATTTCTTGCGCTAAATCTGAGGCCATTATAAAAATAATAAATACAGCCATACCAACATGTGCAGTTGGGACTGTTATAAAATTAATGAGTGTATATAAATCTAAGTAAGCTTGGTTAACCTGGCTGCCTTGCATTAGTGCGATGGTGGCCGCAATAAATAAACATACGCCGCACAAAGTGTAAGTAATGGCAGCCCCAATTTCAGCGGGTAGCGACTTAGGTTTATGTTTTATTATAATGACGGCGTTTATTAGCAGCAGTAAAATATCGTAATAAATATATAAAGACATAAACAAACCAACATGAACGTTCACGGCTTTATAATAATAAACTGCAGCTAACGTAATCACGGCTAATGCTAACAAATAATCGATTTTGATAGGGCATCGGGCACGTATACTGTGTCCCCATGTTCCTAAAATGACAGACCCCATAGAAAAGCTAACACCCAGTAACCAATAGAGGGTCTCTGAGTCGAAGTAGGGCCGCAATAATATTGTACCCCATTGACACGCAGAGCACATAAATGCGCAGGCCCAAAATAACGAATATGATTTTTTCCCTAACGTATACCACGCCATTAAAAATATAACTGACCAAACAATACTGGTTAGTAAAAGAGTAATTAAAATAAAAAAGACTGGGCTCATAGGTTATATGTTCTTGTGTTAGTTACTTTTTACTGTAGTTGAGGTTGCTTGGGAATTCGAGTAAAGCTATGTATTTAAAAATTCTATTTGTAAATATTTATGTATTGTGTGTACCCACAACCCCTATGAATTGCATTTTTTGGTATAGCTTTTGCTCGTACTGATCTATTACACCTTTATTCGCTCGGTTTTCGCTGCTTTGTGGGTACTTAATTCACTTATGCAGGTATTTTTTACTTATGCCGAGATGCTAAGCCTTCACATAAGGATAGATAATGGCTTCTACTTTTAAAAATACACGCAAAAAATGGTTTTATGCTTTAGTGGTTATAGCCTTGGGGTTAATTTTACTCAGAGCTTTAGCCCCTTATGCGGTTCAATATTATGTAAATCAGCAGCTTGAACAAACCCAAGGCATAACAGGGCATGTGGGTGATGTTGATTTGTACTTATACCGAGGCGCTTACGCTGTTGATGAGGTAGAAATTTACGCGGTAGATGCCACGCAGGTGCCTAAGCCGTTACTGTCTATTGATACACTTGATTTTTCGCTTGCGTGGTCTGCTTTATTAAACGGTAATTTTGTCACCAACATGGCTTTTACCCGCCCAGAAATTGTTATTTACGATAAAGACCCAACTACCGCTGAACAAAATCAACAGGTGAAAGATGAAACCACGTGGGTAGGCCTTGCTAATGATCTCGTGCCTTTTTCAATTGATACGCTACGTATAGACAATGGTAAAGTAACCTTAGTTAACGCCACCAGCGAAGGAGAGCAGCCTACTTACGTATCAAATATAAACGCTAACATTAACAATATTACCAATGCACAAAACCTCTCTAAAACCTTAGTCACAAGTTTAAAAATAGAAGGGCAGCTAATGGGCGAAGCTAAGCTGTCTTTAAATGGTAAATTGGACCCCTTTAGTGATGAAGCTAATTTTGATTTTAATGTTGAAGTGCAGCGTTTTTCTGTTAAAAATCTCGAAACTGTTTTTAAAGTGTATACCCCATTTGACATTGAAGCCGGCGGAATAGATGGCGCAATGGAATTGGCCGCTAACAATAATAACTTAAATGGATATGTAAAAGCGGGTGTGCACGATTTAAGTGTTTTTTCGTGGCGCGAAGATATAGAAAAAGATGATGACGGTCTATTTACCGCTATTTTTGAAGGCAGTATTGATTTACTCAGCTCGCTATTAGAAAACGATGAGTCAAAGCTGGTGGCTGCTCGGGTGCCCATAGATGGGCAATTAGATAACGCTGATGTATCTACTTTTGAAGCCGTGGTTTCGGTATTAAAAAATGCGTTTTTTGAAGCATTTAAAATGAAGGTTGATAATGTTATTTCGTTTGAAAGCACGCAAGAACAACAAGGTGAGTAACTAAAAGCCCTTTGTATTAACTCAATACAAAGGGCTTTTTAAGTTTTAGCAAGTAAAATAGATCAGCTATTTATTGGAGTTGGTAATATCTGAGGTTTTACTTAATAACGTTTTTAGCTCAGCTATTTGCGCTTGTAGTTCAACCACTTGTCCTTGCGTTGCAGGAAGTGAGTTATTATCCGCTTTTAGCTCACGGGCATTTCGGTGCTCCTCGCTCATTACTTCTAAAATGGCACCTACCATCATGTTTAAAAACACAAACGCGGTTAAAAAGATAAACGTGAGGTAGTAAATCCAGCTCAGCTCGTACACCGCCATGGTTTCGTACATAATGTCGGTCCAATCTTCAAAGGTGGCTATCCTAAATAGCGTTAACATTGAAATGGATACATCTTGCCAAAGCACCGGATTAATATCGGCAAACATCATACTGCCCATGGCTGCGTAAATATAAAAAATAACAAACATAAGCAGTGCTATATAGCCCATTTGCGGAATGGCTTTAAGTAACGAATTTACAAGCAAACGCAGCTCAGGGATCATAGATACTAAACGCAGTACCCTAAATATACGCAGCAAACGGGCAAGTAACATGGTTGAGCCTGCAGCTGGGTATAAGCTGCCAAGTACAATAATGGTATCGAATATATTCCAGCCCTTTGAAAAGAAGTCTTTTATTCCTTTACTTGCAATAAAGCGAATAATGAGCTCGATTAAAAAGAAAGCTGTGATCCCTACATCCATCCAATTTAGAATAAATTCTACGGTGGGGTGAAGAGAATATGTATGAGCACCTACGGTGAGGGCAGAAACAACAATGACAGCTATAACAAATGATTGAAATATCTTGCTTTTGTCTATACGCTGAAACAGCTTTTGTAACTGCGACATCATAATTATGGGTCCTATGCAAAGTCAGGTTTTTATGACGCTAATATACAATAATATTGTTGCTTTCGATAACGAAAGTGTAAGGAATTCTAATGTTAATCAGTCAAATAACTAAAAGCGCATTGCTGTTTGTGGGATTTTCGGTACTTGCAGGGTGCAGCTCCGACGCTCGCTTTCACGAAGTTCAATCAGCACGTTTAGATGAATGTAATTATAAAGCCGATAAAGAATATTACGAGTGCCTTGAAAATCAAGATAAAAATTTTGAAGAGTATAAAAAACAGCAAAGTGAACAAACACAATAATTTATGACTAAAACACAAAAATTGCGCGATAAACAAATACGCCAAGCCCTCACCCACGCCTGTGAGCAAATAAAAGCGACTCATGATGGTTTTGCTTATTTAACACACACCATTGATTTAAAAAATGAAGCAAAGTCACTAAAAATAAGCTGCTATTTTGAAGATGATATAGCCTATAACGACACCGAAGCGCATTTTTCTCAGCTAGTCGATATTATTCACGCTGAGCTTAGCAAAATAAGCTTACCGGTAGCGGCTAAGCAAATAGCGTTTTTAGTTGATTAACATTGGTTTGCCTAGCTATGGACGTTATAATTACCAAAATTATTTTTAGGATGTAAAGCATGGCTGTTCCATCGCGCTCGCAAATCACACCAGGTACAACCGTAAATATTGTATTAAAAGAAGATCAACGCAGCGGCACATTGACTCAAGGTGTAGTTGAGCGTTTATTAACTAAATCACCTAATCACCCGCATGGTATTAAAGTTCGCCTAGAAGATGGTCAAGTCGGCCGAGTAAAAGAGATTTTATAATGACAGCATTAACAGAGCAGGAATTTTGGGATTTAGTGACCACGCCTGAGTTAGGGCTCGACCCACAAAGCGTAAGCGACAACTTAAAAGCTAAATTGAGCGAGTTAACCGACGAGCAGCTCATTGCTTTTGATAAATTTTTTGGTATTCACATGCGTAAATGTTTTACCTGGGATTTATTTGGTGCCGCATTTGTTATGGCTGGCTGTAACGACGAATACGGTTTTAGCGAATTTAGGTGCTGGCTCATCTCCCGCGGGGAGACGGTATTTAATAACGCATTAAGCAATGCCGACTCACTTGCACAGTGCTCCCCTGTGTATTATTTAAATGAGCAACCTTACCCTTATATTGATGAATACGACTTAATAGCCGGTTTATTATTTGAAGAGCGCAACGACGACGAATTACCTTTTGTACCCTCAGGCGAGCAACCGGCAGGTAAACGCTTTAAAGACAAACCCAAGTTTTTAAAACAAAGCTATCCGCAATTATTTGCAAAATACTGGCAGTAAAGTCACTCTTAGTGGTTTATTTATTTAGTAAATAAACTACTTTGTTTTATTACTCGTAAAACATAACTACAACACTGCATTACATAAAGCTAAGTGCTGCGTCCTTTTTTTAGATTAAATCTCTGTTATAGTTATAAAAGTTAGCGCCGCACGTTACTTATTACGAGGATACGCCCACTTAATGAAAACCTTACTTTGTTTTTTAATTTCGACAACCTTTATTAGTGCATCTGCATTGGCTGCGCCGAGTAATAAAAGCCGTTTTATACCGTTATTAAAAACAATGCTTGGTGATTACCAGGTGGTAACTGCTAACTCCCCACTGTGTGTGGATAGTCAGTTGAGTTTAATTAACCCAGTTTACCCAGACGCGGGTTTTAAATTAGGCGAGCATATTGCGTTTGAAAGTTTACACAACGGCACCCGTACAACTAAAAAGCCAAATTTTTGTTTTGTAACTAGCTCGTATAAATACAAAAGTGATGGTGTTGATAACAGCTTAAAAATGAGCCGCTGTATTGACCCCAATAATGAAAAAACCATCAGACAAAGCATTAAGTTTACCAGTGTTACAACGCTCAAATATACGCAGAATACCCCTGCAGTAGAGTGCACATTTGCAAGGCAAGTTGATTAACTTACTTGCAATGAATTTGCGGTATATCGTGCCAGCGCGTTGTGTATTGGGGCGATAAGTAATCTCTGTTCATATGCCAGCCTTGATTTAGTTTGCTGCTGGCTAGGGTGAGTATGCCTTTTCCGTAGCGGTTGTTTATTGTATCAAGACACTGCATTAATTTAGGGTTATCGGCACTTTGGCTAAATAAATCAGTTTGCTGATACTGCACCGAGGTAAGCTCTAAAGCGCCTACACCACATTTATAAAACCGTACACCTGGCTGGTAAATATGAGTAAATACTTCTGAAACTGCATTGGCCATTACGCAGGTATCGTTAGTGGGGGTGGCAAATTTATATATAAACGACTTTTTACAATAGCGGTCTTCGTGTTTGCCAGTGGCGGCAAATATATAAAGCTGTTTTGCTAATGAGCGCTGCCCTCGTAGTTTACTGGCAACCGTGGTTACGTGGTTAATAAGGGCGGTTTTAAGTGCAGTAGGCTCACTGATCCGCTCACCAAAGCTGCGAGTAGAATATATTTCTCGCTTATCTTGGCGTACATCGTCCCATGTTAAGCACGCAATACCATTTAGCTCACTTACGGTACGCTCTACCACCACACTAAACGCGCGGCGCATGGTTTTAGGGTTTTGTTGTGCCAGATCCCACGCTGTATGTATGTTCATTATATTAAGCTTTTTAGCTAGGCGCTTACCTATACCCCATACATCGGCGCAGCTCATTCTTTGTAAAATTGCTTGGCGGCTTTGCTCGTTATTTATAACGGCCACCCCATCAAACCCGCTTAGCTTTTTAGCTGCATGGTTAGCGGCTTTTGCCAAAGTAGGGGTTGGGCCAAAACCAACACCCACAGGGAGTTTAGTTTCGCGCCAAACGGTGCGCCTTATTGTATGCCCGTACTCGTGCCAGTTTTGTATAAGGGGGGTGTAGCCATTAAAGTGCAAAAACGACTCATCAATACTGTATATGTATTGTGTGTCGCAAAAGCGGCCAATTACGTTCATCATTTTGGCGCTTAAATCGGCGTACAACTCATAGTTACTCGAACGTACAACCACCTTGTGTTGCTCAAGCAGGTGCTTAACTTTAAAATAAGGGCCAAATTTAGGAATGTTTAAGCGCCGAGCTATCGGGCATACTGCACATACGCAGCCATCGTTATTAGTTAAAACCACCACAGGTTTAGAGCGTATAGCGGGGTCGAACACTTTTTCGGCACTGGCATAAAATGCAACGGCATCGACTAAGGCGTACATTTTAATAGCTCAGGGCTTGGGCGGTGCATTCTAATTGATAGTGTAACCACTCCCTCTAACTGAAACTCATCAGCTGAGGTTAGTTGTACCGGCTTATGTAAAGGCGATGCAGAGAGTAACCGTGCATTGGTTTTATCTAATAGCTTACACACAAATAAGCCATTTAAGTTAGCAACAATAACATCGCCGTTATCGGCTTGCTCAGCACGGTCTACAAGCAGTAAGTCGCCCTCAAAAATCCCCACCTCTTGCATGGAATTACCCGAGGCAATACCAATAAAGGTGGCGTCGGGGTGCTTTATTAATAGCTCATCAAGAGAAACACCGAGCTCGGCGTATTGCGCCGCGGGCGATTCAAACCCACACACACCGGCTTCTATATAAACGGGAATAACAAACATAACACAACCTAAAACGCATATACTGTATAAGTGTACAGTATATGCGTTTTGTGTAAGTTATGCCAAGAAATGAAAGACAGATCACGCCATGTTTTTGATCATTTGTTGCGCGGTATCTAAAAAGTCTTTGATTTGCTGCGGGTTTAAGTTTTTACACATTTGATCATTTATTTGCTGCTCAGAGGCTAATAACTTATCAAAAAGTGTGTTGCCTTGCTCGGTGAGCGACAAAATAAAGCAGCGTTTGTCGTGCTCACTTGCTTGCTTATTAATAAGGTTTAACGCAATAAGATCTTTAATTAAGCGGGCAATTTGGGCTTTGTCGCGCTGTGTTTTAGTCACAATGTCGTTAGCGGTACAGTTAGATGTACTGGCAATAATGTGTATACAACGCACGTGCATAGCATTAATACCCAGGTCGCCTGCGTTAATAGCCTCACGTATTGTTACGCGGTAATTTTGCATCAGCTCAAATAGGGTATTTGATAAAAGCGTGTTCATAAGCTCTCTAATGGTTGACAATATCAATTAGTTTGTTATAGTTGATTTTATCAACCAATGGGGCGTTGTGCAATGCTTGCTTTAAAAAGCAGTTAACTATTTTGTTAAACGAGGTGATTTTAAATGGGTAAACAAGTTCGCAAAGCTACGGTACTAAGTACTGAACAAATAACACCGCATTTACAGCGTATTGTTGTAGGCTCAAGTGAGTTTTCGGATTTAACGCAAGCGCATATTGGCAGCTATGTAAAAGTGCTTATTCCCCAAAATGGTGAAGTTGATTTTAATTTAAAAACCGCGTGCATGCGCTCTTACACAATAAGAGATGTTGATGATGCAACGGGCGCGTTAACGCTCGACTTTGTAATAAACATGCACCAAGGTCCGGCTACGCAATGGGCTATAACTGCAAAAGTAGGTGACGAGGTTGGCATAGCGGGCCCAGGCCCTAAAAAGCTTGATAATTACCAGCATCCGCATTATGTATTACTAGGCGATTTAACCTCAGTTAATGCAATAAAAGGGTACATGCAGCAGTTACCCGCCAGCGCAAAAATTGACGCGTTTGTGCATGCCCCTACTGAGCAAGACATTATTGATTTAAACACGCAGCGCGATGTTAATTGGTTAATTACAGATACCCCAGATACCGATATGCTCAGCGCGCTTAACAATTTGCCACACACAAACGAGCCACCTATTGTATTTATGGCATTAGAGGCGGGGTTAGTACGTAAAGCAAAAACCTTACTTACCCAGGATTGTAATATACCGCGCAGTAATATAGTTTCCTCTGGTTATTGGAAAAAAGGCGTAGACTCAGAGGGTTATAAAAAAGAGCGCCAGCAAAGCCCTGAGCTTGCATAAATACCTTAGAGCAAAACAGCCTAACGCTATTTTGCTTTTATCCGTTACCTAACTTGAATTGAATAAATAGCAGACCCATTTAAGTGTTTTATGCTGATGATGAAGCCCATTGTTAGCATGCATTTTAAGGAGCTGCTATTTTGTTATCTTCCATTCCCTTTTCGTTATTAGAGCTTGCCCCCATGATCAAAGGGGACAGCGTTTCTCATACGCTCAATAAAACCACTAAATACGCCCAGCGTGCCGACCAATTAGGGTTTAATCGCTTTTGGCTAGCCGAGCATCACAATATGCCTGGTATAATTTGTGCTGCCACCTCAATATTAGTAGGTCACATTGCAGGTAAAACTCAGCGTATACGGGTTGGCTCTGGCGGAATAATGCTGCCGAATCATTCGCCCTTAGTTGTGGCTGAGCAATTTGGTACGTTAGAGAATTTATACCCTGGACGAATAGATTTAGGCCTTGGCCGCGCTCCAGGTAGTGATCCAGTAACTAGCCGTGCACTAAATAATGATATGAGCCGCGCAGAAAACTTCCCGGGGGAGGTAACAGAGCTACAAACATTATTAGGCCCATACAATGGCACACATCCTATACGTGCTATTCCGGGGGAGGACACAAACGTACCGCTTTGGTTATTAGGCTCAAGTTTGTTTAGCGCCCAATTGGCCGCGCAAAAAGGGCTTCCATACGTATTTGCAGGGCACTTTGCACCACGTTTTGTACACGATGCCATCGCACTATATAAGCGAGAATTTAAAGCCTCAAATGTACTCGATAAACCCTATGTAATGCTTGCCTTACCGCTGGTAGCAGCAGAAACCGATGAAGAAGCGCAGTACCTTTCTACCACCTCAAAGCAACGGGTGCTTGAATTAATACGCGGCAAAGAGCTGTGGCTAAAGCCACCGGTAGAGAGTATGGAAGGTTTATGGAGTGAGCAAGAGCGCGCCCACGTAGAAAACTTTTTAAGCTTAAGCGTTGTTGGCGGGCATGTGAGTATAAAACATAAATTACAAATGATAGCGAAAGAGCTAGAAGTGGATGAGTTTATATTTACCAACGATGTTTACGACAGCGAAAAACGCCACCGAGCTCTAGAAATTTTAATGGAAATAAAGCATTAATTAAAAAAGGAAGTGTTTAGTTAAGCAAGCGTACACACAAGCCTTGCTACTATGTAGACATCATTAAAAGTGAATACAAACTTATTAACTTTAAGTGATGTCTGAACAAACACTTTCGATAATTAAACATATTTAGGTTGCCAAGGATAAGGCCCATTTTGCATTATTTATCGTTCTGTTTTTTCAACCAAACTGATTTAAACAATCAATTTTAAGGCATCACTTTTATTTTTTATAATGTAGTTATTAACCAAACATCATTAAATTAAAGGAAGGTACACCGTGAACGCTCTAACAACCGCATCGGCTAATTCAGTTACTCATACAGCGCAGCCAAAAGTTGCTCTGATAGCTGAAGGTGGCGGACAACGAGGGATATTCACAGCCGGTGTATTAGATGCTTGGTTAGAGCAAAACTACGACCCATTTGATTTGTTTATTGGCACCTCTGCCGGCTCGCAAAATTTAACAAGCTATTTAGCGCGTCAAAAAGGTTACGCTAAACGCTTAATTAGAGGGCTTTCGCGTAACAAGCGCTTTTTTCAACTAGGGCGTGGTTTAATGGGTAAGCACATTGTTGATTTAGACTGGTACTTTGAAAAAACCACCGAAGTAAACAGAGCCCTTGATTTTAAAACAGCAAAAACTAGCTTAGGCGAGCGTGAGCTGCTTATAACGGCAACCAATGCACGCGACAGAAAAGCCTATTACCTTTCACCTACAGGCGAGGGTAAGCAATGGCGAGATTTGTTAAAAGCATCGAGCGCGTTACCTTTTTTGTATAAACAAGGCGTTAAACTTACTCCTTGGTTAGGTACAAAAGCGGCAAACGAAGCGCATTTAGCTGCAGAGCAATCAAGTGAAGATTTTTATTTAGATGGCGGCTTAGCTGCGCCACTGCCTGTACGCGAAGCTTATAACCGTGGCGCACGAAGAATCGTGGTAATAAGAACCGTTGATGAGCATTTTCAGGCGCAAACTGCATGGGTTCAAAAGCTTAGAACATTTGCATGTGCATCAGGCTACTGCCCAAAAACACTTGATTACTTGATTCAACACGAGCAAGCATACCTAGACGAGCTAACGTTTATTGCCAACCCGCCTAGTGATGTAGAAATTATACAAATTTTCGCAGACGAAAAGCTGCACAGTAAATTATTAGGTAGCTCAAACGACGACTTACGCTTTGATCATAAGCTAGGTGTAAAAGCAGGCCGCGCTTATTTAAAAAGCCAAAACGCACGTATAGTAGATTACGCACACAGCTACGCTATGTAGCTGTGTATTAACGCTTAAACTTAAATTACCCCTTAAGTTTAAGCGTTAGTAAAGTGCCGTGGCAAAATTAAAGCTCTGCTTTTTTTAAACTTATCGATGGCTTTTTATTGCTAATCGCCGCACCTATTAAAATAAGCGCTAAAGCAATAAACACTGACCAACTAAAGGGAGTCTGCGAGGCGAGTATTAAAATAAAAGTAGAAAGCACCGGCGTTAAAAAACTCAACGAGGCTAATAGCGAGCGGTTACCAAATTTTAAACCATGATCCCATAAATAAAATGCACCTCCCACTGGGCCTAACCCTAATAAAATAACGCCTAGCCATTGTGAAATAGACAAACTAGTAACGGTTGTTTCAAAATAAAAATGTGCACAAAGGGCAAGCACAGCCACAATAAGTGAAAGCCAGCCTATGTCATCTACATGGCTATTAAATTGCGACATTAAATAAGAATAACTAGACCACAGTACTGCGCAGCATCCTGCAAAAAAATACCCTAAGTAATACTCACTATTGATAGATAACCCACTGCCATCGGTAATTAAACTAAGCGTGCCTAAAAACCCCAGTAATCCGCCCAATATTGCTTTAAATTTAGACCCAGGGGTAGCCACAAATACACCCAGTAATAATGGCCAAAGGTACACAATTAAGCTTACCTCTATTAAAGGGCCGTATTTTAAAGCCATAAAATAACAAAAGTGAAAACCAAATAAGCCGGTAACACCTATTATCATTTGTTTTTTAGAAAGCTTTGGAGGGGTTAATAATGGCTGTTTTATAGCAAAACGTTTTACTAATAAAATAATAAAAGAAAGTGCAAAGCACATAAAAAGTAACTGAAAAGCCGGGAGTGCTTTGGTTAAATTACCTAGTAATGCTAAAAGCCCCCACGAAAATATTGCTAAAAACCCTATGTGTGTTGCCATTAATTACCCTCCGTAAATACTAGGTACTGAGTGTATCAATATAGGTTTTTAAAAATATGCTAAAAAGACGGTGTTATTGTTTGCTCTGACGCTATTTAACCTACGCTCTGCTTGAGCTTGCTTTATTATCTCGTGTTTAGGTTATCTACATTACTGCTTTGCAAACGCTTTAGGTGGCTGTCCAAAATATAAATTAAACCGGCGGCTAAACGCAGAGGCATCGTTATAACCAATACGCTCGCCTACTAAAGCAATGGGTAAGTCTGAATGGGTTAAAAGGGCGCGAGCATGTTGCATTCGTAACATGGTTAAATATTGCAGCGCACTCATAGTGGTACTTTTTTTAAACACAGTTTTAAATTGTGTAACGCTTAAACAGGCTATATCGGCCAGCTCTTTTAACGTGTAGGGGTAGGCTAAATTTTGCTTTACAGTGGTTATTACATTATCTATTCGCTTATCAATATTACTGTGGCTGCTTTGCTCACAAAGCAATAAGTAAAATAAATCAAAAGTTGAATTAGTAAGCTTTTCACCGCTAACAACGAGCAGTAGCTGCTCTATAAACTGTAAGTAACTTAATAAACGGCTATCTATTGAGATTTTAGGGCATAAAAGGTTAATAAGGTTTTCAGGGAGCGCGTCTAAATCTGCCACAATAAAACGCGCGGCTTCATCGGCCGTAAAGGCATGCACTACGTTTTTCTCTATAACGATACAACTGCCTGTACTCACCGTTGTTTTAAAGTCATTATTTAACGTTATAAAAATTTCCCCGTGTAGGGGTAAAACGAGTTGATGGTAATTGTGCTGGTGGCGCTTTATATCTTGCGAATAATACCGAATAGAAAGCTTATTCATTGCCTACTCCAATACCTAATACATAAACCGAGTATTGTCTAACATACTTTAAGTAAAACATAGCGTTAATAAACCTAAGTAGATGACAATAATATACTGGTTTCGCTATTTAAAATGCCTTCTATTTCGCGTACTTGCCTGAGTACGCCATCAAACTCACTTAAATTTGCCGCCTGTATTTCAGCCACTAAATCCCAAGCGCCATTGGTTGTATGTAACTTTGTTAGCTCTGGTATGCCGCGCATGGCTTTAATTACCTGCGATGTAGATTTACCCACCACTTCCACCATCATTATTGCTCTTACAGCTTCGGTTTCTATGTGTTCGTGTACACGCACCGTAAAGCCTAATATAGCGCCCGATGAGACTAAACGGTCTAAGCGGTTTTGCACTGTCCCGCGCGACACCTTTAAAACATTGGCTAGGGCTGAAATAGAAGCGCGGCCATCTTTTCGTAATTCGGCTATTAATGCGTTATCTAATGAGTCGTAAATGTAAGGGGTCATAAAACGCCTTGGGTTATGTGTTTATTACAAATTACTAAATTTGTACTTTATTGCATAGCAGTTTGCTAAAAAACACTATTATTTGTATAAACTTTTGGCATTTTAAGTAACGCCTCTGGCCTATAAACTTATTTCAATTAATTTATTTAGTCATTAAAGAGGAATTTATGAGTCATTTTATCGCACAACCTAAACAAGGTGTTCCATTCGTTAGCGTACAGGCAATGGCCAAACTTATAAATAAAGTCGGAATAGAAAACGTATTGCTTGAGCTTACTCAAAGATTAGAACACGACTTTGCTCGCTGGGACGAATTTGATAAATCGCCACGTTATGCAGCGCACTCTCCTGATGGCGTAATAGAGCTTATGCCCGTAAGCGACGGTAAAATGTTTAGCTGTAAATATGTAAATGGTCATCCAAAAAACACCTTTAAGGAACTTCAAACCGTGGCCGCGTTTGGTATTTTGTCGGATGTTGATAGCGGCTATCCGGTTATGATCAGCGAAATGTGCTTACTAACAGCCTTACGCACAGCGGCCACATCGGCGCTTGTGGCAAAGTATTTAGCGCCTAAGCACTCAACAACACTTACATTAATTGGTAATGGTGCACAGTCTGAGTTTCAGGCATTAGCTTTTAAAGCCGTATTAGGCATTACTCACATTCGTTTATACGATATTGATAAAAACGCCTCACAAAAAGCCTACAACAACTTAAGTGGTTACGGCTTAAATGTAACTCTATGCAATAGCGCAGAAGAAGCCGTACAAGGCGCGCACATTATTACCACCTGCACAGCCGATAAAAAAAATGCCACTATTTTAACCAGCGATATGATCCCCCAGGGCGTGCATTTAAATGCCATTGGTGGGGATTGCCCTGGTAAAACAGAGCTTGATTCACAATTATTAACGCGCGCAAATGTGTTTGTAGAGTACGAACCGCAAACCAGAATAGAGGGCGAAATACAGCAAATGAGCGAAACCTTTGCCGTAACAGAGTTTCATAAAGTAATTAATAAACAAACACCTGGGCGTACAAGTAACAACGAGCTTACTATTTTTGATGGGGTAGGCTTTGCAAGCGAAGACTTTACCGCGCTGGTGTATATTAAAGACGCGCTGGTGGCTGCGGGTGAGTTTGAACTACTTGATTTAATTACACAACAAGCTGATCCGCGTAATTTATTTTCGGTACTTAATAGTACACAGCCATCAAAAACACCTAAGCAAGAGCAAGTCGCATGAGCCACATAAAGCAAGCCCCAACAGCGGTGGTGATGGTGCGCCCGCATCACTTTACATCTAATCCACAAACCATGTTAGACAACACGTTTCAAAGTACCTGTAACTCACAAAACCAGAGCCAGCTTGCCTTTGACGAAGTCACTAATGCGGTTAAATTATTACAAAACGAGGGCGTAACGGTTCATCTTTTTGAAGACGAACATACACACACGCCCGATTCTGTGTTTCCAAATAATTGGTTTTCTACTCATCAAAGTGGCGAGCTAGTTATGTACCCAATGTACGCAGAAAACAGAAGGTTAGAATATCGAAAAGATATTATTGATTTTTTGACTAATCACTATAAAGTGTTGTCTGTGACTGATTATTCATTTTTAGCGAAAGAAAATGCATTTTTAGAAGGCACAGGATCGCTTGTTATTGACCACCCCCATAAGCTTGCTTATGCAGTAGAATCTAAGCGCACTACTAAAACCGTGGTTAATACAGTGTGCGAGCAATTAAAGCTAAAACCAGTTGAATTTAACGCCTACGATGAGCAAGGCACTGCGGTTTATCATACTAATGTATTAATGTGTGTAGCCACAGAGTTTGTCATGATCAGCTTAAATATGGTGCCAAATAGTCAGCACAAACAATTAACTAGCCATTTTATACAAAGCCATTTAGAAGTAATAAACTTATCTAATGAGCAAATAAGTAGCTTTTGCGGCAACGCAATAGAGTTACAAGGTACAAATGGTCGTATTTTAGCACTCTCACAAACGGCGTTTAATGCACTTACAACCGAGCAAAAAGCAGCAATACAAAAAACAGCTAAACTTGTTCCGTTACCTATACCAACCATAGAGTCGGCGGGAGGTTCGGTTAGATGCATGATTGCTGGCATACACCTGCAAAGTAAATAACCTACCACTAAGTCAACATCCTAAGGCAGCTTAGCTGCCTTAATCTATGGCTAACATGCATTATTAAATGCCAATTACTCAACTATGCGCTGAGTAAAAACATAATAAATACAAAAGGATTAGCCCATGTTCGATACCGTAGTAAAAAGTGTAAATGGCCTATTATGGGGAGAAGGCCAAATACTAATCTACATACTACTGTTTGCAGGTATTTGGTTTTCGGTACGTTTAAAAGCAATTCAAATAGTAAAATTTAAACACATGTTTAGCCTGTTAAAAGGCAGTAGCAAGTGTAAAAAAGACGACATTTCATCATTTCAAGCATTGTGTACAGGCCTGTGTGCCCGTGTAGGTACAGGTAATTTAGCCGGGGTCGCTGTTGCAATTTCACTAGGCGGAAGCGGCGCCATATTTTGGATGTGGGTTATAGCCATACTAGGCATGGCAACCGGCTTTGCCGAAAGTGTATTAGGGCAAGTGTATAAAGTACGCGATAGTAGTGGCGAATTTAGAGGCGGCCCCGCCTATTATATTCAACAAGGTTTGGGCAGCCGTGCATTTGCTATTGTATTTGCCGCGTGTTTATTTTTAGGTTATGGCTTTACCTTTAGTGCCATGCAAACCAATACCATAACCGACGCCCTTAACTATGCTTTTCAAGTACCTACCTTTTATTCTGGATTAGTTATTACCGTATTAGCAGGCTCAATTATATTAGGTGGCTTTAAAGCCATTGCCCGCTTTGCTGAGCGAGTAGTGCCACTAATGGGCATATTATTTGTAGCCGCGGCGGTTATTATTACGATTATGAATTTACCGCAAGTGCCTGCCATGCTTAAAGATGTGTTTTTATCAGCGTTTGGTTTACAAGAAGCAGGCGCAGGAGCAATGGGCGCTGCCATTAAAAACGGTATTCAACGCGGATTATATTCTAACGAAGCCGGCGCAGGTAGCGTGCCGCATGCTGCAGCAAGCGCAAGCCCAATGCCTAATCACCCAGTTACACAAGGGTATATACAAATGCTTGGCGTGTTTTTCGATACAATTGTGCTTTGTAGCTGTACCGCGGTAGTTATTTTATTAGCCGATGTAGATATAAGCGGCGAAATGGAAGGCATACGTTTAACCCAAAGCGCCATGACTGCACATTTAGCACAAGGCGGTGTGTACTTTGTTGCTGCAGCCATAACCTTATTTGCTTTTACCTCGGTAGTGGCCAACTATGCTTACGCCGAAAGTAACCTGCATTTATTTAAGCTCGATAACAAAGTAGGGCGCACAATTTATACATTACTTTATTTATCAATGATGCTGTGGGGCGCATCGGCATCTCTAAAAGAAGTCTGGGATTTAGCCGATATAGCATTAGGGTTAATGACAGTGGTTAACGTAATCGCTATTATATTGCTCACGCCAACTATTTTGTCTGTTAATCGCGACTACAACACACAACGAGAAAAAGGCATAGAGCCCGAATTTAAAGTAAAAGACGTAAAAGTACAGGGTAAATGCGAAAGCGGCATTTGGGATTGATTCCCGTATTTTAAGCAATTTTAACGATAAAAAGCGGTTTTATGGCAACATAACACCGCTTTTTAATTTTGCATAATTATTCAATTTTGGGTTATGTGAACAGCACTAAAATATAAGAATAACAAGGTAAATTGATTTAATGATCGACATTCACGCAGGCAAAACCGCAGCAAAAATTATTAACGAGCAGGGCTTTAAACCCGAGTTATTTACCTCTTTTTTAGGGG
Organism: Pseudoalteromonas sp. 2CM37A; assembly: GCF_023161885.1. Lineage (NCBI taxonomy): Bacteria > Pseudomonadati > Pseudomonadota > Gammaproteobacteria > Alteromonadales > Pseudoalteromonadaceae > Pseudoalteromonas > Pseudoalteromonas sp. 2CM37A. The sequence continues at coordinate 699,852 of NZ_JALNTJ010000002.1, forward strand.
CAAGTGGTGGGCCTAAATGGTTTACATTATTTGGCTTAGACAAATATATTTTTGGTGAATTTTTTAAAAACCGAACTCAACCACTCAACTTAATTGGTTCATCTGCTGGCGCATTTCGGTCAGCCTGTTTTGCACAAAACGACCCCGTTGCTGCCATCGAGCGTTTAGCAAAATCGTATTCGCAAACGCGCTATTCTAGTAATAAACCAACACCTGCTGAAATTACACTAAAAGCCCGCGCATTATTAGATGATGTATTTGGGGAGCACGGCGTAACCGAAATTTTAAATAATCCTATTTTTAAAGCGCATTTTATAGTGGCTAAATCGAATGGGTTTATAGCCAGTGAAAATAAATTAATTCAGCTTTTAGGTTTATCAAAAAGTTACATGCTTAATCGGGTTAACCGAAAATTATTAGGCTCGCAGTACGAGCGATTTATTTTTGGCGCGCCAAACAGCAATTTATCTATAACCGACAGTTATAATTTTAAAACACAAAACATACCACTTAGCCAAACAAATTTAAAAGATGCCTTACTCGCATCAGGCTCTATACCCCTCGTTATGCAAGGCATAAAAAATATTGCAGGCTCGCCACCCGGTATTTATCGCGATGGCGGAATAATTGACTACCACTTTGATTTAAAAATTAATAACCCTGGCTTAATTTTATATCCGCATTTTAATAGCGAGCCAAAAGCAGGGTGGTTTGATAAAAATTTAAAACGTAAAGTAGCAGCACAAAATTACGATAACGTGGTGATGATAACCCCATCAAAAGAATTTATAGCCGGCTTACCTTACGGAAAAATTCCAGACAGAAACGACTTTACTGATCTCGATGCATACACACGCATTAAATATTGGAATACCGTTTTTAGTGAAACTGAAAAGTTGGCTGAAGCATTTGATAAGAGATTAATGATTAAATAAATGTATGCCTTAGAAATAACAATAAGTTAGGAGTGTTTGAAAGTAAAGGCAGATTCGATAGGGAAATAAATCCAATCTAATAAATAAAATTTTATAAAATAATCATTTTCAAAAAATAGTTTGAGCTTAATTTCATTGCTAATGTATTGCTCCACTAATATAGATAAGCGTCATAAGATATGGTGTAATTTTTAATTAAAAAAGCTAATTATTAGTACCTAAATAACTAGCTTTATTATTTATATAACGATTTGGTGAAATAAAATTTCACGGTTTCATTTCTATGAAAAAATTTTTAGTATCGACTAATTCATACCTATAAAAAATTTTATTCACTAAAATTTTTATCAAGTTTATTAACTAGAGAGCGAAAGTCATTAGTTAGAATTCCCTCTGAATTTGGAACTAAAACTATTGCTTGTGAAAAATATTTATCTTTAAGTAGTTCATCACCATTTTTTTCATGTAATAGTCCAATTCGGAAGTAAGTTAAAGCAAGGTTTAAGTTTGTTCCTTCAATTGAAAGTTCATCTGGGCCAATATACTTTAATAAACGAGCTAGTGAGTTTAATGCATATAAACCGGTGGCAGTATCATTAAACAAATAAGCTTTATGGGCTTCATTGATTTCATTTTTTAAATATGAAGATGTTGAGCTATTTGCAAACGCATTACTTATGGATAGGGTGAAAAATATGAAAAACATCAATATTTTGAAAGTAGTCACTTTTTATTCCTTTAAATAATTAACAGTATTAAAAATATACAACGTTGTAAAAGAATTTACAACTTATCAATCATGGCTCATAAATTACGTTATGTTAAATTGGTTGGTTTATAAGAAAGCGAGCGTGATTATACAAACCAGCCCGCTTTTAGGAGAGTAATTAGGTGTTAATTTAGCTCAGAATCTACCCAAAATTTAGTGCCTTTTAGTACTGCTTGAAGTGCAAGGCCATTTTCGGTTAAAGAATATACGGTAACTTGGTCGGCAATGGCTTCTGCAACCAGTGCTCCACCTTTATCTTCGTATTTTGCTGCTGCATCTGCGTTTCCGCCAAAGGCCCAACCGTGTTCAATAAATCTATTTACTGCCGCTTGGTTATGAAAAACCATAACAACGTTAAAATCTTTAACGCCTAAACCAAGCCCTAAACCGGCTTCACCCATATTCATGTAGGTTGATTTACCCGTTAAGTTATTTTTTACTACACCGTACCCGCCACCAAAACTAGCTAAAACGACATTTACGTTTGCGTTATCAAATACGGCGTAACCGGCAGAATTGGCAATTTGTTTTTTAACATCGGGTTTTTGTGCGTATAATTTGTCGAGGGTATTGTTTTTCATGCTTTGTACTAAAGCGCGTTTTTCGCTAGGTGAAGCACTACCTGTAGTAGCACAACCTGTTAGTAATACACTTATTGTAAGTAGGCCTAACACTATAAATTTTTTCATAAAACTTTCCTTAATAAGATTCATACCAGTACACAACAATGTTTAAATAAATACACTTTCACTATGTCCAATACTAGACAGTATCGGACTTTAACGTTAAGCTGTAAGTCTATTATTTTATTGAATATTTATACATTATGCTTGTTGCTTTAGTAGATACGTTAAAACAATTAAGATACCAAATTGCTCATCTTGACGACGGTACTCTAAACTCAGAATACCCAGAACTTGCATCCTTTATACAGCAAGTTGGCTTGACTGTAACTGAATCAAAGGACGATCTTAAATTTTTATACCAATTTTTATATGTGTACGGCCGAAAATCTGAGGCAACATTTAATCGTTTTCGTAATGAGCTTGAACGATTTTATTTGTGGTCTTGGCTAATTGCCGAAAAATCTGTATTTAGTTTAAAGCGCGAAGACATTGAAGCGTATGTTGATTTTATGGCTGAGCCAGATAAAAAATGGGCATCAACTTCGGTGCAATGGCGTTACAAAGATGAGCAAGGTATTCGTCGGTTAAATCAAAATTGGCGCCCTTTTATATTAAAAGAATCAATTGCGAGCCAGCAAACATTAGCGGCTATGTTTACTGCGCTAAATGTATTTTATAAGTTTTCTATTTTAGAAGAAAAAACGTTTGCTAACTTTGTGCCTGTAGTGAAAAAAAATAGCCCCTATTTAGTAGTTCAATCTCAAATTCAGATCCCAGACACTTTAAGTGACATACAATGGGAATATGTATTTGGCGTAACACGCGATTTATGTGAAAAAAAACCAGAGCTTGAACGTAACCTATTTACGCTCGCGTGCTTAAAAGGGCTATATTTACGTATATCAGAATTATCAGAGCGCCCGCAGTGGTCGCCAGTTATGTCGCACTTTTGGCAAGATAATGACGGATTTTGGTTTTTAAGAATTATGGGCAAAGGTAATAAGCTGCGAGATGTTACGTTAAGTGATGATTTTGTTGAGTATTTAAAACGTTACCGATTATACAGAGGGTTACCCGCCCTACCTCGCGTTGATGAATCTGAGCCATTGGTGCATAAAATTCGGGGCCAAGGTGGGATGACAGTTAGGCAAATTAGACGTTTAGTGCAGCAAAGTTTTGATTTAGCTCAGCAATCGTTACTTGATGACGGGTTTAAAGATGATGCAGAACAACTTGAAGCAGCCACTGCCCATTGGCTTCGCCACACGGGTGCAACACATGATGCGCAAACTCGACCGCTAAAACATTTATCGGAAGATTTAGGCCATTCTAAAATTGCGACAACCGATCAAATTTACATTCAAACAAATATTAAAGAGCGAGCAAAATCAGGCGTTAAAAGGAAAATTTAATGGAATACTTAGTAATAGCATTTATTGGTTTTTTATTTTTAGTTTATTCAATTTCAATAAGGCAGTTAGAGCGCACAGAAATAACAGGCCCTATGTTTTTTGTGATTGGCGGCATGTTTTTGGCGTTTTTACTTCCTAATGAAGGCGAAAAATTAAAAACAGGAATAGATTATTTATTACCACTGATAGAGCTAACGCTAAGTATATTTTTATTTTCTGATGCGGCTAAATCTAAGTTAGGTGTATTGAGGCATAGTTTTCAATACCCTAGCCTATTATTATTTGTTGCCCTACCCTTAACTTTATTGTGCGGTATTGGTGTTAGCTTATTTTTATTTGCAGAGTTGTCGTTAATTCAATCGGCACTGTTGGCAATTATACTTACACCAACCGATGCCGCTTTGAGTAAAGGGTTATTGCAAAGTACACAAGTCCCCGAAAAAATTAGAGAAGGTATAAATACCGAAAGCGGATTAAACGATGGCTTATGTGTACCCGTATTTTTAATATTTATTTTATTAGCTAAAAACCCTGACTCTGCTATTACTGCTTCACATACATTAGGTGTGTTTTCAAGAGAGCTTGGCTTAGCATTATTGATTGCTGGTTTTTCTATAGCGATATTTATTCCGGCATTAAATTTTGCAATGCAGCGCCATTACTTTGCAAAAAGCACCAGCCCATTTTTACTTTTAGGTTTTGCGATGGCGGTGTTTTCTATCACACAATATTTTCATGGCAGCGGTTTTATAGCGGTGTTTATTGCGGGTTTGTTATTTGATAAATTTTCTAAAACTGACATTCGCGCTGAGCTAATAGAGGATTCAGAGCACATTGCTGATTTTACATCTTTAATGATTTGGTGTTTATTTGGATTTGTTTGTGCGTATTTAGTAATTCCCAAATTAAATACAAATATAATTGTGTATGCCTTATTAAGCACTACATTAATTAGAATAATTCCGGTTATGTTATCGTTACAATTTACAGCACTTAATTGGAAGGAACGTTTTACTTTTGCATGGTTTGGTCCACGCGGTTTGGCCTCTATTGTTTTTACTTTAATGGTAATAGACACGCAAATAGAAAATAAATACGATATTGCCACTATTGCAATGACCACTATTTTATTTAGCGTGTTTATACATGGTATAAGTACAAAGCCAATTGCAGATAGCTTCGTTAAAAAATCTAAATAGCGTTTATAAAAATTAGCGAATTTATTGCTTTGGTATAAACACGTTTTTTAGCTTTAAAATAAATTACTTAACTAAGCGAATTGGTATTAATAAAAAAGGCGTAACTTATTTTTAAGTTACGCCTTTTTTATTTTTAACTTTTACTAGCTAAGTACCTGAGCGAGCAACTCTATTGGGTGCTTTGGTTTAAATTGCTCAAAACGTTTTACTTGGCTGCGACACGAAAAACCGGTAGATAAAAGTTGCTCTGGTTTATTTTTATCTACTATTGGTTTCCAACTCATTTCGTACAGTGCACGGGAATTTTCTAGGTTTTGTGCTTCATGGCCATAAGTACCGGCCATGCCACAACACCCGGTATTGGTTGTATTTAGGGTTAAACCAATATCAGTAAAAATTGTTTTCCATACACTTGCCGCTTTTGGTAAAGCGGTTGTTTCTGTACAGTGGCTCAATAATGTAAATTCAGTATCGGTTTTTTGTTTAGCCGATAGAGATTTAAACGATTGAGTTTGTAACCATTCATGGGCAAGTTGTACATGAAACTCGCCGCGATTATTTTCTAAAATGGTTTTGTATTCATCACGATAACACATAACTAACGATGCATCTAAACCAACCAAAGGCGAATTAATATCAGCGAGTTTATTTAAAAACTCTGCGCCATTTTTTGCGGTTACTTTAAACTCATGCAAAAACCCTTTTACGTGTTGGGCTTTACCATTAGGTTTAAACGGTAATAGCATCGGCTTTTTACCCAGCGCGGTGATAAGTGTTATAAAACTTTGCACTAACTCGGCTTCGTAAAAGCTGGTAAACGGGTCTTGCACTATTAGCACATAGTCATTTTGTTCATCGCTTGAAAGTGAATTTAATAGTTCAAAATTAAATTTATGTGCTTTTGCTACGCGCTTTTCAAGTGAAGGCACACTTAATTGGGGGGTATCTACATACCCTACTGTTTTTTTAATTAAACTACTTACTAAGTTTGTTTTAACAATTGGGTTGATCACGCGTGCAAATTTAGACATTACAGGCGCCGAACTTTCAATGTTAGCGACTAAATAATCTTTAAGTGGGCGCGCGTAATAACTGTGATAATAATTTAAAAAGCGTGCTCTAAAGGTAGGTACATCCACTTTAATTGGGCAAGATGTTGAACACGCTTTACACGCTAAACATTCATCCATTGACTCTTTTACTTCGTGAGAAAAATCGTAAACACCTTTGTTTTTTTCACGGCTATGAACAAAACGCTCCCACCAGGTAATAACTTCGCCTTTGTTAAGCTCTTTTTCTACTTCGAGCAAATCAACATTTTTAGACTCTTGAAGTCGTAACCATTCTCGCATTAATGTTGCGCGGCCTTTTGGCGAATGCCTGCGATCGCCGGTTACTTTATATGAAGGACACATGGGAGAATTTTCGTCGTAGTTAAAACAAATGCCGTTACCATTACAGGTCATTGCATTGTTAAAACTTGTTTTTACATCGATAGAAATTTGCTTATCGAAGTACGAACGTTTTTGCCCATCTACACTAACTAGTGAGTCCTCACTTTCTATAGGAGTACATATTTTCCCAGGGTTTATTCTGTTATTAGGGTCGAACGCTGTTTTTATTTTACGTAGTTGTTTAAATAAATGCTCGCCAAAAAACTCAGGGCCGTATTCACTTCGGTAACCTTTACCATGTTCGCCCCACATTAAGCCGCCGTATTTAGCGGTAAGTTTTACAACTTCGTCTGAAATTTTACGAAGCAGTTTTTCTTGTTCTGGGTCGCACATATCTAGCGCCGGGCGTACATGTAAAACACCCGCGTCAACATGGCCGAACATACCGTATTGTAAATTATGGCTATCGAGTAATGCTCTAAATTCTACAATGTAGTCGGCTAAGTTTTCTGGCGGTACGGCGGTATCTTCAGCAAAGGCCAATGGCTTTTGGCTGCCTTTAACATTACCGAGTAACCCGACAGATTTTTTACGCATTGCATAAATTTTTAAAATGTCACTTTTACTGCTGGTTAATTGATAGCCAATGACACCATTGGTTTGATTTGCTACGCACTCGTCTAATAATGTACAAAGTGTGTTTACTTTGTCTTTTATATCTTCAGGTGATACTGCATTAAACTCAACCATGTTGAGTCCTTGCATATCTTTATTTGGTACATCGGTTATTAAGTCCGATACTGAATGCCAAATAATATCTTCGCGAGCCAGGTTTAATACTTTGCTATCGACTGTTTCTACCGATGTTGCACGCGCATCAACTAAAAAGGGAGAGTGGCGAAGTGCCGAATCAAAACTGTCGTATTTAATATTTATCAGTGTTTTAAATTCGGCTATGGGAGTTAAGTTTAATTTAGCTTCAGTAACTATACCTAGTGAGCCTTCTGATCCGGTAATTAGCCTACTCATATCAAAAGTTTGTAAGTCATCACTTAGCACATGCTCTAGGTCGTAGCCGGTTAAAAAGCGATTTAAGCGTGGAAATTTTTCTAAAATTGCTTGGCGTTCATTTAAAGAAATTTCCAATACTGTTTTGTAAAGGCTACCGATTAATGATTCTTGTTCGGCTATTACTTTAGCTTTTTCTATGTCTATTGGTGATGTCACCATTGGGCTGCCATCGACTAAATAGGTAGTAAGTCCTAAAACATGGTCGCTGGTTTTACCGTATACTAATGAACCTTGACCTGATGCATCTGTACTGATCATTCCGCCAATGGTTGCTCGGTTACTGGTTGATAAGTCGGGTGAGAAGAAAAAGCCGTACGGTTTTAAAAAGTCGTTTAATTGATCTTTAATTACACCTGTTTGTACTCTAACCCAACCTTCCTCAACGTTAATTTCGAGTATTTCGCGCATGTAGCGAGACAAATCAACCACTATTCCTGGTGTGAGTGATTGCCCATTAGTACCTGTACCACCACCACGAGGGCCAAAAGTAAGCGACAAAAATGGGTCGCGAGATGCTGTTTGCAATGCCAGTTGAATGTCTTTTTCGGTTTTAGGAAAAATAACACCTTGTGGGATTTGCTGATAAATACTGTTATCGGTAGAGGCGGTTAAACGTGTTGCATAGCTTGCATCGGTGTCTCCACTAAATCCCTGATTTTTAAGTGTACTTAAGTAGTTTGCGACAAGCTCGGTCGCTGCATCTTGCTGTGTAATTGTTGCTATCATGACGGCGATAATTTAAGGCATTTGTGTAATTATATCATGGTGATGGCTAATAGAAATTGAAGATTTTACAGTTTGTAACACTCTTTTTATCGTAATTTGAGGTTCTGTATTTATAATCAAGTTAAACCAATGTGTAGAGGTTTATATGAAAAAATTACTATTACAGATCATAGGCGTGTTGTTTATTTTTCTGGGGTTGTTTTTCTCTCTGGTGCCAGGCCCCTCCCTGATATTTTTTATGGCGGGGTTACTGTGCTTTTCTTTTTACTACCCAAAAGCGAGGCACTATTTAAAGCTTTGCCAAAAAGCCTTAACTAAATCGTGTAATTATTTAGATAAAAAATTAGCACGCTAAATTATGCCACATACAAAAATGCCAGCTTAATAGCTGGCATTTTTATTTGTTACGGGTACTGATGATTATTTAGCAAGTTTGTCTGCTAGGTATAACCATGTTTCTAGTACTGTATCTGGATTTAGTGAAACAGAATCAATGCCCTGCTCTACTAACCATGCTGCAAAGTCTTCATGATCTGAAGGACCTTGACCACAAATACCTACATACTTGCCCTTTTCTTTAGCGGTTTTAATTGCCATAGAAAGTAGCTTTTTAATCGCAGGATTACGCTCATCAAATAAATGTGCGATTAGGCCTGAGTCACGGTCAAGACCAAGTGTTAGCTGAGTTAAATCGTTAGAGCCGATAGAAAAACCATCGAACATCTCTAAAAATTCATCGGCAAGTAATGCATTTGAAGGAAGCTCGCACATCATGATAACTTTTAGACCATTTTCACCACGTTTAAGGCCATGCTCTTCTAGTAATTCGATAACACGTTTACCCTCTTCAAGGGTACGTACGAACGGGATCATGATTTCAATGTTGGTCATACCCATGGTGTTTCTTACGCGTTTAATTGCTTCACACTCAAGGGCAAAACAATCACGGAAGTCTTCAGAGATATAACGTGCAGCACCACGAAAACCAATCATAGGGTTTTCTTCTTCAGGTTCGTACTGCTCTCCACCTACTAAGTTTGCATATTCGTTTGATTTAAAATCAGACATACGCACAATTACACGCTCTGGTGCAAAGGCACAGCCTAGCGTTGAAATACCTTCTACTAATTTAGAGATATAAAACTCTACCGGCGATTCGTATCCGGCAATAATGTCGGTAATTTCAGCTTGTAACGCAGGTGATTGTGCATCAAAATTTAATAGCGCTTTAGGGTGAACACCAATCATGCGGTTTATTACAAATTCAACACGTGCAAGGCCAACACCTGCATGTGGTAAACGTGCAAAGTCAAACGCGCGGTCTGGATTACCTACGTTCATCATCACTTTCATTGGTAGTTCTGGCATTTTATCAACGCGCGACGTCAGTATTTCAAAATCTAAAATACCTTCGTAGATGTAACCTGTATCGCCTTCAGCACATGATACCGTTACTTCTTGGCCTGCTTTAATTAAATCGGTTGCGTTACCACAGCCAACTACCGCAGGAATGCCGAGTTCACGGGCAATAATTGCTGCGTGACACGTACGCCCACCACGGTTTGTAACAATAGCCGCGGCGCGCTTCATGATAGGTTCCCAATCTGGGTCAGTCATGTCGGTAACTAAAATGTCGCCTTCTTGTACTTGGTCCATTTCTTTAATTGAATCAAGTACACGAACAACACCACTACCAATTTTATGACCAATTGCGCGGCCTTCAGCAATGACATTGCTTGTGCCATTTAATTGAAAACGCTCCATAATATTGGCATCTTCGTTTGAGCGAACGGTTTCTGGGCGCGCTTGTACTATGTACAATTTGCCATCGTTTCCGTCTTTTGCCCATTCGATATCCATAGGACGACCGTAGTGCTTTTCGATTATTACAGCTTGTTTTGCAAGTTCTTGCACTTCTTCATCTGTAATTGAAAATTTGTTTGAAAGGCTTGGCTCTACGTCAACAATTTCTACTTGTTTGCCGTGTGCCTCATCTGTTGAGTAAATCATTTGAATGGCTTTTGAGCCAATATTACGACGTACTACTGATGGCAACCCTTTTTGTAATGTTGGTTTATGAACATAAAATTCATCAGGGTTTACTGCGCCCTGTACAACCATTTCACCTAAACCGTAGCTTGAAGTAACAAATACAACATCTTCAAAACCAGATTCTGTATCAATACTAAACATAACGCCTGATGCTGATTTATCTGAACGTACCATACGCTGAATACCAGCAGATAGTGCAACACCACGGTGATCGTAACCTTGGTGAACACGGTACGATATGGCGCGGTCGTTAAATAAAGAAGCAAATACGTGTTTAATAGCGACCATTACTGAGTCTATACCACGAACGTTAAGGAAGGTTTCTTGTTGGCCTGCGAATGATGCATCTGGCATATCTTCAGCGGTGGCTGATGAGCGTACTGCAAATGATACATCGGCTGATGTATCGCCATGAAGTTGGCTGTATGCGTCGCGAATGGCTTGGTCTAGGTTAGGTTGGAATGGGGTATCGATAATCCATTGGCGGATATCGGCACCGACTTTAGCGAGTGTATTTACATCATCAACATCAAGCGTATCTAAAATGTCGTGAATTTTTGCATTGAGTCCAGATTGCTCTAAAAACTCATTGAAAGCGTCGGCTGTAGTGGCAAAACCACCCGGAACCTGTACACCTGCGTTAGCGAGGTTTGAAATCATTTCACCCAGTGAGGCATTTTTGCCGCCAACACGAGGAACATCTTGCATACCAAGCTCTTGATACCAGAGAACGTATTCTTGCACGGGTCTTTCTCCAAAAAACAAATTGTAGTTGTAACTGTGAGAGTTAAGAAAGAAAACCTTTTATAAAGGTCACCTTCATTCTACACTGGCATTAGACCTCACGTAAACCGTGAGTAAGCCATTTTAGGGATTAAACGTAATAAAAAGGTTAACTATGAGAACTGCTTTTTATATATCAGACGGCACTGCTATTACCTCCGAAGTGTTTGGTCACGCGACTTTGTCGTTGTTTCCGGTTGAATTTAATCATAAAACTATTCCTTTTGTAGAAACAGAAGAAAAAGCAAATGAAATTAAAGCGTTAATAAACGCAACTGCTGCAAAAGAAGGTGAGAAGCCATTTGTATTCTTTACCTTCGTAAATCACAACTTAAGTGAAATTATTAAATCGGCCGATGCAATCGCGTATGATTTTTTGTCTACTTACAGTGAAAAAATAGAAAAAGAGCTTAATGTTGCGCCAGTGCCAAAAATGCATCGTACCCACTCTATTCATGAAAAAAGTTATGACTTTAGAATAGATGCGGTTAACTATGCCCTTATGAATGATGATGGCGGAAATATTAAAAACTTTTCTGAAGCCGATATTATTTTAGTAGGTGTTAGCAGAAGCGGTAAAACACCAACAAGCTTGTACTTAGCTCTACAGTACGGCATTAAGGCTGCAAATTACCCAATAACTGAAGACGACTTAGAGAGTGAGGGACTACCTAAATGTTTACTCCCTTACAAACATAAGTTATTTGGGTTAACTATTGACCCTGAGCGTTTGGCTGCAATTAGACACCGCCGTATGGCAAATTCTAAATACGCATCAATAAGACAATGCCGAATTGAAGTGCGTGAAGTTGAAATGCTTTATAAGCGACATAAAATTGCATACTTTAATTCTACCCATCATTCTGTAGAAGAAATATCTGCAAAAATCTTAATAGACAGTAACCTCGAGCGACGTAAGTACTAACCAACTAATTTACTGTTTTGCTAAAAAAAGCCGCTATATGCGGCTTTAATTTTTTATTTATTATTTACGAGCGTCTTTTAATAAATCAGCTACTAAAAAGCCTACTTCTAATACTTGGTCTGCATTTAGACGCGGGTCACATTGTGTTTTGTAACGTTGCGCTAGGTCATCATCAGATAAACCGTATGCACCACCGGTACACTCTGTAACGTGCTGGCCAGTCATTTCTAAGTGGATACCACCTGCGTATGAACCTTCAGCTTTGTGTACAGCAAAAAACTGGCTAATTTCGCGCATGATATTATCGAAGCTACGTGTTTTATAGCCTGATGTCGCTTTTTCAGTGTTACCGTGCATTGGATCCGAGCTCCAAATAACTTTACGGCCTTCTTGCTGAACGCGTCTTACAAGTGCTGGAAGTTTTTCTGGCAGTACGTCGGCACCCATACGTGTAATTAGCGTTAAACGACCCGGAATGTTATCTGGGTTTACTGCATCAATTAAACGAATTAGGTCATCTGGGTCCATTCCTGGGCCAACTTTAACACCAATAGGGTTTTTTATACCTTTGAAAAACTCAATGTGTGCATGATCTAATTGACGTGTACGCTCACCAATCCACACAAAGTGCGCAGAACAGTCGTACCAGTCACCTGATAGGTGATCGCGACGAGTTAGTGCTTCTTCATAGCCTAGCAATAACGCTTCGTGAGACGTGTATAAATCGGTTTCTTTAAGGCTTGGCGCAATAGTAGAATTAATGCCGCATACTTCCATAAATTCAAGTGCGTCTTGAATTTTGTCAGCAAGCTGTTGGAATCGCTCTTTTTGTGGATTAGCGGCTACAAAGCCCATGTTCCAGCGATTCACTTGGTGTAAATCTGCTAAGCCACCTTGTGCAAATGCACGAAGTAAGTTTAATGTAGCTGCACTATTGTGGTATGCCTTCATTAAACGTTGTGGATCGGGAATACGCGCTTCTTCTGTAAACTCAAAGCTATTTACAATATCACCACGGTAAGATGGTAAAGATACACCGTCAATAGTTTCTAAATCTGCAGAGCGTGGTTTAGCGTATTGGCCTGCCATACGTGCAATTTTAACAACTGGGCATTTACCGCCGTATGTTAAAACAACTGCCATTTGTAAAATGGTTTTAAATGTATCGCGAATATTAGCGGCATTAAAGTCGCTAAATGATTCGGCACAGTCGCCACCTTGAAGTAAAAATGCACGACCTTCACATACATCTTCTAATTGTTTAAAGAGGCTTCTTGTTTCTTCTGCAAAAACAAGTGGCGGAGCACTCTTTAACTGGCTTTCTACTGTTTTTAGTTCTTCTTGATCTGGGTACTGTGGCTGCTGCAGTATTGGCAGTTCTCTCCAGCTATTTGGGTTCCACGATTGCATGTTCTTTCCTCATTCCTACTTTACCTGATATAAAGAAATTAACGTATGCATGGCCCTAAGTTCAAGGACTATATTCACTATTTACCAACTAATTTGTTATGAGTTAAATATATATAAGGTTATTTGTGATTTTAATGCTGCTCATGCTTAGTTTTAATCGTGGTTTAATTTTATTATTTTTATTCAAATACAATAAGTTAAACTTATGAAGGCGCTTTTTTAACCATCCCAAACCAAATTGAATTCAAAGCCTTAAAGTTAACAGTTTCTTTAGGAACACATCATACTTATAGTAGGTTAATTGTAACCTTAGCTTTACGGTGGTGATTTAATTAAATAAACCAAGTGACTAGAACTTATCTTGAGTTTGTGGTATGAGATTCAGGGTTATGTAAGGCTATAGTAATAAGTCCACTTTATTCTGTACAGCTGTGATCAGGTTGTTAGACGATGCCAGTACTCTAATTAGGGCTACTAAAAACAGTCTGTATGAACGACTACTTTAAATACTAAGTTTCATCTTGACAGAGCAGCCTTCCCCATCACAGGAGCCTAGCGCTGTATTACAAGTATCACTTATAAGAGATTATACAATGAGTGCCCAACACTATCTAAAGTGTCGAACCAAAAAATTGATTGCTGGCCTTAAACTAAAGGCTCAATAACTATTTTACACAGAGCGATATTATATAAAAGTATACATCGCCCTAGCAATTACCTGCGTTACAACAAATTTCCTCATATAGCGTAAATACACATAAGTGTATTGATCACGCCTGGGTTCGTTAGTTCTTTCTGTTATATGCAAATATTCAAGCAACGAATCTCACTTAGCATAAGCAAACAACGCTAAAGAACACATCATACTTAATTTAATTTAAAAGTAGTCTTAGCTTTTGTAGAATAAATTAACTTTATTAAACCAAAGCAAAAGGTTAAACTTAATAAATTAAATAAGTAAGATGTGTTCTTAAGGTGGTTATGGTTTCTAAAGTACAAATAAGAAGTCAGTTTGATTTAATGAATGAATTAACGTCGTTGTTGATTGATGAATTACGTGTCTGTGAATATTCAAAGGCTGTGTATTATCAACTACCAGATATAAATAGTGTTGATGAAAATATTATTCCCGAGTCAATTCCTGTAAAAAAATTAACCGGCGAAATTGCTCATAGGGCAATTTTAAACTCATTTACTGATATTTATAAAAAAGAAAGTTTAAGTAGTAGAGTACTCAAGCGTCATCCTGGGCTTTTGGTTCTAAAAAATGCAGATGTCGCAGCATTAACTAGCCGAATACAACAAGTTAATAAAGCTAAGGCTGCTTTTAAGGAGTGTGTTTTGGCTATCGATAATAACGATGCTCGATTTGAAGCTGTTCATAACGCGGTTCCAAATTTAATCACTCTTGCAGCCTATCGAAAAATTCATTTTCAAAGTGAGTCCCCTTTTTCAGTGAGATTTACTTGGATGCATAAGCATGCCACTAAAACTCTAACTAAAAAAATGGCGCTTGAAATGCTCGATAAATCTGCTGGTTATAGAAATCCAAGAATGATCGACCAACAAAAATGGCAGTCCCTCGTTGCACAAGAGCAAATGCGAGTAGCTAGTTTAGGTGAAAAAGAAAAGTTAAGAATTCGCCGCCCTACCCGAGTAAGTCCCCAAGTTAATGTTAGGTATACCGCAGAAAATAGGTATCACGTAAGTGCAGCATTGCCGTTTATTTTAATTAACCCACAGCCGGATGTTAAGTTAGGTACTTTGCCAGATTATCAAAAACCAGAGTCTCACCCGAGAAAAAAAGAGTATGACTTTTTAGTGGATAGACTTTATTTAGAACAAGTAGATAAATAATTATGTTAAAAAGGCCACGTAGTGTGGCCTTTTTGGTAAGTAGTCTAGTATTTTAACCGTTGTTATTTTTCGACTATTTCTTCTATTTTATCTTCATCAATTAAAACTGCGTTTTCGACAATTCGTTTACCACCTTGAATCTCAATACGCTTATTGTGCTTATTGAGCGTGAGTATCTCATCACAAAACTGATCAGAAGGATGCATTTCATAGGTGTAATCAATAATATTACCGGTTTTATCATCTTTTACATTAGTAATGCTGTATTCTGAAATAGCCCCTTTCTCAATCAAGTCTTTCATTGTTGTGGTCATATCACGGCGTAATGCTTTTAATTTGTTTTCTGTGATATCGTCGGTTGAATAAATAGAGCCGTATTTTTCCATAATAGATAGCAATCTAAAATGATACGTTTTACCAGGTGCGGCATAACGCCAAAGGTGGTATAAACGCAGCATCATCCAACGCGATAAACCACGTTTTAGCTCTTGCGCACTGTTAAAGTAATACCCTTTGTATTCAAGGTTATCAATCATGTTATGAACAAATGCATTTAAACATGCAACACATTTAACGTTGCCGCCTTGGCCTTTTTTACCACTAAAGTGAAGAGATGATAAAAAGTTCATGTTTGACTCATAAAAAGAGTCATCAATATCTGTATTTTTAGTATCAGTAGCCGAGTATTTAAATGAAAGTTTAGAACCTTGAAGTGCTTCCAATGATTCTTTAATTTGTGGGTATGGCATTGATTGGCCAACCGCTTTAAGTTCTTGGGCTAATTCGTTCATCGAAAAAACCACGGCATATTGAATACCGGACTTAAAATTGATTTTTACGATTTTACCTTTCGATGCAAGGCGAATTAACGCGCGCTCAACTTTTTCTTCTCTATCCGATGGCCACACTAAATATTCTACGTCTTCGCCATCTTTACGCGTGCTTACAACGGCCGGTGTAATTTTTATTTCGCCGTCATATAAAATACCATCTACTTTTTCGGATATTTTACGCGTAATAATTGTTTTTTTAGGTGCTTCTTCCAATGGCAATTTTTTATGCCCAGAACGTACAAAACGCCCCCATAAATCATAGTGGTTAAACGTGTTTGAATAAGCACGTAACCCATGAGCGGCATTTTCGATAGAAATTCGCACATCTTTGTTATCTGTAAATAGTGCTAAACTTTCGTTATCTATTGCACTTTCCACCCCGTGTATTTGGCCCCTAAGTGTATCGGGCAAGTTATCTACCGAGATGTTGACCTTTCGGCTCATTGTTCTGATTTCCATTTTTTATTGCGACAGCTAATAACAACACATTAAGCAACAAAAGTTAAATGTTTAAGTTAGTATAAAACTGATCCGAGTATAAATAAACGTAACGGATCATTATTATACTAAGTAGGGAGTGATAAGCTTAATTTCAGATCACTATTTTACTAAGATAAGCTTCTCAAGCTAAATTTTTACTAACTCAATTTATTTTTTGTCCATTAAAAGCGCTATTTTTAAACTTTTTACACGACAAACGTTAGTAAAATAAATACCTGCTGTGGATAACAACACTTCTAGTTAGCATAGATCTGATCTGTACTTACTACAGATCAGATCTATACCAATTAAACGCCCTGTTCTTCGTAAGCTTAAGTGTATAACTTTCTAATTTACTTGGTAAAAAACTGATCTCACACAGTCATTTTGTACATAACTTATTGAGTAAGTTGTGCATAACTTTAATATTTAAATAAGGCTTAGTAAAAAGCTGATCTGCATGTAGATAAAGATCTGATCTTAACCAAGTATAAAGGTGATCTGCTTTTTTTAACATTATTTATAAATATCATATAGTTATATAGCCATTATACACCCTTAACCTTTATTACCTTATATATTTAACCACCTTTAAACTTCTTTATTTATACTAAGCAATCTTAAAGGTGTAAAAATATTTTTAAATGTCTTGTTATTAAAATGCATGTCGCCTTAAATAGTTGTTTACAGCCATTTGAATGGACATTATACTAACTGCCTAACTTTGAGGAAGAAAGTATGTCTATCAATAATAACGCGCTAAGTACTTACCGGCTTTTAAAAGCAACAGCCGAAGTTGCTGAAAAATCTTTAAAAGGACGCATACAACACTATCGCGCTCATCTTAAATCAGAAGAAAAAGAATTAAGAACTTACACCCAAAAAGCGGCAGCAGATTTATTAGGCTGTAATAATCGTACCTTAAAACGTCGTCATGACAATGGTGACTTTGATGATTTAAATATTAAGCGTGGTGCAAATGGGCACTATGCGTACACGTTAGTTAATATTTTTGCGATGGCCGATATCATGGATATTCAGCCAGATCACCGCACTACTAACGATAAACTCCAAGTTATTGTTATTAATTCACTTAAAGGTGGCTGTGGTAAAACAACCAGTATGGTTAATATTGCTGCAGCGTTGGCGACGACTAATATCAAACGTTATCGTATTGGTATTATTGATTTAGATCCTCAAGGTTCGTCTTCTAGCTTTTTCCCTTCTAACGATCACGACCCTGTTACGGTAGGCGACTTAATGCGTGATTGTATTGATTTAGACGAAGGCGAAACCTGGCCAGAGTTTGTTTCTAGTGCTTTTGTGACTACGCATATTCCAAATATTCGTGTTTTACCCTCAGGTATGGATGACTTTTACTTTGAACACGAGACCGCAACACTTTTAAAAGACACCTCTAATTACGAACAAACACGTCATTATCATAAGCTTTTAGAAAAGGTTATTGAGCCGGTTAAAGACGAATTCGATATTATTTTAATCGATACCGCTCCTACTCTTAACTTTATGTTTTATAATGCTTTAATGGCCTCTACGGCGATGCTTATTCCGGTTCATCCAGAAGCTGTAGATTTTGATGCTAACAATAAATATTTAAAGCGTTTAGGTGAGATTTACCACACAGTAGCGGCACTTGGTCATGAAGGTTGGGACTTTATGCAGTTTTTAGTGACCAATTACGTTAAGGGTAATCATTCACAGCGCGATATTGTTAAAGATGTACGTAGTGCGTTTGGCCGCCAAGTAATGAGCTACCCAATTAATCACAGCTCGGCAATTACGGCTAGTTCATCGTCTTTTAATACCATATTTGATCAAAAAGCATCGGATAGTTTAGCAAGTCGCGAGTCTTTATTGCGCGCGCAAGAAAATATTAAAGATGTTGTGGACGAATTAGAAATGCTTATTCGTTCTAATTGGGAGTCAACCCAATCATCACTTAACAACACTAAGTAAGGATGTTACATAAAAATGGCTACAAAACGTAAAAACGACACCCGCTTAGATCCATTTGCAACTGCCGTAGGCAATAGCAGCCTTGATGCATTACTTGAGCAAGCAAGCGCTGGTGATGTAATAAGAATGCCTGCGCCAAGCGACCCTACACGCGAAATAACCTTAGTGTGTAAAGTTATTGCTCATGCAGATATTGAATCTAGCACCACGGTTTACGGTAAAAATCGCCGTGTACAAGCGCTATTAAACGAAAAGTCGGTTTCTGATATTTTACCTGCAATCAGTGAAGATGGACGTAATCAACACCCTGCTTTACTTTGGGATCAGGGAAATACTAACTTAGTACTTGCCGGTTCACGTCGTCGAAAGGCATGTATTTTAGGTAATGCCGATTATTTAGTTTTAAGCTCTCCTGATTTTACCGAGCAAGACGCTAAAATTTTAGCTGTATCTTCAGATCAGTACATAGCCCCAAGCCTTTGGGAGCTAGGGCAAGCTTATCAACAAACTAAAAACGATCTTATTGAGCAAGGTAAAAAAGGCTCTTATCGCGAAATTGCCGCTATTGAAGGTGTATCGCACACCGCAATTGCAGATGCCATTAAAGCGTACGAGCAAATACCCGCTGATGTAATTTCACTTTACCCAACGGCTAATCACGTAGGCAGAGAAGTCGCTAAAAAGCTTGTTAGTGCAAAGGAGCGCGACGAGCAGGCGTTTAACGCCCTAGTTAGCGAATTACATACAGACGATGAGATTAACGCCATTACAAGCGACGACAAGCGCGCAATGGCAATTACTAAACGTTTAACTACCGAGCCTAGCGCGGTTGCTAAACGTGAAGCTGTATTTGAAAACAACTTTATAAACGTACAACGTAATTTAAAAAGTGGTGACGTATCTATTAAAATAGATAATAAAGTATTGACTGACAAACGCTTAGAACAACTTACTAAGTTGTTAAGCGCGTTTAATTAGCCCCTTATTACTTAGTAAAATAGTGATCTTAAAAGCCTGTTAGGTTAGTTAAATTCTGATCTGATGGGCTTTTTACTTAGTAAAATCCTGATCTTTTTTGCTATTTATAACCTATAAATCCCTCATTTTTGCTCTAAAGATCACATTTTTACCAACTGAATTTAGTTTTTACGACTATTTGATGCTGGATCTTAATTTGTTAGTAAAAAACTGATCTGTAAAGCCCCGGCATTGTTAATAAATTGTTTGTAACATGTGTGTTTGCTGTTTACCTATTCTCATATTGGCAGATAAAGTGTCATAAAGTACGTATAAACCGATTTTTTACTAACCTAGCAGCTCCAACCAGTTTATATAACGTTAATATTGCTTTTGCTGTGCGCAGTTAAAGAATATACTGGCAGAATTATTTTAAAAATTTAATACTTAGAGTGACATGTCTGCTAACTTATCAAAAAATGATTTACTGGCTATTTTTGAAGAAATAAAAAATGAGCAGGCAACCTTGTTCCCTCTTTCTGAGCGCTTTATAAAAAAGCTGTTTAGGCCAAACGTGCTCGATAAAGGCAAAGAGTATTATAAAAACGGCCAAATTAGTTGGTTAGAGCACAGCAGTGATTTTGCTGTTATTGATTCAACGGTACAAGGCGACACCGGATCAGCATTTAACCAACGCATTGAGATCAGTAAAGTACCTACTGGTTACTCTGTTGATACGCATTGTACCTGTAATGCTAAAACCAAATGTAGGCACTTAGCCGCTGTATTATTTAAACTTAAAATAGAGCACTCAGGTGAATACGGAGAAGACTACTTTATTAACGATTGGTTTAGTGAACTAACAGCACTTAAAAGTGTTGATGCTAAAGCTCCTTCGCAAGTTCTTTTATTTGTATTAGACATTGAAAACAATAAAGTATTTTTAACGCCAAAAATTGCCAATTACGACAAAAATAATAATTACACGCTAGGGCGCAATTTAACTGAGCAACAATTAAATAGCTTTGTAACGCCAAACGATTTGCTCGAAAGTGACTTTAGACTCTTTAGTTGGATTCGCTCACAAAATGCAGTGGGTAATTTAGAGCTAAAAGGTCAATGGGGCTTTAGCGCTTTACAACAATTAATTGCCACCGACCGTTTATTTTTACAACGCTCTCGTGTTGCTATTAAAGCGCAAACTGGGCAATCGCTTAACTTTAATTGGCAGCAACAAAACGAGTTATCGCAATTAATTATTGAGCTTGAACACAGTAAAAATTGGGCATTGATAAAAACCACGCCGCCCGCTTATTTAGACCTCGATCACTTTAAAGTCGGCCGGATCAGAACACAGCTTAGCGCCGACGAAATAGCACATTTACAATCAATTCCCGCACTTCACGATGCTAATTTTGATCGCATTTATAAACAACTTGCCGACAATTTTGGGGCCGGTGTTATTCCGCATCCGAATAACGAACAAGTCAATGTTAAGCAACTTGGTAATGCTGTTTTAAAAGCCACTATGGATGAGCAAGGGCTTAAAGTTTCGCTATTATTTAAATATAAAAATAAAAATTATTTAGCGGGAACAGCACCCGCGAGTTTAATAAATAGTGCATTTGAAAACACAGTAACAAATGAGTTAGTAAATTTAGGTTTTGAGTTTTGTAAAGGGGGTTTACAAAGTGAGTTTATATTTAATAAACAATCACCTATACATTTACATTGGCTCGTTTACGAAGTATTCCCTGGCTTTAAAAAGCGTGGCTGGCAGGTAACTCAAACTAAAGTAAATGTAGCCGACCCCCAAGGGCACGTTACACTCGATGTAAACCGTGCTGCAGGTCACCAAATGCATTGTAAAGTGCAATTAAGTGATGCCAAAGCCGCTGTACTTTTTAATACCGATGATGCCACGTATCAATCGTTAAATCGTCAAAGTGAGCTGTTTTATTACTATCCTGTTGGGCGTCAATTTGGTGTTATTAGTAAAGCCGCCATTAATTTACTGACCGAATTTAAACAACGTTTTGAATTTGTTAAAACACGCGATGAATTTAATATCCCGCTTTCTTATTTACCTGAGCTGGTAAAGCATACCGCAGTTACTATAGACCTTCATGATGACTCATTGGAGCGTTATCTTGATGAGTTAAACAACACCGAGCAGGCAATGCCCGTGGTGCCCTTACACGGTTTAAATGACTCGGTAACACTACGTGAATACCAGCAACAAGGCGTTGATTGGCTTAGCTTTTTAAAGCGCCACCAATTAGGCGGCATACTAGCTGATGACATGGGGCTTGGTAAAACGCTGCAAGTTATTGCCTTTTTGGCCAGCAGTTTTAATCGCCCGCAAGCTGGGCCTACTCTTATAGTGTGCCCTACAAGTTTGGTAAGTAATTGGCAAAACGAAATAACCAAATTTGCTAAAAGTCTTAAAGTAACCACTATTTTTGGCTCGCAACGTAATGAGCCTTTACAACATTTAGCGCAAGCGCAGTGTATTTTAACTACTTACCCATTATTAAAGCGTGATATTGCTTACTACTCGCCACTTTATTTTGAAAATATTATTTTAGACGAAGCGCAATATATTAAAAACGATACTGCACAAGTCTCGCGCTTAGTTAAGCGTTTAAATGCCGACTTTAAGTTATGTTTAAGCGGTACGCCTATCGAAAATAATTTGTTTGAGCTTAAGTCGTTACTCGACTTTGCAATGCCTTCATTACTTGGCTCGCAAGCCCACTTTAAACAGCACTTTCAAACACCTATTGAGCGCGAAGCCGACTCAGAGCGAGCTGAGCAACTAAAAGCGCTTATTATGCCGTTTATATTACGCCGCACAAAAGCGCAGGTAGCTCAAGAGCTGCCACAAAAAACAGAGCTGTTAAAAGAGTTTGAGTTTGAACCTAAGCAAAAAGATATGTACCAAGGTATTACGCGCGCCTTAGAAGAAAAGCTCATCGACTTATTTGCTGAGCAAGGCGCACAAAAAAGTAAGCTCGCATTTTTAGAAGCGCTACTAAAGCTAAGGCAAATTTGTTGTCATCCAAAATTAATTGAGCCAGAAACACAAGCAGGTTCAGCAAAATTAGAATGGCTAACTACGCATTTACCGTTAATGCTAAGCCTTGGTCGTAAAGTGATTATTTTTAGTCAATTTACCTCTGCGCTCGATTTAATTGCAGAGCGTTTAAACGATATAAATATCAAATTTAGTATGCTAACTGGGCAAACGCGTCATCGCGACAAAGTTATTGACGAATTTACCAGTGGCAAAACCTCGGTGTTTTTAATCAGTTTAAAAGCAGGCGGTACTGGGCTTAACTTAACTCAAGCCGATACCGTTATTCACTTTGATCCATGGTGGAACCCTGCTGTTGAAAAACAAGCCACCGATCGTGCTTATCGTATTGGCCAAACAAATCCAGTGTTTGTTTATAAATTAATTATGAGCAATTCTATTGAGCAAAAGGTATTTAAAATGCAGCAAGATAAGCAAGCGCTAGTTGATGCATTATTTACCGATAAATCAATGAGCTTTACTTCGTTTGATGAGCAGCAAATGTTATCGCTTATAAAAAGCTAATTTTTTTACTTAGCATGTGAACTAATTTAACCAAACGGCGTCTATTATATTGCTTGTTGAATAATTGCAGTTATCACAAGCTTCATGTTGATTTCCCCTGATTGGTTACTAAATTTAGTAATGATTGAGCCAGCCCTTTTAGCTGGCTTTTTTTATGCCTGTAATTAACACCTTAAATTGCATTTTTTATAAATAGTTTGAACTAAATTTAAAAACACGCGTCTACTATTATGCTTGTTGAATAATTGCAGTTATCACAAGCTTCATGTTGATTTCCCTGATTGGTTACTAAATTTAGTAATGATTGAGCCAGCTCCTTTTAAGCTGGCTTTTTTTATGCCCACATTTTAGTTTTTAAATTATTTATATTTTTATGTGAACTTAATTTAGTGTGCAGCGTCTACTATTATGCTTGTTGATTAATTGCAGTTAACACAAGCTTCATGTTGATTTACCCCGTTTAATTACTAATTTTAGTAATGATTGAGCCAGCTCCTTTTTTAGCTGGCTTTTTTTATGCCCACATTTTAGTTTTTATAATTATTTATATTTTTATGTGAACTTAATTTAATGAGTGGCGTCTACTATTACGCTTGTTGATTAATTGCAGTTATCACAAGCTTCATGTTGATTTCCCTGATTGGTTACTAAATTTAGTAATGATTGAGCCAGCCCTTTTAGCTGGCTTTTTTTATGCCTTTAGTAAATGTTACGCCCCTACCCCCCACTACCTTTATTCGTTATGATGGCATGTCTCTAAATTTTATAAGTTTATTTTATGTTTACTCAGCTATTAACGCATATTGATTGGTTAAGTGCCAGCGCAGGGCTTGCAACAGGGCTCGTACTATATGGCCTAGTGTCGCTCCCTTCTCGTAATAAATTAAAACAACACATTAGCGAGCAACAGCAACAGTTATCGTTATTACAAAACCAGTACGACAATAAACAGCTGCAATACACGGCCTTATTTGATGAGCACGAGCTGCTCGAGCAATCACATCAAGAGCAACGCGATGAAGCGCAGCATTATAAAACTCGCTTTAGCGAGCAAGAAAAACAAAGTGTTCAATACAACCATTTTTGGCGTAAAGCCGAAGGCGAACTTAGTGCCTTGCGAGAGCAATATAACCAGCGCGATATTGAGCTTAATAATATGCGAACTACGCTTGAGCAAAAGCAGCAAAACTTTACCGAGCAGCTAGCACAAATCGAGCAAAGCAAAAATGTGCTTAAAAAAGAGTTTGAAAACCTAGCTAATAAAATTTTAGAAGAAAAATCGCAAAGCTTTAAAACCCTAAATCAAGAAAGCATTGAGCAACTATTAAAGCCAGTTCAAGGGGAGCTAAAAGGCTTTAGAGATAAAATGGAATCGATTCACGTTGAAGACTTAAAACAACGTGCTGCCCTTAAAACTGAGTTACTGCACTTGCAAGCTAAAAGCCAAGCTATTACCGAGCAAGCCGATAAACTTAGTAATGCCTTACAAGGGCAAAAAAAGACCCAAGGTAATTGGGGCGAACTAATGCTCGAAAACGTACTCGACAGCGCAGGCCTTCGCGCGGGTACTGACTACAAACGCGAAGTATCGTTTAATACCGAAGACGGTCGACTGCGCCCCGACGTAGTGGTGTATTTACCTCAGGGCCGCCACTTAGTGATTGACGCTAAAACATCGCTAAATGCTTATACCCGCTACGTTAATGCCGAAAATGAGCTAGAGGCTAGCCAAGCAATTAAAGAGCATGTAAATGCTGTTACCGCGCGTATTAACGAGCTTGCCAGTAAATCGTACGATCGTCTCCCTGGTATAAATTCGCCTGAAGTAGTTATCATGTTTGTGCCTATAGAATCTGCATTTGTAGAGGCGCTTAAATATCAAAGCGATATTTACCAACAAGCTATCGAAAAAAACATTTTAGTTGCTACACCAACTACTCTGCTTACAAGCCTTAATATTGTTAAACAGCTGTGGCGCTTCGAAGAGCAAACCAAATACTCTAAAGAGCTGGCGAATCGTGCAGAGCGCTTTTACAACAAGCTCAATGGCTTTTTAACGAGTATGGAAGGTGTTGGCAAACAACTAGACCGCGCCAAAGAAAGCTACGATAAAGCCTTTTCACAGCTTTACCGTGGTAAAGGTAACTTAATTAAACAAGCTTCAGAATTTAAAGAGCTAGGTGTATCGGTTCAAAAAGAGCTACCAAACGAAAGCGTAGAAAAAGCCCAATTAGAGCTGGATTAAGTTCGATTTATCTCTACTGTTTTATACATCAAAAGGAAGGTTAATGGTTTTTCCATTACTCAATTCGCAAAGGTTAGCGTTAACCCCTATTAGTTATGAGGATAGAGACGCTATTTTTGCTCTTGGTACTGTGGAGCAAAAATAGCGTTATTTAAGTTTTATGGCAGAAAAGCTAGTAAATGCTGAGGCAAAAGTAATTGAATACATAGACGTATATTACGTAGAAACATTATTTTGGGGCGCAAGTTCTCATACTATTGCGATTGGTTGGCCTCTAGTGCCTGCCAAATTACAAAAGCTTTATATCAATTTTCATGGTAAAGCGCCGCAAAACTAATACAACTAAAGCTCACATGTACTCGCTTACGCCTTTAATACTCCACCTCATTCAATAACTCATTTATTTTTTCATCGCCAATACACTCTCCATTAGACCAGTTTGCATTAAGCAGTGTAATTAAATTACCAATACGCTCAGACTTACGCTGTAGCTGCTCAATTAGTGCATTAGCTTCATGTTGTTTTTGAGTGAGGCGCTCAATAATGGCGTTGTGATCTATCTCCTCATTAGGCTTACGTAGGGAGGGGATTTCTTCAAGCGAAAACCCTAAACTTTGTGCAAACTTAATCATTTTAAGCTGCTCTACACTGGCTTTGTCGTATTGCCTATACCCGTTGTTATTTCGCGTGCCGTGTGGCAGCAGCCCTATACTTTCGTAATACCGTATGGTGCTTGCTGCAATACCTGAGTGCTTAGCTAGTTCACCTATTTTCATTATTGCCTCTACTATAAAAAAGCGGGTTGACCTTAAAGCTGACTTTAAGGTTATAGTGCCTGTAATGTCAATTTATGCTTTATATGTATGTCTGAGTTTGAACAATCTGCTGTATTTACGCCCTTTACCCTACCAAGCGGTTTAACGCTTAAAAACCGAGTAGTAAAAGCCGCTATGGAAGAGAACCTCGCAGAGGCCGACCTAACGCCATCGCAAGTGCTTAAAAATGTATACAACGAATGGGCAAAAGGCGGTTGCGGGTTAATTATTACTGGCAATGTTATGGTCGACCACCTTGCAATGACAGGGCCAGGCGGCCTTGCCCTTGAGCAGCAAACCGATATAGCGCCTTTTGCAGAGCTTGCTCGTTTAGGGCAGCAAAACGACTGTAAAATTGTGATGCAAATTAATCATCCTGGCCGCCAAGTATTTAAAAAAATGGGTGGTAAAGCGCTAAGTGCCTCTGATATTGCGCTTAATATGGGTAAGCACTCTCACTTATTTGCCCAGCCAACAGCTATGGATAAAAGCGAGATTAGTGATGTTATCACTCGTTTTATCCATACAGCGCAACAGGCCGAAAAAGCAGGTTTTAATGGCGTGCAAATACACGCTGCACATGGCTATTTATTAGCGCAGTTTTTATCTCCACTAACTAATAAGCGTGATGACGAATGGGGCGGTAGCCTTGAGAATCGCGCGCGATTATTACTTGAAATAACACGTAGTATTAAAGCGCAATGCAGCGCCGGTTTTTCGGTATCGGTTAAGTTAAACTCAGCCGATTTTCAGCGCGACGGCTTTGAACCGCATGATGCGCAAGCAGTTGTTAATATGCTTAGTGCATTAAAGCTTGATTTTGTAGAGCTTTCGGGCGGCAGTTACGAAGCACCGGCTATGCAAGGACAAACAGGTGATGAGCGTACACTTGCACGTGAGGCGTACTTTTTGGAATTTGCCAAAGCTATTAGCGAGCAATCAACCATGCCCATTATGACCACCGGTGGCATTAGCCGATTAGATGTGGCAAATAGAGTAATTAGCTCAGGCGTAGCGCTCGTTGGTATGGCCACGGCACTGGCTTATCAGCCTAATTTAGTTAATTGCTGGCAAACACAACCAACGCAAAACCTGCTTATGCCGCGTGTTACCTTTAAAGACAAAACCCTTGCAGGGCTTGCCACTATGGCGCTGGTAAAAAGGCAAATTCGCAGAGTGGGCCAAGGCAAACGCGTTAAAGCAAATGCCTCGGCTATTTTTACTTTAATAAGTGACCAAATACGCGGTGCAAAGCTTACCAAGCGCTATCGAAAACGCTTTGCAAAAGAGCTAAATTAATTAGCTCTAGTTTAAACTGATATTTTCTATGCCACACTTGAAAGCGTTGATTGATGGGCGTTAGCATATGCCCAATTAACGCACTCTTGCGCTAAAATAGCGATGGTATCTAGGCAAGTTTCTGGCGAGTGTTTGGCTTGTTCATTTAACACAAGCGGTATTTCGGTACAGCCAAACAGCACGCAGTCAGCACCTTGAGCAAGCATTAAGTCGTATGCCTTGCTTAACAAGTGGCGACCTTTATTTAAATCGCCCGCTTTTACGGCGGTTATGCCATCCATTATGGCTGCTTGTTGTTGAGTGTTTGGTTCAACAAAATCAATATTGTGCTGCTTAAACGCATTTTGGTAAATGCCCATATTAAGCGTAGCGGTAGTGGCTAAAATACCAACCTTTTGTTTGCCCGTGGTTTTTACTTGTTTTATAACGCTTTTTACAATGCTAATGGTGTGTACATCGGCATTTTTAGTGAGCGCGTCGTACCAGTAATGCGCGGTATTACACGGAATAACAATACAACTTACACCTAAGCTTGTTAGCTCTTTAAAGCCTTTTTTAAGCTCAAAAAATGGGTTTTCGTCTTCAAGACCCATTAAAAATTTTGTTCTGTCAGGAATTTGCGGGATATTCCTTATAAACATAGGTATATGCTCTTGATCATTTTTAGCGGGCGATAGCGCAATTACCTGATTCATAAATGAGGCGGTAGCCAAAGGCCCCATTCCACCTAGTACGCCAAGAGTTCTAAGCATGATTGCATTCCAGTTATTGAGTTTATAGGCTTAATTTATAGTGTTTTATTTAGTTTGAATAATGCTATTATTTTACCACCCATGCACAAATTGCATAACTAAGTGGTCGCTATGAATATTGAAAGTAAATGGTTAGAAGATTTTTTAACGCTCTCGCACACAAAAAGCTTTTCGCAAGCGGCAAAGCTTAGGCATATTACGCAACCTGCATTTAGTCGGCGTATAAAAGCCCTTGAAGATGCCCTTGGCGCAGCCCTAATCGACCGAGAAAACTTGCCTATTACTCTTACCCCAAGCGGTAAAATATTTCATATAACGGCGCGTAATTTAGTTAACCAAATGAATACCTCGGTTAGCATGCTTGAGGAGTTGTCGGTGCAGCAAAATTATTCTGTAAAGGTTGCGGCCGCACATTCTTTAGCGAGTTTTTTAACCTTACAACTCGCTAACTTTCAAACGCAAGATGAGCGCGACATTGTACTTAATTTAGAGGCTATAGACGTAGATAAAGCCACCGAAGCGCTGGAGCAAGGTGAATGCGACTTACTTATTGCCTTTGATAACGAACGCCTTAAACTGCCGCCGTTTAGTCATCAAAAAATAGGTAATGCTAAGTTGTTACCTGTTAGCGCCTGTGACAAGCAAGGCAAAGCCTTATATAACCTAGAAAGCGCAGCGCCTATACCGCATTTAGCCTACAGCCTCGACTCCTACATGGGCCGGCAGTTAGAGCCTATTATATCGGGCGCTAAGCTTAAAAAGGTGTTTGTTTCATCCATGACTGAGCTTTTAAAAGTGCACGCTGTTGCAGGTAATGGTATTGCTTGGCTGCCCGACTACGTTATATCAAACGAGCTTAAAAATAATACCTTGGTAGTTGTAGGGAGTGAGCACCACTGCGTACCAATAACTTACTATGCGTATAGATATCATGCGGCTTTGCACCCCGGTGGTGAAAGTGTGTGGAATAAGTTAACTGAGCTAAATATAAGCTAACTGTAAACCCCCGTTACAGTTAATAAGGTATTATTAATTTAAAACGATAACAGCTATGTGCAATGGAATTTTAATTATTTACCTATTTTATTATGGAGTTTTATTTCCATAATAATTGGGTATTTTGTCTCTTTTTTAATGCTCTTGATAAAGCCAAAATAGCGTCATCAACACAGAGTATTAACTAGCTAACGAGGCAACTCCCATGAAAGCAATTGGATATCAAAAAAGTTTACCTATCGAAAACGAATTATCATTACAAGACATTGAACTTGAAACGCCAACAGCACACGGCCACGATATTTTAGTAGAAGTTAAAGCGGTATCGGTTAATCCGGTTGATTTTAAAATTCGCCAAGCAATGCCAGCAGCTGAGGGCGAGTATAAAGTAATTGGTTGGGATGCAACTGGGGTTGTTAAATCGGTTGGCGAAAACGTATCGCTTTTTAAGCCAGGCGACAAAGTATGGTACGCAGGCGACATTACGCGCTCAGGCAGTAACGCGCAGTTTCAGTTAGTTGACGAGCGTATTGTTGGCCATATGCCAAGCTCGCTTTCGTATGGCGAAGCCGCAGCATTGCCACTTACCAGCATTACTGCGTGGGAATTATTGTTTGACCGTTTAAACGTTGCTAAAAACGATGACTCTAAAAGCATTTTAGTTATTGGTGCCGCCGGTGGTGTGGGCTCAATAATGGTGCAGCTGTTAAAGCAGCGTACTAAATTAAATATTATTGCTAGTGCTTCTCGTGCTGAAACAATTTCGTGGTTAGAAGATTTAGGTGCCGATACCATTGTTAATCACCGTAACCCGTTAAGTGAAGAGTTTGCAGCTAAAAACTTAAGCGAAGTGGATTACGTAGTAAGCTTAAACAATACAGAGCAGCACTTACCTGAAATTGAAAAAGTAGTGAAGCCACAAGGTCAATTTGCCCTTATTGATGACCCTGAAACACTTAATATTGTGCCATTTAAAAACAAAAGCGTGTCGGTACACTGGGAGCTTATGTTTACTCGCTCGTTGTTTAAAACCGACGACATGCAAGAGCAACACGTTATTTTAAACAACGTAGCCACTATGATTGACCAAGGGCAAATTAAAACCACGGTAGGTGAGCACTTAGGTAAAATTAACGCAGCCAATTTACGCAAAGCGCATCAGCACCTTGAATCGCAAACCGCTAAAGGTAAAGTGGTGTTAGAAGGCTTTTAAGGCCTTTAGCTAATATGGTTTTTTTGAGTATACCCAAGCCCCTAACGGGGCTTTTTTGTGGCTATTATTTATATAACTGATTGTAATTAGGAATATGCTTTACCCAAAATGCAGGGCTGCCAATATACTCTTGTACAGTTTTTATAAATTCGCTCACCAGTGGTGTTTGTTTACGGTGAGGATACAGCGCATAAATACCGGTGCCCGATGCGCTAAGCTTATAATTAGTTAATAGCGGCACTAGCCCCATTTCGTCTATGGGTTTTTCTAGGTTAAATAAATCTAGCATCACATACCCTAAACCCGCTTTTGTGGCATCAAGCATGGCGCGTACATCGCTTACCTTATAGTTGCCTTTCATTTTGTGGGTTTTGTATTCATCACCATGAGGCTGGGTGCTTAATTTTATTTGATCTAGGCTTACATCGCCATTGCCATAAACCACCGCAGGTAAGGCGATAAGTTCTTCAGGTGTGCTTGGCATACCATGGCGTGCAATAAAGTCATTAGAGGCAACCAAAGCAAAGTGCATGTCAGATATTTTTTTTGCCATTAGGTTGGAGTCATTCAATTTGCCAATTCTAAATGCTAAATCGTAATGATCGGCAATAATATCGTTGCGCTTATCATCAAGCATGAGGGTTATTTTTACCTCAGGGTATTTTTGCATAAATAAATTAATGGCAGGCTGCACATACTGCTGCCCAAAAAACATGCCCGAGGTAATGCGCAAAATACCTTTAGGTTTTGCTTGGTAGGAGTCGGCAATGCTATGAATATCACTGAGCGTATCAATTAAAATATGCGCTTGCTGGAGTATTTCCTCCCCTGCGGAGGTAAGCGAAAACGAGCGCGTAGAACGATTAAGTAATTGAATACCTAAACTGCTTTCTAGCTTTTTAATTTGCTTTGAAAGCGATGAGTTGTCCATATCGTGCAGCGCCGCGGCTTTTGCAAATGAGCCTTGCTGTACTACATCAACAAATAACGCTAATTGGTTGGTGATTGACATCTCACTCTCCTAAATCCCAATAAGGTGTATCGGTGTAATAATTGCTCGCAAAATCAACAAACGCGCGCACTTTACTGGGTAAAAACTGCCTGTTTGCGTACACCATATAAAGCCCTATTGGCTCAGGTTCGTAGTCTTTTAATATACGCACTACTTTACCCTGTGCCAGCGCCTCACCAGCTATAAATGTTGGCTGCATGGCAATACCGCCACCTGCTATAGCGGCATTGAGTAGCAGGTCGCCATTGTTAGCAACTAGGTTACTTTCAAGCTTTAACTCGTTTTTAAGCTCGTTCGCTCCACGTAGCTTTTTGGTAGGCTCGGTGTGGGCGTAGCGTAAATAGTTATGCGATTGCAGCTCTTCTAAGGTAGTAGGCGTGCCGTGCTGCGCTAAATAAGAAGGAGAGGCAAACACCGCTAACCTAATAGGCGCTATTTTTTTAGCAATAAGTGATGAGCTTTTTAAAACCCCAATGCGCAGCGCTATATCAATACCTTGCTCAACAATATCAACAAACTGGTCAGTAAGGTTTAGATCTAATTTTAAATTTGGATAACGCTTTTGAAACTCAACCAATAGCGGTGCTAAGTGCTTTACCCCAAACGACATAGGGGCACTAATACTGAGCACACCAGAGACATTTTCGTTTAGGTTATCGAGCGAATTTTCCATGTCGTCTATATCGTCTAGCACCTGTAAGCAGCGGGTAAAATAGTGATCTCCCGCCTCGGTAGTGCTTACTTTGCGCGTGGTGCGGTGCAGTAATCGGGTAGCAAGCCCCTCTTCTAGCGCAGACACATACTTGCTCACAAGTTGCGGCGATATATCGAGCTTATCGGCAGCTTTAGAAAAAGACCCCTCTTGTACAACACTTACAAAAGTCTTCATGGTGGTTAGCTTATCCATTATTAGCAATGCCTTGTTTATAATTTTTAAATAAAGATCGTATTAATTATGTTTATAAAAACAGTTAAAGTCCACACATCGCATTTTTGCACAGTTAGTGAGTTTTTATAGCGTTATAAACACATTTTTTTGCTTAAATAACTATTTATTTACAACAAAATGGAGTTAATACGTGCTACTGCAGCAATCACGCTTCTTTTTATCCATTCTAACGCCAAGTCGGGTTTATTAATAATGCAGTATCGCTGTACGTGAATAAGCACGCTTATATTTTTATTAATGACTAAGAGATAAAGCCATGAAAAGATTAAACAACAAAGTAGCCATCGTTACTGGTGCAGCACAAGGTATTGGCGCTGCTTATGCAAAAGGTTTAGCTCAACAAGGCGCTAAAGTTGTGCTTGCTGATTTAGCCGACCCAAGCGCAGCCGTAGCTGAAATTATTGCCGCTGGCGGCCAAGCAATAGGCTGCAAAGTAGATGTAACGAATAGTGAATCGTTAGATGCCATGGTAAAACAAACCGAAGCTGAATTTGGCCCGGTTGAAATATTAGTTAACAATGCCGCTATATTTGCTGCGCTTGAGCTTAAGCCATTTTGGGAAATATCTGAAGACGAATGGGATTTAGTTATGCGCGTAAATGCACGCGGGCCTTTTCAGTGTACTAAAGCAGTGTTGCCTAGCATGCGTAAATTAGGCCGCGGTAAAATCATTAACATTGCATCGGGTACATTTTTACGTGGTGCGCCTATGTTTTGCCATTATGTGGCATCTAAAGGCGCGGTTGTTGGGCAAACACGTGCGTTGGCCACTGAGCTTGCTAACGATAATATTTTAGTTAACTGCCTATTAGTTGGCTTAACCGAAAGCGAAGGCGTTAAAAATAACGCACAGTTTGATAAAGCTAAAAATAGCACTCTAGGCTCACGAGTAATTAAACGTGCGATGGAGCCTGAAGACTTACTTGGCCCTATTTACTTTTTAGCCAGCGAAGACAGCGATTTTATGACCGGACAATGTATTAACGTTGATGGTGGCGCAATTAACTACTAACACGCCTGATTGCTTATTTAGTGTTAATTTAAAAGCCGATGTTTACGCATCGGCTTTTTAACGTGGGGGGCAAATAAAAATTAGTTTAACAATACTGTATTTATAATATCTCAATGGGCGCTTTATTTATTAACAAAATTAAAGGCAATAAAATAAGGGGATATTAATAAAACCCTTAGGTATTACCATGGCTCAACCTGCACTATTTATCTCTCACGGTTCACCTATTATGGCCGTACAGCAATCGCCAACGTCTGACTTTTTAAAAGCGCTTGGCAAGTCACTCAACACGCCACGCGCTATTGTTATTTTTTCGGCGCACTTTGATATGGCCCATGATGAAGCGGCCCATAATATTGTAATAACCGCAGGGCAAGCGCCTGAAACCATTCACGACTTTTATAATTTTCCTGCGCATATGTATAACATTAAATACCCTGCGCCAGGTCATCCTGAGCTTGCGAGTAATATTGCAACGCTATTTAAAAATAAAGGCATTACAGCAATACTTGATGAACGCCAAGGCTGGGATCATGGAGTATGGATACCACTGCGCTTAATGTACCCGCAGGCAAATATTCCTATTGTACAAGTATCTATAAATACTCAATTAGGCGCAAAAGCCATGTATGAATATGGGCAGTTACTTGCCCCACTTCGTGACGATAATATATTAATTATTGGCTCTGGCGGCATTAGCCACAACCTACGAGAAGTGTTTAAAACCCCTGCTACACCTAACCGTGTACAAATGGTAAAAGCGTTTACCCAATGGGTTGAATATAAGCTTTTAGCGCAAGACACGCCCGCACTTTTAAATTACTTAGCCGATGCACCCCACGTGTTATTTAACCACCCTACCCAAGAGCATTTTTTACCACTCTTTGCTGCTTTGGGCGCAGGCGGCAAGCAAGTTGAAAAACTCTTTAGTGATATTGAAATGGATATTTTAGCGCTTGATACCTATAAGTTTTATTAATTTTAATCAGTCCAGTGCAAGCGCCTTTGGTTTTTTAATCAAAGTGTAATGGGGGTTTACAAAGCGTATGTTGGGTTAAGAGCAGCAAAGCCCAACATAAAGTTATAAAGTGGGCTTTAACGCAGCTTTTTAATGTAATTAGATGTGGCGCTATTTTTATGCGCGTCACCATAAATAATTGGTGACGGATAGTATTCTGCGTCTAACTGTATGGTGGAGGCAACATCTTCACTAAAATAATCGGCAATAAAAGCAAGGCACATATCCATACCTGCTGAAACACCCGCACAAGACCAAATATTGCCATCTTTTACAAAGCGTTCTTCAACTACGGTTACAGTGTTATCTTTTTTAAGGTGCTCTAAAAAAGCCCAGTGGGTGGTTACTTTTTTATGCTTAAATAGCCCCGCTTTTTGCATTAAATACATACCAGTGCAAATAGATAAAACACTGTGGCAGTTTTCAGCTGTTTTTTTAAGATAATTAATAACGTCAAGGTCTTCCATTGCTATACGTGCACCACTACCGCCAGGTACAAATAATACATCGGGCTGCACTGGGTCAGTAAAATGATAATCGGCACTAAAGCGCATGCCGTGCTCACCTGAGGGAGTCATAGAATTTAGCGATATTAATTTGGGTTTTTCACATAGCCCCTTTTCTGCCAGCAGGCCTATTAGTTCCCAAGAACCAACTAAATCCAGCTCTTCAACTTTGTCGTAAATTAAAAAATATATTTTCATACTATGTTTATTAACCTTTTGATTTGTTTCTTATTAAGTTGGCTTACTTATTCGTATCACAAATGAACTTAAAGCCATAAACAAACATGATGAAAAATCGCTTCAGCTATTGGAAATACATTATCGATCACCCATAAGCTTTCTTCGCTAACAGCTTCTTCAACTTTCCATATTTTACTAGCGACAAAATCAGTGTGTCGAAGTTCTCATCTGGGGTTTTGTTAGGTTATTGTCCTTAATAATTGCTTTGAACTTTCATTAATCTCGATATTTTCAATAATTCTTAATGGCTCGTTACAGTTTACAATCCAATAATGTCTAGGTCCTGAATACTTTAACGTGTTAAAGACTAGGTTGTGAAATAGATTGAGACAGAGTAATAAGTCCTGTCTTTCTTTTTCTAAGGAGGCAGTGTTCACATCTTTGGTTTTTGGATGTGCGCTAGAGTTTCTTAGTTTGCTCCACGCTCTCTTTTCTTCTAGAGATACAACACCAAGTGTGACTAAATAATCAAGAGATTTAGCTGCAGTGATATTTTTCCAATACGAAATACTGCTTTTTAAACGTTCTATTTTGGCTGGAGATATGTTTAGGTCTGAAACTAACGATTTAATATTTGATATTTCTTCATCCAAATGATCGTTGACGTCAAACTGCTTAAACTTAGGGATAAAAATATCATTTAGTAAGCCCTCAATAGCAACTGATAAAGTTAGTATTGTGATGCTGCTTTTTGATTGAAAAGAGTACCAAACCCTTGACCATTGATTGTAAATGCTCTCGAAAATGTTTGGAGACACTTCATATAATTCATAGATATTTTTGAAAATTTGGTAATGGTAATCTGTTTCAACCTTTTTTTTCCCGAATGTGCTTGGAACAGGGTTTGAAGATCTCTGGCGCTTTTGGATATTACTAATGCTACTTATAATACTAATTTTATGATGTTTATTTCTTTTTACTGTAAACATTGGTTGAACCATGCTTCCACATGTAAAACCTATATAGAACTTTAAACATTCAAAAACACGCTCAACATCAAATAGACCTGTGACACGGCAATATGTATATTTCTTTTTATCAATTATAGATATTTTAAATTCATCCATTTCAATAATTGTTTCATTCCTGCTATGAGATTCATAACCAAGAGTGGAAGTTTCATAATTAGATCTATTTGCTGGAATGTCACAATATTCCGAGAAATCAAAGTATAGGAAGTTATCCTCTTCATCGACTGTTTCTTCACATTGGATGTTATGTAGAAAAATAATTTTCTTGTTCGGAGGCTCCCTATCTGATAAGCCAAGTTCAATGGAGAAATTTGATGTTGTCAAAATATCGCCTGCTAAAGTTTCACATTTTAAATAGAGCTTATCCTTCTTATCTAGCGAATCTTTAGGGAGCATTTCTGCAAGTCGTAAGGGTGGTATATTGGTATTTCCGGTACATATAAACTCAAGATATAGCATTCCTTGTTTATTGATTCTTATAACACCGTGACCAAATAGTTCAACTCCATCTTCTTGCCAAATTTTTATATTTATACAATGAAGTTCAAGTTGCCCGTCTCGTAATAATGGTAATAATTTATCTGTTGACTTCATTGTTACTCTAATTATTGAATATGTTTACGGTTAGTATGAAAACGCTAGCCACCTAGTAGTGCGCGAATAGCGCATAATCCTCAGCCGCTTCGCTCATTTATATATTTCATACAGTTTTAACAAATTAACTAAAGTATTGCTATTAGGAAGTTTTTTATTCTTTATAAATGATTCAGGACGTTAAATATGTGAGTTACTCATTTGATTAAATATGAGAGAAACAGTTATTTTATGGTCTTAATTTGCTATCTAACCTACAGCTAACAAAGTTATCAAACTATATGATAATTGAAACTCTAACTCTTAAAACAGATAAACTTCATTAATTTGAGCAATCGTTCAAATTAAGTTAAGCTCAAAACGATTAACTTACAAGTATCTTAAAATTATTGGGAGCAAACATGGCAACCACACTCGCATTTGACGTATACGGTACGCTTATAAACACTCACGGCGTGCTGTCTTTACTTGAAGATATGATAGGCAATAACGCGCAAAACTTTTCAAATACATGGCGCGAAAAACAATTAGAGTATTCGTTTAGGCGTGGGTTGATGCAAAACTATATACCGTTTTCGTTATGTACCAAACATGCCCTCGATTACGCGTGTTTAGCGCACAAAACGCAGCTTAGTGACGATCAGAAGCAGCAATTGCTTGAGCAGTATAAAATTTTACCCGCCTTTGACGATGTTAAAAAAGGCCTTGAGCAACTTAAAGCGCAAAATTACCGATTGTTTGCATTTTCTAATGGCGCTGCGGACGCGGTTAATAAATTGCTCGAAACTGCAGGTATTACTGAGCTTTTTGAAGGTGTAGTAAGTGCCGACGATATGAAAACATTTAAGCCAAACCCAGGTGTTTACAGCCATTTCTTACGCGAGACCAATTCAACGGGCGCAAACACCTGGCTTATTTCGAGTAACCCGTTTGATATTACCGGCGCTATTTCACATGGTATGCGCGGAGCATGGATAAAACGCTCTGAGGATTCTATTTTTGATCCGTGGGAAATTCAGCCAACCACCGTAGCCACCGATCTAGTGGATTTAAAAAATAAGCTTGAAGATATCAATTAAGCTGCATTTTTTCTTTTATATCCCTCTTTAGCACTTAAGATTTAACCGAGTTGTAAAGGGGGTTTACTTCTTATAGTGGTACTGCACACTTATAATACGTTCGCTTTTTGCTACCCCTCCCATCTCTTATATTTCAACTAGCGCACTATTTTACAAACTGTGATTATTTAGCGCGCATTTTGGCACCTTCCCATAGCTCATTTTATATACTTTGTTAGTTTTAAAAGTAATTCCTTATAACTAATCAGTCACTCCTAATTGCGAAAATAAACCTATATCTAACCCTTAATCATTATTGTAAATGCAAATTGTTACTATTAAGATCCTCAACCCCAATACAAGTACAACCAAGGAGCGAATATGTCACAATTACAATCGGCGCAGCTCAGCCCTGTCGAAAATAAAGCAATATTTGAGCAAAACGGGTTACCTCCTCAATTTAATCTCGATCAGTTTATTAACTACCAAATAGCGTCGTTGCAGGGGCTTTCGGCTGTACAACAAGCTATGGCTAAAGCGCAAAAGCCGTTTTCTGGCGTGTCTGTTAATACGCTTGCCGCCACTGTAAATGATGTAGATTTAGCCAAACCTCTTGCTGATTTTCCTGCAGTATTAAACGAGCTTAAAAGTGTGTATTTAGATCACGCTGTGTATTTTCATCATCCGCGTTATATGGCGCATTTAAATTGCCCCGTTACGTACCCTGCAGTTGTGGCTGAGCACATCATTGGCGCAATCAATACGTCGGTAGACACCTGGGATCAAAGCGCTGGCGCGACCCTTATTGAACAAAAATTAATAGATTGGAGCTGTGAAAAAGCAAAATTACCTAGCACTGCCGATGGCGTTTTTACCAGTGGTGGTACGCAATCGAACTTAATGGCTATGCTTGTTGCTCGCGAAGTCGCAGTGAGCCGCTATGCACCTAATCATGAAGTAAAACTGCAAGGCTTGCCTGAAGTAGCCTCTCGTTTTCGTATTTATTGCTCTGAGGTTGCGCATTTTAGTATTCAAAAGGCAGCGGCATTATTGGGCCTTGGTTATAACGCGGTAGTGCCCGTGGCTACAAACAATAAAATGCAAATGGATATGGACGCACTTAACCACGCCATTGCGGATTCTAAAGCGAAGGGCGATTTACCTATCGCTGTGGTAATTACCGCAGGTACAACCGATTTTGGCTCAATTGACCCTGTTGAAGACATAGCAAAACTTGCTAAAAAAGAGCAGCTTTGGTGCCATGTTGACGGCGCATACGGCGGTGGTTTATTGGTAAGCGAGCATCACCGAAGTGCTTTAAACGGCATAGAACAAGTAGATTCAATTACCATTGATTACCATAAATCGTTTATGCAACCGGTTAGCTGCAGTGCTTTTTTATTAAGTGACAAACGCCACTTTAGCCATATTACCCTTTACGCTGACTATCTAAACCCGCTTGCTGAGGCCGGCAATGGCACGCCAAATTTAGTTGATAAAAGCTTACAGACCACACGCCGTTTTGATGCCTTAAAACTGTGGTTAACACTGCGCACCATGGGTGAAGCGCCACTTGGGCGAGCGTTTGATAAAGTAATTGGCCTTGCTCGTCAAACCCACATTGTTCTTAACGACCACCCAGATTTTGAAGTTATAAATTACCCAGAGCTTAGCGCGCTGGTATTTCGCTTTGCGCCAGAGGAGCTAAAACATAACCCCGATTTACTCGACACCCTAAACCTGCACGTACGCCAAACATTCTTAAATACTGGTGAAGCCATGATTGCGCGCACCAAAATTAACGGCCGTCATTACCTTAAATTTACGTTACTTAATGCCCAGTGCCAATTGAGCGATGTGCGCGCCGTGCTTGAACAAATTAGCACTATTGCGTGGCAAACGTATAAGGAGCAAAAATAATGAGTAACCAACCCTATGACTTTATAGCCATTGGCCTTGGCCCGTTTAATTTATCGTTAGCGTGTTTAAGTGAGCCGCTAGAGGGTGTTAAAAGCTTATTTTTAGAGCAGCGTAGCCAATTTGATTGGCACCCCGGAATGATGCTAGAAGGTGTTACCTTGCAAACGCCGTTTATGTCTGACTTAGTGACTCTTGCAGACCCTACCAGTAAGTACAGTTTTTTAAATTATGCCAAGCTTAATAATCGCTTATACCCATTTTATATTCGCGAGAGCTTTTTTTTACTGCGTAAAGAATACAATCTCTATTGCCAGTGGGTGTGCTCGCAGCTTAGCAACGTAAGCTTTGAGCAAAGTGTAACTAAGGTTGAGTTTTGCCAGCAAAGTGAGTGCTATACCGTTACCTGTAAAACCCCAAATGGGGAGCAGCACTATGTTACGCGCCACTTAGTGCTTGGCACCGGCCCTGCCCCATATATTCCTGATTGTGCAGTGCAAAGTAATTCTAATAACGTACTGCACAGTAGCGATTTTTGCCACCGCCTTGATGAGCTAAAAGCGGCTAAACGCGTTACGGTTGTAGGAGCTGGACAAAGTGCGGCTGAAATTTATCACACCTTATTACAACAAGCTGTGCCACAAGGTTTGCAACTAGATTGGATTGCGCGATCGCCGCGTTATTTTCCGCTGGAATACACTAAACTCACCCTTGAAATGACCTCTCCTGAGTATGTTGATTACTTTTATAATTTAAAAACTGAGCAACGAGATTGGCTTAATCAAAATCAAAAAAACTTATTTAAAGGCATTAATGGCGATTTAATTAATGACATTTTTGACACCCTTTACGCGCAAAGCCTAGATGGGCCCATTTCTACCACATTTAAAACTAACAGCAAGCTTACCAATACACGTAAAAGTGCTGGTCGCTTAGTCACTGAGTTTTATCATCAAGAGCTAAATGAAGCCTTTGAAATAAAAACCGATTACTTAATTTGTGCCACAGGCTTTAAATACAAGCGCCCTGCTTTTTTAAACCCCATTGCACAGCAACTCCCAGAAGATGAGCAAGGCCGCTACTTAGTTAGCCGCGAGTATGCAATAGATAGCGAGCAAAAACGTATATTTGTACAAAATGCAGAGCAGCACACCCATGGTTTTGTAACCCCCGATTTAGGCATGGCGTGTTATCGCAACAGTATAATTTTGCGCGAAATACTCGGTTATGCGCCGTATCAGGTTGAGCAAAAAATTGCTTTTCAGTGTTTTGATTTAAGCGATGTAGAAACCCATTCACAGCAAAAGAGTAACGCCGCATGAGTTTACGTTTAGCGCTTATTTTGCTTACGGTTATTTCGGTCGTGTGCGACACCTTATTACTGCCGTTTTATCCGCAATTTTTTGCCAGCGAATTTTCTGTAAGTAACCCCACACTTATTGGCGTGTTTGTAGCTAACTGTTGTATTACCGTTATGCTCGCGTTGCCCCTGTGGGCAAAGGTTGCCAAAAAATACCACGAGCTGGCTCTTTGGCTTGTAACGCAAGTTATTGCCGCCTGCTTTGGTTTACTTTGTTATTTTGCAACTAACGTGTGGGAGTTTTGGTTTTATTATCAGCTTATGTTGGTGCTCAAAGCCAGTTACCTGCTTATTTACCCGTTTGCACTGCGTTTAGAGCAGCAAAGTAAGCATCTTTCTATTATTGGCTTGTTTTCGGTACTTATGCACTTTGGTGCTATTGGTGGCGCGTTAGTGGGCGGGTACTTTTTTAGTTTGAACGCTCCGCGTTATGCATTGTTATTAAGTGCTGCGGGCGATGTAATACAAGTGCTGCTGTGCGCCTATTTAATGGTGAGCTTAAAGTTAGGTATTTATCAGCAAGCGATTGAAAGCGAAAAACCACGTACTCGTACACCGTATTTTATTTGGCAATTTTGCTTTATAAGCGTGGTTGTTTACTTTAGTGCGTTTTTAATTAGGCCGTTTTTTACTACCCATTGGCAAGGAATGAGCGCGCAAAGTAGTGCATTCCAAAGTGCGCTTGTGTACGCCATTCCTGCTTTTGCAGCCCTACTTATGCTGTTGTTTAACCACTTTCGGCAGCACTTACCTTTTCCTACGCTTAGCCGCACCAGTACATTGTTGTGTGCTCTTATTTTTGGCGCTATTGGGCTTTATTTACAGGCGCAAGAGTCGGTGTGGTTAGTTGTCAGCTCTCGCGTTTTATACGGTATAGCGCTATTTCAGGTCATGGTTTTATTAGAAGTGATGCTATTTGCTAAAAGCGAGCCTGCTCACTACGGCAGTGATTTTGCCAAAGTGCATGTTGCGCAAAATATTGGCGTTATTTTAGCGTCGTTATTAGTGGGTATGAGTGTGGAATATTTTAATACCACCGTGCCTTTTTACTTTGCTGCCATTGGCTTTGCAAGCCTTGGCGCTATTTTGCTATGGCGCGTTAAATTTGTTGGCCAAGCTGCACACACAGCCACTTAATATTTAAAAAGATTTAGGAGTTTTTATGTATTTTTCATCTTTTGTAGCCACGTTACAACACACCGGTAATGTGACTATGCGGTTACTACAGCAAAGCGATATGCCCATAATCTGCCAGTGGCTTACACTACCTTACGCCCATTTTTGGGGTATGAGTAAACACACACACGAGCAAATGTGCAGCGCCTACCAAGATATAATTAACAACCCGCACC
The DNA here is from genome assembly GCF_023161885.1 of Pseudoalteromonas sp. 2CM37A. NCBI lineage: Bacteria > Pseudomonadati > Pseudomonadota > Gammaproteobacteria > Alteromonadales > Pseudoalteromonadaceae > Pseudoalteromonas > Pseudoalteromonas sp. 2CM37A. The sequence continues at coordinate 742,168 of NZ_JALNTJ010000002.1, forward strand.
ATCATGCCTATGTTATTGAGCAAAATAATGAGCTGCTTGCCTTAGTTGAGCTTTACAGCCCAAAGCACGACAAGCTACTCGCAGCTGCCTATGAGGTACAGCCAAACGATACCGGCATGCATATTTTACTTGCCCCAAATACACAGCCTAAACGCCATTTTAGTTTTGAAATAATGCAGTGCGTATTGCACAGTATTTTTACTCATAATGCCGATGCACGCGTAGTAGTAGAGCCCGATATTGCCAATAGTAAAATTCATACCTTAAATAAGCGTTTAGGCTTTGTGCATACTAAGCAAATAACCCTTGGTGATAAAAACGCCTACCTTGGGTTTTGTAATAAAGCTGCGTTTGAAACGCACGTTAATTTACATCACAAAGCGCAAATGCCAATAAACACCGACTATATAAAGTTTGACCACTGGCAATGGGCAAACAGGCACTTACAAAGTAAAGCCATTAGCGAACTGGTACACGAGCGCTTATTGGTTGCAGAGCAAACCCCACAAGGTTTTAAAGTAAATATTGAAGGAGGTTATTTTATATTTAATGGCCGTGCTATGGCGCTTAATCACATAGATATAGACGAGCCAAGCTTATGCTTTTATAACCTTAACAACGAGCAAGTAGCGCTTGATGTACTGCACTTTTTTAGCGTGCAAGGCCCTGCGCTGGGTTTAACTGGCGAGCGTTTAGCCACCTACCTTGAAGAGCTTAACGCCACACTTGCCAGTGCCTGTTATAAACGCGAAAACAACACTCTTAGCGCAGCCGAACTTGCGCAATTAGGGCTGCAACAAATAGAGGCTGCAATGAGCGAAGGCCACCCTGCGTTTGTGGCTAATAATGGCCGAATTGGTTTTAGCAAAACCGACTTTTTACGCTATGCGCCAGAGGTGGGTAAACCGTTTAAAGTGCTGTGGTTAGCGGCGCACAAAACAGTATGTGATTTTGCTTATAGTGAATACTTTAGTGATTACCCAAGCCATATTAGTGGCGAGCTTGATTTAACCACTCGTAATGCGTTTAACAAAGCGCTAAAAACGCAAAACCTAAACCCCGACGACTACCTATTAATACCAGCGCACCCGTGGCAATACCAACATAAATTAAGTGTGGTGTTTGCCAACGAGTTTGCCAATAACCGTTTAGTTTACTTAGGTGAAGGCGACGATTTATATCAAGCGCAACAATCTATTCGCACCTTATATAACTGCTCGCATCCGCATAAGCCGTATTTAAAAGTGGCGCTGTCTATTTTAAATATGGGTTTTATGCGCGGGCTTTCGCGCGCTTATATGGCGGTAACCCCGGCTATAAATGATTGGGTATTTAATAAAGTAAACTACGACCCCACGCTTAGCGCGTGCAATTTTACTGCACTAAGAGAGTACGCCACCTTAGGGTATGCGCATCATACCTTTGAGCAAAGCGCATTGGGCGATACACCGTATCGTAAAATGTTTGCCTGTTTATGGCGCGAAAACCCAAACCATAACTTACAAAATAATGAGCAGCTCACCACCATGGCCGCACTACTGCACCTAGATAACAACGGTAAAAGTATGGCAGGTGCATTAATAGATCAAAGTGGTTTAAGCACTCACGCTTGGCTGCAACACTATTTTAACGCCTATCTTATCCCGTTAGTGCATTGTTTTTATGCCCATAAATTAGTGTTTATGCCGCACGGCGAAAACCTTATTTTAAAGCTTAAAAATTCAGTCCCTGTAGGCGCCTACATGAAAGACATAGGCGAAGAAGTAGCGCTGCTTAATAGCACTGAACCTTTACCTGATGAGGTTTCGCGTATTCATATTGCTATGCCAAAAGAGCTTGAATTACTGAGCATATTTACCGATGTATTTGACTGCTTTTTTAGATACCTAGTGGCTATTTTAGTAAGAGAAGAGCGCATTACCGAGCACGACTTTTGGCACGGCGTTGCGCAAAGTGTTAAAGCGTATCAACAGGCTAACCCTGCCTTAAATGCGCGTTTTAAAGAGTATGACTTTTTTAGTGATGAATTTGCACACTCTTGCTTAAACCGCTTGCAGCTTGGCAATAATAAACAAATGGTTGATTTAACCGACCCAGCAGGCAGTTTACAGTTTGCCGGAAGTTTAAATAACCCGGTATCGGCAAAGCTGTATGGCTAAGCCAGTAACCCTTGCGCACTTTTTATTTTGCCCAGATGAGCCAGCTACTGCGGCTCACCCAAGCTTAGATTTAGTGCGCACATTAGCGATTCATTGCAAGGCGCACTACCCACATGCGCCTGGGCAATTTATTAGTCGGCATTTATATTTGCAGCTTTGTTGGCAAACTATGTATGCCTATTGTTATTGGCATACTTCTAAACAAAATGCACATAACCCCATGCAATTACAGCTTAAAATTAATGGCGCTTATAGCCGAGGGTTTAACCTCAGCGGTGCGCCTATATTAAGTAAAGCTGAGCAAAACAATGCACTTATTGAGTTTATTAGCTGTGTAGGAAAGTGGATAAATACCGATTATGCGCTGGGAAAAAAAGAGCAAGGGCGCTTATTAATTGACACCCTTAACAGCGCATTTGAGCGCGCCCATAGCTTAAATTTAGCAAGCGCTGATCACACTACACATTGCCATCAGCAGCTACACAATTTAATCAGCAATCACTTTAATTTAAACACCCCATTTAAATTAACGGCCGGTCGCTTAACGTGCTGTCGTTATTATTTAGCTGGTTACAGCAAATGCCAAACCTGCCCTAAAAAGGATATTAAAACCAATGAACACACGTCTTAAAACGATAGACCTTGCCCGAGGAGCGAGCGTTTTTATTATGATTTTGGTACACACTTTATGGATGTACTCGAGCACAACGCTTCAAAGTGAGAGCCTATTTGGGGCTGTTATCCATATACTTGGCAAAGGCACCGCCTCGTTTTTAGTGGCAATGGGGCTGTCTATGGCGCTTTCGCGCAGGCAAACCCCCATGTTATTAATTAAGCGTGGTATACAGCTTTTACTACTTGCCTATTTAATGAATGTGGCAAAATTTTGGCTACCCATTGAGGTATTTAATACCATGCCCGAGGCATTTATAAATGCCTATGGCTGGCAAAGCCCGCTCAGTGCTGGGCAGTTACAATTTATGGTGTTAACCGGTGATATTTTACAACTTGCTGGGGTGAGCTTAGTGCTGTTTGGCGCGCTTAATATTGCCCGCTGGAAAACCACATGGATTACATGTTTAGCCATGGCTATTGCACTTGTAAGCCAGTTTGTTAGGGGGCAGCAGTTTGCGCTTTCGCCTTACATTAGTGATTTGTTTTTTGCTAATAACTACCAAGTTTATTTTCCGGTATTTCCATGGGTAAGCGCTATATTAACCGGCTACGTGCTTGGGCGTGTATATATAAATAGCCAGCGTAATGCAGCGTATTTATTTAATGTGTGTGCAAAGTTAGGGGCCGCATTATTAGTGATTGGTTCAGTGTGGTTATTTATTGATTTTAAAGGCCAGTTTGGTAACTTTTTTCACTTAAATGGCGGCGGTATTATTTATTTAGTTGGTTTAAATTTATGTGCATTAGCCTTAATAGAATATGCCATTGCCAATAAATTTAATGGCCCTATTACACGCGCTCTTTTATATGCGAGCAAACATGTAACGGCCCTTTACATTATTCAATGGGTGCTAATTTGCTGGCTTATGGGCGTGTTTGGTTATCATACACAGTCGCTTTGGCCAACGTTGTGCTTAATGGTACTTATGAGCTTATTAACCTTTGCAGTGCACAAAGTGTATTTGCAAGCTAAGCAAACCATACTCGCTATTAAGCAAAAGCCTAAGCGTACAGCATAAATTAAACTCTCTGGCTATTACTGGTAAAGTAATAGCCAGCCATAAAAAACGAACATAAAAAATGAGCAATATACACATGGGCTAAGAGTATATAAAATCTACTTATAACGTGGAGCATACAAAAGGAGTCTATTAAGTAGGTAATGAGTGCAGTCGTGCTTTGCATTTACCACGTTATTTATAAGCAAGATTGTGTATTAGTCAGTTACTTTGTTTTTTTTGGAGTTTAGTTTGAAAGTAGAACAGCCTGTATTAGGCAAAACTGGCACGTTAATTTTTTTAGTTATTTTAGGGCGTGTTGATCTTTGCGGATTGAAATTTGTTCAATCTAGGGGCGATTAAATCGCGGCGCGAGGTTTGTAACCTAGTGGGCTAAGTAAAAACCGAGTAACAAAGAGTTTATCGTCCCTAGGCAGAACCCGAAGGGCAGCGCATGTTTGGCATTTATGCTGCGTTATCGCCTATTAATGGGGAATAACCACACTTCATAGGCTCTGCCTTGCCTAAAAACCAAACATACTGCTGCAAATTTAATCATCAAAGATCAACACGCCCTAGTGCATTTCCCCCTTTAACTACCGATTTATATCTTCCTGCTTTACCTACTATGGTAGAGAAACTAAATACTAACCAAGCCATGGTTAACTTAACACTTAGCGTATATTTTGCAGCCTACGCCATAGGACTATTATTTTGGGGCCCACTAAGTGAGAAATTTGGCCGTAAACCTATTTTGCTTATGGGCCTTGGAATATACGTAATAGGCAGTGTGCTTTGTGCGTTATCTAATTTTGTAGAAATGCTTATAGGCGCGCGTTTATTACAAGCCTTTGGCGGAAGTGCAGTAACGGTTGTAGCCACGGCAATAGTAAAAGATTTGTACGATGGCCGCGAGCGAGAAAAAATTATCGCCACTATTATGTCGCTGGTTATTATTGCCCCTATGGTGGCGCCTGTGCTGGGCGCATTGCTACTAAAAATTGCTAATTGGCATATGATGTTTGCTGCTTTAGCTGTGTTTGGCTCGGTGGCTATGTTATTTACCTTTTTTTACCGCGAAACCTTACATACACGCTACGCCGGCTCTGTTTTTCAGTCGTGGGGGCGATTAGCTGTAGTAGTTAAAAATCCGCCATTTTATCGCTATTGGCTGTTTTTACTATTGTGCCTATGGCGTTAATGTCGTTTTTAGCGGCGGGCTCTTATGTATATATCAACGGGTTTGGTTTGTCTGAACAAACCTTTAGTTACGCCTTTGCAGCGAATGCTGTGTGCGCCTCGTTTGGGCCAACAATTTATATGCGGCTTTCTAAACGTGTATCGGTAAAAAAAATAATTACTGCGAGTTTTTTAACCCTAACAGCATGCGGTATAAGTACCATTTTTATAGGCGGTTTATCGCCTTGGGTATTTGGTGCATTGGCAGCAATAGCCACCCTAACCGTTATTATTACCCGCGTGCCCGGTACTAATTTAATGTTAGAACAACAAACAACGGACACGGGCTCTGCTGTGGCCGTTATTCAGTTTTGCTCTATGATTGCAGGCGCAATAGGCATGGCGCTTGTATCGCTTAATGCACAAACATTAATTAAAAACTTAGGTGTTATTCAGCTAAGTATTGGCCTTATAGCGCTTACTTTATGGTTGGTATTTAAAAATAAGGCGTATGTAAGCGCCTATATGTCTAAGGTTTAAACACGCTAAAACCCAAAAAGGCAGTACAGCAAATTAAAGCTGGCTGTACTGCCTTTTAAAAAAATTATTCCCCCGCTTTTATCGCCTCAATTACCGTGTGCATGCGCTTTGCCATTGGCCTGTTACGATGATGACACACATAAATATTTTCGCTGATTGGATTAGCTAAATGATGCGTTTTTATAAGCGCTGGTTTATTAAATGCGCCCACCGCATAAGCAGGTAAAACAGTAAAACCTAGCCCTAAACTTACCGGCTCGAGTATTAAACTTATTTGGTTAGAAAACCCCGTACGCTTAATTTGATCAACATGCTCAAACTCGCTGTAGTTTTCGCTAAGTAATAGCTGCGCGTGGTGTTTTGCATCGGGGTGGCCAATAAAGCCAAGCTCACATAAAACCTCCCATGTTGGGTTTTTAATATGTGTGGGGGTTACTAATAATAAAGCTTCTTGGCCAATTTTATGGCTGGTAACTTCGCTAAGCGTGGGGGCTTGGGTTAAAAAGCCTATGTCGGCACTGTGGTTTGCCACCGCTTGCTCTACACTGGTATTAGGTGCAAAGCGATAATCAATATTAAGCTCGGTATGCTCAGCCTGTAATGCTAATAATTGGCTATAAAATTGTAGCCCACAGCTACCTGGCGATTGTATTTTTACTAGGCCGCTGTAAGGCGAGTCATCTTTTAATTGTTGTTCTAAAAATTGCCATTCTTTTAATAACAAACTGCCTTGCTGATACAAATTTTGCCCATGTACGGTAAGGGTAAATTGTTTGCCGTGGCGCTCTAATAGCGCGCAGTTTACTTGCTGCTCTAGCTTTTTAATATGCTGGCTTACGCCCGATTGGGTCATAAATAAGCGCTCGGCGGTTTGGGTAAAATGATTTACCTCAACCAACGTACAAAACGTGTTTAACCATGTCGGGTTTATCATTACAAAACATACTCAAAATGATGATTAATGATAATTTTACTTAATAAGTACGGGTTCGTAAACTAACTCCATCAACTAATTACAGTTAAAGAGGAAGCATTATGAGTCATACATATCCACGTAGTTTTTCGCACATTGGTATTTCAGTACCAGATGTTGAAAAAGCCGTAGAGTTTTACACTAAGGTGATGGGCTGGTACACCATAATGGAGCCTACCGTGATCACTGAAGATAACAGCCCCATTGGCGAAATGTGCACCGATGTATTTGGTCCAAATTGGGAAAAATTTAAAATAGCGCACCTTTCAACAGGCGACCGTATTGGTGTAGAAATTTTTGAATTTAAAGACCAAGAAAACCCTAAAGACAACTTTGAATACTGGAAAACCGGTATCTTCCATTTTTGTGTACAAGACCCAGATGTTGAAGGCTTAGCGGAGCGTATTGTTGCTGCAGGTGGTAAAAAACGTATGCCAGAGCCACGTTACTACTACCCTGGCGAAAAGCCGTACCGCATGATCTACATGGAAGACCCGTTTGGTAACATCCTTGAGATTTACAGCCACAGCTACGAGCTTATTTACAGCGCAGGCGCTTACTAAACGTAGCTAATTTAAAAAAGTTTAGCTAAAAACAAAGGCCGCAGTATTTATTTACTGCGGCCTTTTTGTTTTAAATAGACTTGTCGATTATTAATTTGGCTAATATTGGGTGTATAAAAATCAATATCTTCATTTGATTGATTATAGGTACATACACTGATAGCTTACTAATTGCACAAAGTTGTTCTAAAGGAAAAACATGAATCTGTCACTGGAAGACATCACCACCAATAATTACGAAGCCATATGCGAATTGGATGTTACTAAAACGCAAGAAGAATACGTAGCGTGTAATATGTGGTCGTTAGTTGAGGCGCACTATAATAGCGGGTATACCTGTAAAGCGTTTTCCTAAATGCTCTGCCAGTTGGCTTTTTTATGTGGGTACAAGAAACCCCTAAAAAGGTTTCTATTTGGCGCTTTATGGATGATCAAACTTATACCAACTCCAATAAATAGCTGCTCTATTTTACTTGCTAAAACAACCCATTTCTTTGTTTTAAATTTCGTAAAGGGAACAACCATTTACATCAATTTACGCCTAGAACTGAATTGTTTTTTCGGCGTAAAATTTAGAACACATACTTAATGGAGTTGGTATTATCAAAATAAAGGCATTGGGCGCAAAGCACTGGCTATGGCAATTGAAGAGATTAAAACGATTTCTAAGCTTGTACAAATCGAGATTTGTTATAACCCGCAAAACCCAATAGCTAAAGATTTTTATTCAAGTTTTGGGTTTGAGGAAGTTGGCCTCGATGAGGACGAAGACGATATGTTAGCGGTAATTAAAATTAGCCGTTAACTCATTTATAAGTAAGCGCTAATTTTAAAGAATGATAATAGTTTTAAGGAAATACTGTGATCATAAGGCCATTTGCAGAGAACGACTTTTTAGCCGTTCAAAATATTTATCAGCAAGGCATTGATACCGGCAACGCGACCTTTCAAACTGAAGCTAAAAATTGGGAACAATGGAATAGTTCTATGCTCAACTGTTGTCGTCTTGTTGCAGTTGAGGATGAAAAGGTGCTTGGCTGGGCCGGGTTATCTGCGGTTTCAAGCCGTGAGGTTTACTCGGGCGTTGCCGAGGTAAGTGTATATGTTGCAAGCCAAGCCCAAGGTAAAGGCTTGGGGCACGCATTACTTTGTGCACTCATTAAAGAATCAGAAAAAAACGGTATATGGATGCTACAAGCCAGTATATTCCCTGAAAACATAAGCAGCATTACACTACATACTCGTAATGGTTTTAGGCAAGTTGGAAACCGAGAAAAATTAGGCCAACTGCATGGCGTATGGCGCAATGTAACTTTAATGGAAAGGCGCAGCGCCGTTGTAGGCCTCTAAACCTTCAAATAGCATAATAAATACAATGTGCGTTCATTATTATGCTTTTAAATCGCATTTATTATTCAAATTATTTAAGAAAAACTCACAACCTCAGAATGTATATTGCTCACCTTCTCTACTCTTTTCTCAAAAACCATAAATTAATTATTTTAAATTTCAGCTCCTAGCTGCGTTGTTTTTTTACTTTATAACCTATTGCTTTAATTTAAAAAATAAAAACAAAGTCGCTTCAAATTAATTTATGAGTGCGGCTTTTTGAGTGTTAATTTCACTTATTTGTGGAATGAGTGTTCTATAAGTTGTTGACACTCGCTATTCTTGAGTGTAAATTTCGGATCAATCGATCCACAAGTGTTCTGGGTAATGTGTTTTAAGTTGATATTTTTAAGAGTTTGTTCCTCTTATTTTAAATAGCATCTTTTTAAAACACGTTTATAGCTCTGATATTTATTATGCGTATTTTGCATATATAAATGACCTGTTAGGCGAAATATAGGTGTGTCACTGTGGGTCGATTTTATTTTTAACTAGGAGCCAAAAATGACTAACCAAGTAATTAAATTAAATGATGAAAACTTCGAATCGCTAAACAAAAAAGACGCCAAATTAGTTGTAAGACTATGGGCTGAGTGGTGTGCTCCATGCCAAATGATGTCGCCTATTTACGAGCAAGTAGCCGATAACCTCGCTGATGAAAATATTATTATGGGTGAGCTTAATATTGATGATTTTCCATCAGTTGCAGCCAAATTAGCGGTAAGAAGTATTCCTACTGTTGTTGTATTTAAAAACGGTAAAGAAATGAATCGCTCTGTAGGTATGATGCCTGCGCCAGAGCTACAAGCGCTAATTTTAAAAGATTAGTACGCCAAAGAGGTGATAAATGAGCACACATCGAAAGTTGATAATTTTGGGTTCAGGGCCTGCTGGTTACACTGCCGCTATTTATGCAGCTAGAGCAAACCTTGAGCCATTATTAATTACTGGCCTTGAAGTGGGTGGGCAACTCACAACAACAACTGATGTTGAAAATTGGCCAGGATACCCAACGGGTATTCAGGGGCCACAACTGATGAGGCAGTTTAAAGAGCATGCTGAAAATTTTGATACCGAAATAGTGCATGACTACATTACACATGTTGACCTGCAGCAAAGACCGTTTGTGCTTAAAGGTCAGCAGACTTACACAGCTGATGCGTTAATTATTTCTACGGGCGCATCGGCAAAGTACCTTGGCCTACCAAGCGAGACCGAGTTTAAAGGTAAGGGTGTATCGGCATGTGCAACCTGCGATGGCTTTTTTTATAAAAACCAAAGCGTAGCTGTGGTTGGCGGTGGTAATACCGCTGTAGAAGAGGCTTTATATTTAGCTAATATTGCCTCGCACGTTACGCTTATTCACCGTCGTGATTCACTCAGTGCCGAAAAGGTTTTACAACAGCGCCTATTTGATAAAGTAGCGCAAGGTAAAGTAACTATTAAGTGGAATAACCAGGTTGATGAAATAGTGGGTGACGCTAACGGCGTTACAGGAATTACTATTAAATCAACGTTAGCGGAGCACAATAGAGAAACACTGAGCGTTAATGGCGTGTTTATTGCCATTGGGCATCAGCCTAATACACATATTTTTAAAGATCAGCTTGATATGCGCGATGGCTACATTAATGTGTATTCTGGGTTTGAAAATGGTGAAACATTAACGAATATTCCCGGCGTATTTGCCGCAGGTGATGTAAGCGATAACCATTATAGGCAGGCAATTACATCTGCAGGTTCTGGGTGTAAAGCAGCATTAGATGTAGAGCAATACTTTACTCGCTTAGGTGCTTAGCACAGCAACTGTATTTAAAACTTATGATATGATCAGCACAATGCCCGACAATACTTAGTATTTCGGGCTTGAGTGTTTTAACTAACAATACACTTATTTAAAATTTACTTACTTGAGGTAATTTATATGGCCCGAACCGGACGCCCACGCCAGTTTAACCGTGAAGATGCAATAAAAAGTGCAATGGATTTATTTTGGCAAAAAGGCTACGAATCCACTTCTTTAGCTGAGCTACGCAAAGTGTTAGGCAATATTTCATCTGCGAGTTTTTACGCAGCATTTGGCTCAAAGCAAGCTCTATACAGTGAATGTTTAGCACTTTATACCAGCACCTGTGGAGAGACCTTTTCGGAGCTAGAAAACGAGTCGGTTCCTGCAAAAGCAGCGATTAAAAACATGGTGTTTAAAACCATTCATATGCAAACCTCAACTAAGCAACCATCGGGTTGCATGATTGTTTTATCTGGCTTAAATTGCGGCGACGAAAATAAAGAAGTTGAGCAAATGGCGCTGTCGGTACGCAACGACATTCGTAAAGCGCTTGTAAAATGCATAGAGCGCGGAACAGCCCAGCAAGAGTGGCAACAAGAAATGCCCGTAGAGCAATTTATGCTAATTTTAGATACCTTTATTAATGGCCTTTCTATTCAATCAAGAGACGGCATTGCACGGGAAAAGCTTTTAGAAGCCTGTGAGTTATTTTTAGATAGGTGGTAATAAGTAGATTGCTTTAAGCGCATAGAAAAAACAGATTTAACGTAACTAAATTAAATTTATATATAAAAAAACAAGGCGCACTTTTAATAAAAAGTGCGCCTTGTTTGTTTTAGCTACGGTACTAAATGTTAAGCCGTTTTAGCAGGTAACTTTGCGGCTGTTATTGCTAAATAAGTGAGCCCAATAATACCTGTTAGTGCACAGGCCGATAAAATAAATGGGTCAACTAACAGGTTATCTTTAAATTCAAAGGTGCCTGCTGATATTTTTTTCCAGCCCATAAAGTGCTGATTAGCAGCCACTGTAGCGCCAAAAAAACCAATTACTAAAGAGAAATATTTGCCTATCCAGTGTGTAACCGCAGGCGTTATTAATAATAAGCCTAACAGGCCTATTACTGAGCGCTGCACTCTACAATAGGGGCACGCATACACAATGCCTAATAAATCTGTGCTCCACGCAGCTATTGAAATAACAATAGCTAATAAGCCCACTATTTTTATATGCGTAGAATAGGTGCTTAAATTTAAAATGTTCATAGTCTGCTTTCCTACTTAAAATTATGCTAAAACCAGTGCGGTTAAAAACATGCCTAAGCCAAATATGGTGTGCCCTACAAAGCTTTTTATGCGCGTAACGGTGGGGTTAGGTGTTTTTGCACAGGCCATACCCGCCCCCATGCCTGGCATCATAATAAAAAAGGGGGCAACTATGCCAAACCATGAAACAAGTAATGCAGGTAGTATGGTTGGCAAATCAAGCCACTGCGTGTTTACACACACCATTAATATTAACCCGTACGCTATGCCAATTAGGTAATGTACAACCCAACCAATGGTAAGCTCACCCGGTATTTTTTCGGCCTTAGGTAGTGCAGGCTGATAAAATTGCCCCGACTTCATATGACCTACCCAGCGCCCGACTAATCGCCAATTTGTGGCAGGTAAATCAAAAAACTTAGCGAGTAACCCCGCGTAAATATCTAACACTAGTGTGCCCCCTATACCTATTAATATAAAGGTATAGATAGAGTCGCTAAACATAAGCTGTGTCTCCCGGTTATACGTTAAATGCTAGGCGTTTTGCTGGTGTGTATACATAGCACAACAGCAAAGTGCATAGACTTGAGTATGTAATGTGATAATATTACCAAAACACCATTATGAACACCAATGGTAAAAACTGGTTTTGGAATGAATATAAATCATAATGCTTGAGCGTAATCATCTACACATTATTAAAGAGGTTAAACGCCTTAAAAGCGTGACCGCCGCGGCCGAGAGTTTAAACTTAAGCCAGTCGGCTGTGAGCCATACTATTGCTAAATTAGAGCGCCGATTTGGCGTAAAACTGTGGCACCGTAAAGGCAATACGCTGGTGTATTCTCAGGCGGGGCTTTATTTACTTTCACTTGCAGACAAAATGGTCACCGAATTTGAGCACGCCGAGCGCGTACTGCAAGAGTTTGCCCAAGGCCGGCGAGGAATCATGCGTATAGGCATGGAATGCCACCCGTGTGAGCAATGGTTAATGGGCAAAATTCAGCAATTTTTAAAAGCATGGCCAGAGGTAGACGTAGAAATAAAAAGTGCCTTTAGATTTGATGGCATAGCAGCGCTAAAAGCCAACGAAATAGATGTGCTAATAACCCCCGACCCCGTCAATACAGAGGGCTTAAACTTTAGGTCTGTGTTTAACTACAATTTATGTATTGTCGTGAGCGAGCAAAACCCGTTATACAACAAAGCGTTTGTTACAGCGCAAGACCTCGAAGACCAAATACTTTATACCGTGCCTGTAGGCTACAACCGCTTAGATGTATATACCCGATTTTTAGACCCCGCTAACGTGCAACCCAGACGCAGAGTACCCATAGAAAGCACCGAAATGATGCTGCAATTAGTGTCTGCCAATCGTGGCGTGGCAGCATTACCCGAGTGGCTAGTGTCATCGCACGAAAGCCGTTTAGGCATAAAAGGCATCCGCATAGGTAATAAAGGGCTGCAAAAAAGCGTGAATGTAGGCGTGCGCGATGACGACTTACAGCTTGATTATGTAAAAGGGTTTATAGAGTCAACCCGCTCAAATGTGTAAATGGCTTTGCTGTTAAATGTAAGGCGGTGAAGAGAATTAATAATTTGGGGGATTAACTTGAGCTGTTAGGTATATGCCAGTGTAGGTCGGATAAGCGAAGCGCCATCCGACACAGTAAAATACTTTGCCAATTATTACAGTATTTAATGTTGTTGAGTAGCTAGAGAGTGCCATTTTCAGAGGATCAGGAGCATGTTGTAGGCCGCCAAGGTTTGATCCTTTAGACCTATATGATTAACCCTTAACTCCTATTAAAAAGGATAATGCGTAAAAATATCGTCTATCATGGCACTAACCTTATTTTTGTCTTTATTAATTTTAGCAAAAGTACGTAAACCTGTTATTTGAATTTGTACATGGGTAGCAAGATCTTCAGCATTTTTATTTTTATCCACCTCACCTAATGTCTGTGCTTCTTCAATTAATTTGACCAATGCTGAGGATATATTAACTAGATGTGCTTTCGTTACATCAATTAAATCTTGATTCTCATCTGTTAATTCTGAAATAGTTTTTGACAGCATACAAATGCCATTTGGAGCACTATTTTGTGACTCTACTATTATTAACTTCATAAAGGCTTTTAGTGCATGAAGTGGCGAATCATGTTCGTCTTTACATTGCTGTAATAGTGACAGGCTCATATCAGCATAGTTAGCTAAGGCTTCCTTAAATAAACCATCTTTATTACCAAATGCTGAGTATATGCTACCGGGGCGAAGGTCTACCGCGTCTTGCAAGTTTCGCATTGATGTTGCATGAAAGCCTTTCTTCCAATAAAGATTGGTTGCCTTATCTATCACTTCTTGGCGATCAAATGTTGTGGTCTTTGCCATAACTTCACCTAAAAACATTAAATGAACAGTCGTTCAATTATAGTTATATTTTATCTTTAGGTAAAGTTAAACTCAGCAGAGGTGACTTCTAATAAAGCAAAAATATTTCAAGACAAATATCCATTTAAATACAATAGATTATATTTACATATTTAAAATAATTGAACGATCGCTCAAATATAGCTTGAACGATCGTTCAGGTGGGTATATAGTTCACTCCATCAACTAAGGGGCTTCAAGATTTATTCCCTTTTTATATAGGGACAACCCCTAAACAACCTATGTCATTGGAGATTAAAAATGAGCAAATTTACATTACACACAGTAGAAACAGCACCAGAAAAAAGCAAAGCAATTTTAGAGGGCGCTAAAAAGCAAATGGGTGTTGTTCCTGGCTTATATGCAGCAATGGCTGAATCACCAGAAATATTAAAAGCTTATACACAGCTACATCAGTTATTTACAGCAACATCATTCAACGCAGAAGAATTAACTGTAGTGTGGCAAACAATTAACGTTGAGCATGAGTGTCATTATTGTGTGCCAGCTCATACTGGTATTGCACACTCAATGAAAGTTGATGCCGCTTTAACTGAGGCGTTACGTAACCAAGAAGCGATGCCAACAGAGAAACTACAAGCGCTTCAAGATTTCACGCTAGCTATCGTACGCCAACGCGGCAACGTAACACCTGAACAAGTCGATGCTTTCTTTGCCGCAGGTTACGCGCAGCAACAAGTATTAGAAATCATTCTTGGGTTATCACAAAAAGTGATCAGCAACTATGTAAACCACATTGCTGAAACACCAGTAGATTCAATGTTTAATAAATTTGAATGGACTAAAAAGTAACGAGTTATAACTGCACAGTTATAGTAAATACTGTATTACAGCCTAATCAATTTTCCGTTGCGATAAAACTTTAGCAATCGCAACGGATACTAAACCAAAGGAATATCAAATGAGTTTTATCATTAAAGACAAAGTAGCTTTCGTTACCGGCGCAAATCGTGGCATAGGTAAAGCCATTGTTGAGTCACTTCTGCAACACGGTGCCAAAAAAGTATATCTTGGTGTGCGCAATCCTGAGTCAACTAAAGCATTAGAAAAGCAATACGGTGAAAAAGTAGCAACTATCCAGACGGATATTTCAAGCACCGACTCAGTTAACAAAGCGGCAGCTGAGGCTACTGATGTCGATCTTGTAGTTAACAACGCAGGTATAATGCTGTCGACTACACCTTTAGCAGAGAATATTTTTGAGTCTTTAGCTAGGGAAATAGACGTTAATGTTTATGGTTTAGTGCGTATCGCTAACGCCTTTGCAAAAGCGCTTGAACGTAATAAAGGTGCGTTAGTCCAACTGAATTCTGTGGTATCGATGAAAAACTTTCTTCAGGAAACCACTTACTCGGCATCTAAAGCTGCATCCTACTCAATCACACAAGGATTGAAAGACGCATTTGCCGAAAAAGGCGTTCAGGTACTTAGTGTTCACCCAGGCCCAATTGAAACAGATATGGGAAAAAGAGCTGGCTTTGATAACTTAGCAAGTGCTGAGTCTGTCTCTGAAGGCATTATAGACTCTCTTGAAAAAGGCGACTTTTTACTCTTCCCAGACGATATGGCTAAGATGATTGAAGGTGCTTACCAAAGCTACGCAGACAATATTATCTTGAAAGATTTTTCATAGTAAATCTTGAGCTAATAGCTAAGGGTTATACGGCTATCTACTCTCAAGCACTGTTATTTTTTTTTGTCGTTATAGCAGAGAAAGATAGAAGAAAATGGACCATGGCAAGCTTTGGTATTATTTCTGTATTAGGACTTAGCTATTTACTTTCTATTCAGTAAGCTGAATTTTAATGACACCTTGGAGCAAGCATGAAAAAAATTCCGCGTAAGTATCAATATCCACTTACTGTTTCTATGGTGTCATCTTCAATGTTGCTAGGAACGTCTGGGGTGATGGCCTATAAAACCCTGCCTGATGAGGCTTCGTTTATCAGTGCATGGATTAACTCTATTGAGCAAATTATCCCTTTTGCAATAATGCTATTATTAGTTGTCGCACCAACGATTAAACTCCTTGTGACGAAAATATTGTTAGAGCCAGAAGCAAAATGAGAAGTTGTACTGACTTTAAGCGCTTATTTTTATCAACGTCATCAATACTATAATAGCCAATAGCGGTCTATTAGACTTATCTTTTTAATGTATTTAGCACTTAATCTGTTCTAGCAAAACTAACTCACTATGGATTTAAATAAGTCTGATGGTTTATCCATTTTTTGAATTATTTTTTCTCTAAATGCGACCACCCTACTAGCAATCAACTGACGATCACTCCATACAATATAAGCTTTGCCTTTCGGGCACTCTACATCGGGCAATACCCTCTGTAGCACTGCGTCTTTTTCAAATTCTAACACTTCTTTCGGTATCAAGCCTATCCCTATGCCCGCTTTAACTGCATTAATCATTAAACGGAGGCTATTTATTGAATACTTAGCCATTACAGGTAGCTTTGTAGTTACACCTTGGTACTTAAATTCCCAAAAAGGTATAGTATTTCCTGCAAGTAAATTATGTTCAAGTAATGACTCTATATTATTGGGAATACCTTGAGCTTTAAGGTATTTGGGTGATGCAGCTAAGACTAGCTCAGTTTGAAATAAGGGTTTTTGAATTAATGTAGGTATATTGCTCGGTGTAGTAACAATCGCGAGATCAATACGTTCATCAATATAGTTTTCAGTGTCAGAAGAGAAACTAATGTGGATTTTAACACCGGGATGTTCTGTCATAAATTCGATTGCTAGATTCTGAAGAAAATAATCAGCGAAAGGCTCTGGACACGATACATAAATCTCACCCGTTAATGTTGCCTGTGTATTAGAAAGGTTGAGCCATTGTTCATCAACTTGTTTGAAAATAGGAGCAAAGCGTCGGTAATATTCTTCACCTGCATTAGTGAGTTGGAATTTTTTGGCATGTCGATGAATGAGTTTCTCACCTACTTTTTCTTCTAACTGACTCACAGCCCTAGAAAGCGTCGGGGCAGAGGCTGTAGCTAAAAGACTAGCCGGGGCGTAACCACCACACTCTACTGACAGGCAAAACCAATATAAATTGCCGAGCTCTTTTGCATCCATAATATCTAATCATTCAAATATGAATTTATAAATTTCAATAATAGCTATTTTTGAAATAAGGGCAAGGCTTTAAAATATGCCCTCTAAATTATTCAAGGTGTGACCAATATGAAAAAATTCCCTCAAAAATTTAAATATCCGCTAATAGCCTCAATGGTTTTACCTTCAATGCTTTTGGGCATGACGGCTATTATGGCCAGGAAAATGGTGTCTGACGATGTCTCATTTATGAGTGCATGGTCATACTCTATAGGAGAAGTTATTCCTTCTGCACTATTGCTTTTAGCTGTAGTTGCACCAACAGTTCGGCTTTTTGTTAGCAAAGTATTATTAGAATCTGAAGAGAAATAATTCACCATAAAATATAGGAAAAATGAAATGGGGAAACAATTATTACTAGAAGTATCACTAATATCGAGTGTATTCGTTATTGTCGGGTTAATGTGGCTGGCGTTACGCCATTCAGCGATGAACCCTTCGGCCATCATGCAAAAGCTATTAACCGGCTTGTTAGCTATTTTTTTAATTATGGCTGGCACAGTAAAGTTCTTTGAGCCGTTCAATACTATGTTTACTAAACAAATAGCTTTGAGTGGACTGCCATTACCCGAGATAGCTAGGTGGGCTGGTCAATTAGGTGAAATTTCAGCAGGTTTAGGGTTTTTGATTGTGCTTACTTTATCCAAGGTTCTAACAAAAAATATAATAAGAAAAGTATTTTATTGCTCATCACTATTAGCGCTATCTATTATGTTTGTCGCAGTGTATGTTCACATGATTCCAGAGGTAACTGCTGAGTTTTTACCATTACAATCAAAGCCTCCAATTCTAACATTAATTGTTATGTTGCTAATTGGGCTGAATGTGTGGATATTTAGGAAGTTTAAAAACGAATAAGTTAATCTGTTTAAATCACTATAATGATGGCTGTTTCTTGAACGCTCATAACCGCCCATCAGCTGCCGTTATGAGCTATCCATTAAAGCACTAAGCTCAAACCTCAGCCTCTACACATCATGCTTTAACCTTTTTTAAATAATGCTCAACACCTATATTTGCCGCATCAACCGCACCGGCAACGTAGCCCGGAAATTGCACTGACCATTCACTGCCAATACCGACTAAATTTTGATGCCATGGGCCATTTTGCGCGGTTATGTAAGGTGCTGGGGTATGCGTATTAGCCGCATGTGTATCTAAATGTGTTGCGGTGAGTGGGTCTTGTGCCCAGTCTTTAATAATATCGGCTTTGGGTGTAGCGGCTTGTGTGCCAAAAAGCCTGACTAATTGCGCTCTGCAATGGGTGATTAAATCTTCATTACTAATGCGTTTTCGATCATCGGCGGGTATACCAATAAAACCAAATAATGCCGCTTGGCCTTGTGGATTTGATGCATCGTGTATTTCTGCCATTGGCCCAACACTGCTGCGGGCGCTGCCCGAGAGCGTTCGCTTACGCCAAAATGGCGTATCGTACACTGCAATATACTTAGCGTGGGGTGCCATCCAGGTTGCGGTATTTTGCCACTGCGTTACTAAATCGCTTGGCAATGCGGGGGTAAATGTTATTTGGCTTGCGGCTAAGCGTGGTGGTAGCGCAAGCATTACGTGCTCAACGTTTACTTTATGATCGGTTGTCTTTGAGGTGCTAAAGTTAACTTCAATATTACCGTGTTGGTGGGTAATTGTTTTAACCAAAGCGCCGGTCACTATGTGTTTGTTGCTAAGCTTTGCATGTAAGGCATTAATAAGGGTGCCCATGCCACCTTTTAACCGCATAGACGTAGGCGCATGCGTATAACCGGGTATTGCTGTGGGCGGTTGTGTATGTGAGCGCTCTACTAACGTATTGCCTTGCTCGTACTGGGCAAATGTTTCTAGGTTTAGGGTTTTAATAATGGCATTTAATTGCGGCTGAAACTCTGGCCAAAACCATGTTGGGCCAAGATCAAAGCTATTTGTTGTCGCTTGCGACAGGCTTGTAAAGTCCATAATACGGCCACCTAATTGGTCTCTGGCTTCAAGCAATATGTAATCGGTAATGCCGCATTGCTCTAACTGGTAAGCTGCATACACGCCGCTTAGCCCACCGCCTATAATCGCAATTTTTGTACGCATTATTTAGCCTCCACAGCCTATGTTTATAAAATTACCTACTTTTAGGTAAATTGTAGCGCTGTTATTTCCCGCAGATATTAACGCTTTACTCGTGCTTGGCAGCCTTAGCCAGCTTCCTTTTGTATATTCAACCTCGTTGTGTATTACGCTGCCGCCCAGTACAAATAGCTCTAAGGCATTATGTGCTTTTAGGTTATCAAATAGGGGCTGTTGCGGGGTTAACTTTACCAGTTTAGTTACTTCGTTATCATCTTGATAAAGCGGGCATATTAGGCGGTTATTTTGGGTTATCCACGTAGCCGGATCGTGTGTATTTATGCGCACAGAGGTGGCTTCTGTTACGCACATTTGCCACAGTTTTACAAAAATGGTTGCGCCACTTTTACTTTTAGGTGCATGTGAAGACCCAGGCGGGTTTCGTAAATAAAAACCTTGTGGATAGTCGCCCGACTCATCTGAAAAGGTGCCTGAAAGTACCAATATTTCTTCACCACCTGGGTGAGCATGGCTTGGAAAAGTAGACTCAGGCGCGTAGCGTACTACGCTAGTTGCTCTGGCTTTTTCAGCGCCTATTCTGTCGAGCATTACTCGCTCAACACCCGCTTGAGGCGATGTTTGCCAACTATATTGACTTGCTAGCATAGAAGCTTGTTGTGAAAAATCTGAATTGACTCGCATATATCTAACCTAAATAAAATAAGAGCAATAATGTATGTTATTGCTCTATAAATTTACGCTTATTAAGCGTTTTGTAATTGTGCGTGAGCGTCAAGTACTCGTGCACTGTAAGTTAGCGCAGCACCTGCATTTAAGGCTACAGCAACGCCTAACGCTTCAGATATTTCACCAATTGTTGCGCCGTGCTCAACCGCTTTTTTAGTGTGCATCGCAATACACCCATCACAACGTGTTGTTACTGCAACAGCGAGCGCTATTAGCTCATGTAATTTAGGCGTTAAGTGGCCTGTCTTTTCGCCAGCGCCATCCATTGTCATTAATCCGCGTAGGGTATCTGGGCTTTGCTTAGCAAACGCACCTACAGTGTTCATTACTTCGCTGCGGTACGCGTTCCAATCTTGTGACATTTTTTTACTTTCCTATCTTAAATTTTTACTAAGCTACGCAGTAAATGCGTACTTCTGGTTCATTAGTAAGTAGTGGCGCGAGCGCGGTAACTACATCTGCATTAAATAAATCGCTTTCTAAGTACTCATGAGCGTGCTCAATAGTTTCAAAGCCGTGAAGTACCTGTACATCTTCATCACGCGCTAATAACTCTTTTGAAACTGCGTCTATTACAGTGTCTAAAAATGGGGCTTTGTAGGTATTAAAAACCTCTGCTGCTGCTTTTCTATTACCGTGGTCAACATTTAGTGTAATTTGTAAATAAACCATATTTGTTCTCCAGTGATTAAATTTAGCTACGGGCAGCTTTAGCCCATTAGCGCTTACAATATTTATTAATAGCTGTTACGACCTGCCATTACGCCGCCGTCAATATCCCATACTGCACCTGTGACCCAAGCGGCTTTGTCGCTTAGTAAAAACGCAATGGTATTGGCGACATCTTCGCTTGTACCTACACGGCCAATTGGGTGGAAACTGTTAAAGCCTTGTAGGGCATCGTTTACTTGTGCTTTAGGAATAAAACCTTCGTAAATTGGCGTTTGTACAACCGCTGGCGATACTGCATTAACGCGAATGTTATGCGCGGCTAATTCCATTGCTAAATGTTGAGTTAGCGCATGTAAGCCCGCTTTAGCCATTGAATACGCTGACGATGGTGTAGCTGCAATAGCTTGCTTACCCCACATAGAACCCACATTTACAATGGCGCCTGCGCGTTTTGCTGCCACTAAATTAGCGGCTACTTTTTGTGTAATAAAAAATAGTGCGCGGTTAATTTGCATGTACTGATCGTAATCAGCCGCTTCGTGCTCTAAAAATGGTTTAGGGAAAAACACACCGGCCGCATTTACCAGTAAATCCACGTCTGCGTGGTCTTGTGAAAGTGTGTTAATTAAGTTTTGCACGCCTTCGTCGCTGGTTAAATCAGCGGTTAACACCTCAACAGTTCCTAAAGCTGATAACTGCTCTTTTGCTGCTCGGGCTTTTTCTTTACGGTGGCCAACAATAACAGCGTGGCCGCCTTGCTCTAAAATTAATCGAGCTGTTTCAAAACCCATTCCGCTAGTACCACCAATAACGAGTAATTTTTTACCTAAAAATTGCTTAGTCATGTTTATTGCTCCAAGCGCCACTAAGCGCTGTATTTGTTATATAAATAAAAAGTATTGGGTTGCCTAATAGCAAGTAACTTGCTGGTAGGCTTGGCGGTATTTTTTACTTATTTACTTGCTTTAACAAACGAGATAATCTGAATCATCAGTAAAGAAAAAGTTTATCGTATGAAATCACCTATACACCTCAATGCATTAAAAGCGTTTGAAGCAAGCGCAAGGCACCAAAGTTTTTCAGCGGCAGCTGAAGAGCTAAATGTAACGCCTGCAGCCGTTGGACAGCTGGTAAAAACATTAGAAGAGTGGCTCGACACGCCGCTGTTTCATAGAATGAGCTCAGGTAAAACACGGCTAGTAACCACCGAAACCGCGCAAAGTGCCCTGCCACTAATACGCGAAGGCTTTGATAAACTTGCCCAAGGGCTAGACATTTTAAAAGACAACGCCATAAGTGGCGCGTTAACAGTGGCAGTAAGCCCCGCATTTGCCGCCAAGTGGTTATTACCTAGGTTGCATTTCTTTCAAGAGATATGCTCGCAAACCAGTGTAAATTTAAATACTAATTTAAAACCTGTTGATTTTACTGAGCAGCGTATAGATATAGGCATACGCTTTGGTGTAGGCACTTGGCAAGGCTTGAACGCAGAAAAACTAATGGATGAAGAGGTATACCCTGTATGCTCACCTAAGTTTTTAGAAGACTCAAACCGCTTAAACACCATAGATAAATTATTGAACGAAACCCTAATACACGATCAATCAATGGATGACCATACGGGTTTTCCGTCTTGGTCGGCGTGGTTAAAAAAAGCCGGAGTAACAGGCCCTTTAACCACTAAAAGCATTCAAATAAATAACTCAGCGGCTGTATTGCAATCAGCTATTGACGGCCACGGTGTGGCTTTAGCGCGCAGTGTAATGGCTAAAGATGACCTAGCCGCAGGGCGATTAGTCAGGTTGTTCCCTAATATTTATTTTGAATCACCATTGGCGTATTACGTTATTTACCGCCCCGAATCTGCTGAACTGCCAAGAATACACGCATTTAAAGAATGGCTGTTTAAAGAGGTAGAAAACCCGTGGGCTAAAAGAGATTAAAGCTCAGGAGTACTTTGATAAAATACAGCAATAAAGAAAATATTTACCATGGTAAAAGATAATCTCTGTGGTTAAGTACGTTCATTCCCCGTAAGCTTTCGCTCCAAGTTAGCCACTTTAATGACTAAAGTGGCGTTTAATTAGGAGTAAACATTATGTCACAAGTAAGAGTAACGCCATGGCAAGATGGCGAGCAAGCCCCAGCCGAACTACTAGCCGAAATGCAAGGTCGTCGTCCAAACGGTGAACTAATAGGCATAGATAGAGTACTACTAAAAAGCTTTCCTTTAGCTAAAGGCTGGAATGAGCTGTTAGGGCGCGTTAGAGCAAACTTTGGCTTATCGCTTGAGTATCGCGAACTTATTATGCTGCGTGTAGCGGTATTAAACAAAGCCGATTTTGAATGGAATGTGCACTACCCTGCATACATACAGGCTGGCGGTAGCGATGAAAAAGCAACGGCTCTTAAAAGTGTGGTAGTAAATGCTGAGTTATTCTCTGAGCAGGAGCTGGCTTTGCTTGAGCTTACTGAGCAATCAACCACTAAAGTAAATGTTGATGGCGACGTTATTGAACGTTTAAAAGCACTATTTGGTGAAACGCAAACAGTAGAAGCGGTAGCAACTGTTGCTGCTTACAACATGGTATCGCGCTTTTTAGTGGCGTTAGACATTTAAATACCTCAACCATAAATTGCTTTTAAGCGCCTTGAATACTTTTAGAAAAGTGAAATCATGGAAAAATTAAACGCTATAGACTCAGATAGGCTTGAGCAAAGCGACCCTCAAGTTCAAACAGCTAACTTATGGCGTTTAATGTTAGCCCAGGCACTTTCTGGAGCTAATAGCGTTGCGCTATATGCAACAGGTGCGGTAGTGGGCAGCTTGCTTGCTCCTACTGCACTTTTAGCCACTTTACCTGTTTCTATTTTTGTTTTAGGAATGGCGTTGTGTGTTTTACCCGCCGGTGAATTAGCACGAAAATATGGCCGGCGTGCAGCCTTTATGGCAGGCACTGGCGCGGGTGTTTTAACCGGACTATTAGCGACTATTGCGTTGTATATAGACAGCTTTTGGCTGTACTGTTTGTCTGCGCTATTGGGCGGCGCTTATGCGGCAGTGGCTTTGTCATTTCGGTTTGCTGCAACCGATGGCGTGCCCGAAAATAAACGCCCGCAAGCGCTTTCTATGGTAATGGCCGGTGGCGTAGCTGCAGGTGTTATTGGCTCGCAGTTAGTTACGCATACCATGCACCTGTGGTCAGACAAAATGTTTGCTGCCACATTTATTGCGCAAGCCATTGTCGCGGCTCTCGCTGGTGTTATTTTGTTTGGCGTTAAATTGGCTAAGCCTTTAGCAAATCAAGCATATTCAGGAAGACCATTGAGAACAATTGCTTTGCAACCACGATTTATAAGCGCGGTTATTTGTGGTGCAGCATCGTATATGGTGATGAACTTTTTAATGACATCAGCACCTTTGGCAATGCATATGCACGGGCATAGCCAAGAGTCAGCAAACTTAGGAATGCAGTGGCATGTTATTGCTATGTATGCACCTAGCTTTTTTACCGGTAAGCTCATTGCACGTTTTGGGGCTGCTCGTATTTCTGTTTTTGGTATTATTTTAACTGCAATTTCAGCAGCTATAGGCTTTTTAGGTGAAGGTGTATATCACTTTTACGCGCTATTAATTTTGTTAGGCATAGGTTGGAACTTTGGCTTTTTAGGGACATCCGCATTAGTGCTAGAAACGCACAAGCCAGAAGAAAAAAACCGTGCTCAATCGTTTAGTGACTTTATAGTGTTTGGCTTAATGGCGGTAGGCTCTTTTTCATCAGGTGGGTTATTAAGTGCGTACGGTTGGCACACCGTTTTATGGGCGTCGTTTGTGCCTTTATTACTAGCCGTTATTGTTCTGATATTAACCAAAAAATACCAAGCCAATTTTAGCGAGCAAGCTTAAACACACTAACTGCCCTACAAGCCGCTTTTATTAGCAAGCTAAAGTTTACTTTTATTTTTTGTGGCGCGGCTGTTTTATATGAAATATAAACTCAATTAAAATTAAAATGACACCCATCTTAAATTCTTCACAATAATATAATTTATTTAAGATGACACCCACTTTAATTATTTCAAAAAATCGACTTAATTAAATGCCTAATTTAAAAACACGTAAGCTCAAGGCATATTAAAAGGCATATACTGCGGTTATTTTAAAAATGTGCTGCTATTTATGTAGTTAACTAAATTTAGGGCACGCTGAAACCAGCATTTAGGCTGTTTTTTAAATGAAAGAAGGGTTTTTTAGGCTAGTAGCTTTTCGCAATTACTAAAATTAACTCGTCGCTTTTTATTTAAATGATCGCAGTAACTTACATGTGATTGCGGCTTACCTACAGCGCCATGAAATACGCGTCTAAAGTCTTTTGTGAGTTTTAACCAGTTCTCTGGTGCTATGTTTACTCTTTCTAATAAAGGGAGCTGAGTGTTTTCAATAAACCCAGGTTTGTCATCGCGAATAATACTCCCCGTAAGCTCAACTAATTCTAGGTAATATTTAAGCTCGAACGGTAAACCTTTAGGCATAAATTTACAGGGTTTACCTGCAAATTTTAAAAGTTGTTTGGGTTGCTTTGCGTTTTTAGCGCCCTGAATGCGCTTTTGCACGCTGGTGAAGTTTGAGCACTCGGGGGTTTTAGCTACTTTTGCTCTTATTGGGTTTAAATCAACGTAAGCCATACAAGCTGCAAGGGCTGCCTCATCAAGAAGAGCTTGTGATTTAAAACGCCCTTCCCAAAATCGGCCAGTGCATTCGTCTTCTTTATTTGCTTTACGAGCAATGTGTTCGTTTAAAACTCGCATAAACCAGCTAATGCTAGATAACCTTTCTCTGTATTGAATAATAGTTTGGCTTAAAAAGTATCGCTCTGTACTGCTTAGCTCCTCACCTTGTAAAAATTTTTGTGTTAGTGGTGTACCTTTACATAGCTTATGCCAGCGCAGCACTATGGCTTTGTCATTCAATCTATTTGCTTTTTTATCATCAACATAAAGCACAATATGGGTGTGATTACTCATAACTGCATAAGCACATATATCAATACAAAATATTTTAGCGAGGCTAAATAGTTTTTGCTCTACCCAGCTCCTTCGATGTTCATAAGATTTACCCGTTAATGAATCCTCGCCGCATAGATAGGCATGGCGTACACAGCGCGAAATACAGTGATAATATTTTGTATCTGCCAAACTGATTTGGCGTTTTCTTGCAATAGCCATGTAGCACCTAGCTTTTGATGAACCAATTAAAAAAGTAGATGCTTATTGCGTAAAGTGCAAAAATAAAGGTGGGTGTCATTGTAAAAAGTAAAATTTCACTCGGGATTTTTTTCATATTTAGTTAAGCTTTAGCTTAGCTAAACATAATCATTAGCCTAATTTAGGAGTTTACGTGTTAGAAGCGTTATTTGTTTATGGTACCTTGTGCCCAGGGCATCCGAACGAGCATATTCTTGCCAATATTGGCGGTACGTTTGAGCAAGGCAGTGTGGTTGGCAATTTAATTAACGAGGGCTGGGGCGCCAAAATGGGCTTTCCTGCACTGGTATTAGACGAAACAGGCCAAGAGATAAATGGCTATGTGTTTAGCTCAACTAATTTAAAAGATCATTGGCATGTGCTCGATGAATTTGAAGGCGATGCGTACTCACGCATTTTAACGCAAATAAAATTGTTAAACGGCGAATACGTTCAGGCAAATGTATATGCTCTTAACGTTAAGTAATTTATATAGCAGCGCTTTTTAAGCTAAAGCGCTGCTATGATTTTTTAATTAACTGCAAAATCGCGAGTTTCTAAATAGCTTGGTACGCTTTTAAAACAGGCCTTTAGCTTACTTGCAAGCGCTGTGGTTACTGGCGCATCACATTTTAACTGGCCATTATATTTTCCGTTAGTTAGTGCTACTAAACTGAGTGAGTCATAGCTTGGTTTACTTTGTATTTTATGAATCACCACCCCCTGCTCTGCTGAAACCTTTATTAAATTAAACTCTTCTTTTTCAGGTTGTGTTATAGCGAGCTTTTTTACATATAACGGATTTTTAAAGGTCAGCTTTGTCGAAAACAAAGCCGTACCTCCGCGCTCAAAATGGCCATTAAACACAGTGGTATTTAATGTGGGTGTCAGCTTATTTATTAATAAATTCAAATCAAATTTGGTTGGTAAAATGGTGATCTGACTTTGTTTTTTTAGTGACTCGTTTAGTGCTTTTTTGATTATTTTAAGATGGGTGTCATTGGTAGTTACTTCGTACACTACTTGGTAGTTGTGTGGGGGGGCGTATAACGGCATGTGGCTGGCAAGTACTTTATCGCCGGCTAATATAAGCGCCATGCCATGAAAGCCATTATAGCTGTGGGTTTTGTGTGATTTGTGTTGAGGTGTATTTGAGTGCGCTGCACTCGATAATAAAATAAAAATTAGCAGTATGTGTTTCATGTTAATGCTCAAAAATAAATATAGCGTCACTATAAGCTGATTTATATATATAAATAATCGATAATAAGTTATTAGTTGTTTCCTTTTAATCAATACGGTTTGGCGCTATGCATTTAGATGACATTGAAAAAGTAATTCATATGGCGAGTTCGCAAAACCTGCACACAACCGCTAAGCATTTTAATATTACCCCAGGGGCGCTGTCTAAAACGCTAAAAAAGGTTGAGGCAAACTTAGCCACTGAGCTGTTTAATCGTGTGGGCAAAACCTTAGTACTTAATGATAAAGGCAAAGAGTTTGTTAAGCACAGTAGCGATTTAGTTCATAATTACCAGCAGCTTACTAGCCGCTTTAAAAGCAATAATCATAAATTTAATGCGGTTATTGCAGGCCCTGCCATTTTACTTAAAAGTGGCCTTAAAAAGCTGCTTACACCCCTGAGCAACCTGCCCTGCTCGGTACGTATTAATAATGTGTTTGAAGGTGAAGCCATAAGCCAAGTTGCATCAGGCGCTGCCCATATTGCGCTAGTAACTCGTGAGGCATTAAATAACAGCTCACACGCTAATTTAGTGGCGGTTGATGTATTAAATACTGGGTTTAGTGTGGCTGCGCATGCTTCGCATCAGCTAGTACAAACTGGCTCTTTAACGCTTAATAAAAATCAATTACTAGAGCTTGCTTTTGCATGCCCATTGTTTTCACCCCTGTGCGGCCTTGAGCAAGGAGTAGGCTCCGACGGCTGGCAAGATGATACTGCACCGCGCAATATTGTATTTAGATGTAGCGATTACAGTGCATTAATAGAGGTGGTACAAAGTGGCTTGGCCTTGGCGTATTTACCTAACTTTGTGATTGACGATTTAGGGCTTACAAAATTAACTGTAAAGGGGGTTAACAGTCACTACAGTGAAAGCATTGTAATGACATACAAACCTTCAAAGGCCGATGGTTGGCTTAATAAACTTATGCACTCTTTATAAAAAAGCGCTTAAAAATATAAAGCGCCTTAACCACTACATTAAGACGCTTTAGGATGAAAACTTTAATTTGCTAGCTATTAAAAGTTATACGCTAGCGACATTTTAAATTGAGTTGGCGCGCCTGGGTAAACCCATAAAGCGTTGTAGCTGCTTTCGGCGTAATCTTCATCAAAAATGTTATTAACACTTATATTAAGCTCGGTTTGCTCGGTTAAGTTAACGTTGCCAAACACGCCTACTAATTGGTAGCTCGGTAACCTAAAGCTTAAATCGGCGGCATCACCTAAACGGCTGCTGGTGTATTGGTAACTTGCACCAAACTCAAGCTCTTTGCCCATTAATGCTGTTTGGTGGCTAAGCGTAAGGTTTAAGTTATTTTTTGGTACATTAACCAGCGGGCTGCCTTTTTCAATTGGCACGCCCCAATCGGCATTAATAATGTCGTTTGCTGTGGTGGCATCTATATAGGCGTACGATAAGTTAAACGCCGTTGCATCAGTAATATAGGTATTTACATCAAGCTCAAACCCTTTACTATCGGCTTTACCAATAGGCGCTGAGAATCCAACGTATACAGGGTCTGCCACTAACATATTACTTTTAGACGCATCAAAAAATGCCACAGTACCGTTTATGCCTAAGTATTCAAACTTAGCGCCAACCTCAAACGAGTCACTGTATTCAAAACCAAACGGGTCGCCGCTTGCATCTGTGCCGCTCAGTGGTAAAAAGCCTTCTGAGTAACTGCTGTAAAAAGTGATTGCGTTATTTAGCTCGTACACTACGCCAACACGCGGGCTTACTTGGCTTTCAGAGCTGGTCGAAAACACGCCGCTGTTGGTTTCTAAAATATCTTGGTCTACGCTGTCAAACCTTAGGCCCACTAATAGCTTAAATTTGTCGGTAATATCCATTTGGTCTTGAACATAAATACCGTACGCCTTTTGCTCTTCGTCGTTTTCGTAAAGCAGGCTTACTGCTGGGCGTTCAACATCGTAGTTTGGCTCAAAAATATCAACGGTATAAGTGCCGTTACCGCCTCGATAGCGAGAAAGCGCAGTGCGTAAGTCGTACTTGTATGCATCGGCACCTATTAATAAATGGTGCGTAATACCGGCTGTGTCTACACTGCCGCTTAGCTCAAACTTTACACTTAAATCTTCTACTTCGTAGTCGCGATAACGCTGCTGGCGAGTAAGTGTGCGGCCATCGTCAAATAACGATTGGCGCGATGGCGAAAGCTCAGCATCTGACGAAAACCCCGTTAACGTAGAGCTGCGGTAGTTTGCACCGGCCACTAACGACCATTCATCGTTGATATCGTGATTTAAAGTAATTTGGTGCCCGCGTGAATACACCTGCGTGTCGCCATCGTTTGGGTTACCTAAATAACGCGAGCTTGGTACGGTGTCAAAATCGTTATCGAGTACGACAACACCACGGTCAAATAACTGCGCTAAATCTACGTATTCAAACTCATAAGTCACACTGGTTGATGCGTTTATTTGATGATAAATAGACGGCGTAACTACCTTTTTATTGGTGTACACCTCATCGCGGTAGCTGTCGCTATCTTGCCATGCGCCATTTATTCTAAACGCGGTGGTATCGTTAATGCCGTTTGTGTAATCGCCTTCAACGCGATTAAAACTGTCGCTGCCTAAGCTTAGTTTTAGCTCACCTTGCGGCTCAAACTGAGGTTTTTTAGTCACAATATTTACAGTACCGCCGGGCTCTGAGCGCCCATAAAGTGCTGAGCCCGGGCCTTTTAGTACTTCAATGTAATCAATGTTAGATACATCACGCGGGCCGCTAAAACCACGGCCACCGCTAAAGCCATTTATTAAATAGCTCGATGGCATGTTTTCGTTACCCGAAAGACCCCGAATAGAAAAGCTATCCCATAATGCGCCACTGTTATTTTTACGCGAAATACTGGCCGAAAAATCGAGCGCGTCTTGTAATTTAGTAATGCCTTTTTGATCAAGCGCAGCACTGCTAACACTTACAATAGATTGCGGCATTTGTTTTTGTGGAATGTCGCCACGATATGCTTGTTTATAAATAACCGATATTTTTTCAATTTCGTCGTTTTGCTCTTGCGCCACTGTTTGCACACTTATGCCTAAGCAGGCTAAATAAATTAAAGAATACTTCATGATAATAGGGAAATCGAAGGTGTTATATTATAACAATAAGTTTAACATGTGTTACTTTATAACAAAACAACTTTTTAAAAAATCACAGAGCGATTAATTAATGCACTAGCGACTGCTCTGTCATCACGTTAGTATGGAGATCTCTTTAGGTTACATAACGATAATTACATGAGTATAAAAACAAACGCGTTAATCTATTTTTTAGCCTTTTGCAGTGGCTTTTGCATTATGGGTATTGAGCTATTAGGCGGGCGTATTTTAGCGCCTTTTTTTGGCAGTAGTGTACACATTTGGGGCAGCATAATTACCGTATTTATGCTTAGCCTTTCTTTTGGGTATTTACTCGGCGGTAAGCTAAGTACTAAAAATGCATCGCTTACAAAATATGGCTTAATATTTTTAACTGCCAGTATTATGGTGGTGCCTATTGCGCTTTTTTCGCAGCCAATAATGGAGTTTATTTTTACCCACATCGAAGATACACGCTACGGCTCGTTACTTGCCTCTACGGCTTTGTTTTTTATTCCTACCGTTATTTTAGGCATGATCTCGCCTTACTCGGTGCGTTTATTAGTCACCGACAGCCATAAAAGTGGCCAAGTTGCGGGTATTTTATATTTTGTAAGCACGTTGGGTAGCGCCTTAGGGACTATTATTACCTCGTTTTACTTTGTATTGGCGTTTGATGTAAATACCATTATAAGTGCCTTTGCGTTAACCTTGGCCCTTTTAGGTGTGCTGGCAATTACTGTTAATAGCCTTGCTGGTAATAAGGAGCTTGCCCATGCGTAACTGTTTATTATTTTTAGCGGTACTGTTTTCGGTTGCGGCGCACAGTAATGTAGTGCACGAGGAGCGTTCTTTATATCGCAATATTATTGTTGATGAAACACATGACCTACGCTGCTTAAAATTTAATACAAAAAGTAGCCAAACCAGCCAAAGCTGTATGTATAAAAACAACCCCGACAAACTTGTTTTTAACTATACTAAACTTACGTTTGCCAGCCTTTTAGTAACCGACAACCCTAAAAATGTGCTTATTATTGGCCTAGGTGGCGGTACGCTTTCTAATGTCATTCATGCGCTTTACCCTGCAGCTAAAATTCATAATGTTGAAATAGATCCCGCCGTTTTAAAAGTAGCCCGTAACTATTTTAACTTTATAGAAAACGATGCGGTCACCTCAAGCGTGCAAGACGGGCGTATATTTATAAAGCGCGCAGCCATTAAAAAGCAAAAGTACGATTGGATTATTCTTGATGCGTTTAACGGCGATTATATTCCTGAGCACTTACTCACCAAAGAGTTTTTTGAAGAGGTACAAAGCGTATTGGCCGAGGGCGGTGTAATTGCCGCTAATACGTTTTCGAGCAGTAAATTATACGAACATGAGTCGGCAACTTACCACGCCGTGTTTGGCGATTTTATTAACGTAAGCCGTGCTAATCGCTCTAACCGTATTATTTTAGCGGGTGTAAACTCTATGCCTACTGAGGCGCAAATTAATAAGCGTATTAAAGCACTTAACCCGCGTTTAAAAAAATACGATGTAGATTTAAAAGCAATTAGTACTTACATGCAAAGTACCAAAAACAAGCAAGATTGGCCTGCCAATACAAAAGTGCTTACCGATCAGTACTCCCCTGCTAACCTCCTTAATTTTTAAATC
This sequence comes from Pseudoalteromonas sp. 2CM37A, assembly GCF_023161885.1. Classification (NCBI taxonomy): domain Bacteria; kingdom Pseudomonadati; phylum Pseudomonadota; class Gammaproteobacteria; order Alteromonadales; family Pseudoalteromonadaceae; genus Pseudoalteromonas; species Pseudoalteromonas sp. 2CM37A. The sequence goes on from NZ_JALNTJ010000002.1 coordinate 774,018, forward strand.
CACAAATTTATGTAGCCCCAGCTTTGGGGCTTTTTTATTTGCAACCCCTCTCAATATTTACTTAGCACGCTAACTAATGCTAAAATACTTAGCATGCTAACTAATTTGAGATGGTTATGACTACTCAAAAACCTTTTCACGAAACGCTCGATTTAACCATTATTGGTAACATGGGGCGGGTTCATAGGCTGTGCCGCGAGGCCATCACTTTAGCTGTAGAACCTTTAGGGCTTACGCAATCGCGTTGGACGGCGCTAACCCATATAAATATGTTGGGCGAGGGCATAACACAGCTTGAGCTTGCGCAGAGTTTAGGAATAGAAATGCCCTCGCTTACCCGCACATTAAAGCAATTAGAAGAGCAGCTTTTAATTACCCGTAAAGTTGATGAGCACGATAAACGCAGTAAAAAAATTTACTTTACCGAGCAAGGTGGCGCAATTTTACAGTCGCTAAACGAAAAACTCATTGATATTAAAAGCCAGCTATACAGCGGGCTAAGCACACAGCAACTCGATGCGCTTGCTTATGGCATCGTCAATATGGAAAAAAACGCACTAAACTGTATTAAAAATCAAAGTAAAGAGTAAGAGACACAATGACACCAGATCAAAAATTTACTCGTTATGTAAGGCTTTCGTTAGCGGGTTTTGTTGTTATATTTATTTACTATTTAATTGCCGACATGTTTATGCCGGTAACGCCGCAAGCGCGGGTTTATCATCCTGTGGTGCAAATTGCCCCGCAAATAAGTGGCCGTGTTACTAAGGTATTGGTTAATAATAATCAAACCGTAAAGGCTGGCGATGTATTGTTTGAAATAGACTCAGGCCCTTATAAATTAGCGCTAGAGCAGGCACAGCTTGCCCTTGACGACGCCAAATTACAAAACAAACGTTTAGACACCAATGTAAAAGCACTGGAGGCGCAAATTTCGGCGGCCAAGGCAAAGCTGCACGAACAGCAATTACTAAATAACCGTGGCGAAGCATTATTTAAGCAGCGCTCTATTTCAGAGCAAGAGCTTGAAAGCATTAAAGCTAACTTTGAAGCAAGTAAATCAAATGTCGCCTCATTAGAAGCGCAATTGGCAGAAGCAGTACTTGCCCGCGGCGAAAGCGGCGCGCAAAACTTAGCGCTTCGCCATGCTGCAAACCAATTAGCACAAGCCGAGCTTAACTTATCGTACACCCAAGTACGTGCGCTAAGCGCTGGTGTGGTTTCTAACTTACAACTACTAGATGGCGCATATGCGGTAACGGGTAGCCCGCTTTTAGCAATTGTGGCTAATAAGGCCGACCTTGTTGCCGATTTTAGAGAAAAATCATTACTAAATATGAAACCAGGTAGTTTGGCGCGAGTGGTATTTGATAGCCGCCCAGGTGAGGTTTACAACGCGCATATAAGCACGTTTGAGGCAGGCGTAAGCGATGGGCAACTCAGTGCAAATGGCTCGCTTAGTAGTACCGAAACCAGTAATCGTTGGGTGCGCGATGCTCAGCGCCAGCGTATTCATTTAGTGATGCCAGATAATGCTAAATTAATTGCTAATATGCCAAGTGGTGCGCGTGCCACTGTGCAACTATTGCCAGAGTCAACAATTGGGCAGTGGTTAGCGTCGGCTCAAATTAGGTTTATTAGCTGGCTACACTACATTTATTAATGGAGGCCGTATGACTCAAGCTGTTAGCCAAGCACCGCAATTAGACTCAAACGGTTTACGCCAAGCGCTGCGCATAGCCGGTGGCTGCACCATAGGGTTTACTATTAGTAAATTAATGAACTGGCCATACGGTATATTTTTTACTGTTTACCCTATGTTGCTACTTGGTTTAGTGCCGGTGTTAAATAAAAGCATTGTGCGCCAGTTTTTAGCCAGTGCCGCCATTAGTATTCCAATGGTTTTAATTATGCAGGGCTTGTTTTCGCACCTTCCGGTACTGATGACCATTATTGTATTTTTAGCGTTTTGCTTTTTGTTTTATCAAATGAGCTCAGGCGCGGCTTTTTTATTTGGCGCACTAGGCGTGGTTGGGTTGTCGATTCAGCTGCATTTTTCAAGCTATGTAACCGGTACAAGTAGTGTATACCCGCTTATTTTAAGTAATGGTTTGGCTACTGTTCTCTCTATTGTTATAGCGTTTGTTATGCATGGTGTTTTTCCCGATGTAACCGCGCGTGCCGTGAGGGCGGTACCCGCTAAAGCTAAAGAAAGCATTCGCCATGAGGTATTATTATGCGCAACGGTTGCTACGCTTTCGTTTGTGGCGTTTCAAGTCCTCGATTTACAAGATTCAATATCGGCGCAAGCCTCATCGGTATTAATTTTGTTTTCGCTGTGCTGGAAAGCCGCAGGTATGGCTGGTTGGCAGCGCGCTATTGGTACATTAATTGGCTGTAATGCTGCTTTATTGGCGCAAGTGTTATTGTATAATCACTCTGACTTTTTGTTGTTTCCGGTGCTTATACTGTGGACGTTATCGTTCGTATTTAGCCGTTTTCATATTATTGGTGGCGGCGCTCCGGGCATAGGATTTGGAGTGTTAACCACGTTTGGTATTTTGTTTGGCAACTCACTAGGCCCCGGGCAAGACCTTGTTTATAGCGCCATGTATCGCTTTAGCTCTGTTGCGGTGGCTATTGTGGCCAGTCTATCTGCGGTGTATGTAATGCACCATATATTAAATCGCTTTAGTGCCACCCGCCATCATACCTACGAATAGCCCACTCACGCCTACGGTTAACTATTAGCTGTAGGCGTAAATTAAGCATACTTTACTGTAAAGCCATATAAACTTAGTGAGTTATAACTTAATGTTACCGCGCAGGGCTTTGGTTTGTCCATGTTTGGTTTTTTTATCCATGCGCTTGCGCTGCGAGTTACGGCTTGGCTTGGTTGCGCGGCGGGCTTTATTTACCTTGGTTGCACTTAAAATTAAATCTTTTAAACGTTTTAGTGCATCTTCTCGGTTAAGCTCTTGGGTGCGAAAGCTTTGGGCTTTAATTACCACCACGCCCTCTTTGGTGATCCGAGAGTCGTTTAGCTTTAATAAACGTTCTTTGTAAAAATCGGGTAACTTTGAGCGGTTAATATCAAAGCGTAAATGAATGGCGCTGGCTACTTTGTTAACGTTTTGGCCACCGGCACCTTGCGAACGTATAGCAGTTAGCTCTAGTTCCCATTCATCTATAGTGACAGTATTTGAAATAGTTAACATTACGTTCAGCTCTTATCGACAAAAATGCAGTATAACATTTGTAACTATATTTGTGCTGAATCAGCTTAAGTTATAGAACTTTAAAGTATTTATACTACTTTATAGCCTAAATACAGCTAATACTTTAGTTATGTATTGGCAAGCGCTTACATTTAGTTTTTAATGGCTTTAATTAAATAATAGGAAACGCCCAATGAAAAAAATAATTTTATCACTTAGCTTATTAGCAATGAGTTTTTCAAGCCTTGCTGAAGATATTAGCGAAGGCCAATTACAAAGCTACATGAAAGCACTGCCGGCTGTTTCTAGCTGGGCTAGCAGCCAAGATTCGTTAAAAAACCTAGATTTAGCAAGCATGCTTGGTGGCTCTGCTGATCAAAATGTTGAAGAGCAAAGCTCTCTTGCTAATAGCGCATTAAGCATGATTAAAGAGCAAGGCTTATATAAAAGCTTTGCCGATATTACTAACCGTTACGGTTTTTCGCCTGAAGAGTTAGTATCTGTTGGCTCAGAAGTATCTATGGCTTACATCGAAAACCTTAAATCGGGTCTTTCAGCAGAAAACCAAGAAACAGCAAATAAAGTAATGGGTGGCCTGCAAAGCCTTAAAAGTGCTAAAAGCAGTGACGCTAGCTCGTTAATGGGCTCGTTTGGTAAGGCTTCAAGCGCGGCTGAAGAATCTACAGACCCACTAGTAAGCGAAAACAACCTTGAGCTTGTGAGCGAGTACATGCCACAGCTGCAAAAGATTTTTGCACTACTATAATTTTACAAATAACCTAAACGTAGGTTAAGTAAACACGTACATAAAGGGTGGCATTTGCCACCTTTTTTAATGCCTAAAATTTAAAAACCTTACGACATTTTACGAATTGTACTCAGCGGTGCTATTCGTAAAATCCAATGCAGGAATGCCCACGGCCAGCTTGGTACAAAGCTGTTGGCTTTTTCTTTATTTATTGCTTTTACCAGTGCTTTGCAGCCAGTTTCGGTATCAACAATAAACGGCACTGTTTTCACTTTTTCGTTTATTTCGCTTCTTATAAAACCTGGATGTACACAGCTTACTTTTATAGGCGTGTGCATTACATCTATGCGTATGCCCTCACTTAATGAGGTAATAGCCGCTTTAGTGGCGGCGTAAACGGTCATGGCGCGCCTAAAACCACGTACAGCACTAATAGATGAAATAGTCACTAAATGACCATGGTTTTGCGCTCTAAAAATTTCCATTGCGGCCTCAGCCTGCGCAAGTGCGGCCACAAAGTTAGTTTGTGCGGTTTGTTTGTTGGCATTGAAATAACCCGTACCAATAGAAGCCCCTTTGCCCATACCAGCATTTATAATCACTCTATCAAGGCCGTTAAGCTCATCTTTAAAGGCGTTAAATACGCTAAATACTTGCTCGTGGTCGTTAACATCAAGCACTTTTATGCTAATGGTTATATTTGGGTTTATTTGTTCAAGCTCACTTTTTAGCTGCTCTAATAGCTCAAAGCGCCGAGCACATAAAGCAAGATTACAACCTTGTTTTGCAAACTCTTTTGCCATGCCTTTGCCTAAGCCTGAACTTGCACCTGTTATTAGTATGTTTTTGCGCATAATTAGCTCCTTAGGTGTATGTAATTAATTTTTGTTGTGGGTGGCACTCTAAAAAGTGATGCTCGTTTAAACTGCTTATCGTTAATTTTTGATTTTTTCCTTTGCCGCGCGCCACTACTTTGGTTACGCCTGCGTTTACTAAGCTCCAATTAATATCAATAAAGCGCTCGAGCTTTAGCCCCATTAAATGGCTGGTTATAATGCTAATAGGCCCGCCAGAGGTATAAATAAGTACCTTTTTACCGTGGTTTTCATTGGCTATTTGTTCAAGCGCGCCAAGTACACGCGCAGTAAATGCATTAAAGCTTTCGTTATATTGAGTGCTGTCGGGATTGAGTACCCATTGCTGTATGGCGCTAATAAATACCGTTTTAAAATATTCCATAGGCTCTGCTTGCTTGCTAAGTACCGCGCGAACTTGGCTTGGGGTGGCAAGCTGTGGGTTATAAACAGCTAAAATATGTTCGTGATCGTACTCGTTTAATCGCGCATCGTTTATTAATACCGGCACATTATTAGCACTTACTAAACTCAGCTCTGCGGTTTGATTGTGGCGCAGCATACTGCCTGCAAATACTGCATCGGGCGTAAGCTGCTTTTGTGCTAAATATTCACCCAGTAGTGTGGCTTGCTGTTGCCCTTTTGTTGAGAGCGTATCGTAATTATCAGCCGAAAAACTGGCCTGCCCGTGGCGTACTAAATATAAAATACACATTAGACTTTACCTTGGTTGTTAATGGCTTTTTTACAGCGCCATAAAAGGTAATGTACAAACACCCAAAAGTGTTTAAAGGCGGGGTTTTTAGTTTGCCCATGGTGATAGCGGTAATAAATTTGCTGCACAATGCCGGCAAGTCTAAATAGCCCGTACACTTCGTAAAAGGTAAAGTCATCTACGGTTATATTCATTTTTTTACAGTAGTAGGCCACTACTTCTTTGCGCGTTAGCATACCCTCTAAGTGAGTGGGTTGACGGCGCGTGGCTTGGGCTAAAAAGTCATCTCCTGGCTCTACCCAATAAGCCAATGTATTGCCCAAATCCATAAGTGGGTCGCCAAGTGTGGCAAGTTCCCAATCTAAAATACCCAGTACGTTGGTGTAGTCGTTTGCATCAAGCACAACGTTATCAAACCTAAAATCGTTATGTGTTATGCAAATACGCTCGTTACTTGGCATGTTGTTTTCAAGCCACTTAATGACTTTTTTACCGCTGGGTACATTCCAGGTTTTGGCTTTAGTAAAGCGCTCGCTCCAGCCGCTAATTTGACGCTGGGTGTAGCCTTCGCCTTTGCCTAAATGGCTTAAATTGGCCTGTTTGTAATCTACTTTGTGTAACTCTACTAGGCAGTCGAGTACGTTTTCGCACAGCTTTTTGGTGCGCTCGGGCGTGGGGGTTAATCCGCGTGGTAAATTTTTACGCGGAATTATCCCCGTAAGCTTTTCCATAACGTAAAAGTCGGTGCCGAGTATGTTTTCATCGTCGCAAAACGCCTCCATGTTTGGCACATAGCTGTAAACTGGTTTTAGCGCTTGCTGCAGCTTATATTCACGGGCCATATCGTGTGCGCCTTTGGCTTTGGTGCCTTTGGGAGCACGGCGTAAAATAAGCGATTGCTCTGGGTACTCTAGGCAGTAGGTCCAGTTTGATGCTCCCCCTGCATATTGAGTAACACTTGGCTCACCAGTTAACTGTGTAAGGTGCTGTTTAAGCCAGGTATCTACCTTTTGTGTGTCGAGCTCTTCGCCTTGGCGTACGTTTTTGGCTTGATCTAATAATTGTGTGTTCATTGCTAGCCTTTATTATTTTGATTTTAAACGTTGCATAGAGCGTGTTTTTTTCAGCATGTTTTTAATGTACCACTCAATGGGGAGTAGTTTTTTCATTAAAAAGGCCTGTTTACCTAATTTATGGGTCAAAATTAAAAATGGGCGGTTAAGCGACTGCTGATAAATAATATCGGCAACTTGCTCTGCGTTTATGGGGGAGCGCTCAAAGGCACGGTTAAGCATGGTTTTCATGGCCGGCTCGCTGGTGCGCATGGATTCATCAAGATTGGTTTTAAAAAAGCTCGGGCACACAACACTTACATCTATATTATCGTGGGCGAGTTCGAGCTTTAGGGTTTCGCTAAAACCTATAACCGCCGCTTTTACGGCGTTATAACTGCTCATAAACGGAATAGGGGTAAGCCCTGCTTGTGAGGCTATATTAATAAAGTAGCCACCGCCTTGTTGCACAAAGGCGGGGTAAAACGTTTGGCACACCCGCACCATAGAGAGCAAATTAATATCCATAATCCACTGCCATTGCTCAAGCGATTCGCCCTCAAGCGAGCCGCCCGTGGCAACGCCTGCGTTATTAATGACAATATCTACGCCCTGCCACTTGGTTTGGATAATATCGTAAAGCCCCTTTACATCTGCTTGCTTGGTTACATCGCAGGCGTAAAAAAAGGCATCGCTTTTTAGTGCTTGCAGCTCACTAATGGTTGTGGCTGCACGCTCGGCGTTTATATCGGCAATACAAATTTGTAAGTTAGCGCCCAAATTACTTGCGTAACTCAGGGCTAATGCTTTACCCAGCCCTGTGGCTCCACCTGTTATTATTAGTCGTGTTTTCATGGTGTTGCCTTAGCGATATTTGTTAAGTTCGAGGCGCGAAACCATGCCCATATGTACTTCGTCTGGGCCATCTGCAAGGCGTAAAATACGCCCCATTGCATTAAACGATGCTATAGGAAAGTCGCTCGACACCCCAGCGCCACCAAATACTTGTATCGCCATATCAGACACCATTTGCAGCATATTAGGCACGACTACTTTTATGCTCGATATTTCGGTCATGGCGTGTTTAACGCCTTGGGTGTCTATTTTCCATGCCGCGTGCAGGGTTAATAAACGGGCTTGATCTATCGCCATACGCGCTTGCGCTACGCGTTCTAAATTACCGCCTAATTTAAGTAAGGGTTTACCAAAAGCGCTGCGCGACAGCCCGCGTTTAATCATGAGCTCTAAACAGCGCTCTGCTGCGCCAATTGCGCGCATACAATGATGAATTCGCCCAGGCCCCAAGCGCCCTTGTGCAATGGCAAAGCCTTTGCCTAACCCTAAAATAAGATTTTGTTTTGGTACGCGTACGTTATTAAACTCCATTTCGCCGTGGCCGTAGGGGGCATCAAAATCGCCACAGGCACTTAGCATACGCTTAATGTTTACACCGGGTGTGTTTAGCGGCACAAGTACCATTGAATGCTGGCTGTGTTTATCGTTTTCGGGATTAGAAAGCCCCATAAAAATAGCCACCTGTGCATTAGGATGACCAAGGCCGGTGGTCCACCACTTTGTGCCATTTAAAATAAGCTCGTCGCCATCAACATCTATGGTTGCTTGCATGTTTGTCGCATCTGATGAAGCGACATCGGGTTCGGTCATGGCAAATACTGAGCGAATATCGCCATTTAATAATGGGGTTAACCACTGCTGTTTTTGCTCATCGTTTGCAAAATGATAAAGCACTTCCATATTGCCGGTGTCGGGGGCATTACAATTAAATATTTCTGATGCAAATAAGCATTTACCCATTTGCTCTGCAATAGGGGCGTACTCTAAGCAGGTTAAGCCTTGTGCTAGTTCTGCATCGGGTAAAAATAAGTTCCACAGGCCAGCGGCTTTTGCTTTCGCTTTTAATGGCTCAATGTGCTCACTTAGTTGCCAAGTGGTCCAATTGTTTGAATTATTTTTAGCATGGTTATGCGCAACTACTGCTTGCTCAATAGGCAATACGTGCTCATCCATAAAGGCGGTTACACGCTTTAGGTAGTTTTGGCTTTTTTGGCTTGGCTCAAAGTTCATTAGGGTTGCCTGTTTATTTTTTAGTTAACCCAGCATAAAACATTCGCCCCAATGAATTAAATGAAATATATTACCAGTTAAGTGTGAATTACATTCATAGTGTGAGCGGGTAATAATGATTGAAGCTAAAAATATTCAACAGTTGGATTTAAATTTACTTAAAATATTTGAATGCCTATACCGTGAAAAAAACATGAGCGAAACCGCAAAGGTGCTATACATAACGCCCTCAGCAGTCAGCCATGCTATAAAACGTTTGCGCAGTGTATTAAACGATCCGTTATTTGAGCGCCAAGGGCAATTAATGCTCCCCACCCCTGCGTGCCAACGTATGGCTCCCGAGCTAATAGATTTACTCGAAAAATTACGCCAAGTGCTACAAGCCTGCGGTGATTTTAATTTAGCGACCACTGCACAAACCTTTAAAATAGCCCTGCACGATGCAATAGAGCCTATTGTTTTGCCTAAATTGCAACTTGCACTGGCAAAACATGCTCCCAATGCAAGCTTAGCGAGCGTAAAATTAAGCCGTGAAGATATGCATAAGCAATTAGCTAATCATCAAATAGATATGGCAATTGATGTAGCACGGCCAATAAAAGCGCCCATTAGTCATGCTGTTCTCTCAAGTGATCACTTTTGTGTACTCATGAAAAAAAACCACCCGCTTAAAAACCAACTCAATATAGACAATTATTTAGCGGCTAAGCATGTTGCGGTATCTAACCGAGCAACCGGTACTGTTATTGAAGATATTGCGTTATTGCAATTGAGTTTTAATAGGCAGGTGGCTATACGTTGTCAAAATTATTTTGCAGCGAAAGAGGTAATAAAAGACGCGCCATTTTTACTTACTTTACCTTCAATGGTTGCCAGTCAATTGCTAGACGACACGCTAATAGCACGGCCAGTTCCCACCACTATGCCTGCTATTTATCAGCATTTATATTGGCATCAGAGTACTGATAAAGACGACGCTTTAGTATGGTTACGTGGGCAAGTGCAGCCTATTTTTAAACGTTAATAGCTATAAAAAAAGCGCCAAACTTAGTGAACTAAATTTGGCGCTTCGCGTTGTTTTTTTAAGCGTTTACAAGGCGTTTGTTTTTAAACTTAAGCCCAGCAATTAATAACAGCGGCCCAATAAACATGGCAAGGCCATATACACCGCCCGTTACTGCGTATTCGGGCTTATTTAAAAAGCTTATAGCAATTAAAATAGCCAGCGATGCGTTTTGAATCCCCACCTCAATCCCAAGTGTTAGTGAATCTGTCAGATTAAGGTTTGAAAGCTTAGCTATGAGCAAGCCAATGACCATTGAGCCAATATTTAATGCAAGGCAGGCCCAAAATACAGCATCAAACGAGCTTGCCAGTAAGGCGCGTTCTTTTATTACTAACGCGGCTATCATGGCGAGCATAAAAAATAACGAAAAACGCCTAAAAAACGGCTCACTTTTAATCGCAAATTCGCTTTTAAAATGGCGCAAGCTTATCCCTATGGCTACAGGCACTAAGGTGATTACAAATAGCCCAAGTGATGTAGTTAATATAGAAAAGTTAGCATCGTCTTGCGGCGCAAATTGGTGCATGGCAAAGCCAATAATAAACGGGGTGGTAATAATGCTAATAGCGGTTGAGGCAGCGGTTAAGCTTACCGAAAGCGCTAAATTAGCCTTTGCCAGCTGGCTCACTACGTTTGACATAGTACCACCTGGGCACGCGGCTAAAATCATTAACCCTATTGCTATAGGCGTAGGTAAATTAAGTAAATAACACAAACTTAAAGCCAGTAGCGGCATGGCAATAATTTGGCCTAGTAAGCCCATAGCAATTGCTAAGGGCTTTTTAAAAAGCCGCGTAAAGTCGCCAACTGTAAGCCCAAGCCCCATGCCAAACATAATAAGGGCAAGGGCGAGTGGGAGTATGATTTCTGTTAAAAATGATGCGTTCAAATTAGGCGGCCTCAGTTGTTTTTAATGCCAGCACTTCGTAGTTAAATGAGTACGGGGTTAGCAGCGTTTTTATCTGTTGTTGCAGCGCGTTTAACTCATCTTCATTAACTAAAATTGTGGCTTTTATGCCTAACTTTTTATCAGCAAACACATTTATTTGCACGGTTTTGTTGATTAATTGCTCGCTAAGAGCCTCTGTAATGGTTTGTTTTATTTCTAGGCAAACCAGTTCGGGCTTATAAATTTTACCTACGGCAGTAAGCGGTATTTCATCAATTATATAAATGGCTTTTGGTATTGCTGCTCGCTCAGGTATGTTGGCGCTAACATACGCGGTGAGAGCATCAAGTTTAAGCGTGCTATGTGGGCTTAGCGTTACGTAAAGTACGGGTACTTCGCCTGCGTAGCTGTCGGGGCGTGGCACGGCGGCTGCAAGTGTTACATCGGGGTGGCTGGTTGCGGCATCTTCTATCATTTTGGGGTCTATATTGTGCCCGCCACGTATTATTAGCTCTTTTTGCCTACCACATAAGGATACATACCCGCTCTCATCTATTTTTCCTAAATCGCCGGTTCTAAAATACTGTTGGCCGTTTTCATCAACTACCCATGCGACTTGGTTATGCGCATCTTCTACATAACCTGGGAATACGTTATTACCGGTTATTATTATTTCGCCAACATCGAGTGTATCGCAAATTTTAACAAGCGTGCCTTGCTCGTTTATATCGGCAATTTTAAGTGTAATACCGGGTATTGGCAGCCCTACAGAAGCCTCTTTATTAATCGGGTTTACAGGCATTAACGTACTTACTGAGCTGCCCTCAGTTGAGCCATAACCCTCTACCAGTGGGGTGTTTGTGAGTTTAGTAAACAGGGCTTGTAAATCTGATGAAAGGGGCGCGGCCCCACAAATAGCAAACTTCATTTTAAGCGGTGGCACCGATATTTTTTGCGAGGTAATTTGCTCAACCATAGCAGCGTAAACCGTAGGTACGGCGGTCATAACGGCTACATCGTAATTATTAATTAGGGTGAGTAAGTTTTGAATGATGTTTTTACCTCTAAAGCCAGAAGGGCTTGCGAGTAAAATTTTACAGCCTTTCATTACCGAGGCTATGCCTGTGGCTACCGCCGCATTTACATGAAATATGGGCAAACCTACTAGCATGGTATCGCCTGCGTTTACTGGCGAAAGTAAATTAACCTGCCCTGCATTGGTGAGCTGGTTTAAGTGCAAGTGCTTGGCAAGTTTTGGTAGGCCGGTGGTACCACCCGTATGAAAATACGCGCACACATCGCTTTGCTCAGGCAAAATAAAATTAGCTGCTTGCGTATTTTGCGCCGCGAGTAACTTTTTAAACCCATACACGGGTACTTTATTATTTTGCGAGCACGCTATGTCGTCACCAAATAAGCTAATAACCGCTTTTAGGCCGGGTATATGCTCTTTAATTGCCATTACTTTTTGCCAAATATCGCTACCAGGGACTGGGCCTAGGGCAATGATTACTTTGGTATTGGCTGAGATCATAATTTCTTTCATTATGGACTCATCAAGCAAGGGGTTTATGGGGTTTGCAATGCCTGCGGCCTCTGCTGCCCAAAGCGATACATAGGTTTCAGGGAAGTTAGGTAGCACCAGCGAGGTAACCTCGGTTTTTGTAATACCCAACGAGTGCAATGCATTGCCAAGCCCTGTTACGTTTTTTGCGAGCGCTTTGTAGCTCATTTTACGGTGCGGATTAGCAAAGCTTTTACCTTTAAAGGTCATTAAAATGCGGTGAATTAGCTTTTTTGCAAACGGAATTTGCGCTTCGCTAATGCAGTCGCCATCTAAAATGTATTCAATAGCGGTTGCATCACCAAAGTTTTTTGCCGATTGTAAAATGGCATGATAAGTAGAGCGAGGAAGTTGCTCTGGTGATATTTCAGCAAGGTTTAAATTGCCAACATCGGCGTGGTTTTTAATTGTTGTTATATTCATAAAACCCTCAACGTATCTTTATAATGTGTGTGTTTGCGTGTGAGTGCATAGTATTTAAACGCGGCTTTGGGTGTGTGGGCCATTACCGCGCAAATTTTAGTCTATCAAAATTAAGCTATTGCCAGTGTTTTAATCTAAAAAGCTGTTATCTTTTGCGGCAACAACCTGATACATGGGCTGAAAGTTCCCCCATGTAACTAGCTCTGAGCCATTGGCTTGTTTAGTGTGTAGCGCAACATCGTGTGAAATAAGCTTGGGCTCGCCTGCGGCTTGCGCTAATAATTGGCTTTGGCAGCAGCTATCTAGCAATACAAAATTGGCAACTGCGGCATCAACCGACGAACCAACGGTAAGTAAACCATGGTTTTGCAAAATAACAGCGCAGTGATCAGCCAGTGATTTAGCTATCATGTCGCCCTCTTCGCTGTCGGCTACTACGCCGCTAAATACATCAAATACACTGTGGTTTTCGTAAAATACGCAGGCATCTTGCGAAATTGGTTTAAGTAACTCTCCTAATGCCGAAAACGCACGGCCATAACGTGTATGGGCATGGGCTACTGCGTTTACGTCGGGTCGCGCCATGTGTATGCGTGAATGAATAGCAAACGCGGCATTATTAATCGGTGTGCTGCCTTCAATAATATTACCTTTATGATCAACCCGAATGAGATCTGACGCTTTAATATGCGCAAAATGCATACCCACAGGGTTTACCCAAAAGGTATCGGGCTCTATGCAGTCGCGAAGTGTTATGTGCCCCGCAAGTCCTTCATCAAAGCCATACATGGCAAATACTCTAAAGCCTGCGGCTAGGCGTTGTTTTTCGTAGCTGCGTTGCTCCTCTAGGGTGTTAAATTTAGGCGGCATAATAAGTTTAAATTTGTCGCTGCCTATGGTCATTTTTGCGGCTTGCTGCTCTAGTGTATTGCTCATAATAATCCTAAATTAAACTCTGTTGACTTTAGTTTAGTCTCGCTTAAGATAAATAGAAGTGATGTTAATTAATGGTTAAACATAAATACTATGCATGGAAAGATAGATTTAAACCTGTTTGTAATACTTAAAACGGTATATCAAGAGGGCAGTATTACCACTGCAGCGGATAAACTGCATTTAACGCAACCTGCTGTTAGCCATGCGCTTTCTCGCCTTAGAGAAAAGTTTGACGACCCATTATTTATTCGCCACGGTCGGCGTATGGTGCCCTCACCTTTTTGCCAAAAAATAATAGCGCAAGTTATTGAGTCGGTGCAGGTATTAGAGTCAACCTTAAATAATGAACGGCTTTTTGATATAGCCGCCTTTAAGCGCGAAATTAAATTTGGCTTTAGAGATATTTTAGAATCGATATTTTTTCCGCCGCTAATGAGCGACCTACTCACAAACACCCCCAATATCACGATTAACAGCCGACAGGTGTCGCATGTTGATATGGAAAAATCGCTCGAAAACCAAGAGCTCGATATAGTTATTGATGTACTTACCCCAACGAGTAACCACATAAAAAACACCTTTATTTGTAATGAGCATTTTTCGCTAATTTGTAGGCACGATCACCCAATATTAAATGACTTAACCGTACAAAATTACGCAAAGGCATCGCACGCGTTGGTGTCGTTAAAAGGCGCGCAGGTAGATATTATTGATATGGCGCTGGCAAAGCATGCACTTGCCCGTAATGTAGTGCTTAAATGTGAACATTATTTTGCGGCGACTAAAGTGATTAGCCAAAGCGACATGATAATGACCATGCCAAACGCGTACGCGCAGGTATTAAAAGAGCAAATGCCTGTGCATGTAACTAGCTTGCCGTTTGATGTGCCGTTAATGCCCGTGCACATGTATTGGCACGAACAAGCTGATGACGATTTAGTAAATAGTTGGATGCGAGAAAAGCTGCTAGGTTTAGCCCAGCAACTTATCCCTGCTGACAAACTTAAAAGCGGTAATTAAATTGTGCGTGATAACTGCGCCCACGCTCTGATAAAAAACGGTGTGCGTAGCTAATTACTGGCACATCGTTGGCCTGAGAAAAAGTGTGTTTATCGGTTAAATTTTTAGCCAATAACGCCACCGACCAATCTCCTTCACTGCTACCTAGCTCTATGCGTAAATTTAGCTTTTCAAAAGCGCTTTGCTTGGCTATTGGGTCAAGATCTTGCTCTAAAAAGTAATCGTCACTAAAGTTAAGCGCTAAATTGCTACTTAAAGTAAGGTTTGAAAACACCTCGGTATTGTAATCAATCGCTATATTGCCTGAGTAATCGGGAGCAAACGCGCCAGTTTGCCCGGTTAAATCTTGAAATGCTTGGCCAAGTAGCTCGCTTTGCATAACCGTTGGCGATGCACTGGCGTATTGTTCGTATTCAAAATCAAGCACCGCAAGGTTTGCCGATAGCTGCCAACTTTGATTTATTGCCCAGCGCGAATCGAGCTCAATCCCTTTTACTTTGGTTTCGGCGGCATTTTTAACTACAAATGCATTACCATTAAATTCAGATACTTGTAGGTCATCGTACAGGGTGTAAAACAGTGTAGCGTTTACTTGTAGAGTATTTTTAATTGGCTCGGCTTTTATGCCAAATTCAAAGTTTGTGGCTTTTTCGTCGTCAAACTCAAAGCCTGAGTTTTCATCAACCGTGTTACCTTGTGAGCCATTTAAGCCAGAGCCATCAAAACCACCGGCTTTGTAGCCTATGCCAGCGCTTGCAAATAACATGGTGTTGTTAAACCCTAAATATTGCACACTAATATTGGGTGATAAGTGCGATTCATCACGCTTAGCGTTAAGGTTATGTACCCCCGCGCCCGAAAGCTGCCCTGCAATAGTGGGCGCAGCGGCATTAGCAAATTGTTGTACGGCTTGCGGTGTGTTTGGCTCAAATACGCTATACACACTTTGTACGCTGCTTACTTCTTTTTCTTCTTTTTGATAACGCAGGCCAAAGTTAGCGCGCCATTGCGCGTTTACATTCCAAGTAAGGGCGGTAAATGCTGAGTAGCTTTGTTGGTCTTGATCAAACAGCGCATTTACGCCCAATGATGTACCCACTAAATCAGGAATAAGTAACGATGCACCAAATAAAATATCGTTTGGGTGTTCAAGCTCGCTGCTCATGTAAAAAATGCCCGCTACGTATTCAAGCGTGCGCCCTGTTGGCGAGCTTACTCTAAACTCTTGCGTAAACTGGTTATAGGTTTCTAAGTAGTCTTGTTTTATAAGCGGGATTTCTGAAAAGTCCGCGTCAAAGGTTGAGTCCCAATCGTACTCGCTATACGTGGTTACAGAGGTAAATTCGTATTCGCCATAGTTATAGGTTAATTTAAGTGATGCGTTATCAAGCGTGGTTTTACTTTGCTCATTAAGCCCACCTGGGTGACCATCGCCCGATACCGAACTTGTGTAATCAAGGCCCGAGTTGTCGCTTAATAAAAGTGAACGAAATCCTACATTGCCTGGGTTAGTAGGGTCATTTGCTATTTGTAAATCTCGGTTAGGAGTATCAATAATGTATTGGTAGCGCGAGCCATGCGACTCAAACTCACCGTGTTCCCACTTAAACAATGCGTTTATATCATCGTTTATTTGCCAATCTATTGATAAACGTGCACCTGATGAGTCGTTAGATTGCTCATCACTTTGGCGCGCTTGGTTATATAAAAAGCCATCAACAGAATGATCAAATGCGGCAATACGAATGGCTAAATCATCGTTAATAGGAATGTTTATAACGCCGGTAAAGCGCTTTTCGTTATCAGAGCCAAACTCTGCCGATACGTTGCCTTCAAGTACATCGGTTGGCGAATTTGAGATCATACTAAAGGCTCCTGCTGTGGCGTTTTTACCAAACATAACCGACTGCGGGCCTTTTATAAGCTCAAGGCGCTGCATATCTAAAAATGGAAATTTAGCCTGATGCCCGCGCCCTAAATACACGCCATCTTTATACATAGCAACCGATTGCTCAAAGCCTGAGTTAGTACCCGAGCCTATGCCGCGTACAAAAATACGTTTGCTGCTTGAGGTTTCGGTTATATGCACGTTAGGTAGGTTTTCGCTTAGGGCGAGTAAATCGTCAACACTGTTTTGCTCGAGGTAATCGCCAGAAAGCGCTTGAATAGAGGTAGGAATATCTTGTAGTGATTGCACCCGCTTTTGCGAGGTGACGGTAATGGTTTCAAGCTCGCTGTTATTTACTTTTTGCTCGCCAGCTTGTGCCATACCCACGCTTAATGCGCTGAGCGTAAATAAAGTAAGTGTTTTTTGTTTTAAAAAGCTAGGTTTTAAACGTGTGTGTGACTGTGTGTGTTCAGTTGTCATAGCTGCAACTCCATTATAGAGGTTATTTTTATTGGATAATTTTGCGTCTATTTCATACTGACGAGTCTTAAAATAAATAACAGTGATGTTTATTTATTCAACACTATTAGTAATATTTATAGTTAAGCGGAAAAGTGTTGTGCTAAATGGGGTTATAGCGGGTTTAAAGTGGGTTAAAAAATACTTGTGGATTAGCGGTTTTATTTGCTAATGCCGAGCTTGGGGTGTTTGCTGCATTGATAAAGGCAGTAAGCTGTGGTGCATTTTCGCAAAAAATAATATCCAGTGCTAAACGGTTTTTACCGTATAAGCCTCGGTGAATCATATTGGCTGAAAACAACAGTAAGTCACCCGCATTAAGTTTAATAACTTTGCCTGTAGTTAAGTTATCGCTTGGCAGCTTATTATTTTTTGCAAAACGTACATTTAGCTCCTCTGGTGTATCCCAATTTTTATGCGAGTGGGGCACAAGCTCTATGCCTGGTTCGTCTTCAAGGGCTAACCGGCAGTGCACTACGTCGGGCCCGTTTAACGCAGCTTGTTGCTCTTGCACATTTAAATGGTATTGCATATCGCGATGCCAATAATTTTTTTGTGTAATATTAACGGGATTAAAAAATAACTGAGTATTTAAAAACAGTGGCTCACTAATCGCCTGTTTTACACGCTTAATTAATTTGTTATCAGCTATTAAACTAAATAAGGCTTCGTTTTGCTGCGCCGTTAAATACTCACTATTTGTTATGCCTGAACTATTAATGGCACGGGATTGATAAAACTCACGGTTATTAGTTTTCCACTGTGTATGAAAGGCATTAACTAGGAGCTTAATTTTAATTAGCTCCTTGGTGCTGTAAAGCCCCTTTACAAGCATATAACCGTTTGATTTATAGCTGTTCATTGTGGTTCTTTATTTAATATTGCAGCAACCCGTTCAGCAAGTTCTGGCAGTACATCTTGTGCAAACCATGGATTCTTTTTAAGCCAAATATTATTGCGTGGGCTTGGGTGTGGTAGCACCAAATGCTCCGGCCAATATTCACGCCACGATTTTACTAACTCGGTTAAGGGCCTGTTTTTAGTATGCGGTAAATGATAAGCCTGCGCGTATTTACCGAGCACGATTGTAAGCTCTAAATTTGGCAGAGCGGCCAGTAATTGCGCTCTCCAAGCGGGTGCACATTCTTTACGCGGGGGTAAGTCGCCCGACTTACCTTTACCAGGGTAACAAAAGCCCATAGGTAAAATAGCTATTTTTTGCGGATCATAAAACTCATCAACACTTAGCCCAAGCCACTCGCGTAGGCGGTTTCCGCTGGCATCGTTAAAGGGCTTGCCAGTTTCGTGTACTTTTATGCCCGGTGCTTGGCCGGCAATTAAAATACGCGCATTGGCATTAAATTGTATAACGGGGCGAGCACCTAACGGTAAATGAGGTTCACAGATCACGCATTTACTAACTTGCTCAATTAAATTGATCGGATCCATATAAATCTGGCCTTAAATGCTTAAATTTTATTCTAAATGGCCATTTAGACCTAATGAGTTGGTAAAAAATCGGTTTATTTTACTCAAATTAGTTATTAGTTGGTAAAATCGTGATCTCATCTAATAATAACAACTAATTATTTGATATGTTTATTGTTTTTCTGACCATACGGCAAATTCGTTACCACTGGGCTCGGTAAAGTGAAATCGGCAGCCACCGGGGAACTCAAAAATAGGTTTTACTATTTTGCCGCCATATTGCGCTACTTTTTTATAGGTAGCGTGAATGTCGTTACTGTAAAACACCAGCAGTGCGGCCCCATGTTGGGTAAGTGATTTAAGCGGTGCATTAAAAAAGCCACCATCAAGCCCTTGGCCGCTAAATGCCGTATACTCTGGGCCATAGTCGGTAAATTGCCAGTTAAACACGTTAGTAAAAAAGCTTTTTGTGGCTGTTAAATCGCACGCGGGAAATTCTACATAATTTAGTTTTTCGTGGTTGCTCATTTTAAATTTACTCTTTGGCTTGCCAGTATTGACCACTGTAAACCTTCGTAATTAGCTAAGCAATAACCCTAAAACGGCTGAGATCAGTATTTTACTAACATGCTAGGCACTAATGTTAAATTATCTAGAATATACAAATGAGAATCGCTATCTTTTGTATTTGTAAGCTTTATAATAACGCCTTATTTTTATTCTCGTATTTGAATAAGGGATTTGTTAATTATGCAGGCACCTCTGCACATAGCACCTTTTACCAAAACTAACCTAGCTGCGCTTTCAAAGGTGGCCCAAAGCTATAGAGTGTTAGTATTTTTGCGTTTTATTATTGCCATAGTGGGCGGCTATGCATTTACCTCAGCGTGTATTTCATTATTAAGTGTGCTGCTGCCCATTCCTAAGCAAGATGCCGTATTACTGTGTGTGTCTATCAGTATTTTAATTTACGCCGCGGTGTTTATTTATGCGTTTTCGGTTAAGTCGTTAAAAACTGTTTGGATCAGTATTTTACTAAGTACAGGTATTTTTGTTGCTGTATTGGCATTACTGAAGGGTTGGCTATGAAAGACAGTTTTTTTAGGTCGATGACCTGGCTACATACCTGGGTGGGCTTACTTACCTGTTGGATTATTTACGTAATATTTTTTGCAGGCACAGCGAGCTTTTTTAGAGACGAAATAAACTTGTGGAATCAACCGGCTATACACAATGTGCAAGCCCAAACCGACAGAGTGGCCGCGCAAAGGCAGCAAATTATAAAGGGCTTTGATTATTTAAATCAGCACGCTGCAAATTCCCCTAGTTGGCGTATTACCTTGCCTGAAGAGCGAATACCATATTTGGTATATGGCTATGCAAAACCTAAAGAGCCGGGGCAGCGCCGCAGCCAGTTTGTAAATACCCAATTAAACCCAAACACCATGCAAGCGCTGCCTCCTTTTGTTGAAAGTAAAGGTGGTAACTTTTTTTACCGGTTGCATTATCAGCTTTATTATTTAGATGCCATAACAGGTCGCTGGGTAGTGTGTTTTGCCAGCTTTTTTATGCTGCTGGCAATAATTTCGGGCGTGGTTATTCATAAGCGCATATTTAAAGATATGTTTACCTTTAGGCGCAATAAAGGGACTCGTAGCTGGTTAGATGCACATAATTTAAGCTCGGTACTTGCCCTACCGTTTCATTTAATGATTACCTACACAGGCATTATTACGCTTATATTTATGTTGTTCCCCTACCCTGCGTTAACGACGTACGACAAGGGTATGCGTGGCTTTTTTAACGATGTAACACCTAGCAATAACGTAACTAATAACGCCCAAGGCAGTGCAGAATTGCTCCCTATAAACACTATTTTGGATCAAGTTTATACCAAGTGGCCTAGTGCAGATATTACGCGTGTTCAGGTTAGTAAACCGAATATGGCCGCTTCAACAGTAACGGTATTGGTAAGCCCTGCAAAGGCGCTTCGCGATCAATCTCCGCGGCTTTTGTTTAGTGGTGCTACGGGCGAGTTAGTTGCACAAACTGATGACGAACTTAGCAGTAGTAAAGCACTTTATGAATCACTTAACTCTATGCATACAGGGCGCTTTGCTACGCCTTTACTGCGCTGGTTATACGTACTTGGCGGTATTGCAGGCTGCGTAATGATTGGCTCTGGCTGCATAATGTGGGCTAAACGCATACGCGAGCGTAATAAGGGTAAAGCCTCTTTTGGCTTACAGTTAGTCGAAGCCTTAAACCTTGCCACCATTATGGGTTTACCACTGGCTACCTGCGCCTTTTTTATTGCCAATAGATTACTTAGTCCAACCGTAGCAGGGCGTGGTGAAAAAGAAGTTACAGCGTTCTTTTTAGCATGGTTAGTGGTTGCCGTTATGGCACTTTTAAAGCGCGATAGGCTGCAATGGCGTGTAATGGCAGCCATAAATGCCCTCGCGTGTTTGAGTGTACCGGCAATAAATGCGCTCACCACACAGGGCAATATAGTGAGCTACTTGCTTAATAAACAATGGGCCTTGTTTATTTTCGATGCGGTATTTTTACTGTTTAGCATACTGTTTTTAGTACAAACCGAAAAATTACGTACTGCTTCTAGCGCATCTAAAAAAACAGCCAATAACCTAGCCAATAATAAAAAGAGGCAAAAAGCATGATTGATTTACTTAGCTTTAGCCTCTGTTTGTTTGCTTTTAATGGTTTTGCTTTGGCAAAACCAGCGCATTTTAAAACGGTGTTTACAACGCGTCCCTCTAAGCTGCAAAGTAATTTACTGCTAATAGTTGCTTGGATCAGTATTTTACTAAGCTTATTGCTCTGTGTGGTTACGCAGCAGGGATACGGTGCTTTACTGTTTTGTGGCTTTATGGGGCTAAGTGTATTAATTATAACGATTTTTTATAATTTTATAGAAAAGTTGATTAAGCCATTTAGCTTTTTAAATATGTTACTGATTGGCTTATCAGGGCTATTACTGGCAGTAAATTCACTTTAGTTAGTAAAAACCTGATCCAAAGAAAGCCATTAATTTTAGGCAAAAAAAATGGCAAGCTATAAAGCTTGCCAACAATAGGGGGATATTCAGTATGTCCAACACTTGCATGTCTCGTTGCAAGTGCAGCTAATATAGCCCTAACATATTTAACTTACCTTACAGTGAGATGATCGTTTTATTACAGCTGTAACAATCATTTGCTCAACAACTGTAAAGCCCCTTTACATAGCTAAATAACCTACTGTTTAACCCAAATAATTTGCTCTGTAGCAAAGCCTAGTTTGTTTGCTTTAGCTATAAAATGTTGTTTAAGTTTGTCACTAACAGTAGGTGTACGCGATAAAAACCATAAAAAGTCGCGGTTATAACTTGTAATAAACGCATATTGGTAGTCGTCTTGGTCTAATTCAAAAATAACGTAAGCACCATAAAATGGGCCAAAAAACGAGACTTTAAAATGGCCTGTGTCAGTCCCTTCTACAAATTTAGCTAAGCCCTGTGCTTCCTCCCACTTTTGCTCTTTAGTTATAAAACCTTTGTTGAGCACTTTTACAGTGCCATCGTCATTTACAGTGTAAGTCGCGGTTACTTGCTCCATACCCTCTTCGAATGAGTGATCAAGGCGGGCAATTTCGTACCACTTACCTTTGTACTGCTCTAAGTCAAAGTTTTTAACCGGAGTAATGCCCTCTGGTGCGCTTGTGCAGGCGGTGAGTAAAAATAACCCTGTAATGAGTAAAATAGTCGTAATGGCCTTCATGAAAGCTCCTTTTTAAAAGTGATGTTGTTTGTACGGCTCTAAGCCAATAAAGTTTGCTAGCCGATTAAAATAAATTGCTATAGGATCAGCTAAATACTAGAGCAATTAAAAGATTTAAGCATGAAAATATGGGTAGATGCCGACGCATGCCCTGTGGTAATAAAAGAAATACTTTTTAGAGCCGCTGAGCGCACGCAAACACCAACCATTTTAGTAGCTAACCATGCAATGCGTATTCCGCCTTCAAAATTTATAAGCCGGGTACAGGTTTCGAGCGGGTTTGATGTGGCCGATGACGAAATAGTAAAACGTGTAGAAAAAGGCGATTTAGTTATTACTGGCGATATACCGCTAGCCAGTGAAGTTATAGATAACGGTGGCCAAGCACTTAACCCACGGGGTGAGCTTTACACGCCAGAGAATATTCGCTCGTTATTAAACGTGCGCGACTTTATGGATACCATGCGCTCAAGCGGCGTAGAAATGAGTGGCGGGCCACCACCGCTTAGCCAAACCGACCGCCAAAACTTTGCCAATAACCTCGACCGTATTTTAGCGCAGAAAAAGGCGAGCTAGTGTGAGTGAGCAACTAATTGGCTTAGGTGAGCAAGCCTTTAGCGTAGGCGTTTATGTGGCAAAAGCGCCGCCTATGCCCTACTTTGCAACCCTACACAGTGTTGAGCCTGTAATAAACGAGCAAATAAATACCATAAACCAGCACTGCGGGAATGGCTGGCGTAAAGTGTTTAACGTATACGCTAAAGTGTTGTTTGCGCTACCGAGTGAGCATTACAGCTTTGCTAAACAAGCCGCTAGCTGGCAAGCGTATCGCGATACATTTTTACTGCAAAAAAACAGTAAAACAGCGCTGTTATTTAGTGCGCCCATTATTAACGGCGCAAATAAAAATCAACTGCATATTATTGCTGGGCGAACCCATGCTAAAAACTTATTACAGCAAGGTAAGCTTAATGCGCAATTTAATTGGTTAGACGATGAGTTTGCAATTGATACAACGAATAACATTATTGTGTGCCCGTACTTTGATTACCGGCAGTTAAGTAATATTAAAATAGCCCGATTAAGCGAGCTAGTTGCCAAGCTTAAAACATCTAATTAAAAATGTAAGGACTCAACATGGCGGGAATTTTAGAGCTAAATACGTTATTAAAATCAATGAACCCTGAGCTTAAACAAGGTGAATATATATTTTGCTGTTTAGCAGGCAACCTTGCTGACTACGTTTATTTAAACCCGCTTGCCAGTTACGTTGAAGAAGAAGGCCTAACCCTTATTTTAAATGCAGATACAGCCAATAAAGCCGGTATTACGTATGAAGCTAAATATAATTTAATTACCCTTAATGTGCATTCAAGCCTTGAGGCTGTTGGGTTAACCGCTGCGGTATCGGCCAAATTAACCGAGCATAATATAAGCGCTAACGTAGTAGCTGCGTTTTATCACGATCATATTTTTGTACAAATAGATAAAGCACAGGCGGCGCTATCTGCGCTTAAAGAGATTGGTTAAGAGTAATCGCGTGTGGTTGATTTATTTTATTTAATCAATTACCTTATTTGGAAATAATTTTTAAAGGAATAAAAAAATGTCTTTCTCTATAAATAATCTTCCATATAATTTACCAAGTAATTTAAATGAGCAGTTAAGAATATTAGCTAATATAGTTGATATTCCCTACTCTTTTGTTAAAGATGGTGGCGAAGATGAGGTGGAAGCAATCTGTGGCGCAATGCTTTACAGGCACCTCGATAGACATCAAAGAATGGAAGTAATGACTAAAATTCGTGCTTTATCTAATCGAGCACTAACCGGTAAATTGATTTCTGTTGCAATAGAACCAACTTTTATTAATAAAGATTTAGGTATATGGTCATTTACTGAGGAAGAGTTACTCGCGGATAAATACTTTCACAGCCAGATAGATACTTTTGCATCATATGTTGGTGTAGGTGCATCAGTTCTTAGTGGCAAAGATTTATTAAAACAAGTTTGGAAGCAGCGAAAAATAACTCGGGGCGGAGTTGTAACTCTCGTTATATGGGGGACTGTGCTGTTTAACAAAAGCGAACTTGCCAAAGTTAATGATGAGATAAAACGTCGTAGTTCTATTAGAACAATCTCACTCAAGCCAGTGCAATGATAATCCTGATTAAGCATGTAGCAATCACGATCATATCTTCGGCTTTAATGATATTATTGTGGGAGACAGCAACGACTAGTAAATATGAAGACTACGTATTTTTTGGCTCGTTACTGTTTATATTTGCTTATTTAAACTTTCTATCTTTTTCAAAGAAAAAATATTTATCGAAACTTTAATATGAAAAAAAATATTTTTGCTCTTATGCTTCTTTTATTTACTTTAATTATTGTTTCTCCTTTTGCTACAGCAGAGTGCGAATTCGAAGGGTTTAATAAGCCAATTTATTCTAAAATAATTAACATAAGTGGTTTTGACTCTAATTTAAGTGTATGGGTATTGAGTAAGGAACGATTAGCAAACTCGGATATCAGCTATAGCGATGAGCCCTATAGTATTTATGAGAGCCTACTCGATGCTTACCAGAAAGATACATTAGAGACAATGTTATTTTATAAGACTGAAGTCATGTACGAACATAGCACTTTTGAAAGTAGTCGCAAAATAATTAAAGCAGAATTTCCTGAAAGCACACATTTAGATGTTTTTTTTATCGAAATAGATAACAGTAGCGGAGATTACGTAATGAAAACCCTTATAACTAGTAATATAGGGATTAATAAGTTAAACGCTTTTAAAGAAGCTCTTGTTACCCGTTCGGAGGATATTTTTGATGTTTGTAAATATGCAAAAAATTAAAGTAGTTCTATTTAATTCACTTATTTACTCACTGATATTTATCGCAATTTATTTTAGCTGGGAGTCTTCAAGCGAAGACACAAGAGCCGCTATGTTTTACGGCCTAATAACTATATTTCCAATAGTTTCATTACGTTCTATATTAGTTATATATAAGGCTAGTAAATAACTAAGCAGCCAATAATATAAAAATTTGTCGTCTAGTGTAATTTTTACTCTGGGATAACAGGTATATTAATTGGCTGCAAAATTTATCCTCTTTCTATTAGTACAATTTCGATAGGCTACTTGCTCAAGCTTTACTCTATTTCCTGTTTTTACTCTTACACAGCGAGTACTTTTTGGCAGTTTTTTCTTTTGAATTACATTAAATTCGCCGTTATCTACATCGTTAAGTGTGTATTGATATGCTGTGTTACCGCCTTCAAATAAGGCCGTGAAAAGTCCGCCAATCAATGCTCCGGCAATTGCACCGCTGATCATGTCTTCGGTGTTACCATCTAAATCCTCGGCTAAACCAATGCCTGCACCAACCATGATTCCGGTTCCGATTTCTGATGACAGCTTTACCTTTTCAATTGATTCGACCGTAGCATAGTAATGCTTAATGATATGACCTTGGTCATCGCGATCAACGCCCTGAGAGGCACAGCCAGACAGTAATAAAAGGGCAATTAAACTTTTTTTCATGATTATTCTCTGTGTTGGTAATGAGTATCATCATATTCACTAATTAGTAATAAAACTGTGAGAGCTTTGTTTGTACCTGTTAGAAGATGTAAGAATGTGTTCAAAGGAAAACACCGACTGAAGCCAGGTCGGTGCTAAGGTTAAGACTATTTAACAACGTATCCGCTAAACCCCAGCGCTTTAAAATAAAGCTTAGGAATACCGTATTTGCATTCATTAAGTAACTCGCTAAAGCGCATTCTATCAAGTGGGTAAAATTCACTGTCTAAGTTTTGAGCTGTGTAGGCTTGCCCTGCATCACTTAAGCCCAAATCGGCACACACAGTAATTTGTGCTTCGCGCTCAAAGTCGGTTTCGGGTTTCATTAAATCGCTAATAAATAAGTTTGCGCCTTTATTTAAATTAGCTTTAATATTTTTTAATAGCTGCTTTTTGCTGCCGTCGTCTTTTAAAAAGTGCATTACGAGTAGGCATAGCGCCGCATCGGCCTTAGTAGATAGCTTATCAAGCTCGCCTTCAATAACATTAACGCGCTTTGCTATGCCGTGCTCTTCAAACGCGTGTTTAGCAATTGCGAGCATATCACTAGAGGTATCTTGTGCGGTAAATTGCCAAGTAGGGTTAAGCGCGGCAAGGGCGAGTATTTCTTTGCCTGTGCCTGCGCCCACGACTAAAATATGTGCGTTATCTTTAAGGGTTGCTTTAAGTTGAGCATTAGTAAGTTGGTGCAATAGCTCATAACCAGGGACTAAACGGGTAATGCGGTCGTTGTAATGCGTTGCTTGCTCGCCTGTGAATGTTGGCATTTTTTAACTCCTTTATAAGACTTCAACAGTGGAGTATCCACCACTTTTTTTACTTACATGTACTTGCGTGGCTACGCGTTCACTCATTTCACTCACATGCGATATAACCCCTACTTTACGGCCTTGTGCTTGTAATGAGTCGAGTGCGTCCATAGCAACGCTGAGTGTTTCGCTATCTAACGTACCAAACCCTTCGTCAATAAACAAAGAGTTGATTTGCACTTTGTTTGAAGAAAGCGATGCAAGCCCTAAAGCCAGTGCTAGTGATACTAAAAAAGATTCACCACCAGAGAGCGTATTAACCGAGCGTTGTTCGTCGGCCATATCGCGGTCAATAATGGCTATATCGAGCGATTGCGCAATGGCAGTGAGCTCGTAGCGTTTATTGAGGGTTTTTAAATGGCTGTTAGCATAATGCAGCAATATTTTAAGGGTTTGTGTTTGCGCTAAATTACGCATGGTTTTACCGGTTGCATCCCCTAATACTTTATTAAGCACGTGCCACTGCTCTACCTGCTTTTTAAGGGTAGCAAGTTCAGCGTGTTTGCCTTTAAGTGCTTTGGCGTTTTGATTGTGTTGCTCAAGCGCGGTATTAGTGCCAAGCAAACTATTTTGTAGCTCAGTTTGTTCATTGGCTAAGGACGTTTCTTGCTCTGCTAATTGGCTTTCGCTTTTTTCGGGCTTGTTAGTATTTTGGTGATCTGTTTGCGCCTTTTGCTGTTGCTTAAGCGCTGCATTTGCGTCTGTAAGTGCTGCTAAACGCTGCTCAAACTGCATTAATTGCTCTTTTATTTGCTCACTAGTGAGAGTTAGTAAAATAGCGATCTGTTCGTGATTTGCCTCGCTATATTGCGCTTTAAAGTCGCTAAACCAGGCATTGTAGCGCTCTTCAAGTGTATTTTGCTCTTGAGTTTGCTCTGCCAAGCGCTGCTCAATGTTTTTGAGTGTTATAGCGTGCTCATCGCGTTTTTTAATTGCGCTGTCGTGGGCTTGTTGGCTTGTATGTAATGCCTTTTGGCATTGTTCAAGCTGCGCATTAAGTTTTGCTTGGTAATCATCGGCACTTAATGGCTCGTTGTTAAATAAAGCAAGGCGCTCTGTGCGTGTGGTATTTTGCAGTTGTTGCGCTTTGGCTAAATCGTCTTTTAAAACTTTAAGCGCTTGCTCACTTTTAGCAATTAACGGTGTGAGTTGCTGTAATTGCTGATTAGCGCTGTCTATTTGTTTTTGACTTTGTTCAAGCTGAACCTGTGTTTGCTGGAACTGCTCAACCTGCTGGCTTAAATCACTCATATTAAGCGTGTTGTTTTGCAATTGCTGCCAAAAGTCACTGTGCTCAAACTGTGCATTAAGGGTGCTGGTAAGCTCGTTAACTTGCGTATTTAGCTCTGCATGTTTAGTGTTTATTTGGCCAAGCTTATTGTTTAATTCAACATGCTGATTATGCAATTGCTGCTGTGTATGTTGCTCGGCTTTCAAGTTATTTATTAGCTGATTTACTTTTTCTTGCAGGGCTGTTTGCTGTTTTTGCGATTCAAAATAGTGCGATTTTTGACTGCTGAGCTGGGCGTATGTTTCATCAAGCTGCTGTGCTGTTAAGTCGTTAAGCTCTGTACGTGCCCCTTGCATTGTTGTTTTAATTTCTAGCTGCTTTGCCTGTGCGTTCTGTATGGCTTGGCTGTATTGGGCGTGCTCAGTGACAAGTACAGCATGTTGAGTTTGGTGCTGGTGCAGCTTAGCTTGGGCGCTATCGTGTTGCTGCTTAGCTTGGTTATAACTTGTTTCAAAATCGGCTATTAGGTTATTTAATTGCGGGTTTTGGCTGCTTGCATACGGGTGCTCTTTTGCCCCGCACACTACACATGGCTCGTTAGGGGTAAGCTGCGTGCGTAAATGCTCTACGTTTTCGCTGGCACGCAGGCGAGCTTGGTTTAATGCGTATTCACTGTGTTTAAGTGCTTGCTCGCACGAGGCTAAGCTTTGTTGCAATGTTGTTTGCGTTTGCTCACTGTGTACAAGCTTGGCCGCAACCGCAGCTTGTTGTTGTGTGCTGTGTTTTATTTCTTGATTAAACTGCTGGTAGCGCAAACGCTGATCTTTTAAATATTCAATATTTTTAAGTTTGCTATCGCATTGTTCAATATTAAATTGGCGTTGTTGCTCACTTAGCTGGTTAAGATCTTTTTGTTGATGCGCAAGTTGTTGCTCTTGCAACTCTGCTTTTTTAGTTTGCTCAGCTAACAGCGCCGCTTGTTTAGCTTGCTCTTCTAACAGCTGTTGGTTTTGCGAAGCGGTTGCCTTTATTTGCTCATTGGCACTTAAATACGTATTAAAGCTATGTTGGTAATAATTCCAATCATTAGCCAATGGTTTAAGCTGCGTGTGTTCGTTTAGCCACGTTTGATGCCCAGTGCTGAGTTTGTTTGCCGCATCAAGTGCATGTTGGCTTTGCGTGTACTGCGTTTGTAATTCGCTAAGTTGCTGCTGCTCTTTTTCGCTTTGCTGAGTCAGGCTTGTAATAGTTTGTGCGTGTATAGCAAGTTGGCTGTCGAGCTCGCGGGCTTTTGCAATAATTGGCTCTGCCGTTTGCTTTTGCTCTTGCGCTGTTTTTAACTCGCTTTGCTTTGTTGTAAGTGTTGCGGCCTGCTCTTTTATAAGCGCAGCATGGTCAATCGCTTTTAAATCGCTTATTTGCGTACTAAGTGCTTTGTTTTGCGCCGTTAAGTACTCATGACGTTTGCGGTTGTCTTTTATTTCAAGGGCGCTTTGTGCTTGTTTAGCTTGCTCACTTTGCTTTGCTATTGCATCAAGCTGTTGTTGCGCGTGTTGTTGCTGCTCTAGTGCGTGTTCAAGTGCCTGCGATAAACTAGCTGCTTGCTTGTACCAATTTAAGTCTTGCTCTGTTGCTGCATGCGTTTTTTTAGTTTGCTCAATTTTTTTAAGTAACTCATCGCGCAGGGTTTGTTTAGCACTTAATTCGTCATCGCTTAACAAGGTGTAGCTTGCAAGGCTTGCATTAAGTAATTCATATTGATCTTTTAGCGCTTTATTACGCTCAAAAATACGTTTACCTATTAAGCTAAATTTATCGGTGCCGGTTAAACATTCTAAAAGTTGTGCGCGTTCATCGCCTGTGGCTTTTAAAAAGGCTGCAAACTCGTGCTGTGCTAATAATACCGCACGCGAAAACTGATCAAAGCTTAGCCCTATTTTGTTTTCTACCTCTTTTATGGTTTGGCTTTTATCGGCTATTAGGGTTTCATCGGGCAAGGTTAGTAACGTATGCTCAGCTACTTTTAACTTGCCTGTTGCTTTTTTGTGGGTACGGGTAATAACGTAGCGTGCGCGGTATAGTTGTTTATCTTGGCCAACAAAATCAACCTCAGCAAAGCCTTCCCATTTGCCTCTGCGCAGTAAGTTACGCGCATCGTTTAGCTTTATGCTGTCGCCGTTAAAATCAATTAAGTTGCCTTTATCGCCTTTTAAGCGGGCTGTTTTAGTATAAAGCGCTAAACAAATAGCATCTAAAAAGGTGCTTTTACCTGCGCCTGTGTCGCCGGTTATAGCAAACAAGCCCGCATCTTTCAGTGGAGCTTGAGTAAAGTCGATTTCGGCATCGACTATTGAGGCTAAATTATGAATACGAACTGCGGTTATTTTCATAGTTGCTCTTGCTCCGTCAGTTCACTTATTACATCGTTTAACAGTGTTTTTAGCTCATCAGGTACAGCTTGGCCGGCCATATCTTTGTCGTTTGCAAAGGCTTGTTCTAATAAGTTTAATGGGTTGAGCATTTCAATTTCGCTTAAATCTTCAAATACGGCGCTGTTATCGCTTGATGTGGTTTGTTCTCGTACCCGCTCAATGCCGCAAAATTTTACGTGTTTACCCTCAAGTGCTTGCTCTATTTGTTCTCTAAAGGTGGTGTCGGTATCACTTGATTTAAGTTTTACGCGTAAATAAGGGGCAATAGTATGTTGTGATGTATCGAGCGCTTTAATTTGCTCGCATAACTCGCTCAATGGCACACACTCCCCTTTTGGTAAGATAATCACTTCAGCAGAGCGAGGAATGTAAAGGGGGTTTACAGATGTGCTAATAGTTTGTTTTTCATCACTTTTAAATTCTACTATATTAACTTGGTGCGTGTACTTACGCTCTGAAAACGACATAGGAATGGGCGTACCGCTGTAACGAATAACGTCTTTTTTAGCGACTTGCTGCGCTTTGTGTAAATGCCCCAGTGCTACGTAGTCTGCCTTGTTACCAAATACATTGGCCGAAATAGACTCCTCCCCACCAATCACTAAATTACGTTCTGAGTCACTTGAAATATCACCGCCTTTGGCATGTAAATGCCCCATTACAATTAACGGCGAATTTTGCGCGTTAATGCTATAGGCGTGATCAAGTGCAAGCTTATAGGCTTTTTCAACGCCTTGTGCGTAACTAGGGCCGTTTTTAGTATGACTAAGTGAACTTATGTCGCTGGTACGTAAAAAAGGCATAGCGACGATTACAGCGCGTTTATTTTGCGTATTTATTTCAATCACGGTATTGCCTGGGTCGGTTACTTCAAAGCGCCCCACTACATGGGTGTCAAACTGAGCAAGTAAGGGCTGCGCCGCTAATATACGATTTGCTGAGTCGTGGTTGCCGGCAATAATAACAACATGCAATTGCGGGCAACGCTTTTTAGCATCTTTTATAAATTGGTAGAGTTGGTTTTCGGCGCTGGCACTGGGTGTGGCAGTATGATAAATGTCGCCTGCAACTAAAAGTATATCTATGTGTTGCTCTACAAGGGTGCTAAGTAGCCAAGTAAAAAATGCAGCGTGCTCATCACGGCGGTCATGTTCATAAAATTGTTGGCCTAGGTGCCAATCTGAGGTGTGGAGAACTTTCATATCGCGCTCTTAAAAAACCATAAGAGCGCCAATATACCCAAGGCAAGTAAAGATGCAAGCCTCGGGAGGGCTTTAGTTTAGGTAAAACTATATATAGCAATAATAATGACAGGAAGCGCTAACAAAGCCATACCTAGCGGCATTTTTAAACTTTTAGTTTGCTTTGCTTGCAATGCTTTTATGGCATTCGTTTCGTTACAGGCGGCTACTTTATCAATATAAAAATAACCTGAGTCTAGATACTGCTTACAACTTTGCTGATTTGCTGGAATGGCTATTAGCTCTTGTTGTTTTTTTAGGATATAAAAATCCATACACCCACCACATTTCTTACTGGTAATAAGTACATATTTGAGAATAATTGTAACGATTTTATTATGCTCAAATAAAAAAAGTGGGCGATTTTAAATATAAAATGCACTAAATATCAACCTAAAATTTCACTATTTTTAATTTATCGTATAAATAGTTAATATTAGTGAGATCACGGCAATATTTGCGCCAATTATTAGCCACTTTTTACTGTGTTTTTGTTCAGTAGATAGGCGTTTTAGTGCATCTTGCTTATTGCATGCCGACACCACATTAACATACGAATATTGGTTTGATTCGTAGCGCTCTAGTAAGTCTTTATCAGCAGGGATAGCTTCGAGCTGATGATCTTTTTTTACAATGTAAAATTTCATATCGGGCTCCTTTAGTTTAAATATGCTGCTTAATTTGTATTGAACCTGAGCGCATTTAAACCGTGTAAACACTGCTAACGCTATAAATTTAAGCTCAATTAAAACAACATATTTTTGCACCTTAATTTAATCCTAAGCTAATGGCATGAATTAGGCCTGAACCCTTATGAATACTGTGTTTGTACCTTAATTAATACACATCAACTAGCTGTAAAGTGTAAACCCCCTTTACAGTTTTAAAATCGGCTTAATTTACTGATTCAAAAACCATGTTAAAACAACGTGAATATTACCGTGTTTAATGGGCGGTTGGTCGCTAATTAATTGAACAAAAATAGTAACTTTGTCAAAGTACGCTCACAAAATTCCACTAGGACTCATAATGAAAAAAACAGTTCTTACGCTAAGCGCGTTTGTGTTGCCTTTGGCAATGTCGAGCGCTGTGTTAGCGTCATCCGTTGAGCAAACTAAAGGCTCATTCGTTGATAAGTTTCGCCAGTTAGACGAAGCGCTTCCTACCCCAAATGTTTATCGTAGTGCCGCAGGTGAGCCAGGCGAAAAATACTGGCAGCAACGTGTTAATTACGACATAGATGTAAAGCTTGATGAAAAAAAGCGCCGCTTAACAGCAAGCCAAAGCATTGAGTATAAAAATAACTCGCCGCATACACTTAAATATTTGTGGTTACAGTTAGATCAAAATATTTTTAAAAGCGACTCAATTGCCGAAACCACAAAAACGTTTAAAAGCACGCTAAATAGTTTACCTGCGCAAAAGCCGGCTAAATTAAGTTTAGGTGAGCTACGTCGTCAACAATTTATGAGCGACAACGAGTTAGGCTATACAATTAGCAATGTAAAAGATGACAATGGCGATGAACTGCGCATTACTGTTGTTGATACGCTAATGCGTATAGATTTAAACGAGCCGCTAAAACCAGGCAAAGAAGCTGAGTTTAGTATGAACTTTGCTTTTAACATTGTTGAAGAAGATGCCGTAGGTGCACGTTCTGGTTACGAGCACTTTGAAGAAGATGGCAACGATATATTTTTACTTGCACAGTGGTTTCCGCGTTTAGCTGCTTACACCGATTACGAAGCATGGACAAACAAGCCGTTTTTAGGCCGTGGTGAGTTTACGCTTGAGTTTGGTGATTACGATGTAGAAATTACTGTACCTGCTGATCATATTGTATCGGCAACAGGTAAGTTAGATAACGCAAGCAAAGTGCTTACTCGCACGCAGCGTAACCGCTTAGAAAAAGCTGAAACAGCAAAGCGCCCTGTATTTATTGTTACTGAAGAAGAAGCGTTAGAAAACGAAAAACAAGGTACCGATAAAACAAAAACATGGCACTTTAAAGCAGAAAATGTGCGTGACTTTGCGTGGGCGTCGTCGCGTAAATTTATGTGGGATGCAAAGGGCTATCAGCAAGGTGGCGATGAACAACCTTTAGTGATGGCTATGTCGTTTTACCCTAAAGAGGGTGGCGATTTATGGAAAAAGTATTCAACTGAATCTGTAGTACATACGATGGAAGTGTACTCTCGCTATTCATTTGACTACCCATACCCTGTAGCGCAATCGGTAAATGGCCCTGTAGGTGGTATGGAATACCCAATGATCACTTTTAATGGCCCCCGTACAGAGCTGCAAGATGATGGCTCGCGCACTTATTCTCAAGCTGAAAAACGCTTTTTAATTGGTGTGGTTATTCATGAAGTTGGCCATATTTACTTCCCTATGATTGTAAACTCTGATGAGCGCCAATGGACCTGGATGGATGAAGGTTTAAATAGCTTTTTAGATGGCGTTGCAGGGCGTGAATGGGACCCAACTATACCGTGGGGTGTTGAGCCGCGCGATATTGTAAGCTACATGAAATCGCAAAACCAAGTACCTATTATGACGCAGTCAGACAGCGTACTTCGTTTAGGCCCTAATGCTTATACTAAACCAGCCGCGGCACTTAATATATTACGTGAAGTTATTTTAGGCCGTGACTTATTCGACTTTGCTTTTAAAGAGTACGCACAGCGCTGGAAATACAAGCGCCCTACTCCAGCAGATTTTTTCCGTACGATGGAAGAAGCCTCTGGTGTTGATTTAGATTGGTTTTGGCGCGGCTGGTTTTACAGCACCGACCATGTAGATATCTCGTTAGATAAAGTGTATCAATTACGTTTAGATACTAAAAACCCTGATATTGACTTTAAACGCTTACGCGATATAGAAGCAGACAAACCAACATCACTATTTGTTAAGCGCAACCGTGAAGAAGGTAAGCAAACTTGGGTTGAAAAAAATCCAGATATTACCGACTTTTACGACGAAAACGACCGCTTTACTGTTACCAATAAAGAACGAAACGCGTACAACAAGTTTTTAAAAGGCTTAGAGCCGTGGGAGCGTAAAACGCTAGATCGTGCGCTTGAAGAAGATAAAAACTACTATGTTATGGAGTTTTCAAATCTAGGTGGCTTGGTAATGCCTATTTTATTAGAGCTAACTTATGAAGATGGCACAACCGAAGAGCGTTACATTCCGGCTGAAATTTGGCGCCGTAATCACAAAAATGTACAAAAGCTTATTGTTACAGATAAAAATAAGCCATTGGTATCGGTAAGCGTTGACCCTCGCTGGGAAACAGCTGATGTAGATGTTGAGAACAACAACTACCCTCGTCGTATTATTCCTTCACGTATTGAAGTGTATAAAAAGAAAAAGAGTAAAGCGAAAGTAAGTCGAGATATTATGCAAGACATTAAAACTGAGCTTAAAAAAGACGAGAAAAAAGATGGTGAGGAGCAACAATAATGCGCTTTTTGCTTATTATTGTTTGCCTTTTAGTTGCTGCGCCAAGTATGGCGCATCAACTAAAGTCATCGGTTACTACGGTGCTTTTTAATAAACGCACTAACAATATTGAGCTTATGCATCGCTTTTATTTACATGATACTGAGCATGCTGTAGCGCATTTATTTAATGGAAAAGCCGATATCATTAGCAACAAGGCCGACCAACAACGTTTTGTAGAGTATGTTGAGTCGCATGTTGCGCTGCAAACCTTAAAGGGTAAGCCATTAACGCTTAGCCAAGTAGGTGCGCAAATTGATGGAAAGTTTTTTTGGGTGTATCAAGAAGCTCCTATCCCAAAAGGGATTGAAGGCATAAAAATGAGTAACGGCGCACTGCGTGACTTATGGCCTTCTCAAGTAAATATGGTAAACGTAGAAGGTAAAGGCAAGATTAAAACACTTCACTTTACCCAAAACGATACCTGGCTCGAGGCTAAGTTCGAGCAATAAGTACTTCCCCAACCTACGCGCACTGCAGTTTATGTGCGCGTATTCTCCTTTTGTTTATGCTGTGTTCATTTTTGATCTGTTATTACTAGCTGTTCGTAGAATTTTAGTAATTAATTGGTGTTTATAAGGCTAAGTAATAGATAAGTGAATACTTTTCTAATAATTTGTTTGATAAACATTTGCTAAATTATTCTCATGAAGTAGAGTCATTATGTGTACACATGTTGTATTGATTTTTACCCCATTCAAGGAATGATATGAAAGCTCAAGTAGAGGCTATTCAAGGAGTTATATTTGATTTAGATGGCACGTTAGTATCGTCTGAGTTAGATTTCTCTCTTATAAAAGCACAAATAGGTTGCCCATGCGAGCAAGACCTACTTGATTATATTGCCCAGCTTCCATCGCCCTACATGCGTGAAGAGGCGATGAATATAGTGCATCAGCACGAGCTGCAAGACGCTCAGTTTGCCACTATATTGCCAGGCGTAACCGAAGCCGTTAACGCCCTTAAAGTTAAAAATATTCCTATGGCTATTGTTACCCGCAATTTTGATAAAGCGGCAGCCATAAAGCTACAAAATAACCCACTACCTATCGAAACGGTATTAACCCGTAGCGATGCCCCAGCCAAACCCGATCCCAGTGCCTTAAATGCAATTGCCACGCTTTGGAATATAAACGCCAGCAACTTGTTATACGTAGGGGATTTTTTATACGACATTCAAGCAGCACATAATGCAAATATGCGCGCATGTTTGTACGCGCCAAATGCGGTGCCTATTTATGCCGACCAAGCTGATTACGTTTTACGTGAATTTACCGAGTTAGTTACTTTAGTCGAAAGTTACTCACAAAAAGTTGAGTTATGTTAAATAGAGTGTAACTTTTATTTTTGCGTAATTACTCCTGCATTATTCACATAGGAACGGCCTTATTTATTTAGCAAATAGGTTGTTTTAAATTCAGTTTGTAAAGTTCAACAGACCCTAGCCCAATAGGGTTTGAATTGGTAAAATATGGCAAAATTAACGTATTGATTAGAGGCACAAGATGGGCAGAGCATTTGAAGTCCGTAAGAGCTCGATGGCTAAAACAGCCAACGCAAAAACTAAAGTTAACTCAAAGTACGGTAAAGAAATTTATGTTGCCGCTAAAAATGGCGAACCAGACCCCGATGTCAATCAATCACTGCGTCGTCTAATAGAAAAAGCAAAAAAAGACCAGGTTCCTGCTCACGTAATAGAAAAAGCAATTGAAAAAGCAGCCGGTGGGGCAGGGGAAGATTATTCGCCCGCACGTTACGAAGGCTATGGCCCAGGTAACTGCATGGTTATTGTTGATTGCTTAACCGACAACCCAAACCGTACAATTAAAGATGTACGTTTACCGTTTACCAAAACAGATTCAAAAATTGGTACTCCGGGCTGTGTTGCACATATGTTCGATCACCTTGCTGTACTTGGTTTTGCCGGTGACGATGACGAAGTGGTCCTTGAAGCACTAATGATGGCCGACGTTGATGTAACCGACGTTGAAGTTGAAAATGGTAAAGTGTCGGTATTTGCACCCCATACTGAGTACTATAAAGCGAAAACAGCGCTTGAGGAAAACTTTGAAGGGATTAACTTTGAAGTAGATGAAATTACGTTTGTTCCGCAAGTGCATGTAGAAATTGAAGATGAAGAAGTTATTGCTAATTTTGACAAGTTCATCAACATGCTTGAAGACTGTGATGACGTTCAAAACGTGTATCACAATGCAATTGTTAAAAATTAATTTAAAGCAAAACTACAGTTAGCTTTAAATAAACAAAAAGCGCGTTTTGTGTAGGCAAAACGCGCTTTTTTGCTGTTAAACTAATGTTAACTATTCAGCTAGGTTATGGTGTTTTGCTTTATATTTTAAGCGGTAGCTGTGTAATAGGGGCTCGGTGTATCCACTTGGCTGCTTAGCACCTTCTAATACAAGCGCTAAAGCGGCTTGATAAGCAATACTATTTTTAAGTGACTCGTCGCTTTGTGCCATTGGCTTGTACGCGCTGTCGTGCTCATTTTGGCCATCAACCACTTTAGCCATTTTAGCCATAATCGACTCTATTTGTTGTTGAGTACACACCCCATGCTGTAGCCAATTTGCCATATGTTGACTTGAAATACGCAAGGTTGCTCTGTCTTCCATTAAGCCTATGTGGTTAATATCAGGCACTTTTGAGCAGCCAATACCTTGGTCTATCCAGCGTACTACGTAGCCTAAAATGCCTTGTGCATTGTTCTCAAGCTCACTTTGAATATCTTCTTTACTGAGCGTTTTCGGCTGTGCCATTAAAGGCGGTGTAAGTAAATCAGTAAGGCTTGCCATGCCTCGTTTGGCAATTTCTTTTTGCTCGGTAAATACATCTACATCGTGATAATGCATAGCGTGCAAAGTGGCTGCGGTAGGCGAGGGCACCCACGCGGTATTAGCGCCAGATTGCACATGAGCAAGCTTTTGCTCCATCATAAGTGCCATTTTATTTGGCATTGGCCACATACCTTTACCTATTTGTGCTTTACCGCTTAGGCCGCAGGCAAGGCCTGTATCAACGTTACGGTCTTCGTATGCTTTGATCCACGGCTGAGCTTTAATTGCGGCCTTTGGCAAAGCGACCCCTGCGTGCATAGAGGTATGAATTTCATCGCCCGTGCGGTCTAAAAAGCCAGTATTTATAAACACCGCGCGCGCTTTGGCTGCGTGTATACAGGCTTTTAAATTGACTGAAGTACGGCGCTCTTCATCCATAATTCCCATTTTTAGGGTGTTTTTTGGCAAGCTAAGCGCTTCTTCTACCATGCTAAAAAGCGTATTTGTAAAAGCAACTTCTTCAGGGCCATGCATTTTGGGTTTTACAATATTGATGCTTTGAGCACTGGTGTTTTTAATGCCTGTTTTTTTATTTAAATCGTGCAGGGCTGCGGTTGCGCTAAACATCGCATCCATAATGCCTTCAAATACGGGTTGGCCGTAAATGTCGGTAATAGCAGGGTTGGTCATTAAGTGACCTACATTACGGACAAACATCATGCTGCGGCCTTTAAGCGTAAGGCTGCTACCGTCAAGGGCTGTATATTGCCTATCGCTTTGTAAAGTACGCTCTATGGTTTTATCGCCTTTTTTAAACGATTCAACCAAGTTACCTTGCATTAAACCCAGCCAGTTTTTGTAAACTTGTACTTTATCCTCGGCATCTACTGCGGCAACAGAGTCTTCGCAATCCATAATGGTTGTTAGTGCAGCTTCAAGCAAAACATCTTTTAATCCTGCTTTGTCGGCTTGGCCAATAGGGTGGTGATGGTCTATTTGCAGCTCTACATGCAGGCCATTGTTTTTTAATAAAATAGCACTTGGGTTTTGCGCCTCGCCTTGGTAGCCAATAAGTTGCTCAGGGTTTTTTAATTGAGTATGCGAGCTGTCTCTTAGGGTGATAGACAGGGCGCCTTCAACAATTGAGTAGTTGGTGCTTTCTATGTGTGAGCCATTTTTAAGGGGCAGGGCCTTATCTAAAAACTGGCGCGCATACGCCATTACTTTAAAACCACGAACTG
Organism: Pseudoalteromonas sp. 2CM37A; assembly: GCF_023161885.1. NCBI lineage: Bacteria > Pseudomonadati > Pseudomonadota > Gammaproteobacteria > Alteromonadales > Pseudoalteromonadaceae > Pseudoalteromonas > Pseudoalteromonas sp. 2CM37A. Next base: position 813,044 of record NZ_JALNTJ010000002.1, read on the forward strand.
GATTATACGTAGTGCCTTTTTCAGCGCCGTCGTCTTCACTTAATACGTCGGTGCCGTACAGCGCATCGTATAACGAACCCCAGCGCGCGTTAGCCGCATTAAGCGCAAAACGTGCGTTGCTAACAGGCACAACAAGCTGAGGGCCTGCGCTGAGTGCTATTTCGGGCTCTACATTTTGCGTTTCAATGGCAAAGTCTGCAGGCTCTGGTACTAGGTAGCCAATGTCTGTTAAAAACGCTTGGTACTGCGCGCTATCCCACGTTTTATTTGTTTTATGGTAGTCATCTATTTGTTGTTGTAGCTGCTCGCGCTTAGCTAAAAGAGCGTTATTTTTCGGGGTAAGCGTTTGTACTATGTTTGCAAAGCTTTGCCAAAATTGCTGCTCAGATAAATGAGTGCCTGGGAGTAGCTGTGTTTTTACAAAGTTGGCCAGCTGTGTATCTACGCTTAGCCCTGAGTGTGTGAGAGTGTGTGCCATATTTACCTTCCTTAAACGGTCGCGGTGTTGTTGTGTGCGTTAAAGCAACAATAACGCAAAAAAGGCTCAGTGCGTGCTTTTTAGCCATTCACAAAAAATATAGCGGTAATAACAACTATAAATTTACTAAATCTAAAAAATAAGCCTAATGTTGAATTAAGCGATACGGAGCACACACTCCTAGCCACTCTCACAATAATTTAAATAATTTATAGACCCGTTCGAAGGATTTTATTATGACAACATACACACGTGAAACCGATACTCTAGCAACACTTTGCCAATCTCAAGGTAGCGCATGGAAAGCCATTAACCCTGAATATGCAAGCCGCATGCGTTTACAAAACCGCTTTCGTACAGGGATTGAAATTGCACAATACACCGCAGATGTAATGCGAGAAGATATGGCCGCTTACGATAAAGACACCAGCCAATACACACAGTCTTTAGGTTGTTGGCATGGTTTTACTGCGCAACAAATGATGATGGCAATAAAGCGTCATCAAAAAACAACTAAGCGCAGTTATGTTTACTTAAGTGGTTGGATGGTTGCTGCACTTCGCTCTGCATTTGGCCCGTTACCGGATCAAAGCATGCACGAAAAAACCTCAGTGCCTGCGCTTATTGAAGAGATTTATACATTTTTAAAACAAGCCGATGCCCGTGAACTAGACCACTTATTTAATGATCTAGACGAAGCGAAAGCCAATGGCGGCGATGTGCAAGCGGTGCTTGATAAAATTGATAATTTTGAGACACATGTAGTGCCTATTATTGCCGATATTGATGCTGGTTTTGGTAACGAAGAAGCAACCTACCTACTTGCTAAAAAGATGATTGAAGCAGGTGCGTGTGCCATTCAAATAGAAAACCAAGTGTCTGACGCTAAACAATGTGGTCACCAAGCAGGTAAAGTAACTGTACCGCACGAAGATTTTTTAGCAAAAATTAACGCTGTACGTTACGCATTTTTAGAACTCGGTATTGATAACGGTATTATTGTTGCGCGTACCGACTCATTAGGTGCAAGCCTTACGCAAAAAGTGCCTGTGTCTCAAGCGCCAGGAGACTTAGCTAGCCAGTACAACGCGTTTTTAGAAACCACACCTATTAACGGTGTAGATGATTTAAACGAAGGTGATACGGCAATGAAAATTAATGGCCAATTATGTAAGCCAACGCGTTTAGAAAACGGTTTATACCAATTCCGCGAAGGCACTGAAAAAGACCGCGTAGTACTAGATTGTGTAACAAGCTTACAATCGGGCGCTGATTTATTGTGGATTGAAACCGAAAAACCACATGTTAAGCAAATTGCAGAGCTAGTTAACCGCGTTAAAGAGCAAGTGCCTGATGCTAAACTTGTTTATAACAATTCACCGTCATTCAACTGGACGCTTAAGTTCCGTGAGCAAGTGTATCAAGAGTGGCAAGAAGCGGGTCGCGATTTGAGCGCTTACCCAAGCCTAGGTGATAATAAAGGCCTAATGGCGCCAGAAATGGACGATACAGAGCTTGCTGCTGAAGCGGATGTATTAGTGCAAAACTTCCAGCGCGATGGTGCACGTGAAGCGGGTATTTTCCATCACTTAATTACACTGCCTACATACCATACGGCTGCACTAAGCACCGATATTTTATCAGAAGGTTACTTTGGTGATATGGGCATGCTTGCTTATGTACGTGATGTACAACGTCAAGAAATTCGCCGCGAACAAGCCTCAGTTAAGCACCAAGATTTAGCTGGGTCTAATATTGGCGATACGCACAAAGAGTACTTCTCTGGTGAAAACGCACTTAAAGCCGGTGGTGAAGATAACACCATGAACCAGTTTTAACTTTTCTAGATAGTGTTACTCAAGGGCCGTAAGGCCCTTTTTTTATTATATTAATATAAATCAGGCTCGGCTAAATTTAGTTGTGGATCACAATTTAACTAGGTAGATATTAAGTACAGCTATATGGCTGCTTTTTTACTGTAAAGCCGCTTTAAAGTGCAAAATCCCCCTATTAAAAGGCTGTTTTTAGCTGTTTTACTAAGTATAAGTAAAATAATAAACCGAAATTTTACTAACTTGGTGCCTTTATAAAACAATTTTTTACTAACTGAGTGCTTATAAACAGTGGCTCAAACCGATTTTTTACCAACTCAAACGATTAAAATTACAATAAACCGAAATTTTACTAACTGAAAAACACCTAAGTCCGATATGGATAAGCTCAAAACTGTAAAGGGGGTTTACAGTTTGGCATTAATTAACCTAAGCGTTGGTAATTACAAAAAAATAGCCACCTAGGTGTGGCTATTTTTAAAACTAAATGCAGTGCTTATTTTTTGTTTGAGTGTTTATCAAACCACCATTGAATGTAGGCAACCTTGGTCATTAAGTTAGAAGGGCGCGCCGTAATACCGTGTGAAGCATTAGGAATACGCACCATAGCGGTATCAACACCTTGCAGCTTAAGGGCTTGATAAAACTGCTCGGTTTCAGAAATAGGGGTACGGTAATCTGCCTCCCCTGTTAAAAGCATAGTGGGCGTTGTTACGTTACCTACATAGCTAATAGGTGAGCGTTTCATATAGTGCTCAATATGATCCCAAGGTTTACCTGGGAACCAGTAATCGGCAAAAAATGGATAAAAGTCGGCAGTTAGTACAAAACTGATCCAATTAATAACGGGTTTAGCCACCACTGCTGCTGCAAACCTGTCGGTGTGCCCTACAATCCATGCGGTTAATACACCACCGCCAGAGCCACCTGTTACAAATAGTTTAGACTCATCAATAAAGCCTTTCGCTATTAGCGCATCAACGCCGGTCATTAAATCGTCAAAATCGTTACTTGGGTAATTATGATGAATTGTTTGGGCAAACGTTTTACCGTATGAGTCACTGCCTCGTGGGTTCATGTATAAAACCACGTTTCCTTTGGCTGCAAACAATTGCACCTCGGTACTAAAGTGAGGGCCATAATTAGCCACAGGGCCGCCATGAATTTCTAATACAAGTGGGTATTTTTTTGATTTATCAAACCCAGGTGGGTATGCAATCCAGCCTTGAATTGGCAGCTGGTCGTGGCTCGATTTAAGCCAAATCTCTTCTACGTTGGCAAGTTCTTTATCGCCTAACGCATCGGCATTGAGTGTAGTGAGGCGACGAGCTTTGCCTCGTTTTATAGTGGCTATATCTGCAGGGCGCTGAGTATCGGCAAGTGTAAAAGCAATATCGCCATCTTCGCTTACATCAAAATCGCCGCCCGAATAAGGACGACCAAACGCAACGCTACCTATTTGCTCGGTGAGCACTTTACGCTTACCACTGCGTGGTTGGTAGGCAAGGGCTGTTTGGCCTTCGTCTGCGTAGCTAAAGTAAACCCCTTTTGAATTGGCACTCCATTTAATTTGCCCCACACTTCTATCAAAATTAGGGGTTAGGCTTTTTGTATCGCCCGTTTTTAAATCACGAATATAAAGCTGCGTGTTTTCGTAATTGGTGCGTTTATCATCATACCCTGTAAAGGCCAAGTAACGCCCATCGGGAGATACTTTAGGTTGTTGGTCAGGGCCGTTTCTATTGGTAATGGCAGCAATTTTTAAGGTGCTTAAATCAAGCTGGTATATTTCACTATTAGTGGGCTTTAGTTGATTTTGCTCATGCCGATTGGCCGAAAAATAAAGGCTATTGCCGTTTTTACTAAAGCTTACTTCGCCGGCGTTATTAAACTCATCGTGTGTGAGCTGCTTTGCATTGCCGCCATTTGCATCTATTGCAAATAATTGGCTAAAGCCTTTTTGGCTATAACCGCCTCCGTCGGCGCGGTAGTATACATCGTCTATAAATTTAGCAGGTTCGGCCCATGTAGCGCCTTTAGGCTTGCCAGGTAAGTTAACAGGTGGTGCACTGCTACTTGGTACAAACATACTAAAAATAAGCTGCTGAGAGTCGGGATGCCAGGTAATTGCGCGTGGGCTGCTGGTTAGGTTACTAATTTTTGCTACAGCACCTGTTTTAAGCCACTTCATATAAATTTGGCTGCTGCCATCGCGGTTAGATATAAATGCAAGGCGTTGCCCGTCTGGCGATAGTACCGGGGAGTGATCCATATGCACGCCCGAGGTAAGCGGTTGCAGTTGTTTAGTTTTATAATCAACTGACCAAATATTACTGACTTTACGGTCCGTTTTTATATCCATACGGTTACGTACAAAGTACACCGTTTTACCATCGTCTGTTATATCAATTTGATTGGCGTATTCAAGGTTAAACACATCTTGTAGCTGTAATGTGTTGTCCTTTGCAAAAGCTAACTGGTTACTACCAAGTAATAAACTGCTACTTAAACTAAGTGCTAAAAGCGTCTTCATTTGTATTCCCTGCTGTGGTTTTTGTATATGTAGTTATATGTCAGCAGGCAAGGGATGAAAAGCGCGATGCGGTGAAACTATAATTTAATACCGGTTTAAGTAAAGCATGGTTACTTTATAGTAATAAATAGCGGGCTTACTGCGTTAAATTTTTTATATGCAGCGCCATGTATTTCAGCGCTGTGTGACTTATGCTTTGTTACTGTGCTGTGTTGCTGGGCTATTTTTAAAGCGATATTAGGTTGTACATGATTGAACTAAATGGAGGTTAAAGCTGTAAAGCCCCTTTACAGCTAAAAATTTTTAAAGTGAAACAAACACGCGTTTTGTAGCTTGAGGCTTAATAACGAGCTAAAAGCAAGGTTAGGTTGCTGATACACACAGTGATTTAATTTCTTTAATAAGAGCTATACCGGCTGCGTTATCGCCATGCACGCACAAACTGTTAGCATTTAAGTTTAGAGAGTTTCCTGAGCGAGTGGTTACACAGCCGTCGGTTAATAGCTGTTTTACTTGTGCTAAAAGCGCTGGCTTGTCGTGAACGCTGCCATCAAGGTGGCGAGATACTAAATGCCCTTCGTCTGTATATTGCCTATCAGCAAAGGCTTCTAAAATAAGATCTACACCTAAACTATTGGCGGCAAAGGTGTGTTTTGCAGAGTCTTTTGTGGCTAACAGCATAAGCTTTAATGGTGCAGGGTAGTGCGCTATAGCAGTAATAACTGTTTGTAAAATATGATCGTTTTTCATCATGTCGTTATATAAAGCACCATGTGGCTTAACATAGCTAAGTGTTAAGCCCTGTACTTTAGCCATGCCATCAAGGGCGGCAATTTGGTAATGTAAGCAATTGGTCAGTTCTTGCGCGCTAAGCGCCATAGAGCGCCTGCCAAAGCCTTGTTGGTCGGGGTAACTTGGGTGCGCACCTATTTGTACATTGTGCTGCTTTGCTAAATACAACGTATCGGCTATTACATCTGGGTCTCCACCATGAAAACCACACGCAATATTTGCCATATCAATATGAGGCATTACCTCATCATCTAATCCCATTTTCCATGCGCCAAAGCTTTCGCCTAAATCGCAATTCAGTTTCATTTTTTATCCCTTGTTATTATTATTTTATGGTCACCGGCAGTACGCCATGAGCGTGTGCACTGCCTAACAATACCTTAGCAAGCGCTGTAAATGCAGGCCCCGCAACAGCATTGTTTTTATCTGTATCTATATTATACGCATAAGAAGCAAGAACTGCATTAGCTCTGCTGCCAAACTGCGCTATGTCGTAGGGGGCACGCAAACTTATAAATATTGTTTTTTTATTCACTGATGCAGCTATATCCAGTAATGATGACAGCGCTTTAGGTTGCTCAGCGGTATTGAGTGCAAAGCGAGGGTCGTCTTTTAAATCATCCATTCCGCCAATCTCTACAGCGCTTTGATTAGGCGTAGCGTTGCCTGCAATAACAACATCTGCATTTTTAATTAAGCTATGTGCCTTTACAGGGTCAAACCCTTGTAAACTACTGCAACTATATTTAAGCGCCGCATTACTTATAGCGCTAAGCGCTTGCTGCATGGCCATGCATTTTCGGGTATCGGGCATAATAATATGGATGTGTTGCCCTTTGCTTAAATTAAGAGGCAATGCATTATTGTTATTTTTAACCTCAGTAATAGCATTTACGGCAAGCTCAGCTTCTATTTTGCGATGTGCTTGAGAGCCAATAATATCTTTTGCTTTAGCCAAAGTGCTTAATGGGTCTAGCTGTGTGGTTAATTTAAATTTATTTTTTAAAGCGGTTATACGTGCAGCCGATTGAGCCACTTCTTCTTTACTGAGTTGTTTATTATTAACAGATGCGACTAATTCATCCATAAGTTTGTCGAGTGCGTTTAAATCAGCCGGTGTTCTGATCTCTATTGGCATAAGCGCTAGGTCAACGCCTGCTGCAAAGGTATTGATTACCGCTTGGGTTGGGGTAAAAAAGTGACTAATGCCAGCCATATCTAAAGCGTCGGTTACCACCACGCCTTGATAATTTAACTCCCCTCTTAAAATGTCAGTAATTATAGTACGCGACATAGTGGCGGGTTTTATCATGCTTTTGCCATCAACACTTACAAACGTACTGTTATCGAGTTGTGGGTATTGAATATGCGCCGTCATAATCATACCTGGGTTTTGCGTGGCAATTATGTGTTTAAAGGGAGCTAAGTCTTGTTGGTATATGTCTTCTTTGGAGTGATTTACTTGTGGTAACCCTGTGTGGCTGTCTACGTTGGTATCGCCGTGCCCTGGGAAATGCTTTAACGATGTAATAACGCCGTTGCTCTCAAACCCTGCCACTTGTGCTGCGCCTAGCTTACTGACAAGTGCTGGGTTTTCACCAAACGAGCGAACATTAATTACCGGGTTATCGGGGTTCATGTTTACATCTACCGTAGGGGCATAGTTAACATTAATACCTAACGAATTTAGCTCTTTAGCTATAACAGTGGCAATTTGGGTTGCGTATTGAGTGCCATACTTTTTATAGGTTGCACCAATAGACATATTACCAGTAAATGAAGTGGCAACATCGCGAGGTAAACGCGCTACTCGGCCGCCTTCTTGGTCTATCGAAATAAATAACGGCAGCTTTGAGCTTGATTTACTCGCCGCAGTTTGTAATTGGCTATTAAGGGTAATGGTTTGCTCAATAGATTGGGTGTTTTCAGAAAATAAAATTACACCACCAATATTATGCTTTGCAATGGCCGCTGCTAGTTCATCAGGTAGGGTAGTAACCGGTGTTCTGCATTGTTTGCTTGACCCTTGCTGACAAAAATAGCGCAAATCGAGTATTAGTTTTTGCCCCAATTGTTGTTCAAGAGACAGTGTAGGCTTAGCAAAAGAAGATTGTAATGGCATTAAACACCCAGATAAAAAAACAACAGACGAAATAAAGCATTTATTTAGCAAAACACACTCCAACGCTAAATAGATAAGTGGCAGTAGCTTATCTATTTTTGTGTACAACTGCAAAGTGCAGCTGTTTGTATACACAGGGTAAATTGTAAGGCGTGTATCATGGCTGAATACGTTTTATCTAAATGGTGAGTAGGTGTTAAATTAGCTGTACTCATTGCCGCCGTTTTAAAAACTAAAGATTAAATAGTTCATTGTTTTAATTGGCCAGTTAACTATTAAAGCCGCGCAGGGGTTAAGCTATAGGCTAGCCACGGGAGTTATTAAAGGTTAAGCACAAACACTATTTATTGCCTGCATTACTATAAAGGCTTGACATAAATAGTTAACTCTATATAGTAGGCCGCAGCTAGAAAGAAAGCATGTAATTTATAAATCTCCATTTCGTTGTTGTATAAGTAATACTTGTAGTACCGTCCTGAAGTTTTTAAGTACCATCTCATTTTTTGCTACACCCGCTCTTATGAGCATATTTTTTATTTTTATATCAGGATATTACAATGTCTAACATCGTATCAGGTACAGTTAAGTGGTTCAACGAGTCTAAAGGTTTTGGTTTCATCGAGCAAGAAAACGGCCCAGACGTTTTCGCACATTTCTCAGCAATCAAAAGCGAAGGTTTCAAAACTTTAGCTGAAGGGCAACGTGTAGAGTTCACTCTTTCACAAGGTCAAAAAGGTCCTCAAGCGGATAACATCACTCCGTTATAATTTTTACTTTTAAAGTAAAAATAAAAAAAAGCGCTTAAGGCGCTTTTTTTGTGCCTAAAATTTGACTGTAAAATAGTGCCATCTATCATTTAATAATATAAATTAATGTAGTGGTGCGGTTATTCTAAAACTCTTTCCTTTTATTGCTTGTTTCTTCTTAAGCACGTTTACTTATGCAAACCATTTTAAGTTAGTTATTTATACAGATCAGTTTGCACCTTATAATTTTATAAACGAGCACGGCCAACTTGTTGGCGCTAACTACGATATAGTCAACGCACTGTGTATTAAAGCAGAAGTAGAGTGCGACTTTAAAGTCATGCCTTGGAAGCGTGCCGCAATGCTTGTGCATAAAAAGCCTTATTCAGCCATTTTTTCAATGGCGCAACATACTAACCGAATTCCTTTATTTAATTGGCTTGGTCCGTTAACTACTGCACGAACTTATTTTTATAAGTTAAAAAGCCGTCCTGATGTCACTGTAAATACCCTTAACGACACCACTCTTTATTCGTTAGGCATGGTAAGGGGAGATATATATCAATCATTGGTCAAAAAAATAGGGTTTGTAAATGGGCAAAACTTAATGACGTTTGGTGAAGAGCAACAATATATTCAGCTTTTTATAAACAATAAAATAGATCTTATTTTAGGCTCGGAGCACGTTATTTATAACCAATTAAAGCCTTATAACGTGAGCTTACTTGATGTAGAGCAACTCACTGAGCTACCTGTAAGTAACGACCTTAAAGATAATTATTTAGCGTTTAATAAAGCGGTGCCGCAGCACATAGTAGATCGCTTTCAACGTGCCTTTAAAGCGCTAAAACAAGAGCGCAGTCTCGATTCGTTCATAGCGCCATATAGCAATAATTAATCACTAAGCCCCTATTTTAGACTTTATTACTTAGGTACTAAATAACGTAACTAAGCGTTAAAGTTGCGCTTAAAAAAGCAAGGTTTAGCTTAGGGGCTAGGGTAGCCCTTGGGTATTTTTAAGTGTGTGAAAGGCTTTTTGTAGCGCGTTTATATAGCGCATATCGGTGTTTTTATTTGCTGCCAAATAGGCATCTACCTTGAGTTCTTCTACATTATATATGGCTTTAAATTGAGCGTCAGGGGTGGGCAAATACTGACTTATTTGATGTATTAGTTCGGGGTCATCAACAATTAAGTCTACTTTTTTGGCAACCAATAACGCATACGATTTTTGTATATCGGTGGTTAGCACAACCTCAAACCCCAAGTTAGTTAATATATCAGTAGAAAAGTCGTTACGTTGCATCGCTATTTTGTATTTTTTTGCTTCCTCAGTATTGTTAATAATTATGTCGTCACGCTCTTTAAGCGCAACAAAAGCAAGCTCAAAATGCGAAACTGGGCCTATCCAATGAAAGTTGTTTTCTCGCCCTTTGGTGCGCGCTATGGTGTAAATAAAGGTGTTTTGGATAGTGCTGGCAAGTCTAAATGCTCGCGCCCATGGGTACATTTGTATATCGGGCGTTAGGTTCGCCTTTGCAAAAATAGCCCTTATAAACTCAGTGCCTTTGCCTGTCACTTTTCCATCAACGAGTATTTGATCGGGCGGTGAGAGTTCCGTGACAACTAAAAGAGGGTCTGAGCTTGCGTAGCTATTAAAAAAAACAAACAACAATACTAATAAAAGTTTACGCATTTATATAAATCGTCTTATCAACAGCGGCTATTTTATGAGTGTGCTTAAAGGTAGAACATCAATAAAACAGTAGGTTACATTAGGATAAACCTAAGTGTGGCCTAAAATTTATAATTTACCACTTTTCAATAATACAAATTTATCGCAAAAATATAAAAAGCCATGCGCGTATATGTACTTAAAGGTAAGAAAGAGGGAGTTGTTTTTAACAGGAAGAATATATTTATAAGGGCCCTAAAACGATAAAAGGGCCTTGCGGCCCTTGGTGAAGTATCGTTCAAGTCAGATAGTGCTTTAACCCCTTAAAGTACTATCTTCTTGTTTTGCAACACCGGTGTTCATCTCATTAAGTTTCTAAGCTAGCGAGAGGAAAAACCCAGCAATTGCTGCGCTCATAAGGTTAGCCATAGATCCTGCTAACACTGCTCTGAGCCCTAAGCGTGCGATATCCTTTCGCCTACTAGGCGCCATACCGCCTAATCCACCTAGTAAAATAGCTATCGACGATAGATTAGCAAACCCACATAACGCAAATGTTACAATTGCTTGAGTGTGCGCACTTAACGTATCGCGATAATTTATAAAGTCTAAGTAAGCAACAAACTCATTTACTACTAACTTTTGACCAATAAAACTACCTGCTATGATTGCCTCATCCCATGGTACGCCAAGTAACCATGCAACAGGAGCAAATACATAACCTAAAATTTCTTGTAGCGTTAAAGTAGGGTAATCAAACCACCCACCAATACCGCCTAGTAAACCGTTTAATAACGCTATTAATGCTACGAAAGCTAATAGCATTGCGCCCACATTTAGCGCTAAATGCATGCCGTTAGCTGCGCCTGATGCTGCTGCATCAATAACATTAACTGGCTTGTCTTCATCGGTGTCTAAATCAGCAAGCGTATCTTTAGGTGTTTCGGTCTCTGGCACAATCATTTTGGCCATTAAAAACCCACCTGGTGCAGCCATAAAGCTGGCGGCAATTAAATACTTAAGCTCTACACCAATAATTACGTAACCTGCCATTACAGAGCCTGCTACCGTGGCTAAGCCACCTACCATTACTGCAAACAACTCAGACTTAGTCATGGTTGCTATAAACGGCTTAACAATTAAGGGTGCTTCAGTTTGGCCTACAAATATATTAGCCGTTGCTGAGAGCGATTCTGTGCGTGAGGTTTTCAATAGTTTTTGTAAACCGCCGCCCAGAATTTTAATTATCCAATCCATAATGCCAATGTGGTAAAGCACAGCAACAAGTGCTGAGAAAAACACAATGACCGGTAAAACTTGAATAGCAAAAATAAAGCCGAGTGTATCTTGCGATGCAAGTGGGCCAAATAAAAACCCAATCCCGTCGTTTGCAAAGCTAATTACCGAAGAGACGGCACTAGACATACTTGCTAACACATTTTTACCTGCTTCAAAAAACAGTACAAACCCACCAATAACTACTTGCATAGCAAAGGCTATCGCTACGGTGCGTAAGTTTATTGCTTTACGATTAGTCGAAGCCGCAAAAGCAATACTTAGTAGTACAAACATGCCTACTAAGCTCATAAATGTTGTCATACAGATGTTTCCCGTTATTATTCTTGTAGTAAATACTTAATTTTACTTTTAATAATATCAATCGCAACGCGGTTCATTCCGCCTCGAGTCACAACCAAATCAGCGTTATGCTTTGAAGGCTCAATAAATTGATAAAACATCGGTCTAACAGTTGCTTGATATTGCTCAACAACAGATTGTAATGTTCTGCCTCTTTTTTCCATGTCTCGTTGCATACGACGCATTAAGCAAATATCAAGGGGTGTATCTATAAATACCTTAATATCAAATTCTTTATTAAGTGCTTTATCACTTAATAATAAAATACCTTCTACTATTAAAATTTTAGCTGCAGCAACGCGACGAGTTTCATCGCTTCGTGTGTGTTGTGCATAATCATAAGTAGGTACTTCGACAGAGTTACCACTACGAAGTTGAGTTAAATGTTCAAGCATTAACTCATGTTCAAATGCATCAGGATGGTCGTAGTTAGTTTGCGTACGGTGTTCCATAGGCAAATGCGACTGATCCTTGTAATAAGCATCTTCTTCAATAATGGCGATAGCGCCTGGTTCAAGCTCATTAACCAACTCATTGTAAATAGTTTGGCTAAAAAGAGATTTGCCCGACGCTGATGCGCCAGCAATAGCTATAATAGTTCGTGTCACTAAAGTTCTCACCCACACAGAAAGGAAAAGTTGTTTGGTTGATCACAATAGCAAAAAAGACACGAATAATCTCTTTTGCTTTGCTTAAGAACGCAAATTTATAATGTTTAGCTTTTATGAAACAGGACTTATGTCCTGTACGGAAAATTCGATCAGCGGATAAAGTAACCACCTAGAAGCAAAGTGAGGTCAACATGGCAAGAGCAATCATCTTAATGGCAGACAGCCTAGGTATAGGCGCAGCACCCGATGCAGACAAATTTGGTGATGTTGGAGCAAATACACTCGCCCACTTATTAAAAGCATACCACGACGAAACGGGTAAAGCGTTATCGTTACCTAATTTATCTAAATTAGGTTTAATCGATGCCTGTGAGGCAGCGGGCGGTGAAACGTGTTTAGTTTCTGAGCGTCAAGCATCGCAAGGTGCGTGGGGTTATGCAAAAGAGCTTTCAAGCGGTAAAGATACGCCATCAGGGCACTGGGAAATGGCCGGCGTACCTGTGTTATTTGATTGGGGCTACTTCCCTAAAACACAGCCGAGTTTTCCACAAGAATTTGTAGACGAATTTATAGCCGCTACCGGTATACCTGGCATTTTAGGCAACTGCCATGCATCAGGCACTACCATATTAGAGCAGCTAGGCGAAGAGCATGTAAAATCAGGCAAACCAATTTGTTACACCTCTGCAGATAGCGTGTTTCAAATTGCCGCACACGAAGAGTCTTTTGGCCTTGAGCGCCTTTACGAAGTGTGTGAAATTGCCCGCGAATTACTTGATAAACTAAATATAGGCCGTGTTATTGCTAGGCCATTTTTAGGCACAAGCAATGCAGATTTTGCCCGTACTGGTAATCGTCGCGATTATTCAGTATTGCCGCCAGCACCGACCCTATTAGATGTACTATCTAAACACGGCGGTGAAGTAATAAGCATTGGTAAAATTGCAGATATATATGCACACCAAGGCATTACCCAAAAACACAAAGCCCCAGGGCTGATGAATTTGCTTGAAAAAAGCAGCGAAGTATTAGCAAGTGCGCCAGATAACAGCTTAATTTTTACCAATTTAGTTGATTTTGACGAAAAGTTTGGCCACCGTCGCAACCCAGTTGGTTATGCAAAAGCGTTAAAAGAATTTGACGATTACTTACCAACTATACTAAACCAATTAAATGCAGATGACGTGTTAATGATCACTGCAGATCACGGCTGTGACCCAACCTTTCCAGGTTCAGAGCACACCCGCGAATATGTACCAGTTATAGCTTATCAACCGGGCATGCAAAATACCCCGCTTGGCGAGCGCAATAGCTTTGCAGATATAGGCCAAACCCTTGCACAGTGGTTTAACTTACCTGCACTTGAATACGGTGACGGCTTTTTAAATAAGCTAAACGCGCCTAAATAAAAAGGAAAACAATTAATGAGTACTCCGCATATTAGTGCAAACGTTGGTGACTTCGCTGAAACAGTATTAATGCCGGGCGATCCGCTTCGTGCACAATACATTGCTGAAAACTTTTTAGATGATGCAGTACAAGTAACAGGCGTACGTAACATGTACGGCTTTACAGGCACATATAAAGGTAAACCCGTAAGTATTATGGGTTCGGGCATGGGCATACCATCTATGTCTATTTATGCGCGTGAGTTAATTGTAAGCTTTGGCGTTAAAAATATTATTCGTATTGGTACCTGTGGTGGTATTGGTACAGATATTAAAATTCGCGACGTAATTTTTGCACAAGGCGCAAGCACCGACTCAAACGTAAACCGTGCACGCGTTCGTGGTTACGATTTTTCAGCAATTGCTAACTTTGACCTACTTTTAAACGGTGTTAACGCCGCTAAAGACCTAGGCATTAAAGCAAAAGTAGGTAACGTATTTACTACCGATACCTTCTACCAAGCTGACGACACATTCTATAAAGACCTAGATAAACTAGGTGTACTAGCTGTAGATATGGAAACAGCAGGTTTATATGGTGTAGCTGCAGAGTATGGTGCTAACGCAATGGCACTATTTACCGTAAGTGACCACGTGATCACCGGTGAAGCAACACCTGCAGATGAGCGCCAAAGTACATTTAACGAAATGGTTAAAATTGCTTTAGAGTCTATTTAATAAAGGCAATTTTATTAAATTAGCAAACAGTTCCTTGGTAACGTATTCACTAAGTTTTGGAGACACGCCCAAAGTGAAGTGAGACTAAACCCCCAAAGCCGCATTTTATGCGGCTTTTTTTATGCCTATAAAAGCGCTTTGGCAAAAGGATTTACACCTAAGTAAAAGCGTTGCTTTTAAAACGCCAGCAAGCTGCGCGTCTACACAGCACGAGCTAACCGCGTAGCTGGAGTTTACCTCGCGTTTGGTATTAATTTCTTCGTGGCATAAAGCCGCTGCTACTCATTAACTCCACCATAAAGTACGCAGAGGCGCTTTGCGCTACATATAGAAAACACGGGTTTGGTTCATCACTTCTCATTATCTTCTCGGTGTTCTCAGTGGTGACATAATCACTTTTAAACAAAAGCAATGCACGTCTACAGGAGGTAGCTCCGACGTTAACTTGACTTGTAGACGTCGAGGCAAGCTCACTGAACTCGATGTGATAAATGATAGCTAATCATTTATCAATGAGAGATACAAGTCGTTGAGCTTGCTCACGCTAGAAGGGTAGTCCCTCATGGCTTTAGCAAAGGGGCTTACACTAGGGTAAAAGCGTTGCTTTTAAAACGCCAGCAAGCTTTGCGTCTACTGGGAAAGGCTCAGCTTAGGTGTTAATGTTGATATTGTAAACGTAGAGCTTGCTCAGAGTTGATTTGCACTACTACCATTTGCCTGAGCATCTTCACTTTTTCAATGATTGCATTGTAAGCATCACAACAAATTTATATCGTATAAGCCCACTAATAGTAAAAAGTATCGCTTCAGGTCTGTCACAGTCATGCCTAACACTCGTTGAAGCGTAACAATAAAACTTTGCAGCTTCTAATATACGTTTGTAGGAGGAAAGAAGAGGGGGTACAAGCAACTAAGCTGATAGATACTTATTGACAGTAAGGAATTTGAGCAACCTATAAAAAATTATCCAAGAAGTTCTTTGATAGACCATTTGATTCTAGGTATTATTAATAATCTTTATAAATTTACAAGCAGCAGGGGGCTGTGGGTTAAAATTATACCCCAAATAACCACTAAGCTCATGATGGTGTCCCTTTGTAAGAATGGGAAAATAATTTATAGGTATTTAGTCCCCACGGTTTTACTATTATGCCGTTAACTGCAATGGATAAATTAGCTAGTAGTTAGTATAGGGAACAATAGCTTTTATTCGTAAGTTTTCAGTTTAGTTGCTTACTTTATTGGGTGGCTGTACCGAAATTAAAGTTAATAAGAATAAATATAAAATAATTTTTATTCTTATTAAGCTAATCTTTTTTACTGATTGCTAGCAATAAATTAAAAACTATCGCTATTTTAGCAATGTTTTATTGCTTCAACGGTTAAAAATTAGTATTATTTTTAATCGTTAAAGGTTTAAATAACAAACTTAATATAAAAATATTAATTAGTTCATACAAAAATAATTAATTTGGCTTTGTGCAAATAATTAAGTGAATTGATTAAATACATGGATGATTTATAGGAATTATTATGCATAGTATAGGGGTCGTAATACCATTTTATCAACGAGATAAAGGAATATTGTTAAAATCTCTCAAGTCTATAATTGAGCAAGAAAGCTTAAGTAAAATAACTTACTATGTTGTTATTGTTGATGATTGTTCTCCTCTTTCACTTTCTGAAGAATTGGCACTCCTGCCTACTTTACCAAAAAATATACATTTAATTAGCCTTTACCACAAAACTAATTCTGGACCAGCTATAGCTAGAAATACAGCATTAAAATATATTCAAACTAAGCTTTGCAATATAGTTGATTATGTTGCATTTTTAGACTCGGATGATCAATGGGGTGTAAGCCATAGCACTTTAGCATTAGAGGCCTTCGACTTAGGTGCTAGCTTTTATTTTGGCAATACAGATCGAGATGGCTTCTATGATTCTAATTGGAATACTGATATTCCTGAAATGGAGCGCGATTTAAGCCACTTTTTAGTAGGCGAGTCTAAATTTTTAATAGATTCACCTGTTATTGTCCAGTCAATGTACAATAAATATTTATCGCAAACATCGACAGTTATGTACAGGCTGAGTAAATTTCCTGAGGTATTATTTTGCGACCAACTAAGGTTTGCAGGTGAAGATGAACTAATGTGGCTATTGTTGTGTTCTAATGCTGATAAAGTTGCGTACTACCCTTGTGACATCACAAAATGCGGCAAGGGTGTAAATATGTTTTTTTCGAACATAAGCTGGGACCTTGTAGGTTCATGTAACATTATGGGAAGTAAAGCTCTGGCAACAGCGATGATTTTAGAGAATATTCCATTAGATTCAGAGCAAAGAAAAATTTTAAAGAAAACTTTCAACTCTCATTGCTATGTTTATTTTAAATTAATGGTAAAACATATGCTAAAATTTCGTGAGATAGACTTCAAAAATACTCTTCTATTAGTTAAATATTTAGTAAGTAAAGATCTTTCTAGCCTAGGCGAGCATATAAACGTAGAAGTTGAGTTGTCTACAAAATAGTCTTTATAAACTCTATTTATCACTTCTTTTTTTGCTTTTTATATTAATAAAAGTAATTTTAATTTTATTGTTTAAGTGAGTATAAATTAATTTATATAATGTTTATTTAGTTTATATAGTGCTTGTAGTGATTATTTAAGTTTTACACTTTTCAGGAGTTAGAGTTATAATTTAACAGCGTATGGCCCCTCTCATTCTATAATAACTCCATTCTTATTGTCTTCTCCAAAATCGTATTACGAACAGAACCAAATATTTTAAGTCTTTAAGCGTTTAAATTTTATATTCACCTAATGTTTAATGCATTAGAGAAATATTAACCCTAATCTATTGTTTATAGTTAAAGCTAAATAAGTTTACAGAAATTTACTTCGTTTAATTAAAGTTTAATAAGAATTATGTAACCCCTAGGTAAAAGCGTTGCTTTTAAAATGCCAGCAAGCTGTATAGAGTTGGGTTAGCTCTAAGATTAATGTAAACATTGAAGATGCCTAGGTTGCTGAGGGTTGATGCGTATTTTCTCATTAATTTAACCACAGAAAGCATTCTGCGCTACGCAGAGAAACATGGGGGCTGGTTATATTACTTCTTATGGTTTCTCGGTGGTGACATAACCACTTTTAAGACGTGTTTAGAGAATAGGGTTTATCGTGTAGCAGCGAGTTTACCTCGCGTTTGGTATTAATTTTTTCGCGGCATAAAGCCGCTGCTACTCATTAATTGCACCGCAGAGGGCACAGAGACACAAAGGAAACAATGGGGGTTGGTAAGTCATTTCTCCTGCTCTTCTCCTTCACTCCTCTGTGGTGAAAAAAATCACTTATGAACGAAAACAACGCACGTCTGCACAGCACGGGCTAACCGCGTAGCTGGAGTTTACCTCGCGTTTGGTATTAATTTTTTTCGCGGCATAAAGCCGCTGCTACTCATCTTTTTTAAACAAACCAATGTTACCCAAAGTAAAAGCATTACGTTTAAAAAATCGCTACACCCAGTGTCACTCTTACTAAGTTAATGCTAGTGTATAAATTACAACCATTTATTGTTTTTGTTGTTTAACCGTTAAGCTATGGAGTTGACTATGTCTAACTGGGTAGATGCAACCGTAAAAAAAGTAACATGGTGGAGCGATACACTTTTCAGCCTGGTAGTAAACGCAAGCGTAGAGCCATTTAAAGCAGGGCAGTTTACTAAGCTCTCGATTATGGAGGGCGATAAACGTATTGCTCGGGCATACTCTTATGTCAACGCGCCTAATAACCCCGATTTAGAATTTTACCTTATCAATGTAGAGGGCGGCTTATTATCGCCTAGGTTGGCGCAATTAAAACCAGGCGACACTGTATTAATAGAGCAACGTGCCACAGGCTTTTTTACCTTAGACGAAATACCGCAAAGCGAGCAGTTATGGATGCTAAGTACAGGCACTGCAATAGGGCCGTTTTTATCTATTTTGCAGCAGCAAGAGGTATGGCAAAAATACACACAGATTAATTTAGTGCACGGCGTACGTTTTAATACCGATTTAAGCTATCAAAATCTTATACATACCCTAATAAACGCACACCCTACACAACTTAACTACATTCCGGTTGTGAGCCGTGAGGAGCCACAGCAAGGCCTGAAAGGGCGTATAACTACAGCAATTCAAAACGGCGAGCTATTTAGGAAAGCCTCTAAAACCCCAAGCCCGAGTAATTCGCAATTTATGATTTGCGGTAACCCACAAATGGTAAAAGACACCACACAGCTACTTTTAGACAAAAACTTTAAACGAAATCGTCGCAGAGACCCAGGGCACATAACGGTTGAGCAGTATTGGTAAAGTGTATAACAATCATTTAATTGCTACCCGAAAACGCTCAAATTTGTTATGTTGCAGCATTAACAGCGTTATATGTTCATATTAGGAAAGTTATGAAATCGTTATCTATTATTTTTGCCTCGCTTATTGCCACTGTTGCCCTGATCAGTTATGCAGCAGAGCAAACCAAAGAGACTCAAGAAGAGCAAAAAAGTACCGAGCAAGCGTCAAGCTCTACTCAAGCCAGCAATTCACCAACAAAAGCAAAAGATGAAAAGTTAAACACGCTTGAGTACCAAGCCCCTGAGCTTAAAACGCCAACAGTAGATACTACTAAACCTGACGACTCAAAAGTACTGGGTAGCGAAACCCCAAAACCGGTAGAAAAACCAAAAAACAAAGTAGAAAAAGCAGCAGCTGTGGCCGAGGCAGAAAAAGCGGTAACGCAAGCCAAAGAGGCATTAACCGCTAAGCAGCAAGCTAAAGCTAAGCAATCTCGCGAGTCGCTTGCTGTTGTAGAGCAACTAGTAGAAGCCTATAACGCACGTAATATTGAACAATTTATTCGTATGTACGATGAAGATGTAGAGTTTTATATTTTTCCTAATGAGCTATTATTTAAAGGAAAAGAAAAACTAATAGCCCGTTATGGCTTAATGTTTAAAAAATTAAAGTGTATTAATAGCTCGCCAATAAAGCGTATTGTGCACGGCGACATAGTAATAGACCACGAGCTATCAGAAACCTGTTCAACAGACGAAAACGTGGTAGATAAACGCTCTGAGTTAGTATCGAGCTACCAAATAAAAGACGGAAAAATAATCCGCGTATTATTTTTTAGATAATTATAAAAGGCATACTATGCAGTTAGCAGACGACAAAAAAATTCGCTTAATGTATCGCGTTGAGCCAGGGTGTTTAGGGCCGCAGGGCGCAGATCACATAGAAGACTTTTGTCGTTATGCTAATAAGCATATTAAATCACCTTATTACGGGCAATTTTTGTTTTTACCACGTTTTGACAAACAAAAAGATGAGCGTCAATACAGCGTAAAAAACCGCAACCTATCGCGAGTGCAAGCCAAGGCCTATTTAAACCATTTTGAAATTGATATAGATACCTTCGAAGAGCAACTCGACGAACTCCTCACCAAAGCCATCGATTTATACTTTAAACGATAATTATAAACGCCTGAATACAAGTTTTACCCTGTAGCTAATTTTGCCTGTATACGCCTAGTTTGCTCACCTTAGAAGCGCAGCTTCTCACTAATTGCACCACAGAAGGCATTTCGCGCTACACAGAGAAAACAGGCATTGGTGAGTTACTTCTTTGTGGTGAGATAATCATTTTTAAGACGTGTCTACAGAATAGGGTTTATCGTGTAGCAGCGAGTTTACCTCGCGTTTTATATTAAACTTTTTCGCGGCATAAAGCCGCTGCTACTCATTAATTGCACCACAGAGGGCACAGAGGCGCTTCGCGCTACACAGAGAAAGCACAGGTATTGGTGATTTATTTCTTCAGTTTTTCTCCTGCTCTCCTCGGTGGTGACATAATCACTTTTAAACGAAAGCATGAGCTAACTACGTAGCAGCGAGTTTACCTCGCGTTTTATATTAAACTTTTTCGCGGCATAAAGCCGCTGCTACTCATTAATTGCACCA